>NZ_JAKWJK010000007.1:0-265977 GCF_031570575.1 Pseudomonas sp. JL3
TCATCGACGATGTTGATCACGATGGTACTGGTGACGCTGTTACCCAAGGGATCGGTCGCTTGATAGGTGAAACTTTCGCTCAGGGTATTCGGCCCGTCGTTGGCGTGGGGGGGGGTCGTTGGTGCGGAGGTCAGGGTGTAGGTGTAGCTGCCATCCGGGTTGAGGAGGATTTGCCCGTAGGTTCCGGTAGCGCTGCCGACCAACGTGTAAGTGATCGTGCCAGTGGTGCCGGTGACCGAGCCGACCAACGTGCCGGAGGCGGTTTCACCGGTGTTGCCGGGCTCGCTGCCGGTGACGGTGCCTGCCGCCAGGTCCTGGCCATCCTGGGTCAAATCCAGGGCCTTTTCGTTAACCGTCACGTCGCTATCGCTGACCGCCACGAGGGTGCAGTCAGCCACGTTGATGGTGATGGTCGTGGTGCTTTCATCGCCGTCGGCATCGCGCACGGTGTAGGTGAACACATCCGTGGCGCCCGGCGCGCTGACCGAATTCGGATTGCTGTGGTACACGGCGTTGCCGTTGGCATCCAGGGTCAGGTAGCCATAGGTGCCGTTGATTTGCGTGTTCAGGCCGCCGATGGCTGAAGTCGACGTGTCGCTGCCGGCGCGCACGCCGACCACCGCACCACTGAGTGCCGGGCCGTCAGCGCCACCCACGTCATTGTTCAGCACGTTGCCCGAGGCCGTTGCGCCTTCGGCGATCGTGGCGAGATCAGGATTGGCTGTGGGCAAGTCATCGACGATGTTGACGTTGATCTGACCCAATGCCGTGCTGCCATCGATGTCGGTGGCGACGACATCGAGGTTCTCGGTGATGCTGTTGGCGCCGTTGGCGTTCGGGTGGGTTTCATTATCCGTCAGGGTGTAGCTGTAGCTGACCACGCCGGTCGTGCTGTTGAAACCGGTGATGGTCAGCGTATTGCCGAGCGCAGTGACAATCGATTGCGGGAAGCCTGCGGCCACACCGCTGGTGACCACCGCGATGCCGCCCACGGTCAGGGTTTGCAAACCGTCGAGGGCGGTGACGGTGAAGGTGCCGCTCTGGGTCAAGGCCGGTGTGTTGGGGCTGGTGCCGTCGCTGAGGTTTTTCTCGTAAACGGTGAGTTCACCGCCGTTGACGTTCAGGCCATCGAGGGTCACTGGGTCATCGTTGTTATGGATGTTCAGCACCAACGTCGCGGTGCTGGTATCGCCGTCGGAATCGGTGAGGGTGTAGACGAAATTCTCGGTAGCGTTGCCACCGCCGTTCAGGGCTTTGAAATCGGCGTCGCCGGTGTTCAAGGTGTAGGTGTAGGTGCCGTTGGGATTGAGTACCAGCGTGCCGTAAGTCCCATTGAACGTGCCACCGATGATCGGCCCGCTGTCGGGGCCGGTGGCAATGCGGTCAGCGCCCTGGACGTCATTGGGCAGCACGCTGCCGGTCAGGGTCAGCAGGGTTTCCGAGGCGCTATTGGCGTTGGTGTCGTCGATGGCTTTGGGCACATCGTCGGTGATGTTGACGTCCAGCGAACCGGTGGCGGTATCGCCGTTGCTGTCACTCGCGACCACGGTGAACTGTTCACTGAGGTTGTTGGCGCCGTCGCCAGCCGCGTGGGTTTCGTTGCCGACCAGGGTGTAGCTGTAACTCACCACGCCGGTGGCCGGATTATAGCCGGTGATCGTCAGGGTGTTGCCCAGTTGCGTGGTGATCGACTGCGGAAAACCGGCGGGCACACCGCCACTGATCACGTTAATCCCGCCGATGTTCAAGCTGGTCAGCCCGTCTGCCGCAATGACTGTGAAGGTGCCGTTTTGAATCAGCGCTCCGGGGGTGCTGGCCGAACCGTCCGCCAGGTGGGCTTCATTGAGGGTCAGTTCGCCTCCCTCCACCGAAAGGCCAATGAGGGTGACCGGGTTATTCAGCGCGCCTGTACCTCCTGCACCACCAGCATCGTTGTCGCCGTTGTCCGGGTCCCGGCGTTCCAGGGGGAATTCGGGAATACCGTTGAAGCCCGCGGTGGGGAAACCAATCGTGGGATCGACCCGGCCCCCCACTTCCTCTAGCAACACAAAACTGTGACCGCCGCCCAATCCACCCGGCGCGCCCGAGGCGCCTGGCCCGGCGGCGGTGGCTTCACCGGTCTGGGTCGGGTCGGCGCCGGCGGCAATGGCTTTTTGCAGTTGCTCGACATCGGTCAGTTGCGCCTGGCTCGGCGTTACCGCATCGGCGGTCTCCACGTGCGGGACCTGATGCGCCAGTAATTGGGTCGTCATCTGCAGGCTGCTGTCACGCCCCAAGGTCAGCTCCTGGCCATTTTTCAACTGCACCGCCACCGCGCCTTCGGCCCCGGTGACCAGTTGCTCGCCGGCAAACAGCCGATCGCCCTCGACCAGTGTGCGTCGGGTGCCATCACCCGCCACTGCGTACACCTGACCGATGACCTTACTGACGATACCGATGAGCGTTGCCATGTGCATTTCCTCCGCCGCCAACTGCTGTCGGCATCCTGTTTGCGCGAAGACGTGCTCATGGTTCAGTCAGGTTGTCTGGCGGATTGCTTGCCGAGAAAGCGTTTACCTGAGGTAAACCGCTGCCTCCCGACGCTCTCGCCAGGCGTGTCGCTCGCAAGGGGAATTTCTGGATCAGGATAAAACCCTGTGCAATCAACGGCATCGGGGTCCACTTCCAAAATAACCGCCCTGCGAACGATGCGTAACGGTTTTGAATCACTCGAGCGACAAAAAATTGTCGCCTCTAAACCGTCTCGCCTCCCTCCCCTCCAGCACTTCTTCGCTCTGTGTCGAAAAGTGAATTGAACTTTCCTCAAGCCCTTCGATGCTCCTTAGAGCTCATAAACAAAGGCTTTCGCATTGAACAATGTGCTGGATTTTTCAGAGCGCATAAGTTTTTTTCGGCATAAGCCTTATGAGAAATCCTTCTTAGCTTCGCGTCAGGATGTTCTTAGCTCTAGCTGTAACAAGCGTGAGACGGATTCACTTAAAAATAACGTCAAATATTTGGCGACCCGCAAAATACCATCAGGAATCAGGGAGAGGCATCCATGCGCGTTTTAACCCCCCTCTGCAGCGCGATTTTGCTGGCCATGGCCTGCACTTCTCAGGCTCAGGCGATGTCATTGACCGAGGCGATCCAGAGCACCATTGCGACCCACCCGGAACTGTCGTCGCGGGTCGATGCCCGGCTCTCGGCCGACGAGCAGATTAAAGTCGCCAAAGGGGGCTTCTATCCATCGGTGGATTTGAACGCCGGCTACGGGCGCGGGTACAGCGATAACACCACCACTCGGGCGCAGGGCAATCACCACACCGAAATCCTCACCTACACCCAGTCGGAACTGCGCCTGCGACAGATGCTGTTCGACGGCTTCAACACCTCCAACGAGGTTGCACGCACCAAAGGCGTGGCCAACTCGCGAGCCTATTACGCTCAGGGCACTGCCCAGGATCTGGCCCTGCGCACCGTCGAGGTGTACCTCGAAGTGCTCAAGCGCCGCGAACTGGTGACCCTGGCCAAGAACAACCTGCAAGCGCACATGCGGGTCAACGATCAGATCGGCCTGCGCACCCAGCGTGGGGTCGGCAGCAACGCCGACTCCGACCAGTCCACCGCTCGCCGGGCGCTGGCGCAAAACAACCTCGACACCGCCGAAGTCGATCTGGCCGATGCCGAGACGAATTTCTACAGCGTCGTGGGGCGCATGCCCGATGAACTCGAAGCGCCGCCATCGACCCGCGGCGAATTGCCCGCCACCCTGCCGGAAGCCCAGCAGAGCATGGTGGAAAACAACCCGTACCTGAAATCCGCCCAGGCCGATGTGCAATCGGCCGAGAGCCAGTACGAAGTCTCCAAGTCGCCGTTCTACCCGCGTTTTGACGCTGAAGCGGCGGTGGGTGCGAATAACAATATTCAGGGCGACGAAGGCCACGACAACGAATGGCGAGTGGGTGTGGTGATGAACTACAACCTGTTCCGCGGTGGCAGCGACAAGGCCCGGCTGGCCTCCAATGCGCACCAGATCAACCAGGCGCTGGACATCCGCAACAACGCCCTGCGCCAGCTCAACGAGAACATCCACCTGGCCTGGAACGCCATGCTCAATGCCAAGAAACAAACCCCGACCGCCCGTGAATACGCCGAAACCACCACCCGTGTGCGGGCCGCGTATCAGGATCAGTTCGGCCTTGGTCAACGAACCCTGCTTGACGTGCTCGACAGTGAAAACGAACTCTACAACGCCAACCGCCGCTACACCGAAGTGCGCTACACCGAGGAGTTTTCGATGTACCGCGTGCTGGCGAACATGGGTCAGTTGCTGAGCAAACAACGGGTGGTGCTGCCCGCCGATGCGATCGCCTCCACCGAAGTGAAAAACGAAGCGCGTTTGCCTGAACTGAAGTAGCTCAAATGAAGTAGCGCAAAGGGAGCGATCAATGTGACCAGCATGGAAACCGGCAACACGGGTGTCGATCCGCGCCTGAGCTTCGATGACCCGCTTCTGGACGGTCTGTTGATTCTCTGCAAACTTCATGGCGCGACGGTCAGTCGCGCCAGCCTGAGCGCCGGGCTGCCATTGGCACACCAACGCTTGAGCCTGGACCTGCTGCCGCGCGCAGCGGCTCGGGCCAGTTTGCAGGCGCGTGTGTTGCGCCGTGAACTGGGGGAGATTTCCGCGCTCAACCTGCCTGTGATGCTGATCCTCAACCATGGCCGCTGCGCGGTCTTGCGCCGCTTCGGCGATGACGGTCAGGCGCTGATTCTGCCGAGCGAAGCCGACGGCGGAGAACAATGGGTCAGCAGGGACGAGCTGACCGCCAACTACAGCGGCCAGGCCTTGTTCGCCCGGCCGCGGCATGAACTCGAAGACTTGCGCGCGCCGCTGGTGCCGCGAGTGGAAGCGTGGTTTCGCGACACGTTGAAGCTGTCGAAGTGGCTGTACAGCGATGCGATTCTGGCGAGTTTTCTGATCAACCTGCTGGGGCTGATGGTGCCGCTGTTCGTGATGCAGACCTACGACCGGGTGGTGCCGAACCAGGCCACTTCAACGTTGTGGGTGCTGTCGATCGGCTTGCTGATCGGCACCGGCTTCGAGCTGGTGCTGCGGGTGGTTCGCGCGCATTTGCTGGACACCGCCGGGAAGAAAACCGACGTGATTCTTTCGGCAACCTTGTTCGAACGCATCACCGGCATGGCGATGAAAGCGCGGCCAGCGACCATCGGTGGTTTCGCCCAGAGCATTCATGACTTTCAGGGCCTGCGGGAATTTCTCACCGCCGTCACGCTGACCAGCCTGATCGACCTGCCCTTCGCCGTACTGATGCTGGTGGTGATCGGCCTGCTCGGTGGCTGGCTGGTGGTGATTCCACTGTTCGCCTTCCCCATCACGATCATCTTTGCCATGGTGATTCAGGCACGTCTGCGCGACACCGTGCAGAAAAGTCTGAGCCTGGGCGCCGAACGCCAGGCCCTGCTGATCGAAACCCTCGGCGGCCTGGAAACCCTCAAGGCGTGCAGCGCCGAAAGCGAACGCCAACACAAATGGGAAAGCACCCACGGCGCCCTCACCCGCCTCGACAGCCATGCGCGCAACCTCTCGGCGCTGGCCACCAACGGCACGCTGTTCATTCAGCAGTTCTCCGGCATGGCGACCATCGTCGCCGGGGTCTACAGCATCATCGCCGGCAACCTAAGCGTCGGCGCGCTGGTGGCGACCTACATGCTCGGCAGCCGCGTGCTTGCGCCGCTGGGGCAAATCGCCGGGCTGATCACCCGCTATCAGCAAGCGCAACTGACCATGAAAAGCACCGATGCGCTGATGTCGTTGCCACAAGAACGTGACGCCAAACAGCGGCCGCTGGAGCGCACGCAATTGCAAGGCGCACTGGCTGTCAGCGGCGTGACGTTCCACTACAACGGCCAGAACGCCCCGGCCCTGGCCAATGTCAGCTTCAGCATGAAACCCGGCGAACGGATCGGCATCATCGGCCGCAGCGGTTCGGGCAAAAGCACATTGGCGCGTTTGGTGATGGGTTTCTATGCGCCGGAAGAAGGCCAGTTGTTGCTCGATGGCCTGGACCTGCGACAACTGGACGTCGCCGACCTGCGTCAACAGATCGGCTACGTCGCCCACGACCTGCCGCTACTGGCCGGCAGCCTGCGCGACAACCTGACCCTCGGCGCGCGCTACATCAGCGATGCCCGAATGCTCGAAGTCGCTGAACTGACCGGCGTCACCGAACTGGCTCGTCAACATCCCCAGGGCTTCGACCGGCCGGTGGGTGAGCGCGGTCAATTGCTGTCGGGCGGGCAACGCCAAGCGGTATTGCTGGCCCGTGCGTTGCTGCTCGATCCACCGATCATGCTGCTCGATGAACCCACCAGCGCCATGGACAACAGCAGCGAAGACGTCCTGCGGCAAAAACTCCACGGCTGGATCCAGGGCAAAACCCTGCTGCTGGTCACTCACCGCACCTCAATGCTCAGCCTGGTGGACCGGTTGGTGGTGCTGGACAACGGGCGGATCGTCGCCGACGGCCCGAAAGAAGCGGTCATCGATGCGTTGCGCAAGGGCCGTGTCGGCTCTGCGACGGTTTAGGAGTTGCCCATGTCTGCGGATCAAGGTTCCCGTGGCTACTTCAACAGTTTCGGCAAAAGCGCCGAAGTCGAATTCATGCCGGAAACTGCCGGCGCCTCGTTGCAGGATTCACCGCGCTGGTCGCGGATCACCGTATGGCTGGCGGCCGCGCTGCTGATCACCGCGCTGGTCTGGGCCAAGTTCGCCGTGTTGCAGGAAGTCACTACGGGCGAAGGCAAAGCGATTCCGTCGAGCAAGATTCAAGTGATCCAGAACCTGGAAGGCGGCATCGTCACGGAAATTTTCGTGCGCGAAGGGCAAATGGTGAACAAGGGCGACACTTTGCTGCGCCTGGATGACACGCGATTTCTGTCGAACAAGGGTGAAAGCGAAGCGGACCGCTATGCGCTGACTGCGCAGGTCGAACGGCTGTCGGCTGAAGCGGAAGGCCGGCCGTTCAAGCTGTCCCCGGAAGTCATTGCCAAAGCCCCGCAAGTGGCCGAGGACGAACGCTCGCTGTACGAACAACGTCAGCGCCGACTGGCCAGCGAACAGCGCACGCTGACCGAACAACTTCGGCAGAAAACCCAGGAGCTGGCGGAATTCCGTTCCAAACAGGGGCAATTCAGTTCCAGCCTGGCGCTGCTGCAACAAGAGATGAACATGTCTGCGCCGCTGGTGGGCACCGGGGCGGTTTCGCCGGTGGAAATCTTGCGGCTCAAACGCAGCGCGGTGGAAATCCGCGGCTCGCTGAATGCCACGACCCTGGCGATTCCCCGGGCCGAATCGGCGATCAATGAGATCAAAAGCAAGATCGACGAGTCCGAACAATCCTTCCGTTCCGACGCGGCGAAAGAGCTGAATGAAAAACGCACCGACCTGTCGAAAATCACTGCCTCAAGCATTGCCATCGACGACCGGGTGACGCGCACCACCGTGGTGTCGCCGGTTCACGGCATCATCAAAATGCTGAAGGTCAACACCATCGGCGGCGTGGTCCAGCCGGGTAACGACATGGTGGAAATCGTGCCGCTGGAAGACAACCTGCTGATCGAAGCCAAAGTCCGCCCTCAAGACGTAGCGTTCCTGCACCCAGGCCAGAAAGCCATGGTCAAGTTCAGCGCTTACGACTACACGATTTATGGCGGGCTGAGTGCGAAGCTGGAGCTGATTGGCGCGGACACCATCACCGATGACAAGGGCAACAGTTTTTATCTGATTCAGGTAAGAACCGACAAGAATCACTTGGGCGGGGATGCGAAACCGCTGCTGATCATTCCGGGGATGGTCGCGACGGTGGACATTATTACCGGGGAGAAAAGCGTGCTCGATTATTTGCTTAAACCGGTGTTGAAAGCGCGGACCGAAGCGATGCGCGAGCGGTAGTCTTTGCTGTGATCGTTCCCACGCTCCGCGTGGGAATGCCGCCCGGGGCGCTCCGCGTCCCTTCCAGGATGTGACGCAGAGCGTCACTGGATGCATTCCCACGCAAAGCGTGGGAACGATCACTATCTCGGCCCATGATTACGCTGAAAAACCTCCTCCCCCATCGCCGCAATCTGCCCCTCGATCAACGCCTCGAACGGCTTTAACAAAGGCTCGAAACTGCTTGGCGCTTCGAGCGTCTGCAACGCCTGCACAATCGCCTCCACCGTCGACAACGCCCCCGGCCCTGGAGCCTTGCGCAAGCGATAACGCGACACCCCGCCCTCGGCCAGAGTCACTCTGGGCAACGCCGCCAACAACGGATTGAGGTGCAGCATTTTGCGCGCCTTGCGCCAGGTGCCGTCTGGAACCACCAGCAGCAGCGGTTCATCATTAACGGTGTAAGCCTGCATCGGCTGCGCCTCCTCGCCGGGAAACAGCAACCGTGCCTGATAGCCCGGCTGATTCAGCAGCGCCGGCAAATCCTCGAACACCTCGCCCACAATCAACTCGGCATTCTTTAATCCCAACGCCGCCAATCGCGCGGTGTTCAGCGCATGGTTCACTTCACTTGGGTGCTGAAGCAGCAACACCCGAGTGCGGCTGTCGAGGCTCGAGATCAGTGGGCACAGGCAATGGGTTTGCGGACGCAGGCAACGCGGGCACTGGATTCTGGACATTGTCTTAAGCCTGATTGAGCTGCGCTTTGAGCAGGTCGCGGAAAGTCTGGATCAGCGGTTCGCGGCTGCGGCCACGGCGCACGATCATCGAAAACGGTGCCTGATAACCGAACGTCGCTGGCAGCAGCACGCGCAAATCCCCTTTGTCGGCCCAAGCCTGGGCGTAATGCTCTGGCAAGTAACCGATGTAGGCACCGGACAAAACCAGAATCAGCTGAGCCTCCATACTTTCCACGGTCGCCGCGCTGTGCTTGAAACCGTGGCGCGCGAGTTCGGCCTGGCTCCAATAGCCACGGCCGACCATGCGCTGTTGGGTGATGACTTGCTCAGGGATACGCCGCTCGGTGAACAGCGGATGACGGCTGCTGCAATACAACCAGTGCTGCTCGCGGTACAGCGGCATGTAGACCAGACCGCTCATGCGCGTGGAAAAGGCACCGATGGCCAGGTCGAGACGGTTGTCCTGCACGCCGAGTTGCAGTTCGTAGGGGCTCATCACCGACAGATGCAAATGCACCGCCGGGTGTTCCTGACTGTAGGCACCGATGGCTTCGGCGAACGGCAAGGCTTTGTCGCTGACGGTGGAGTCGATCACGCCGAGATTCAGAGTGCCGCGCAGCTCGCCTTTGAGGGCGGCGGCGTATTGTTCGAAACCTTCGAGTTCCGCCAACAGACGCAGGGTTTCCTGATGGAACAGCTCGCCCTTGCTGGTCAGGCTGAAACCACCGCGACCGCGATGGCAAAGCACCAGGCCGAGAGCCGCTTCCAGCTGGCTCATGTAAGTGCTGATGGCCGAGGTCGAGAGGTTGAGCTCGTGCTGGGCATTGGCAAACCCCTGATGGCGGACCACGCTGACAAAGATGCGCAATAGTTTCAGGTCGGGTAAAGCGTTGGCCATGGGGCACTCCGTAGATCGTTCCCACGCTCTGCGTGGGAATGCAGCCCGTGACGCTCTGCGTCACATACTCGGAACAGCTGGACGCGGAGCGTCCGCGGATGCATTCCCACGCAGAGCGCGGGAACGATCACGGGAAAGAGTCTATCGTCGCAGCGGCCATTAGTTTAGAAAAATCTGAACTAAGTATTTGCCCGTAGCGATTCTTCCCGGCCACTACATTTCGCAGAATCGGCCCCCAGCGGCGCCCGTCTCTCCCCGAGCGGGCAACCGACATAAATAAAACAACGACGATGAGGCCTTACCCGTGGACAAGATTCTTCACCAACCACTGGGCGGCAACGAAATGCCGCGCTTCGGCGGCATCGCCACCATGCTGCGACTCCCCCATTTGCCATCCGCTGCAGGCCTGGACGCTGCCTTTATCGGCATCCCGCTGGACATCGGCACTTCCCTGCGCCCCGGCACCCGTTTCGGGCCACGTGAAATCCGCGCCGAATCGGTAATGATCCGCCCGTACAACATGGCCACCGGCGCCGCGCCATTCGATTCGCTGTCGGTTGCCGACATCGGTGACGTGGCGATCAACACCTTCAACCTGCTGGACGCCGTGCGGATCATCGAAGAAGCCTACGACAATATCCTCGAACACGATGTGATCCCCCTGACCCTCGGCGGCGATCACACCATCACCCTGCCGATCCTGCGAGCCATCCATAAAAAGCACGGCAAGGTCGGTCTGGTGCACATCGACGCTCATGCCGATGTGAACGATCACATGTTCGGCGAGAAGATTGCCCATGGCACCACCTTCCGTCGCGCCGTTGAAGAAGGCCTTCTGGATTGCGACCGCGTGGTGCAAATTGGCCTGCGCGCTCAGGGTTACACCGCTGATGACTTCAACTGGAGCCGCAATCAAGGCTTCCGTGTGGTTCAAGCGGAAGAATGCTGGCACAAATCCCTGGCACCGCTGATGGCCGAAGTTCGCGAGAAAGTCGGCGGCGGTCCGGTGTACTTGAGTTTCGATATCGACGGTATCGACCCGGCCTGGGCACCAGGCACGGGCACCCCGGAAATCGGCGGTCTGACGACCATTCAGGCGATCGAAATCGTGCGCGGCTGCCAAGGCCTCGATCTGGTCGGCTGCGATCTGGTAGAAGTCTCGCCAGCGTACGACACCACCGGTAACACCTCGCTGTTGGGCGCCAACCTGCTGTACGAAATGCTCTGCGTACTGCCGGGCGTGGTCCATCGCTGAGGATCGGTCATGAGCGAACGTGATCAGGTACTCAAAGCCGCCGCCGAGCTGGTATCGGCCTTTGCCCGTAACGATCGCGAAGCCTACTTCGGCGCATTCAGCGCCGACGCCAGCTTCGTGTTCTACACCCTCGAGCAACCCCTGTTGTCGCGCGATGCCTATCAGGCGTTGTGGGACAGCTGGCGCGCCGAGGACGGCTTCGAGGTGCTGTCATGCACCTCGAGCAACGCCTTCGTCAGCCTGCAGGGTGACGTGGCGATTTTCATCCATGACGTGGCCACCGAGCTACGCATGCAAGGGGAGCAACACTTCAGCCAGGAGCGCGAGACGATTGTTTTCAAGAAACAGACGTCTGGCCAAGAACAACAAGGCCTATGGCTGGCCTGCCACGAACATTTGTCCGCAATGCCGGAAGGGCTGCCACCCCCTTAGCCAAACAGGTGACGCTCACGCACGATGAGCGCGCCTTTATGATCGGAGCAGATCATGAATAACAACAACAAACAAAGAAGCCTTAGCAGCATCGAAACAAACGGGGTCGAACAGATCCCGGATCATGAGCGCGACGCCAGACCCAGCGACCTGTTTCGCCTGATCTTCGGCGGCGCCAATACCTTCGCCACAGCGGTACTCGGCAGTTTTCCCGTGCTGTTCGGCCTGTCCTTCCAGGCAGGCGTGTGGGCGATTGTGCTGGGCGTGGTACTCGGCGCGCTAATCCTTGCGCCGATGGGCCTGTTCGGCCCGCTCAATGGCACCAACAATGCCGTGTCTTCCGGTGCACACTTTGGCGTACACGGGCGGATCGTCGGTTCATTTTTGTCGCTGTTGACCGCCATCGCCTTCTTTTCGCTCTCGGTATGGAGCTCGGGTGATGCGCTGGTGGGTGGCGCTAAACGCTTGATCGGCCTTCCGGAAACCGATCTGACACTCGGCCTGGCCTATGGACTGTTCGCAATACTGGTACTGACCGTTTGCATCTACGGCTTCCGTTTCATGCTGTGGGTCAATCGCATCGCGGTGTGGGCTGCCAGCGCGCTGTTCCTGCTGGGTGTCTTCGCTTTCGCACCGACCTTCGACAGTCACTTCGCCGGCACCGTCGCCATGGGTCAGGCCGGATTTTGGGCCGCCTTCATCGGCGCTGCATTGGTGGCCATGAGCAACCCGATTTCCTTTGGCGCATTCCTCGGTGACTGGTCGCGATACATCCCGCGTGAAACCCCGAAGGGTCGCATCATGCTGGCGGTGATCGCAGCACAAATCGCCACCCTGATCCCCTTCCTGTTCGGCCTCGCCACCGCCACCATCGTAGCGATCAAGGCACCGGACTACATCGCGGCCAACAACTACGTCGGCGGTCTGCTGGCGGTGTCGCCGAGCTGGTTCTTCCTGCCGGTGTGCCTGATTGCGGTGATCGGCGGCATGTCCACCGGCACCACCTCGCTGTATGGCACCGGGCTGGACATGTCCAGCGTGTTCCCGCGGGTGCTGTCACGGGTCAAGGCAACGCTGCTGATCGGCGTGATGTCGATTGCTTTCATCTTCATCGGGCGCTTTGCGGCGAACCTGGTGCAGAGCGTGTCGACCTTCGCCGTGCTGATCATCACCTGCACCACCCCGTGGATGGTGATCATGATCATCGGCCTGCTGGTGCGTCGCGGTTTCTACTGCCCGGATGACCTGCAAGTGTTCACCCGTGGCGAGAAAGGTGGCCGCTACTGGTTCACCCACGGCTGGAACTGGCGTGGCCTGGGTGCCTGGATCCCGAGTGCGCTGGTGGGTTTGTGCTTCGTGAACCTGCCGGGGCAGTTTGTCGGGCCACTGGGGAACCTGGCGGGCGGTATCGACATCTCCCTGCCGGTGACGCTGGGCCTGGCTTCCGTGGTGTACCTGACGCTGCTGAGCCTGTTCCCGGAACCGGCCACGGTGTTCGGCCCCAGTGATCCACGCAGCAAGGGCACGGATTCGCTCGGTAAACCGGCGATGCGACAAGCGGCCTGATTCAACACATTACCTGTGGTCAACGCATTACCTGTAGGAGTGAGGCTTGCCCGCGAAGAACGATGACGTGGTCTGCCTGACAGACCGTGGCGCCCCCATCGCGGTCAAGCCACGCTCCCACAGGGATTGATATTTCCACAGGGATTGGTTTCGCCTCACCATAAAAAAGACAATCGGAGACACGCCATCATGGCTTTGGATTTATTCGTCGTTCTCATTTACGCCGCCGCGATGCTGGTGCTCGGCTACTACGGCATGCGCAAGGCCAAGACCCACGAAGACTATTTGGTCGCCGGTCGCAACCTCGGTCCTGGTCTCTATATGGGCACCATGGCTGCTACCGTTCTGGGTGGCGCGTCCACCGTCGGCACCGTGCGCCTGGGCTACGTTCATGGCATTTCCGGTTTCTGGCTGTGCGCCGCACTGGGCTGCGGCATCGTGGCGCTGAACCTGTTCCTCGCCAAACCGCTGCTGAAGCTGAAGGTATTCACCGTTACCCAGGTGCTGGAAAAGCGCTACAACCCAATGGCGCGTACCGCGAGCGCAACCATCATGCTGGCCTATGCGCTGATGATCGGTGTGACCTCGGTCCTGGCGATCGGCACCGTGCTGCAAGTGCTTTTCGGCCTGCCGTTCTGGCTCTCGGTGCTGCTGGGTGGTGGTGTGGTGGTGATTTACTCGACCATCGGTGGCATGTGGTCCCTGACCCTGACCGACATCGTCCAGTTCGGTATCCAGACCGTGGGCCTGATGTTCCTGTTGCTGCCGATCTGCCTGTACCGTGTCGGTGGCTGGGATCAACTGGTTGCGCAATTGCCGGCCGCCAGCTTCAACTTCACCAGCATCGGCTGGGACACCATCATCACCTACTTCCTGATCTACTTCTTTGGCATCCTGATCGGTCAAGACATCTGGCAACGGGTGTTCACCGCACGAAGCGAGAAAGTCGCCAAGTACGCCGGTACGTCTGCCGGGATCTATTGCATTGTCTACGGCCTGGTTTGTGCGCTGATCGGCATGGCCGCTCATGTGCTGATTCCGGATCTGGACAACGTCAACAATGCCTTTGCCGCCATCGTCAAAGTGTCCCTGCCGGACGGTATCCGCGGCCTGGTGATCGCTGCGGCCCTGGCGGCCATGATGTCCACCGCCAGCGCCGGCCTGCTCGCCGCGTCCACCACCCTGACCGAAGACCTGCTGCCGAAGCTGCGTGGCGGCAAACAATCGAACGTGAGTGTTAACCGCCTGTTTACCCTGCTGACCGGCATCGCAGTACTGGGCATCGCTTTGGTGGTCAATGATGTGATCAGCGCACTGACCCTGGCCTACAACCTGTTGGTGGGCGGCATGCTGATCCCGCTGATGGGGGCGATCTACTGGAAACGCGCCACGACGGCCGGTGCGATCACCAGCATGGCGCTGGGCTTCGTCACCGCGCTGGTGTTCATGTTCAAGGACGGTATGGACGCCAACACCCCGATCTACTACAGCCTCGGCGTGGGCCTGGTGAGTTTCGTGGTGGTCAGCTTGCTGTCCCGTCGCCCGGCAGTGGTGGCGAGCGCGATCTAAGCTGATGTTGTAGCAACCATTTCTTCGACGGGTGTGGCGTCGGTTGCCACACCCGTTTTTTTTCGCCTGAAGGAATCTATCCGTGAAGATCGTCAGCCGCGATCGGTGGTTGGAGGTGAAGCGAGGGGCTCGATCTCGTTTGCACGCGGGCTACGATGATTGACGAGTGGCAGCGCCGACACGCCTGAAGCCTGCTGTACTCAGCACCAGGGACCACAACAATGACGCCCTCGAAGAACAATCATGACCAGAGCCGCCGTTCGTACAGCCGTGCACCGCTTCATCAGCCGCCTGCTGGAAAATCAGGAGGACTTTGACGACAACACTCGCCTGGTGCAGTTGGGACTGGATGAAGAAGATATTGAAGATCTGATTTTCCATCTGGAAGATCAGCTGGGATTGACGGCGTTTACCGCCGAAGAAGACCGGATGCTCAGGACGGCGACGACTGTCGACGATTTGAGCCGGTTTTTGATTGGGATTGGGCGGTATTAACCGCCACACTTGATTTAACCTGTCGACCGCCAAGATCGCAGCACAGGTGCCTCCTGCAGGAGCCGCCGAAGGCTGCGATCTTTCTCAGGATTAATAACTTACCTGCGGCGCTGCTGCTGCTGGCGGCGACGTTGTTCGTCGTCAGTGCGAATAGGCACGGGTTGCAGAGGCGGTTCGATCAAACCGAGTGCGACACCCAAGTCATGCAGCCAGTTTTGGATTTTCTCTTTCATGGTGCCCCCTTCAGGGTAGTGCCGAGCGGCCGAAGTTCTGTAGCCCCTTCGCACTGATAATAGTCCGAAGTCCTACGCAATGCTCGTCCAACATCGCAATGATCTGTTACTGAATTGATCCAAATCCCTGGACGTTGGTTCAAGCAATGGCCTGGGTCTGAATCGCTGTCGACGGATACACCGCCTGCTGCTGCTCGATCCATGCATTCAGGTTGGCCCCGACCATGCCTTTGCGCCACATCAGCCAGGTTGTCGCGCTGGCGAACGGCTCGGCCAACGGGTGCACCGCCACGCTTTCGCGCCCCGGCAGGCTGGCAAGCATCGACTCCGACATCAGCGCCACGCCGGAGCCGGCGATCACGCAGGCGAGCATTCCCGGATAAGACTCGATCTCCATGGCCCGGCCCATGGCCGCGTGATCATGGGCGAACCAGGCTTCCAGACGCATCCGGTAGGAACAGCCCTGCCGAAACGTGAATACCGAACGCCCTTCGACATCCAGCGCGCTGCGTACCGGCGGATGATCGGCCTCGCTGATCAACACCAGCCGTTCGTCGCACAACGGCACGCCGTCGAGCCCGGCCAATTCCAGCGGGCCGTCCACCAGCGCCGCATCGAGGCGCCCGGTGAGCAGACCTTCGAGTAATTCGCCGCTGGGCCCCGACTGCACTTGCAGGTTCACCGCCGGGTAACTGCGGTGATATCGCGCCAACAGCTCCGGCAGATGAATCGCGGCGGTGCTGTACATGGTGCCTAAGACGAAATCCCCGGCCGGTTGCCCGCCCTGCACCGCCGCGTGGGCTTCATCGTGTAAAGCGAACAGCTTGGCGGTATAGTCCAAGAGGACTTTTCCCGCAGGTGACAACTGCAAACGCTGACGCTCGCGTACGAACAGTTCGACACCGAGTTGCTCTTCGAGCTGCCTGAGTCGGGTCGACAGGTTGGAAGGCACACGATGAAGGTGTTCAGCAGCACGGGTAATCGAGCCCTCCTGCGCCACCGCCTGGAAGATCCGCAATTGGCTGAATTCCACGCCATTCTCCAAATAAGAACAAGTTTCTCACTATTATTCATTTTTAAAGAAAGTCAATCAGTCCTAGCCTGACGGTCATTGATCCTCGAAACGGAACTCAGACCATGTCCCCTCTGATTCGCCTAACCGCCAGTTTTATCGCCCTGATGATGGCCATGGGTATCGGGCGCTTCGCCCTGACCCCGCAACTGCCGCACTTGCTCAGCGAAGGCCAGATCGACCTGACCGCCGCTGGTCTGATTGCCGCCGCCAACTACCTCGGCTACTTCGTCGGCGCGGTGGACGCGATGTTCGCCCGTCGACCCGAGCAGGTTCGTCGGCGCCTGCTCGGCGGTTTGTGGCTCTGTGTATTGCTGACCCTGGCCTCGTTCTGGGCCGACGGGTTCTGGTCGCATCTGGTATTGCGTTTCGGCACGGGCGTGGCCAGCGCCTGGGTGTTGGTGATGATTACCGCATTGAGTCAACCGCTGGCAGCGGCGGCCGGTCGTCCGCGGCTCGGGGCGCTGGTCTTTGCCGGGCCGGGCCTGGGGATTTTTCTGACGGGGTTGTTGGCCTTGGGCTCGAACCTGCTGGGGCAGACGTCCGCGACCTTGTGGCTGGTGTATGCCGGTGTCGGGCTGGTGATGCTGCTGGGGATTCTGCCGTTCCTACCGCAGCCGGCTACGCCTGCTATAGCGACACCGCCTGCCGTCACATCGGGCACCCAAGGTGTCGGACGTTTACCGGTGATTTATGGTCTGTACGGTTTGGGCTACATCATCCCGGCCACTTTCCTCTCGCAGATGGCCAGCGCGCAGTTCCATGGGCAATGGCAAGCCGATCTGTTCTGGCCATGCTTCGGCCTCGCAGCAGCAATCGGGGTGGTGTTGGTGAGCCTGCGTCGACACAACCCGAACGCCACTCGCCATTGGTTGATAGCCACGTTGTGGTTGCAGGCGGCCGGGGTGTTTGCTTGCCTGTTGGGCAGCGGTGCCGGCCTGGCGTTGGGGGTCATCCTGTGTGGCGGGCCATTCCTGGCCTGCATGCAACTGGTGATGCAGCGCTCCCGGGAACTGGCGCCCCACGCTACCCAGCGCAATGCCGGGCTACTGACCGCGTGCTTCGCAGTGGGGCAACTCAGCGGGCCGTTGCTGGCAGCGCTGAGTAGCCATTTCAGCGGTGGATTGCAACCTGCGTTGATAATCGCCGGCAGCGGCTTGATCATCGCGGGAGGCCTGTTGCTACGCCCGGTCAGGGTTGCCCAAGTGCTTTGCGCAAATGACGGCGGACCCACTGCTCTGCGCTCACAAAAGTGATCCCGAGCAGAACCAGCACCGCGCCGATCACGAAGTTGAGGCTCAGTTCTTCGCCCAGCAGCACCACGCCGAACGTGACGCCGAACAATGGCGTCATGAACGAAAACACCGCCAGGTTCGCTGCCAGATAACGGCGCAGCAGCCAGAACCAGGTCAGGTAACTGAAGAACGACACCACCACCCCCTGGAACAGCACGCTGGCCACGGCAACTGTGGTCAGGCTGACATGGGTGACCTGCCCGCTGAGGATCGCGATCAACAGCAGGCCGACAAAGCCGACAATCAGTTGATAAAACAGCGTCAGGGTCACCGGGGCTTCCGACAAACGCGAGGCGCGCACCACCACGGTGGTCGCGCCCCATGACGCGCCGGCCAGCACGCCCAGCGCATCGCCCATCAGCATGCGGTGGTCAAGATTGTCCCAGGACACGCCACCGGCAAACGCAATGGCAATGCCGATGAAGGCGAGAAAAATCCCCAGCCACTGCACCGGCCTCAAACGCTCACTCGGTAGCAGCCAATGCACGCCCAACGCGGTGAAGATCGGCGCGGTATAGAGGAACACCGACATGTGCGCCGCCGTGGTCAATTGCAGGCCTTCGGAAATGAAGAAGAACTCCAGGCCAAACAACGCGCCGGCCAGTAAACCGCCGCGCCAGGTGGCGCCGACCTGATCCCAGCCACCCTTCCAGCAGATCAACAATCCTACGAGCAACGCGGAAATACCCGACCGCCCCGCCGCTTGCATGACCGGCGCGATGTCGGGCGCGGCCCACTTGATCATCACCTGCTGCACGCCCCAGATCAGGCACAACCCCACCATCACTTGCAGGGCAAACCCATCGGCGCTACGCCGGGTGGCGCTCACCGGAACACCTCGACAACACAACCCATGGCAGTGACTCGACAGTAAAAATAAAGCCCCGGCCTTCTGGCTGAACAGAGGTGTCGAGGCGAAAAATGATGCTGCCGATTATTAACCAGATGGACAGAAAAAAGTGTCTGCAAAAGACCTTTAAATCGTTGCTTGCGTCATGCGGCGGTCGCGTCCTCTCTGTAGGCGCCACCGCACGCTGCGATCTTTTGCCGGTAAAAGATCGCAGCCTGCGGCGACGTCTCCGAAGGGCAGATAGGGTCAGCTGAGTTCGATACGATCAGCGTGAATGACAATCTGGCCGTTCTTGTACAACGCACCGATGGCCTTTTTGAAGTTGCCCTTGCTGACGCCGAACATACTGCTGATCAGGGTCGGGTCGCTTTTGTCGCTGACTGGCAGGGTGCCGTTGTTGTCGCGCAACTTGGCGAGGATCTTCGAGTTCAGGCTGGTGGCAGCTTCCTCGCCTACCGGTTGCAGGCTCAGGCTGATTTTGCCGTCGGTGCGGACTTCTTTGATAAAGCCCTTCTCTTCTTTACCGGCGCGCATGAACTTGAAGATTTCGTTCTTGTGGATCAGGCCCCAGTGCTTGTTGTTGATGATTGCCTTGAAGCCCATATCGGTCGCTTCGGCCACCAGCAAATCAACTTCCTGACCCGGGGTGTAATTGGCCGGAGTCTTGTCCAGATAGCGATCCAGACGCGCCGTCGCGGTGATGCGCCGCGTGTGTTTGTCGAGGTAGACATGCACCACGACATACTCGCCGGCCGTCATCTGGCGCTTTTCTTCGGAATACGGCAGCAGCAGATCCTTCGGCAAACCCCAATCCAGGAACACGCCGATGCTGTTGACTTCAACAACTTTCAAACTGGCGAATTCACCGACCTGAACTTTCGGCTTTTCGGTGGTTGCGATAAGTTTGTCATCGCTGTCCAGATAAATAAAAACGTTGAGCCAGTCTTCATCTTCGCTGGGAATATCTTTGGGAATATAACGATTAGGCAGGAGGATTTCGCCATCCGCGCCACCGTCCAGATATAAACCGAAGTTAGTGTGTTTAACCACTTGCAAACTGTTGTAGCGCCCGATTAAAGCCATGTCCAATACCCTCATTGCGTGGGCGGCATTCTACCCGGTTTTGCGGGCAGCGTTCGGCGGTCGGCCCGGTGGCGCAAGAAAATCCGTCGAAGGCCTTAATTTTCCTGGGTTTTGCCGCGTGCATTTGGCCGCTCGTCAGACCGTTCGGCTGTTCCTCCCCCTCGCCAGCCCATCCGGAAAACGCTTTTTCTTCACTTGGGTTCTTAGTTAAAACAGCAGCTTAGGGGAACATTGCGAATAATAACTTGCGATAAATTGCGTTGCTCCACTGTGTATTTCGGGAGGATATTTACCAAGCAATTGTCAAGTATTTCCTGTACGATGCCTGGCCAAGTTAATTTCTACAGGTTAATGGCCGCCATGCGTGTAAAAGCATCCAACAGCAAAGCAAAGCCAGCTCCAGCCGTTGAAACCAGCGAATCGATCAACAACCAGATCGCTGCGTTTCTCAAGTCCGGCGGCGAGATCCAGCAAATTGCCAAAGGCGTCAGCGGCCAGACGTTCGGCCCGTCCAAGCAGATCACGCTGGGCAAGAAGTAATTCCCCCGCGTTAACTGGTCCCTAAGCGCTTTGAGCTTCGAAGCGCTTGGACTGGAACCCTCCCGCAATACCCCATAAAACAAATCAATATTTCAAAAATCGACGAACGGCCCTCGATGCCGAACATTCGCCGGTATGCTTGCACGTGTCTGGATCAAGCGTTTCAGCAGGTTTTTCAGCACCTGCTCCTCGCTGTTCATGGAGTGACGCATGTTCAAGCCCTCTCTTTTCCTGCTCGGCAGCCTGCTGTGGTATTCGGTCGCCCAGGCGCAAGTCTTCCAGCGCGAACTGGGCGACTTCGATCTCAAGCTCGCGACCACCCCCAGCCGCAGCATGGCCCAAGGTCTGGTTAAGCCCTCCACGTCCGGCTCGTTCCATGGTGGCCTCGACCTGAGTCACGACAGCGGCTTCTACGTGGGTCAATGGTCCCCCAGCATGGGACTGAGTCCGTCGAGCAACCTTGAAGTCGATTCCTACATGGGCTTTAAACAGCCCTTCGATCAATCCCTCGGCTACGAAGTGGGCATGATCCATTACAGCTACCCGAAAGTGGACACCCTCGACAGCCAGGAGCTGTTCGGCGGCCTGACCCTGCTGGGCAGTCGCTTCGGCGCGGCCTTCAGCAACGACCCGGACAAACAGAACAGCACCCTGTTCGCCGACCTCAGTGGCAATCAGCCGTTCGGCATCGGGATCAGCCTGAAATACACCACCCACCAACTCAACACACCAGTATCCGTCGACGATGGGTATGTAGGCAGTTTTACCGACTGGTCAGTGAAATTGTCCCGGCCGTTCATGGGCATCGACCTGGACTTGATCTACAGTGATTCAAGCCTGAGCGGTAGCGATTGCTCCGCCTATTCCGGCCACAACACCGAGTGCGACGGCCTGGTCACGCTCAAGGCTGCACACAGTTTCTATTAATCGGCTGAACCGCCGGGTTCATCCCGCGATCACACAAGAGAACCCTTAAAGAAACCAGGTCTTCGCAAGGACTCGCCATGTCGCACTGGTGGAAACAGATCGGCGTCATCCTCACTCTCAGCCTCACCGTCGCCGCGTGCAGCCGCGTAGGCCTGGCTTACCGCAATCTCGACGTGATCATTCCCTGGACGCTCAGCGACTATCTGGACATGAACCACGAGCAAAAAGACTGGTTCAACGAGCGCCTCAAAGAACACCTGAGCTGGCACTGCACCACGCAATTGCCCGGCTACCTCGACTGGCTGGATCGCTTACAGGCCATGGTCGAAGCCAACCAGATCACCGACGCCGCACTGCAAACCCGCACCCAGGAAGCCAAACAGGCCATCGCCGAAACCGCCCGGGCAATCACCCCGTCGGCCATCGAGTTGTTGCGAGGCCTTGATGACAAGCAAGTCGCGGAAATGAACGATGCCTTCGCCAAGGACCAGCGCAAACGCCAGGAGGCCTACCTAAAACCGTCGCTGGAGCAACAGATCAGCGCGCGGAGCAAGCGCATGGAGAAACGCCTGAATGTCTGGCTCGGCCCGCTCAGCCCAACCCAACAGCAACGGGTAGTGGCCTGGTCGAATGCCTTGGGTGATCAGAACAAACAATGGATTGGCAACCGCGCCCATTGGCAACAGCAATTCAGCGAGGCTGTCGCGCAACGGCAGAGTCCAGAATTCCCACAGCGAATCGAGACACTTCTGGTGAATCGCGAGAGCTTGTGGACGCCCGCTTACCGCGAGGCCTTCGCCAACACCGAAGCCCAGGCTCGGGCGCTGTTGGTGGACGTGATGGCCGAGAGCACACCGGTTCAGCGTGAACGGTTGCTGCAGAAGATTGAAGGCGTGCGCAAGGACTTCACCGATTTGAAATGCCTGAAGGTGGCGCGGCAGGATTAAACGGACCACCACAATCCAATGTGGGAGCGGACTTGCTCGCTCCCACAGGGGGTAAACGCGATCTTCAGGCAATCTGCGCCTTCGACGCCACTTCATCAAACGTCAATTCCTCCAGCGCATCCTCCTGTTCATCCAGCACCTGCCGCGGATGTTCATTTCCCGGAATGCTGCTGTCGATCAGGCTCAATAAACTCGAGCCCCGAGGCGTCAAAATGTAGTTCTCGCCATTGCCACCCTGATCTTCTGGGCGAGGTTCGATATAGCCCCGTAGCAACAGTAACTTTTCGTACTCGCCAGCCACCGTTTTCAGGTGATCCAGATTCTCAAACGGCTCCCCCGCGGCAGCTTTCGCCGCTGCATACTGCTCGGCATAGGGTCGTGGGGTGAAACTGTGGCCAGCGCCGTTCTGCACTTCATGCAGCAAGCGTTCAAGCAAATCCCAGTTATAAGTCGTCATCCTGATCAACCTCCAGAGCCCGTGAGTGAAATGGCCTTCATAAGTTGTGACCGACAGGGAGGGCGGCCGTTCAGCCTGGATATTTCGCCCTACCGACCGGCGGTATGTCGAATAGGGCACAGGCCAAACGACTAGGCTGTGTAAGACGGTTTACCCCTCTGCGCGGATCGACTTTCGCCACAGCATGCAGGAGAAATCACCATGAACATTCAGAATCATCCGGTCGTGTCCCGGGAAGAATGGCTGGCCGCTCGCAAACAACACCTGGCCCACGAAAAAGCTTTCACCAAAGAACGAGACAAACTCAGCGCCGAACGCCGCGCCCTGCCCTGGGTGAAAATCGACAAACCCTACCGCTTCCAGGGACCCAACGGCGAACTGAGCCTGGTCGACCTGTTCGGCGGCCGCAGCCAATTGATCATCTATCACTTCATGTTCGCCGCAGGCTGGGACGAAGGCTGCCCGGGTTGCTCGTTCCTGTCCGACCACATCGACGGCGCCAACCAACACCTGGCCCACCATGACGTAGCGGTAGTAGCGGTTTCCCACGCACCGTTTGCCGAGTTCCAATCCTTCAAACAGCGCATGGGCTGGAAATTCGACTGGGTGTCATCGGAAGGCTGCGACTTCAACTATGACTTTGGTGTCTCCGCCCGAGCCGAAGACGTCGCCGCGGGAAAAGCCACCTACAACTACGAAAAATCCGACGGGGCTGAAGAAGAACTTCCTGGGCTCAGCGTGTTTTATCGCAACGAAGTGGGGGATATTTTCCACACCTATTCAACGTATGCCCGAGGCCTGGATTTGCTGGTCGGCACTTACAACTACCTCGACCTCACGCCCAAGGGCCGTAATGAAGAGGAGATCATGGACTGGGTGAGGCATCACGATCGGTATGAGGACAAGGCCTCAACGGGCTGCTGCCATGGGGGATAGCGCTCAGAGCACGGGGCGCGGCCTTCTCGAGCAAGCCCGCTTGCATGTTTCGACTTGAAGGGGGACTCCGCCGTTCAATCCAGCGCCTTCACCCCGACCGTCCTCCTGAACAGCGGCAACGCAAACAACACAAACAGCGCAGCCGCAGCAGACAGCGCCAACGGCAGGCCGTGGGCGCTAGTTGTCATTGCCGCGCCGCTGACCAGCGGCCCGAGCAAGCTGCCTACCCCCCATAAAAAACCGGCGCTGGCATTCGCCGTGACCAGGTCCGGGCCTTTGAACCCTTCGCCGATCAGAATGATCGCCAGGGTGTAGACCCCGCCGGCGACCGCCCCGAGCACCACCAGGCTTGGCCAGAGCAAGAAGGGATAGTTCATCAGCCACGGCAGGCACACACCAATTGCCAGAGAAAGCACACCGCACCCCAGGTAGATTATCGGTCTGGCGACTTTGTCCGAGAGCCAGCCCAACGGAAACTGCAGGGCCGCGTCACCCAGCAGGATCACCGTCACCATGAGCGCAGCGAACTTGATGGCGTAGCCGTGATCGGCGGCGTAAACCGGAAACATCGACAGAATCACGCTATCAAAGAACGAGAAGAAGATGATGCCCATGCACAGCGCCGGCGCCACTTGAATGAAGCCCAGCACCGAGAACGTCTTGCTTTGCGAGTGCCCGTGATCGCTCATCTGCTTGGGCAAGGTGAACCCGATCACCCCTAGCGCCAAAAGATGCCCGGCAATCACCACACCGATCACCTGTGGCCCAGCGGTGCCGAACAGGGCCACCATCCCCGGCCCGAGCAGCTGGAAAATCGTGAAGCAGGTGGTGTAGATCGCCACAACCCGGCCTCTGTGGGAGTCCTCGGCGATTTCATTCACCCAGGACTCCCCCAGAATAATGATGATCCCCGCGGCCAACCCCATCACCAACCTGGCCAGGGCCAGGCTGTACAACGTCGAGGCGAAGACCTCGACGGCGGCAATACTCAGGGCCGACAGCGCGAAACAACCCAAATAGATATGTCGGCGGCTCAACCGCTGGCAGATCCAGTCCACCAGAAAGGCCGACAACATCATGCCGGCCGCCGGTAGTGCAGACATCACGCCGATATGCACATTCGAAGCGCCGGCCTCGTACAAGCGCAACGCAACCACTGGCACGGTCGAGCCGATACTTAACCCGACAATGGAAACGCCGAGTATCAGTGCCGCCAACAATAATCTATTCATCAATCACACCTCGGGCTCACTGCCCGTCGATAGCCGGCCCGCTCACGGTCAAACCGCAACGAGATGCTCGTGGATGTCCCGTTGTGGCAACGTCGGTTTGGCAATCCGCACGCCGTTCACGTACAGGCAGGACGCCGCGACCCCATGCCCGCCATAAGGGTTATAACCCTTCTCCACGATATGCAGATCGGTGTTATTGAGCACCGTCTCCACGTCATGTCTGCCGGACGCCACCAGGCCGTCGATGTAACCGCTGCTGCCAAACAACGACACGTACATGGAGTTAGGCGCATAGAGCGGGTGTTCGAAATAGCCCGCCAGCTCCGCGTCTTCGGCATAGGGTTGAACAAAGAACACCGGGGCAAAGAACTCCTTGTAGTTGCCGCCCAGCGACAATGGCCGCTCGAACACGGTCGGACGGATCAATCCGCTGATCGGATTGATCTCGCCTCCATAGGTGCAGTGTTCGCGATATTCCTTGAACATCTTCACCACTTTCAACGTATGGTCAGGGTCACTGTTAGGCCCGACGATGTTCTCTTTGCGCGCGTAATCGCCCACATAGCCCTCGCACTTGACCAGCTCATCGCGCAACCGACGGATGAACTCACCGTAGACCTGCCGGTGCACCAGGATGCTGTTGGGACCGGCGCAATCCTGCCCCTGGTTGTACAACACTACCCGCAGCGCACTTTCGATAGCGGTGTCGATCGATGCGTCAGCAGACACCACCAGCGGGTTATGACCTGCCCCGTTGAGAATGAACAAGGTGCGCTTGAGGTAGGACTTTCTGACCTTGGTCGCGTTTTCCGGTGTGCCGGTAAAAATCACCACATCGGACATCGCTGCGGTCTGGCTGACGAACGTCTCTTTGTCGGCAAAAGAGACATTCAGGTTCGGAAAGAAACGCTCCAGCTGCAACGTCTCCAGCAACTTCCGATAGTGCGAGTGCATCGCCGTCGGCGGCCGAAGCCAGGCCGAATCGGCCAGCAATGAAGGAATAATGCCAAAGCAAGTCGTGGCATAGATCGGCTGATTGAGCGGCAGGTAACTGGTGACGCAACGTACCCTGCGCTCAAAGAACGGACTGTTGAGCTCCAGGCACTCCAGAAACTCGACACACCGCTCAATCTCATCCACCGCCACGTTGTAGCACTCGAACCCTGAAAGGCTCTCGGCGATCGCCTCACTGTTGCTTCGAAGATGCTGCGCAAACGCCGCGGCACGGACTTTGACCTCCTCGAAATCGATGGCTTCCAGCATTCGCCCGGCGTCCCGCGGCGACTCGATCGTGACCATCGGGCGCGGGGCCTCGGACGACTCGGTAGTGGCTTGATTGACCTGCGTATCGCTCATGGTTTCACTTTCCCTGTAATGAACAGCCTGTTTGATCCGTGACTCGAGTTCCGTACAAAAAGCCTGCACACCCAGGCGATTGATGTACTCGTGCAGTCGCGGCCCGCTCTCGTCGCCGAACAGGCAGGCGTAAAGCATCCGGTAGGCAGCGCTGTGACTGGAAACGCCAACCTGATCGAAGATTTGCGTGATCTGTTCGCGAGCAACCGGCCTACGGTGAACCGTCAGTTGTTGGAACTGCTCTGAAATCCGATACAGCACCGACTCCGCGCGTTCGTTGAGTAACCGTGGCTGGAAACCCGGGGCAACCCTTTCCTGGTAATAGGCAAAGGCTTTCTGTACCACGTCGGTAAAAGCGTCATCCGCAAGGATGTCCTGCCGGGTTTTATCGTGTTTGAGCAGGTAGTGGTAAGCCGCATCAATGTCACCTGGATGGCAGGCGGTAAAGATGTTCAGCATTCGCTGGTAGGTGGTACAGCGCTTGCCATGGGCCGGAGGACGATGGAAATAACCGACGGGGTTGTCATCGTCTCCCTCGACCATGCGCGCATGGTCAGCCCGGTAATCGTCATAAGCCTTGATCGACACCTGAGGATGGAAACGAGTGGTGCGATAAGGGTTGTTGAACATGAAATGCTGCAACGCCCCCTCGGGCATGTACTTGCTGACTTGCTCCAGAGAAAAACCGTTGCCTTTGCTTTTGGATATTTTCTTGCCGGCGATGTCGGTAAACAGCCCGTACTTCATCAGGATCGGTGCTCGCACATCCAGCACCTGGCAGATATCGCGCACCGTATTCGCCGAGTCAGTCAGGTCTTCGCCATGCATTTCAAAAGCAATATTGCGGTGAATCAGGCGCATTGCCCAATCGGCCTTCCATTGCAACTTGCAGTGACCGTTCAACACCGACGTGGTGATGTCTTCGCCAATCGGCTCATCGGCGTAGTACTCCTGGGAGGTGATGCTGTACTCCTCGCCTGGTCGATTGATCAGTAAGTCTGGCGGAATCTGATAGACAATCTCCCCGCGCTGCAGATCAACGTGCCGGACCACCAGATGCTCGATGACCCGCCCGGAAAAACGCGAAACAGGCATGAACATGCTGTAGCTCTTTCTGCGCGTAATCCCCAGGCGGGAGGCCACCACCTGATTGATCGCCTCCATTCGAGAGAGAAACTGCTTGATGGTCGAGTTGTAGTAACCGGATCGATAGAGCGCACTGTTTTCAATCAGCTGATAGTCCAGCGCATAGGGCATCAGTGCCTGATCAAGTCGAGCGTTAATGCCAGCCGACAGACTTCCCGCCTGTTCGAAGGGGTCGGGGATATCGCACAACGGCAGCCCCAGACAATCTTGCAGGAGCTGCGGCTGAGGGAATGTTCCAGGCACTTTTCTCAGCGCATCCAGATCGTCGGAAACAATAAACAGCCGGGTTTCTTTGCTGGATATTTTTTCGAATGCTGTTTTGACGATGCTGACGCGCAACACCTCACACAACGTCCCGATATGGGGAAGCCCAGAGGGTCCGAAACCCGCGCCAAACGCGACGACCTCATTGTTATCGGCAGTTCTTTCCTGAATTTGCCGAGCAAGACTCTTCCACCACATGCAGTGAACTCCCTGTTTGATGCATCAATAGACCCGCCCCACCCAAGAGGACGTCCCGTTAAAAAGGCTCAGGCAATCACTGACAGACAGGGCAAAGCACCCGATCCGTTATCAGGAAGGCAATAATTAATAACGACTTAGCGTTTTTGGGGGGGAGGAGAGAACGTAAAGGCAAACAAAATGCTGCGACGACGACTGTTCGCAACATGGCAATCGAAAAGGGCGACGTCCGGGCGGACACGCACAATGAATCGATGTGGACTCAATACGGAAGGAGACATGGAAGTATCAACAACCAGATATTCGCAAACGCTTTTACCAACGCACTCGCCGTGTTCGACTACAGGCAGGCAACAAAACGGTCCGAACAACCTGTCGCCCACCAACCCTTGTAAAGATGAAGCGTCCTGATCTGGTACTGATGCGTGTCGTTATTGACTCAACCTTGAGAATCAACTGAGACGACAAGCGGAAATAGCCTACGTCAGCCGCTTATCAGAAATCAATCCCCAGGCGTCAACCTTACGAAGCCAATCCCCTGTGGGAGTAAGCCAGCTCGCGATGGCTGACTAACATTCAACATTGATGCCGACTGATAAACCGCTTTCGCGAGCAGGCTCGCACAAGGTTCTGTCGTTTTCTGTAGGTTGCATCCGGTTGCCTGACTGCACTTGGGCAAACGCCCTACAACAACCTCGGAACCAGGTGCCTTGCACCGCTGGAACGATGAAGCTTATAGTCCGCCCGTCGCCCAAACAGCGACCGGGGTTGGTGACCTGACCACAGAGAGTCCTCATCAATGACAAGAGGCTCCACCCATGGATAGATACATGCCCCTCACCGGAATCGACCTGATCCCGGCCTCCCTGCTCATCGACACCCAAGCCCCACTCGACGTCCTGCACGCCATGGCCGACTACCGCATTCGCACGGTCACTCAGGTGCTGGAGAACATCGCCTTTCGCGCCGAGATCGGTTGCGACACGGTTGTACTTTCCGACTTTTCAAAACTGCTGGCCATACCGTTGCGTGATGGTTGTGATTTGATGGATGTGATTGGTAGGCGGCTGCGGGCGCAGGCTGCGGCAGGCTGCGGAGTAAACAGGGTAACGGGCGATCTATGAGTCGCCCATTTTCATAGGGTGGATACAAACATCCCTTCTTTACTACTTAGCCTTTACCTCTAGAACTTCGTAAGCGCTCCATGAACCCCACATTCAAAGCCGCCACCTGATCCCCGATGCTGTGCTCTCGATTCCTTTCCGGAGCCAGCACCTCATGATGCGTCCCGACGCAAA
Organism: Pseudomonas sp. JL3; assembly: GCF_031570575.1. NCBI lineage: Bacteria > Pseudomonadati > Pseudomonadota > Gammaproteobacteria > Pseudomonadales > Pseudomonadaceae > Pseudomonas > Pseudomonas sp. JL3. The sequence goes on from NZ_JAKWJK010000007.1 coordinate 28,726, forward strand.
AGTCGAAAAAGTCTATCTCTACCCCAAGCCCGTCGACTTCCGAAAATCCATCGATGGCCTCGCTGCTCTGGTCGAACTGGACATTAAGGTCGCGGTGTTTGACCCGGTACTTTTCGTGTTCCTCAACAAGCCTCGAAACCGAGTGAAAATTTTGTATTGGGAGCGCAACGGTTTTTGCCTTTGGCTAAAGCGGCTGGAGTCCGAGCGCTTCAAAACATCGCCGGATTGTTCGGATGACCAACAACTTCACCGCCTGACCTGATTGGCCGTGAGATTGAGGTTGCCCTTGCTCAGCACTCGGCCGTTGTTTTGATTGTCCAGCGTTCCAGCCGTGATGTTCGCGGTTTGCGCGGCGCTCAGCGTGCCGTTTTGGTTGCTCAGGGTCTGGCTCGTATTGACCGTCAGATTACGGCTGGCCACCACCGTCTTGCCGGTGTTGTTGAAGTTCTGCGCACTCAGGCTCACATCGCCGTTGGTGTTGCGGCTGGTGTCGGCGTTGACCCCAGCTTCGATGATGCCGTTGTTGGTCAGCACGCCGCCGGCGCTCAGGGTGATGCTGTCCCGGGCGGCGAGGGTTTGCTGGTTGGTCAGGTTGCCTTGGGTTTGCACGTTCAGCGCCGTGCCTGCATAGACCGGGCCGCGCGCATCGAGGCTGGCGGCTTTGACGTTGACTGCGCCGTTCGTGGCGGAGGCGTCGACCAGGCTCAAGTGGCCGTTGGCATCGAGCTGAATATCGCCACCGCTGGCGATCAGTTTGCCGTCGAGTTTCACCCCGACTCCGGCTTCGGTGCCCACCAGTTTGATCGCCCCGGCGTACATGCCGCCGAGGGCCGAGGAGTCGATGGCCAACCCTGGTTTGCCGCTGCCGTCATCGGCGCGGGCGTTGGCGTTGAGGCTGTCGGCGTTGACGTCGTTGCGACCGGCGACGATGGTCAGGTTCCTGGCCTGAATCTCGGCGTTGATCTTGGCGCTGCGGGTAATGATTTCGAAGCGGTCGACGTTGCTGGCGTTCAGCCCGGCGCCGTCGATGGCAACGCTGCCCTGATCGACCTGAAAGCGATCCAGCCGACCGTTGTCCAGCACCGGTTTGCCGGTGGTCAACGTCACGCGCGGGGTGTTGATGAAGCCGCAGCCGTTGCAGCTGATGCCGTAGGGGTTGGCGACGATCACCCGGGCCGACTGCCCCGCCACTTCGGTATACCCGCGCAACTGGCTGGGGCTGCCACCGACCACTTCGTTGAGGATGGTTTGCGCCGCGATCCGATTGGCCAGATTCGGGTTACCGACAATGATCCCGCCCAATTGCGTCGCGCCGGTCTGGTTGGCGACGTTGTTGAGGATCACACCCTGGGCGCCGACGTTGTAATCGTGAAACTGGTTATGTGATAGACCGCTGCCGTTGGGCGTGGCGATGTTGACGATCGGCACCCCATTGCCCGCCTGCCCAAGGCTGGTACCCGGCGAGGCCACCACAATCCCGTCCGCCTGCGCCCACATCGGCTGCCAGAACATGACGTTCGCCAACAGGAACGCCAACCCGCGCTTGGGCATGCCCCAGAAGTGCTCACGGTTTTTGACCGCAGAAGAGGGCTGGCCAGCGAGGAAGGCGTAGTGGCGAACGTCCATGTCAAAAGGTCTCGTTTCGATCGGCAAGATTGGAATGGCAATTCACAGACACAGCCGTCCCGACACGGCAAACCCAGGGGGCGTTTGCAGAGCGAATACGTCATTAGGGAAGAAGTGCGCGCTTGGGTCAGAAGGTCCAAAGCGTGGCGTAAACGACCATTGCATCAGCGTGCAGATAGTCTGTTCGGTCCCTCGAAACGGCGAAGTGATATCAATGTGATGGCGCGATGTTGAATTGCCATCATTCTGGCGTCAATAAGCCGTTCAGGATGTTTTTGTGTGGACGCTCTAGCGCGCGGGTTTGGGTCCATGGCTTGAACTTTCCCGGTGGAAAAACCCTCCACTCAGTAACGCCGTGACATTGATAAAATGAGGCTCACTCATGAAAACCACCCTGCTGAAACTCACCCTCGCCGCCACTCTCGCCTGCGCCCTCCCCGCTTGGGCCTGCCCTCCCGACGAAGCCACCGCCAAGCGCGAACAACTGGCCAAGGAAGTCGCCAAGATCACTGAGCAGAACCCGGCCAAGGCCAAGGAGATCAATGATGAGTTGCAGAAGATGGACCTGGAGACGGCCAGCGCGGATTTGCCGGACAAGTGCCAGTTGATTGATCAGCGTCTCAAGGAGTTGCAGTCGGCGGAGAAGAAAGCCGAGAGTTAAAGGGCAAGATCAAAAGATCGCAGCATTCGGCAGCTACACCGGTCTGAGCGTGCAGCTGTAAGAGTTGCTGCGATTTTTAGACGTAAAAAAACCCGGACACTGTCCGGGTTTTTATTGGATCGCTACCGCGCCTTATTCAGCAGCCGGCGCTTCCGGCTTGCGGCGCTTGAGCGGGGCCATGCCGTCCTTGCTGACCAGCGACAGGGCGTCGGTCTTCGGGCGGTTGGCGATCTTGCGCTTGGTCGGGGCCTTGGCGCCGGTTTTCTTCTTGTCGCCCTTGGCGTCGACTTTTTTCTTCTTCACGCCAACGGCTTTACCCGAGGCCTTGACCTTTTTCGGTCCACCATAGGTGCCTTTGACTTCCTTGATGGTGCGGCGCTCGAAGCTCTGCTTGAGGTAGCGCTCGACGCTCGACATCAGGTTCCAGTCGCCATGGCAGATCAGCGAGATGGCCAGGCCATCGTTGCCGGCGCGGCCGGTGCGACCGATGCGGTGAACGTATTCGTCGCCGCTGCGCGGCATGTCAAAGTTGATCACCAGGTCCAGGCCTTCCACGTCCAGGCCACGGGCAGCGACGTCGGTGGCCACGAGGATCTTCACGCCGCCCTGCTTCAGACGGTCGATGGCCAGTTTGCGGTCTTTCTGGTCTTTGTCACCGTGCAGCACGAACGCTTTGTATTCCTGAGCCACCAGACGACCGTAGATACGGTCGGCCATGGCCCGGGTGTTGGTGAACACGATGGCCTTCTGATAGGTCTCGTTGGCCAGCAGCCAGTTCACGATCTGTTCTTTGTGCTGATTGTGGTCGGCGGTGATGATCTGCTGACGAGTGGTGGCGTTCAGATCGCTGACGTTGTTCAGCTGCAAGTGTTCCGGGTTGTTCAGAACCTTGGCGACCATCTCGCGCAAGCCCGAACCACCCGTGGTGGCCGAGAACAGCATGGTCTGCTGACGGTTGCTGCACTCTTCCACCAGACGCTGCACGTCTTCGGCAAAGCCCATGTCGAGCATGCGGTCGGCTTCGTCGAGCACCAGCACTTCGACTTCTTTGAGGTCGAGGTTGCCGGCGTTCAGTTGCTCGATCATCCGGCCCGGCGTACCGATCAGGATGTCCGGCACCTTGCGCAGCATGGCGGCCTGGACCTTGAAGTCTTCACCGCCGGTGATCAGGCCAGACTTGATGAAGGTGAACTGAGCGAAGCGCTCGACTTCCTTGATGGTCTGCTGGGCCAGCTCGCGGGTCGGCAGCAGGATCAGGGTCTTGATGCTGACGCGGACTTTGGCCGGGCCGATCAAGCGGTTGAGGATCGGCAAAACGAATGCAGCGGTTTTGCCGCTACCGGTTTGCGCTGTCACCCGCAGGTCACGCCCCTGGAGCGCCAGCGGGATAGCCGCTGCTTGCACAGGCGTTGGCTCGACAAATTTAAGCTCGGCCACGGCTTTGAGCAGGCGTTCGTGCAGGGCGAATTGGGAAAACACGGGTGCTACCTCGAAGAAATACAAAAAAACAGCTGCATAGGGTAACGGTTTCGAGCGCGAAGGCCGAGTTTCTTTATACAAACGGCTGCAAACAGTGGTTTTTTTGTTGCCTGTTTTGTCTCAAAACGTCATCCGGAACGTCTTAAATGCTCTAATCGCCCCGTCGCGTCCTACAGAAGAACCGTTTTCACCCATGGATATCAAACAGCTCTGGCTCAACGCCCAAGACCTCTGGGGTGCTCTCGATCAGCATCCGCTCCTGCATTCCACGCTCGCGCTGATGTTGCTGCTGGTGGTGGCGCTGGTGCTCGGACGAGTGGCGCGCTACCTCATTCTGCATGCGACCAAAATCCTCGGTCGCCAGCCGTCGTTGCACTGGATCACCGATTTTCGCCACAACAAAGTGTTTCATCGCCTGGCCCAGATGACGCCCTCGCTGGTGATCCAGTTCGGCCTGCACCTGGTGCCGGAGTTGGGCAAGACCAGCCTGAACTTCCTCGGCAACGTGGCGCTGGCGTTCACCATTCTGTTCCTGGTGTTGGCCGTCAGCGCATTGCTCAATGCCCTGTTGGACATCTATGCCCGCACCGAGCACGCCCGCACCCGCTCGATCAAAGGTTATGTGCAGCTGGCGAAAATGGTGTTGTTCGTGTTTGGCGCGATCATTATCGTCGCCACATTGATCGATCGTTCGCCGCTGTTGCTGCTGTCGGGTCTGGGTGCCATGTCGGCGGTGATTCTGTTGGTCTACAAGGACACCCTGCTGTCGTTCGTTGCCAGCGTGCAACTGACCAGCAACGACATGCTGCGGGTCGGTGACTGGATCGAAATGCCGCAAGTCGGTGCCGACGGTGACGTGGTGGACATCACCTTGCACACAGTCAAGGTGCAGAATTTCGACAAGACGATTGTGTCGATCCCGACCTGGCGCCTGATGTCCGAGTCGTTCAAGAACTGGCGCGGCATGCAGCAGTCCGGCGGCCGTCGGATCAAGCGCAGCCTGTTCATCGACGCCAGCGGCGTGCGGTTTATTCGCGATGACGAAGAACTGAAGCTGGCCCAGGTGCATCTGCTGACCGACTACATGAGCCGCAAGAAAGCCGAGCTCAAGGCCTGGAACGAAGCTCAGGGCAACGTCGCGGCGATGTCGGCCAACCGCCGGCGGATGACCAACATCGGCACCTTTCGCGCCTATGCGCTGGCGTATCTGAAGAGTCACCCGGAGATTCAGCCGAACATGACCTGCATGGTTCGCCAGATGCAGACCACCGCCCAGGGCATTCCGCTGGAAATCTACTGCTTCACCCGCACCACCGTGTGGGCCGATTACGAGCGGATTCAGGGGGATATTTTCGATTACCTGCTGGCGGTGCTGCCGGAGTTTGGCTTGAGCCTTTATCAGCAGCCGAGCGGTGGGGATTTGCGGTCCGGGTTGCTCCCGGCGGTGTTGGGCGCGAGCCACATTCCCGAGCCCGAAAAACACGTGATGTAACACCTCGGCACCGATCGTTCCCACGCTCCGCGTGGGAATGCATCCGGTGACGCTCTGCGTCACATGCGTAGGGACGCAGAGTGTCCCGGGCGGCATTCCCACGCAGAGCGTGGGAACGATCATGCGATGGCAGGCCTACGCACACCCAACCGACTGATCCACACCGCCATCAGAATCACCGAGCCACCCAACAACAACCGCCCCAGCTCTTCATGCTGATTCCAGATCAGCAAATTGATCAGCAACCCCACTGGCACATGCAGATTGTTCATCACCGCCAGCGTCCCGCCGTTCACTAGGCACGCGCCCTTGTTCCACCAGTACAAACCCAGCGCGGTCGAGACCAGGCCGAGGAACAGCAGCACGCCCCATTGCAGCGGTGCTTCGGGCAGGAAGTTCTGTTTGCCGAACAGCAGAAACGCCGGCAACGCCACCGCCAACGCGCCCAGGTAGAAGTAGCCGAAGCGTCGGTAATGCGGCAGATCGCTCGGATGACGGGCCACCAGATGTTTGTACAGCACCTGCCCGGCAGCGTAGGTGAAGTTGGCCAGTTGCAGCAGCAGGAACCCCATGAAGAAATCCGGGTTGATCCGGTCAAAGCGAATCACCGCCGCCCCGAGTACCGCCACCAATGCCGCGATCAAGGCCCAGGGATTGAAGCGCCGGTTCAGCGCGTCTTCGATCAGTGTCACGTGCAGCGGCGTGAGGATGGTGAACAGCAACACCTCCGGCACCGTCAGCACCCGGAAGCTCAGGTACAGGCAGACGTAAGTCACGCCGAACTGCAAGGCGCCGATCAGCAACATACCGCGCATGAACGCCGGCTCGACCTGACGCCAGCGCGTCAGCGGAATGAACACCAGCCCTGCCAGCAGCACCCGCACCAGCACCGCGAAGTAACTGTCGACATGCCCGGCCAGGTATTCGCCGATCAAGCTGAAGGAAAACGCCTGGATCAGCGTGACAAAAAGTAGATAGCCCATGGTCGCCTCATTTCGAATGGCGGCGACGATAGCGGGTTTTGCCCTTCATCGCGACAGTCAGCCAATACACAAATCCCTGTGGGAGCGGGCAAGCCCGCTCCCACAGGTTTATGTTGCGCTCACAAAATCGCAGGCAAAAAAAAGCCCGATCTCGCTAATGCGTTCAATCGGGCTAGAGCACTCAGGAGCAATAAGTGCAAAGGGAGGTTCGATGCGCGTACAGGCTTGAAGGGTTGCGCCAGGTCACTAGACCATCCTGCGATTATCTGGCGATTAACGGGTCAGGCGACCTGGGAAAGCTTGGCATTGGCCTGGTTCAAGCCTTTCTCCTGGAAGTCACCGCCCAGGTTCATGCCTTCGGCGTGAATGAACGTTACGTCGTGGATGCCGATGAAGCCCATGACCTGGCGCAGGTACGGTTCCTGGTGATCCGCGGTGCTGCCGGCGTAGATCCCACCGCGAGCGGTCAGCACATAAGCGCGTTTGCCGCTGAGCAAACCTTGAGGGCCGGTTTCGGTGTACTTGAACGTCACGCCGGCACGCAGCACGTGGTCGAGCCAGGCTTTGAGGGTGCTTGGAATGGCGAAGTTGTACATCGGCGCAGCCATTACCAGTACGTCGGCGGCCAGCAGTTCATCGGTTAGCAGGTTGGAGCGCTCAAGCGAGGCCTGCTCGATGTCGTTGCGTTGCTCGGCAGGTTTCATCCAGCCGCCCAGCAGGTTGATATCCAGGTGCGGCACCGGGTTGACGGCCAGGTCACGGACGGTGATCTGGTCGGCCAGGTGTGTGGCTTTCCATTGGCTGATGAAGGTCTGGGTCAGTTGACGGGAAACCGAGTCTTGCTGACGGGCGCTGCTTTCGATGATCAGAACGCGGGACATGGGATGTAGCCTCCATCTGAGAATGCTGTAGGTCGATGGAGTGAAGATTAAACAGAGTTATATCGATGAAAAAGCGCAAATAACTGCTATAAAGCATCGATAAATTCGTTTATAAGCGGAGCATGCCCAAGTCGGCATGCTCTCCGCTCGATGTCATTTCGGAGTGCAGGTCAGGTTGATACGCATCTTGATGATGGTCCGGGTGAACTTGGCGGTGGCGTTTTTGTGTTTACCCGCGGGCACTTCGATTGTGCGGTTACGCGGCGCTTCCGGACCATTGTTGAAAACCACCTTGCAGATCGCATCGGCGCTGCCGTAGTTGTTCACCTGAATGGAGGCGATATCGGCATCTGTATCAAAGGCGTTGTAGTCGATGCTCAAGCCGTTCAATTGCTTTTGAACGTCGATCGGATAGGCAAACGCAGTCAGCGGCAGCATCGCAAACACAGCACAACCCGCCAGCACACAACAAAGTTTTTTCATTCAGCAGCCTCCAATAAGGACTGCCAGCTTAGGACAAGAGGAGCTCAACATGAAAGCGCCCCGCGTGACCCTTGATCAATGGCGAACATTGCAGGCCGTGGTCGATCACGGAGGTTTCGCCCAGGCCGCCGAAGTGCTGCACCGCTCGCAATCATCGGTCAGCTACACCGTCGCGCGCATGCAGGACCAGCTCGGCGTGCCGCTGTTGCGCATTGATGGCCGCAAAGCGGTGCTCACCGAGGCCGGCGGCGTGCTGCTGCGCCGTTCCCGGCAACTGGTGAAACAGGCCAGCCAACTGGAAGACCTGGCCCACCACATGGAACAAGGCTGGGAAGCGGAAGTGCGGCTGGTGGTCGACGCCGCTTACCCGAGCGCCCGCCTCGTCCGCGCCTTGACCGCGTTCATGCCGCAAAGCCGTGGCTGCCGGGTGCGTCTGCGCGAGGAAGTGTTATCGGGGGTAGAAGAAGTGCTGCTCGAAGGCGTGGCCGATCTGGCCATTACCAGTTTCAGTATTCCCGGGTACCTGGGCGCGGAGTTGAGCGATGTCGAATTCATCGCGGTCGCCCACCCTGAACATGCCCTGCATCGTCTGAACCGCGAGCTGAGCTTCCAGGATCTGGAAAGCCAGATGCAAGTGGTGATCCGCGACTCCGGTCGTCAGCAGCCACGAGACGTCGGCTGGCTCGGCGCCGAACAGCGCTGGACCGTCGGCAGCCTGGCCACCGCCGCGACCTTCGTCAGCAGCGGTCTGGGCTTCGCTTGGCTGCCCCGGCACATGATCGAGCGTGAACTCAAGGAAGGTACGCTCAAAGTGCTACCGTTGGATCAGGGCGGAAGCCGTAACCCGAGCTTCTATCTGTATTCGAACAAGGACAAACCCTTGGGCCCGGCCACGCAGATTCTCATCGAACTGCTGCGCACCTTCGATACCGCGCCGCTGGACGCGCCCTTCGCCGCCCCTGAACAAGCCTGACACGGAGTGTACCCATGGCCTATTTCGAACATGAAGGTTGCAACCTGCACTATGAGGAATATGGCCACGGCACGCCGTTGCTACTGATTCACGGGTTGGGTTCAAGCACCCTGGATTGGGAAATGCAGATCCCGGCACTCTCGGCTCACCATCGGGTGATTGTCCCGGATGTGCGCGGCCACGGGCGCTCCGACAAACCCCGCGAGCGCTACAGCATCGCCGGGTTCAGCGCCGACCTGATTGCGTTGATGGAACACTTGAATCTGGGCCCTGTACATCTTGTAGGGCTTTCGATGGGTGGCATGATCGCGTTTCAACTGGCGGTGGACCAGCCGCAACTGCTCAAGAGCCTGTGCATCGTCAATAGCGCGCCCGAGGTCAAACGGCGCAGCCGTAACGATTACTGGCAGTGGTTCAAGCGTTGGAGCCTGATGCGCGCGCTGAGCATGGGCACCATCGGCAAGGCCCTGGGTGCGAAGCTGTTTCCCAAGCCCGAGCAAGCTTCGTTACGACAAAAAATAGCCGCGCGCTGGGCAAAAAACGACAAACATGCTTATCTCGCCAGCTTCGATGCCATCGTTGACTGGGGGGTTCAGGAACGACTTTCCAGGGTTTCGTGTCCAACGCTCGTCGTCAGCGCCGACCGTGACTACACCCCGGTCGCGCTGAAAGAAACCTATGTAAAACTGCTGCCCGATGCGCGGCTGGTGGTGATCGCCGATTCGCGCCACGCCACCCCGCTGGATCAACCCGAACGTTTCAACCAAACGCTGCTCGAGTTTCTCACCGCAGTCGACACCACCACTCAGGATCACTGACTTATGCTGAAAAAAATCGCCCTCGTCGCCGGCTCCGTTCTGTTCGCCGCCAACCTGATGGCCGCTACGCCCGCCAAGGCGCCGCACGTGCTGCTGGAAACCACCAACGGCCAGATCGAAATCGAACTGGACCCGGTCAAGGCGCCGATCAGTACCAAGAACTTCCTTGAGTACGTCGACAGCGGCTTCTACAACAACACGATTTTTCACCGTGTGATTCCTGGCTTTATGGTCCAGGGCGGCGGTTTCACTCAACAAATGCAGCAAAAAGAAACCAAGGCGCCGATCAAGAACGAATCCAAAAACGGCCTGCATAACGTGCGTGGCACGCTGTCCATGGCCCGTACTTCGGTCCCGGATTCGGCCACCAGCCAGTTCTTCATCAACGTCAAAGACAACGACTTCCTGGACCAGGGCGACGGCTATGCCGTGTTCGGTAAAGTCGTTAAAGGCATGGACGTCGTCGATGTCATCGTCAACTCCCAGACCACCACCAAAAGCGGCATGAAAGACGTGCCAGCCGATCCCGTGTTCATCAAGTCGGCCAAGCGCATCGACTGAGACTAAGCTGGACAGGGAGTTTTGAGCGGTCGCCGGTTCTTCCGGCGCCGCTCATATCGTTTAAAGGAGAGCCCGTGCGCGGGCGGAGAATTGATGCTTTATCGCCGTTTTGAAAAACTGATCGATATTTTCCGCGATGCACCGACGGCGGCTCCGCCGGATCGGGTTCTCCCCTTCTATACCTATTACCTGAAGCAGGTCTGGCCGAGTTTCGCCGCCCTGCTGATCGTCGGCCTGTTCGGCGCGCTGATCGAAGTGGCGCTGTTCAGCTACCTGAGCCGCATCATCGACCTCGCCCAAGGCACGCCCAACGTCAATTTTTTCAAGGAACACGGCATCGAACTGGCCTGGATGGCGGTGGTTGCGCTGGTCCTGCGCCCCATATTTGTTGGCCTGCATGACTTGCTGGTGCACCAGACCTTGAGCCCCAGCCTGACCAGCCTGATCCGCTGGCAAAACCACAGTTACGTGCTCAAACAGAGCCTCAATTTCTTCCAGAACGACTTCGCCGGGCGCATCGCCCAGCGCATCATGCAGACCGGCAACTCGTTGCGCGATTCGGCTGTGCAAGCGGTGGACGCGCTATGGCACGTGCTGATCTATGCGATCAGTTCATTGGTGCTGTTCGCCGAAGCCGACTGGCGCCTGATGATCCCGTTGCTGACCTGGATCGCCGCCTTCATCGGCGCCCTCTACTACTTCGTGCCACGGGTCAAGGAACGCTCGGTGGTGTCGTCCGATGCGCGCTCCAAACTCATGGGGCGGATCGTCGACGGCTACACCAACATCACCACCCTGAAGCTGTTCGCCCACACCAACTTCGAGCAGCAATACGCCCGCGAAGCGATCAAGGAACAAACCGAAAAAGCCCAACTGGCCGGTCGTGTGGTCACCAGCATGGACGTGGCCATCACTAGCATGAACGGCCTGCTGATCGTCAGCACCACCGGCCTCGCGCTGTGGCTATGGACGCAATCGCTGATCACGGTGGGTGCAATTGCCTTGGCCACGGGCCTGGTGATCCGCATCGTCAATATGTCTGGCTGGATCATGTGGGTGGTCACTGGCATTTTCGAAAACATCGGCATGGTCCAGGACGGTTTGCAGACCATTTCCCAGCCGGTCAGCATCACCGACCGCGAACAGGCCAAACCTTTGAATGTGGCGCGTGGCGAGGTGCGTTTCGATCACGTGGATTTCCACTATGGCAAGAAAAGCGGGATCATCGGCGACCTCAACCTGACCATCAAACCCGGCGAGAAAATCGGCCTGATCGGTCCGTCCGGTGCCGGCAAATCGACGTTGGTCAATCTGCTGTTGCGCCTCTATGACGTGCAGGGCGGGCGGATTCTCATTGACGGCCAGAACATCGCCGAAGTCGGCCAGGAAAGCCTGCGCGAACGCATCGGCATGATCACCCAGGACACCTCGCTGCTGCACCGTTCGATCCGCGACAACTTGCTGTACGGCAAACCCGATGCCACCGATGCCGAACTCTGGGAAGCGGTACACAAGGCCCGCGCCGACGAATTCATCCCGCTACTGTCGGACTCCGAAGGCCGCACCGGTTTCGATGCTCACGTCGGTGAACGCGGAGTGAAGCTCTCCGGTGGCCAGCGTCAGCGGATTGCCATCGCCCGGGTGCTGCTCAAGGACGCGCCGATCCTGATCATGGACGAAGCCACCTCGGCACTGGACTCGGAAGTCGAAGCGGCGATTCAGGAAAGCCTCGAAACCCTGATGCAGGGCAAGACCGTGATCGCCATCGCCCACCGCCTCTCGACCATCGCGCGGATGGACCGTTTGGTGGTGCTGGAAAACGGCAAGATCGCCGAAACCGGCAGCCACGCCGAACTGTTGGCCCATGGTGGCTTGTATGCGCGGTTGTGGCAGCACCAGACCGGGGGGTTTGTCGGAATCGATTGAGTTTTGCGAGCAACACCAATCCTGTGGGAGCAAGCTTGCTCGCGATGACGGTGTGTCAGTCAACATCCAAGTCGACTGAGAGTCCGCTATCGCGAGCAAGCTCGCTCCCAGGGTTTGCGGCGTCCTGACAGATTGGTCAGAACTCCAACACCATCTCATGCCACGCCATCCCGCCATGGTCGGACGCCGAGGGCTTGATGTAGGCAAAACCAAACCCGGCATAGAGCGCAATGTGCCGCTCTTTGCACATCAGATGGATACTCGCCTTGTTCAATGCGCGCATGCGCTGGATGAACTCAGCCATCAAGCGTTTCGCCAGGCCCTGCCCTTGATAGTCCGGATGCACCACCACCGACATGATCACTACGTGCGGGCCGGCCGGGTCATGGCCGATCAGTTCCTTGAACGCCTCGTCCGACATCTCCACCTCAAACGCCGCGCCGGAATTGATGAAACCGGCGACAACGCCATCCACTTCAGCGACGATGAAGCCCTCAGGCCAGGTGGCGATGCGGGTGGCGATTTTCTCGCGGGTGGCGGCTTCATCACCTTCGTAGGCAAGGGTTTCGATGGCGTAGCAGCGGTCCAGGTCAGCGGGAGTGACGTGGCGGATGACGGTGTTCATGGCAGCTCGGAATCGGCGTGGGAAAGGTTGGGATCATAAATCAGCATCAACCCGACATCGAGAGGCGAATCACCGACCCGCCTCTCGATCCAGACCATTACGCCTTGAGCGGCAGCCAGATTTCCAGCACGCCGGTATTGAGCTTCGGGTTGAAATCGTCGCTGTAGCGTTCGAACTCCGGAGCGTCCGCCGCTTCGTGGCCGGACTTCGGCAGCCAGGTTTTCCAGATGTATTGAAAGGTCTGGGGCAAGGCATCCAGCGAGCCCTTGTGTTCGAAGACTGCATACTTCTGAGGCTGAACTTCGATCCAGCGGTACTTCTCGGGCAGGTCGTCGAGCTTACTGATTTCGACACCGGCGATGTATTCGAAACCACCCTCGCCATCTGGATTGCAGCAGATGCCGTAGGTTACTTCGCTATTCTGACCGGGGATTTTGCCAATCTCGGGAATGAATTTCTCCCATAGGTCGGGGATCGCCTTGGTCGTATCCGCAGTAAATCGTCCACCAAGCCCCGCTATGAGCATGAAGTGCCCGTTTTCGAAGCGTGGCTCTGCCATTTCGACGCCTGTTTGCTCATCCATGACTCAACTCCTGGTACAAAAGGTGGGTTCGGCTGGGAGTATAGAAGCCAAACCCGATTCGCCCAATTACAGTGCGTGCAACTGTTCGAGGGCGCCTGGACCGATAAACTCGTTATAACCCGATAGAATCACGTAGACCGCGAAATAGCAGAAGATCGCTGCCGATGCCATGTAGGAATAACGCAGCAATTTGTCACCGAGCAATTTTCCGCCGTGGCTCGCCGCGAAGCACAGGCCGACACACCAGAGCACTCCGGCGCACAGGAAGCCACCGAGAAACAGCGCCGAGCTGAGCGCGTCACCGCCACCGGAACGGGCGATCAGGGTGCCGCCCACCGCGGCGAACCAGAGAATGGCACTGGGCGATGACATGGCGAGAAAAATCCCGCGGAAAAACTCGCGCCGGTGCGAGTTGTGCCCCACTTCCGGGGTTTGCGCCAACAGCGCTTCATGGTGAATCGCCGAATAAATCATCTTCGCCGCGAAATACACCAGCAACGCCGACCCGCCAATCCACAATACCCAGCGCACGGTCTCGTACTGCAGCAATACGGTCATGCCGGCCAATGCCAGCACTGCGTAAATCAGGTCGCCGACACACGTCCCCAGCCCCAAGGCAAAGCCTTGAAAATAGCCGCGCTGCATCGCCAGCGTGATCATTGCGATATTGGCCACGCCGATGTCCAGGCACAGCGAAAGGCTCAACAAGAAGCCACTGGTAAATTCCATCGACCATATCCTTGGGGAAAATTTATTGATGCGCAGGCTAGACAGTTTGCCACGACTGCCCTTACATTCCGCCACAGGCCACCGCAGTGGCCAGCGTCGCTCGGACGGTTCCGGGCGCTTACGTTATCCGAGGCAACAATGGCCGAACAAGGTTCGCCGCGCCGCTTTGCGCGCATAGATCGACTCCCCCCTTACGTTTTCAACATCACTGCCGAGCTGAAGATGGCCGCCCGTCGTCGTGGCGAAGACATCATCGACTTGAGCATGGGCAACCCCGACGGCGCCACGCCGCCGCACATTGTCGAAAAACTCGTCACCGTCGCCCAGCGCGAAGATACCCATGGCTACTCCACGTCCAAAGGGATTCCGCGTCTGCGCCGGGCGATTTCCAATTGGTACAAGGATCGCTACGAAGTCGACATCGATCCGGAAACCGAAGCCATCGTCACCATCGGCTCCAAGGAAGGTCTGGCGCATTTGATGCTGGCCACCCTCGACCAGGGCGACACCGTGCTGGTGCCTAACCCGAGCTACCCCATTCACATCTATGGTGCCGTGATTGCCGGCGCCCAGGTGCGGTCGGTGCCGTTGATCCCTGGCGTGGACTTCTTCGCCGAGCTGGAACGGGCGATTCGCGGCTCGATCCCGAAACCGAAGATGATGATCCTCGGCTTCCCGTCCAACCCCACCGCCCAGTGCGTGGAGCTGGATTTCTTCGAACGGGTGATCGCCCTCGCCAAGCAGTACGACGTTTTGGTGGTGCACGACCTGGCCTACGCCGACATCGTCTACGACGGCTGGAAAGCCCCGTCGATCATGCAGGTGCCCGGCGCCAAGGACATCGCAGTGGAGTTTTTCACCCTGTCCAAGAGCTACAACATGGCCGGCTGGCGCATCGGTTTCATGGTCGGCAACCCGGAGCTGGTCAACGCCCTGGCGCGGATCAAGAGCTATCACGACTACGGCACGTTCACCCCGCTGCAAGTCGCGGCCATCGCAGCGCTGGAAGGCGATCAGCAATGCGTCAAAGACATTGCCGATCAATATCGGCAGCGGCGTAATGTGCTGGTCAAAGGCCTGCATGAACTAGGCTGGATGGTCGAGAATCCGAAAGCCTCGATGTATGTCTGGGCCAAGATTCCCGAGGCTTATGCACACATGGGCTCGCTGGAATTCGCCAAGAAACTGCTGGCCGAGGCCAAGGTCTGTGTCTCGCCGGGTGTAGGATTTGGCGAGTATGGGGATGATCATGTGCGCTTCGCGCTGATCGAAAACCAGGACCGGATTCGTCAGGCCGTGCGCGGGATTCGCGGGATGTTCCGGGCGGATGGGCTAGTGACCAAAACCAACGCCTGACACATTGATCGTTCCCACAAAAAAACCGCATCGCTGCGGTTTTTTTGTGTTTGCCAATCGTGTCAGACGAACAACGACAACAGCAGGATGAAGCCCAGGCCCACCACGGACAGGATGGTTTCCATCGCGGTCCAGGTCTTGAAGGTTTCCGCCACGGTCATGTTGAAGTACTGCTTCACCAGCCAGAAACCGGCGTCGTTGACGTGGGACAGAATCAACGAACCGGCACCGGTGGCCAGCACCAGCAGCTCACGGTTCACGCCCGGAATCATCCCCACCACCGGCACCACGATGCCCGCGCCAGTAATGGTTGCCACGGTTGCCGAACCGGTCGCGATACGGATCACCGCCGCCACCAGCCACGCCAGAAGGATTGGCGAGATCTGCGCTTCCACCGCCATGTTGCCGATGACATTACCCACACCGCTGGTCACCAGCATCTGTTTGAAGCCGCCACCGGCACCGATGATCAGGATGATCGCGGCGGTTGGTGCAAGGCTCGCGTCCAGCCATTTGAGCATCTGTTGCGAACCGATGCCCTGCTTGTAGCCGAAGGTGTACAGCGACAGCAGCAACGCCAGCAGGAGCGCCGAGATCGGGTGACCGATCAGGTCCATGAAAGTGCGGAAGAAGTTGCCGTCCGGCAGCGCCACATCGGCAAAGGTCTTGAGCAGCATCAGGAACACGGGCGACAGCACGGTGACCAAGGTAATGCCGAAGCTAGGCAGATCGCCCGCATCCTCATCGCGCACCAGTTGGTCCACCAGTTCCTGATTCGGATGACCGGGAATGTGCTTGGCAATGAACGTGCCGTAGATCGGACCGGCGATAATAGCGGTCGGCAACGCAACGATCAGACCGTAAAGAATGGTTTTACCGATGTCGGCACCGAACACGCCGATGGCCAACAATGGACCCGGATGCGGCGGAACCAGACCATGCACGGCAGACAAACCAGCCAGCAGCGGGATACCGATCTTGATGATCGACACGCCAGTGCGACGGGCCACGATGAACACCAGCGGAATCAGCAGCACGAAGCCGATTTCGAAGAACAGCGGAATGCCGACCAGGAACGCGGCGAACATCATCGCCCACTGCACCTTGTCCTTGCCAAAGGCGCGAATCAACGTCTGCGCAATCTGATCCGCACCGCCTGATTCGGCCATCATTTTTCCGAGCATGGTGCCCAGCGCCAGGATGATGCCGACGAAACCAAGCACGCCACCGAAGCCGTCCTGGAACGCCTTGATGATGGTGCCGATCGGCATGCCGGACGTCAGCCCGAGGAAGGCGGCGGCGATGATCAGTGCGAGGAATGGGTGCAACTTGAACTTGGTGATCAGGACGATAAGTCCGATCACCGTGACCACTGCATCTAGCAGCAGAAACGTTTCGTGGGACATGCCAAACATTAGGGGTGTCTCCTGGTTGTTGTTGTTATTAAAGCGGTTAATCAGAAGCCGTCAGGACAGCGCTATCTCTTGGAGTAAAACTCAACTGGCGAGTTTCAAGCCATGATCGAGCCACCAGGCATGAGCCTGCTTCGCCAATTCATCGACGCTGTGGCTGGACGCATCCAGAGCCAGGGTCAGGGGCTCACCAACGGGCGATTCAAGTGTGGCGAACTGGCTGTCGATCAAGGTCGACGGCATGAAGTGGCCCGGCCGATGAGACACACGATCGGCGGCGACTTCCGGGGTCAGCTCAAGGAAAACGAAGCCCAGGCCCGGCAAGGCACTGCGCAAGCGTTCGCGGTAACTGTGTTTGAGGGCCGAGCAAGTCAGCACCGGGCGTTCGCCCTTGGCATCGACGCGGCGCAGTTCATCGCACAGGCTGTCGAGCCAGCCGGCACGGTCTTCATCGTTCAGGGGGATACCCGCGCTCATCTTTTCGATATTGGCGGCAGGGTGAAAAGTGTCGCCTTCAATGGCGGTCGCGCCGCTAAGCTGGCACAGGGACTGGCTGACGCACGTCTTGCCGCAACCGGCAACGCCCATGATGACCAGGGCGGTGATGGGATGATTCATGTAACACCTCAGCGCGCAGACAGCGCTACCTTTGCTACGTAAGACTCAAGTGCAAAAGCAGAAGTTGCCGACGCCTTCTTGTCATTTTTGTGGGTTGCAGCATGTTCGTTCTCGATGCCAAAAAGCGAGGATCAGGCAAACCTCGTTCACGCATTTGCAGCTGCATCGAGACAGCGCTACCTTAGTGCCTTGAATTTTGTTTGGCAAGCCGTCCGATGAATACCCCTAAAAACGATAAAAATACTCGCACCACTGGCCGTCCTACCCTCAACGAAGTCGCGCGCCTGGCCGGTGTCAGCCCGATTACCGCGTCCCGCGCCCTGCGCGGCGTCAGCACGGTGGCCACCGAACTGGTGGAAAAAGTCCAGAAGGCCGCCCTCGACCTGAACTACGTGGTCAACCCCGCCGCCCGCGCATTAGCCTCGGCCCAGAGCCATTCCGTGGTGGTTTTGGTGCCCTCGCTGTCCAACCTGCTGTTCATCGACACGCTGGAAGCCATTCATCAGGTTTTGCGACCAAAGGGCTTCGAAGTGCTGATCGGCAACTTCCATTACTCGCGTGATGAAGAAGAAAACCTGCTGCGCAATTACATGGCTTATCAGCCTCGCGGCTTATTGCTTACCGGTTTCGACCGCACCGAAAGTTCGCGACGAATGATCGAGGCCAGCAACATTCCCTGCGTCTACATGATGGAGCTGGACAGCGGGGCCGGGCTCAATTGCGTCGGCTTTTCGCAACTGGCTGCCGGCGAAACGGCGGCCGAGCATTTGCTGTCACGCGGGCGCAAGCGTCTGGCCTACATCGGCGCTCAACTGGACCAGCGCACGCTGCTGCGCGGCGAAGGTTTCCGCCGCGCGCTGCAAAAGGCCGGTTTGTATGATCCGGCCCTGGAAATACTGACCCCGCGCCCCTCCTCCGTCGGTTTGGGCGGTGAGTTGTTTCTGCAACTGCTGGCCAGTCACCCGCAGGTCGATGCGATCTTCTTCGGTAACGACGACTTGGCCCAGGGCGCATTGCTCGAAGCCTTGCGCTGCGGCATCAAGATCCCCGAACAAGTGGCGATCCTCGGATTCAACGACTTGCCCATGTCCGAACACATGGTCCCACGCCTGAGCAGCATCAACACTCCGCGCGAAGCCATTGGCCGTCGCTCCGCGGAACTGATGCTGACTTTGCTGGCCGGCAATTCAGTGACCAAACCGGTGCAGGATATGGGGTTTGAATTGAAGGTGCGCGAGAGCACCTGAAGCGCGACCATTCCCACGCTCCGCGTGCTAGATTCCCGATACCTGGAACAGCAAACGGAGAAGCTCAATGGGACATGCGCTGAAGATTTTGGGTAGAGCGTCGTCAATCAACGTCAGAAAAGTCCTGTGGACCTGCGACGAACTGAGCGTTTCCTACGAACGCGAAGACTGGGGCAGCGGTTTCGCATCGACCCAGAGCCCGGAATTTCTCCAGCTCAACCCCAACGCACAAGTGCCGGTGCTCATCGACGAAGCCGGCGTGCTGTGGGAGTCCAATACCATTTGCCGGTACCTGGCTGGTAAACACCAAAACACTGACCTGTTGCCCATCGAACCCGCGGCGCGCGCTCGCGTGGAGCAGTGGATGGACTGGCAAGCCACCGAACTCAACCCGTCGTGGGGCTACGCCTTTTTTGCACTGGTTCGGCAATCGCCAGATTTCCAGGACTCACAGCGGATTGCTGATGGCGTTCGCGGCTGGAACGCGAAGATGGGCATCCTCGAACAGCAACTCACGGCAACCGGTGCGTATGTTGCCGGGCCACGGTTCACGCTGGCCGATATTCTCATTGGGTTGTCGGTCAACCGCTGGCGGATGACACCGATGGAGCGCCCGGACTACCCCGCCGTCGACGCCTATTGCCAACGACTGGCGCTGCGGCCGGGGTTCATGGAACACGCCTGCAACGGCGTGCCTTGATTTCCCCCGAATGACTTACTGGCCCAGTTCAGGCGCGAAACCTGTGGGAGCGGGCTTGCCCGCGATAGCGAAATGTCAGTCGACGAATGTGTTGAATGTGACGCTGCCATCGCGGGCAAGCCCGCTCCCACATGGATTGCGGTCTGCGAGCATTCCCAACAGTGCCCGCACCGCTGCCGTTGGTTCTTTGTCGGACGCGACCATCAACGCAAACTCGCGATCGATACGCGGCGTCACGGGCACGACACGCAGGCCTTGGCGATTACTCGGCAGGGTCATTTCCGGCACCAGGGTCACACCGATATTTTCCCGCACCAGGGTGAACGCACTGCTCCACTCTCGCACCTCGGCCCGCACATCCAACAGTTGCAGCCCGGCGTCGGCGGCCAGGCTGCGGGCATTGGTCGAACAACCGCCCGTGGCCAGTACAAAGGGTTGCTCCGCCAGTTCCGCCAATGAAACGCCCTCCTCATTCGAGCGGCGCGCCAAGGGGTGGCCACCGGGCAGCACCGCCACCCAGGCATCACGCCCCAAATGACCGGCATTGCGCGCGGGTGCCGGGTTCAACGCCACGCCGACATCCACCAGCCCGGTACTGAGCAATGTTTCCACTTCATCGTCGCTGACCTCCAGCGCCACCACTTGAATGCCGGGGTACAACCGATTGAACTGGCGCAGCAGCGGCGGCAGAAAGGTCGCCAGCACCAATGGGAAACTGGCCAGGCGAATCGTCCCGCGCTGGATATCTTTAGTGGCATCGACGGTGCTGCGAATGTTCTCCAGAGCACCGAGCATGGCTCGCGCCTGTTCGATCACAGGCAAGCCGATGGCAGTCGGCAAGGTCTGACGGTTTTCCCGGCTGAACAGCTGAACGCCCAGGGTTTCTTCGATCAGTGCCAACGCCTGACTGGCACCGGACTGAGTCATTCCGACCCGCTCGGCGGCCCGGGTGATGTTGCCGGTATCGGCCACCGCCACCACCATTCGCCAATGCATCAGGTTCATCATGGCAGTAGCTTTCCTAATGGCAGTTTTCTGAAAGATTAATTTTACCGAGCATGCCGCGCACTATGACACTGGCGCAAATCCGCAACCAGAGCCCTGTCCATGAAGTTGTATTACGCCCCGCAAGCCTGCTCATTGGCGCCGCACATTGTGCTGCGTGAACTGGATTTGCCTTTCGAGTTAGTCCGCGTCGACAACAGCACCAAGCAAACCGTCAGCGGCGAGAACTTCCTGACTATTAACCCAAAAGGCTACGTTGCGGCATTGCAGCTGGCTAACGGTGATGTGCTGACCGAAGGCCCGGCGATCCTCCAATACTTGGCAGACCTGCGGCCTGAGGCGAACCTGGCACCGGCGAACGGGGCGTTCGAGCGGGTGCGCTTGCAGGAATGGCTGAATTTCGTTTCGACCGAGATTCATGGCGGGCTGGGTTGGCTGTTCAATTCGCAATTTCCGGGTGATGTGAAAGCGCTCATCAAAGAGAAGCTGTTCAAGCGATTTGTCGTGTTGAGTCAGACGCTGGAGGGGCAGGATTATTTACTCGCTGGCGGATTCAGTATCGCCGATGCGTATCTGTTTACGGTGTTGCGGTGGGCTCGGCAGTTTGCGATTAATCTGGATGATTGGCCGGCGTTGGCGCGGTTTCAAGCGAGGGTTGATCAGCGGCCAAGCGTGAAAGCGGCGTTGGCGGCGGAGTTGGTGTAAGGCGCTGAATCGCTTCGCGGGCAAGCCTTTGCTCAGAACGGGAACCTGTCCGCCTCTGTGCCACCGCGCTGGGATTTCTTGCAGATTGTTTGGTTATTTCGATAGACGTAATAAAACGGAGCCCGAGGACTCGAGCTCCGTTGACGCGGAATCAGTGGCCGAACACGCCCACCTTCTTGGCCTTCTTGTCCGCACGTTTTTCATCGGCGGTTTTAGCCGGTTTCTTCTTTGCCGCTTTCTTTGAATCCATGCCTTTGGCCATGATACATACTCCACTCATACGGGACGTGAGATCAGGTATACACCTATCCTCGCGCCCGCGTTCTTTTATAATCACCCGCTTTGCGTACCGACAGTCCGAATCCATGTCCAACACCCAGTACACCTTGCTCGACGAGCCGTTATGGCCGTTGATGAACAAGTTTTACCGCGCCCACCAATCGTCGATGAAAGCGGTCCGCGACGCTCGGCTGTGGGTGGCAAAACGCGATGAGATCATTGCGGCGTTATGTTTGCGGCCAGTGGCGGGCGGGCATTGGTTGACCGGGTTGTTCGTCGATCCGGGCTGTCGTGAGCAGGGGATCGCCGCGACGTTGATCGCCCACGCCGTCAAGCACCTCGAAGAGCCGGTCTGGTTGTTTTGCCATCCGGATTTGCGTGGCTTTTATGAGCGCCGCGGTTTTACCTTCGACCCGCCCCTGCCCTACGCCATGGCTGAACGATTGAGTCGTTATGCGCGCAGCAAACCGATGATTGCGATGGGGTTGGAACCGAAGCACTAGAGACCTGTGAAGATCGAATGTGGGAGCGGTGGATTCAGGGACGGTGTCAGTCGTCCGCCGCAGGGTCGAGGTCAGGGAACATCACTTCGGTAAACCCGAACTTGCTGAAATCACTGATGCGCGACGGGTACAACCGGCCGATCAGGTGATCGCATTCATGCTGCACCACCCGCGCATGAAATCCCGAGGCAATGCGCACGATCGGCTCACCCTTGGGATCGAAGCCTTCATAACGAATCTGCTGATAACGATTCACCGCACCACGCAGGCCCGGCACCGACAGGCAGCCTTCGAAACCCTCTTCGAGGGTCGGGCTCAATGGCGTGATCAGCGGATTGATCAAAATCGTCTGCGGCACCGCTTCGGCGTCCGGATAGCGTTCGCTGTGTTCGAAACCAAAGATCACCAGTTGCAGGTCGACACCGATCTGCGGCGCGGCCAGGCCGACCCCGCCGACGCTTTCCATGGTCTGGAACATGTCATCGATCAATTGCCACAACTCGGGGCTGTCGAACATTTCTGCCGGCACCGGTGGGGCAATGCGCAGCAGGCGCTCATCGCCCATTTTCAGAATTTCACGGATCATTTTATGGCTTCGTCAGTGGTCGGCTTGATTGAGTGGTCCCGTCCCAGTCCCGAAACGTGGTGTTTGGGTTCTTCGGGCACCTTCTCGCCAGGCTTCTTGCCTTCGGATGACATGTGCTCGATCACCGCGTTCATTTCCGCGCCGAGCAATAGCACCGCGGCGGAAATATAGAAGTACAGCAACAACACGATGATCGCGCCGATACTGCCATACATGGCGTTGTAGTTGGCGAAGGTTTTGACGTAGAGACCGAAGCCCAGCGAAGCGATGATCCAGACCACCACGGACAACACCGCACCCGGGGTGATGAAGCGAAACTCTTGTTTGACGTCGGGCATGACGTAGTAAATCAGCGCCACCGCCATCATCAACAGAATCACGATCACCGGCCAGCGCACAATGGTCCATAAGGTTACGATGAAATCCTCGAGGCCGACTTGTGCGGCGATCCAGCCCATCACCTGCGGCCCGAGCACCATCAGCGCGGCAGCGATCAGCAACATGCCGGCGATGCCAATGGTGTAGAAAATCGACAAAGGAAAACGCTTCCAGACCGGACGGCCTTCGACCACGTCGTACGCCGCATTCATTGCGCTCATCATCAGCCGCACACCGGCGGACGCGGTCCACAGGGCGATCACGATACCCACCGAGAGCAAACCACCCTTGGATTGCTGGAGCTGGTCGATCACCGGGTTCACCTGCTCCAGCGCCTGGGGCGGCAGGACCAGTTCCGATTGCAGGCGCAGCCAGGAGAAGAAGTCCGGCAAATGCAGGAAGCCGATCAGGGCGATCAGGAACAGGATGAAAGGGAACAGCGAGAACAGCATTTGATAGGCCAGCGCCGAGGCATAGGTCGACATTTCGTCGTCGACGAACTCGGTGACCGTGCGCATCATCACGCGATGCAGGGGCAGACCTTTCATGGTAGGAAAAAACATTAGCGTCTCCTTTCGCCGCAAAAAGGTTGAAGTCATGGCGACTCAGAGGCCGTTTTCTACAACAAAGTAGCCTACTTGGCGACTTTGAAACAATTTCCTTGCTCAAGTTCAAGCTGACACAAAAACGGCCATCCGCGGATGGCCGTTTCTATTACTCGTCAAAGCCCGGGTTACGCCTTGTCGATGCCTTTTTTGAGAGCATCCTTGGCTTTGCCGACCGCTTGCTGGGCTTCGCCTTTCTTTTCCTGCACCACGCCTTCGGCGCGCATTTTGTCGTTACCGGTGGCCTTGCCGACGCCTTGCTTGACGTTGCCGGCCGCTTCGTTTGCCATGCCTTTAACTTTATCGCCAGTGCTGCCCATGGTATTTCTCCTGTGAACATTCAACGGGGAAAGTGGTTACACAAGGATTGACCGAGGGCCTTTGCGCAGAGTTTCATTTATTTATTAACCGGACATTTCGCAGGTTAGGCTTTATGTTTGCAGGCTTTGCCCCGAGAATGCGCAACGTATTCAGGCCATGGCGCTGAAGATCCAATCCCGTAGGAACGTTATGAAACTCGATAAAAAGCAGGCCATTGCCCGCAGAAACCAGGAACTTGGCGGTGCGGTGCTCGGCGTCAACAACTGCCATTTCACCGAATTGAACCGTAACCGCAACATTTTCTGGTTCGATATCCCGGTCGCGCGTCTGGCCGTTGGTCAGTACGAATGGATTCACTTGCTGATGCATACCCCGGATACCGACGAACTGCTGCACCTGAAAGTGCCGACGGTGTTCCTGCGCGAGAAACTCGAAGGCCTGGTGGTGCGCAATCAAGGCAAGCGCAAGGCTGCATTGAGCCTGGAACTGAGCGCCGACAAAGACTCCTATCTGCAGGACATGCGCCCGGCCGGTACCAATGTCAATTTCGCGCAGTTCCGCCTGTAAGTTGATCGCTCCCACGCTCTGCGTGGGAACGATCAGTCAGGCAACAAAAAGCCCCGCATCTGCGGGGCTTTTGTTTGATTAGGCGCTTACTTTCTTCACGCCCAGTTTCTTCAGCTCTTCGTCGCGCAGTTCGCGGCGCAGGATCTTGCCGACGTTGGTGGTCGGCAGCGCGTCGCGGAATTCCACGGCTTTCGGTACTTTGTAGCCGGTAACGTTGGCGCGCATGTGCTCCATCACCTGTTCCTTGGTCAGGGTCACGCCCGGTTTGGCGACGATGAAAATCTTGATCGCCTCCCCCGACTTCTCGTCCGGCACACCGATGGCCGCGCATTGCAGCACGCCCGGCAGGGTCGCCAGCACGTCTTCAAGTTCATTGGGGTACACGTTGAAACCGGAGACCAGGATCATGTCTTTCTTGCGATCGACAATGCGCATGTAACCGTCAGGCTGGATCAGCGCGATGTCACCGGTCTTCAACCAGCCTTCGCTGTCGAGTATTTCATCAGTGGCGTCCTGACGTTGCCAGTAGCCCTTCATGACTTGCGGACCTTTCACACACAACTCGCCGATGGCGCCCAATGGCTGTTCAACTCCGGCATCGTCGATGACTTTGCACAGGGTCGACGGCACCGGAATACCGATGGTGCCGATCTGGATGTTCTGGCTCGGGTTCACCGTGGCCACCGGGCTGGTTTCGGTCATGCCGTAACCTTCGCAGATCGGGCAACCGGTGACCGCTTTCCAGCGTTCGGCCGCGGCCAGTTGCAAGGCCATGCCGCCGGACAGGGTGATTTTCAGACTGGAGAAATCCAGCTTGCGGAACGCTTCGTTGTTGCACAACGCGACGAACAGCGTGTTCAGGCCGACGAAACCGCTGAACTTCCACTTCGACAGTTCCTTGACCATCGCCGTCAGGTCGCGCGGGTTGCTGATCAGGATGTTGTGGTTGCCGATCAACATCATCGCCATGCAATGAAAGGTGAACGCATAGATGTGGTACAGCGGCAGCGGCGTGATCAGAATCTCGCAACCTTCGTTGAGGTTGGAGCCCATCAGCGCCTTGCACTGCAGCATGTTCGCCACGAGGTTGCGATGGGTCAGCATCGCGCCCTTGGCCACGCCGGTGGTACCGCCGGTGTATTGCAGCACGGCGACGTCGCTGCTGGCCGGGTTGGCTTCAGCCACTGGCTGGCCATGGCCCTTGCGCAGCACGTCATTGAATTTGATGGCCTTGGGCAAGTGATACGCCGGGACCATCTTCTTCACGTACTTGATCACGCTGTTGACCAGCAGACGCTTGAGCGGTGGCAACAGGTCGGCCACTTCAGTAACGATCACGTGCTTGACGCCAGTCTTCGGCACCACGAGCTCGGCCAGATGCGCCATATTCGCCAGGCAGACCAAGGCTTTGGCGCCGGAGTCGTTGAATTGGTGTTCCATTTCCCGCGCGGTGTACAACGGGTTGGTGTTGACCACGATCAGCCCGGCGCGGATGGCACCGAAGACGGCGACCGGATACTGCAACACATTGGGCAGTTGCACGGCGATTCGATCGCCGGGCTGCAAATCGGTATGCTGTTGCAGGTAAGCGGCAAAGGCACCGGACAATTCGTACAGCTCACCGTAGGTGATTGTCTTGCCCAGGTTGCTGAATGCCGGTTTGTCAGCGAAGCGTTGGCAGGACTGCTTCAACACTGCCTGAATATTCGGATACTCGTCTGGATTGATCTCGGCAGCAATTCCAGCTGGGTACTTATCCTTCCAAAAGTCTTCGATCATGGAAGCCCACTCCTCAGCAACGCGAATTCAAATACCGCATTTGATGCGATTATTATTGGTGTTTGATTATTGGTGAGTCTGGCTTTTAACAAGGCCGAGAAGTCACAAAGCGCGCCGAGAGTAGCAGCTTTGCCAAGGGCCGACTAGAGCCAAAATCGGCCTCTACAGTCACATTTTTGACTATTGACTATTCAATGGTCACTTTTAGAGCAAAAATTCTATAGAGCCTTGACAGCCCCTGAAACCGGGGTTTCAGCCCCTTAAAAGCTTCGCGGGCAAGCCTCGCTCCTACAGGGTTCGCGTCGTTCACTGCTATGTGAACAACACTGGGCCTGTGGGAGCGTGGCTTGCCCGCGATCCGCACGATGCGCGGCCATTCAACGATCAGGCGATCTCTCGCAACTCCCGCCGCAGAATCTTGCCCACCGGCGTCATCGGCAACGACTCACGCAAGACGATGTGTTTGGGCACTTTGTAGGCCGTGAAGTTTTCCTTGCAGTAGGCTTTCAGCTCTTCAAGGCTGACCCCGGATTCACGGGCCACCACAAACAACTTCACCGCCTCTCCCGAACGCTCGTCCGGCACGCCGATCACCGCGCAGTTGGCGACTTTCGGGTGAGCCATCACCACGTCTTCGATTTCGTTCGGGTACACGTTGAAGCCCGAGACGATGATCATGTCTTTCTTGCGATCGACGATGCGCACGAAACCGTCCGGATCGATCACCGCGATGTCACCCGACTTGAACCAGCCGTCGGCGTCCAGCACTTCGGCGGTGGCTTCGGGTTTCTGCCAGTAACCCTTCATGATCTGCGGGCCCTTGATGCACAATTCGCCGCGCTCGCTCAGCGGCAGCTCGACGCCCTCATCGTTGATGATCTTGAGCGTCGTGCCCGGCACCGGCAAGCCGACCGTGCCGATGCGTGATTTGTCGCCGTAGGGGTTGGTGCAGGCCACCGGCGAGGTTTCGGTCAGGCCATAACCCTCGGTGATCCGGCAACCAGTGAGCTGCTCCCAACGCTCGGCCGTGGCCTTGACCAGCGCGGTGCCGCCGGAATTGGTGAGTTTGAGACTGGAGAAATCCAGGGTCTTGAAGTCGGGGTGGTCCATCAGCGCAACGAACAGCGTGTTGAGCCCCAGAAGTGCCGAGAACCGCCAGTTTTTCAGTTCCTTGATGAAGTTACCAGTATCTCGTGGATTGGTGATCAGCACGTTGTGGTTGCCGGTCACCATCATGCACATGCAGTTCGCCGTGAAAGCATAGATATGGTAAAGCGGCAGCGGAGCGATCATCACTTCCTGGCCTTCGCGCAGCAGCGGTTGGCCGTCGGTGCCGAATTGCCCGAGACACGCGCGCGCCTGTTGCATGTTCGCCACCAGATTACCGTGGGTCAGCATGGCGCCCTTGGCCAGCCCGGTGGTGCCGCCGGTGTATTGCAGCACGGCGATGTCATCGAGGCCGACGCTCAGCGGTTTGATGCCCAGACCTCGGCCAAGACGCAACGCGCTCTTGAAGGAAATGGCCTGGGGCAATGAATAGTCCGGGACCATTTTCTTGACTTTGCTCACCAGGGTATTGACCAGCCAGCCCTTGGCGGTGGGCATCAAGTCGCCCATCTTCGCTTCGATCAGATACTGGATGTCAGTGTCGGGCAGCACTTCCTGGACCTTCTGTCCGAACACGTTCAGGTAGACCAGCGCCCGCGTACCGGAGTCCTTGAATTGATGGCGCATCTCCCGGGCGGTATACAACGGGTTGGTATTGACCACGATCAGCCCGGCGCGCAGGGCGCCAAACACGGCAATCGGATAATGCAGGATGTTAGGCATCTGCACCGCAATGCGATCCCCCGGCACCAGGTCGGTGTGGGCTTGCAGGTAACCGGCGAAAGCAGTGCTGTAGCGTTCCAGTTCGGCGTAGGTCAGGGTCACGCCCATGTTGCTGAATGCCGGGCGGTCGGCAAATTTCTTGCAGGAACGCTCGAACACCTCAATCACCGACTTATAGGCCCCAAGGTCAATATCCAGGGGCACGCCGGCCGGGCGTTTGTCATTCCAGAAATCAGGTTGCATTGTTTTTGTCCTCTTTACCTGAACCTATTCGGGGCCGCTTTTTTGTCCTTCTCTCTCATTCCTCAAAAGCAGAAAGCGAAAAGCGGTGCTTCCCGGACACTAGCAGCTATGGTGAATCAGGCAAATATGCGCACGCTCGTCATTGATCGCGTGAATCTTGCTGCCCCGGCGTGGCCTGATCAGACGGCATGCGTTGGATGCGCTATACAATGCAGCGGGGCTGTTTTCCCATCGCAGCCCAATGCAAAGGAATCGCCATGATCCACGACACTTTCTGGCTGACCGCGAGTGACCGCAGCCGCCTCTTCGTCAACCAGTGGCTGCCGGCGGCGCCGCTCAAGGCGGTGATCCTGCTGGCCCACGGCATGGCGGAACACAGCGGTCGCTACGCCCGCCTGGCGCAAGCCTGCTGTGATCAGGATTACGGCGTCTATGCGCCGGACCTGCGTGGACATGGCAAAACTGCCGAAAACGGCACCCTGGGCCATTTCGCCGACGATGATGGCTGGTGCAAAGTGGTTGGCGACCTGGCCAGCCTTAACCAGCATATCGGCCAACAGCATCCCGGCGTGCCGATCGTGCTGCTGGGCCACAGCATGGGCAGCTACATCGCCCAGGCTTACTTGCTGCACCATAGCGCCAGCCTGCACGGGGCGATTCTCAGCGGCTCGAATTTCCAGCCTATAGCGCTCTATCGCGCAGCGCGACAGATTGCTCGTCTGGAACGCCTGCGCCAAGGCCCCAAGGGGCGCAGTGCGCTGATCGAATGGCTGTCGTTCGGCTCGTTCAACAAGAAATTCAAACCGGCGCGTACGCCGTTCGACTGGCTGAGCCGCGACCCGGCCGAAGTCGACAAATACGCCAATGACCCGCTCTGCGGCTTTCGCTGTACCAATCAACTGTGGATCGATTTGCTCGGCGGCTTGCAGCAAATCAGCAAAGCGTCCAATCTCGCCCAGATCGATCCGGGCCTGCCGCTGCTGGTGATTGGCGGCGAATGTGATCCGGTGAGCGAAGGCAAACGTCTGAAAGATCTGGCCCACGCGTTGCGCGACGCTGGCTGCCAGAGCCTGCAGCTGACTATCTACCCGCAGGCCCGGCATGAACTGTTCAATGAGAGCAACCGCGACGAAGTGACGGCCGACGTGCTGAACTGGATCGCCCAAGCCTTGAGCGCTCGCCGGCCACCCAGAACCGAATAGTTTTTTGTGGATTTTTTAATTCGTCACAGGAATCGAGACAGATGACCCAGGTTACCAACACCCCTTACGAAGCCCTCGAAATCGGCCAGACCGCCAGCTACAGCAAGACCGTCGAAGAGCGCGACATTCAGTTGTTCGCCGCGATGTCCGGCGATCACAACCCGGTGCACCTGGACGCCGAATTCGCCGCCGCCAGCATGTTCAAGGAGCGCATCGCCCACGGCATGTTCAGCGGCGCGTTGATCAGCGCGGCGGTGGCTTGCGAATTGCCTGGGCCGGGGACTATTTATATCGGTCAGACGATGAGCTTTCAGAAGCCAGTGAAAATTGGCGACACACTGACTGTGCGCCTGGAAATTCTCGAGAAACTGCCGAAGTTTCGTGTGCGCATCGCCACTCGAGTGTTCAACCAGCGCGATGAGTTGGTGGTGGATGGCGAGGCGGAAATTCTGGCGCCACGCAAGCAACAGACCGTGACATTGCCGACGTTGCCGGCGATCAGTATCGGCTGATTTGCAAGCCCCCAAAAGATCGCAGCCTTCGGCAGTTCCTGCAGAGATCGGCGTAGGAGCTGCCGAAGGCTGCGATCTTTTGATCTTAGCGCCCCTCTTGCACCTGCACACTCGCCGTCATCCCCGCACTCAAACTGATCCCTTCAGGCAACTTGTCGAGCTTGATCCGTACCGGAATCCGCTGCGCCAGGCGCACCCAGTTAAACGTCGGTTCTACCTCGGCCAGCAACTGCCCATCGGGCGTGGTATTGCGGTCGGTAATCCCGCGGCTGATACTTTCGACGTGCCCCTGCAACGCCTCCCCCGCGCTCATGAGCCAGACCTTGACCGGATCACCGACGCGAATTCGCGGCAGTTTGGTTTCCTCAAAATACGCTTGGACATAAAAAGTCGAATCGTCGATCAACGCCATCACCGGTTGCCCGGCATTCACGTAATTACCCTGGGCCAGACGCAAGTTGGTGACGTGGCCGCTACGCGGCGCATGCACCTCGCTGCGGGTCAGGTTGAGTTGCGCGACCTTGGCTTCAGCCTGAGCTTCGCGCAGTTCGCCCCGGGCGATGCCAGCATTGATTTGTGCGTTCTCGCGCAGTTCGGCGCTGATCGCCTGCGGCCCAAGACTGGCGCGGCGGCTGGCTTCGTGTTCACGCAGACTGAGTTGCTGCTGACGGGTCTGCACCACCGCTTGCGCCTTCTCCAGCGCGGCTTCGAAACGATCACGGTCGATGCTCAGCAACACATCGCCAGCCTTGACCTGTTGGTTATCGAACGCCTTGAGCTCACGCACCCACCCGGAAACGTCCGGGGCGATGACTACGACGTCGGCGCGGATCCGAGCGTCGCGGGTCCAGGGCGTCAACATGTAGTACTGCCATAGATGGAAACCGGCAAAAATCGCCAGCGCCGTCAGGCTCAGGGTTATCGCGACACGTACGGGTGTACGCATATTCAACTCCTTTATAAAGGCCCGAAGACGACGGTGATCAGGGTCAATACACAGACGTACAAGGCGCAATCAAACAATGCTTCGTGCCAGATCCAGCGGCCGACAGGGGTCATGCGCAACACCATGCGCAACGCTCCGGTGACCAGCAACGCCAGCAGCACATCAATCAGAAACGGGCTGAGCAGCACGCCACCCATCGACCACTCACGCAAGCCCATGGCTTTGCTCCTGTTGGTGACACCAGGCACGCCAGCTGCTTTGCAATTGCAGCACCGCGCCCTGGGCGAGTTTCACCGCATCGCTGGGCGGCAACGCGTACAAGGCTTTCAATAACTCTTCACTCGGTTGCGCCAACGCCTCGGCGCGACTGCCGGCCGGGCCTTGCTCGAGGACTTTTTCCAGTTGTTCGAGATAACGTCGCTGGGGCTCTTTGACCGGCGCCTGCGCCACCGCCAGGCTCAAGCGCAAATGCAGAAGTTCATCGCCAATGTCCAGGCCGAGCAAGCCATCATCCCAGCGGCTGCGCGCCGGCTCCGGCAACTCGGGATAATGCCGCGCCAGTTGCAGCAAACGGTCGGCCATACGCCCGCCGAACCAGCTTTCGGCGCCGCGCAGACTGCGTCGGGTCAGGCGCACCAGATCGGCGAGGGTCGCCGCCAGTAACCGTCGACCATGCCATGTCGGGTTACGCAAGATCAGCAAGTGAAACGCCAGCACGGCGGCGCCGACACCAATCAGCATGGCCTGAGCGCTGTTGAAGAAATTCGCGACATCGAATTTCATCATGTTCAGCGGCGATACCAACACAATGAAGTGCAGGCAGAACGAAGTGGCCGTGGCACCGATCTGCGGCATGGCCATGCCCAGCGCGCCGAGAAACAGCGGCACGCCCATGCCCATGCACAGCAAGGCAAACCCGCTCCATTGCGGCAGCAGAATCTGCCCGACAATAAATGCCGACGGAATCGCCAGCACAATCCCCCGCAGAAAGCTCATGCCGATTTGCGCCCCATTCTCGCGGCTGGCAAACAGACTGCACACCACACCCGTCAGCACCAGCGCGCCCGACGCCGCCGGCCATGCCGTCGCCAGCCAGAAACCCGACACCACCAGAAACGCCAGCGCACTGCGCGCGCCAAAGACCAGCGCCAATGACAGGTCACGGTGCGGCGTCAGGGTTCTCGGCGGATCGACCGTTTCACGCCCCTCCTGCACCGCTTTCAATGCCGCACAGGCTGCCATGGCGGTATCGAGCAACAAGGTGAAACGGGCCAGGCAGTAACTTTGCGCCGAACTGATGAATGCATCGTGAGAGGCGTCGAGCAACCTCGGGCGCAACGCTTGCAACAGGGTGGTATCACAAGCGCCAAGAGCATCCTGAACCTCGGCCATCCATGGCATCAGTTGCTCGGCTTCCTGCTGCTCCAACTGATTCCATTGGCGGCGCACCGAACGGGCGATGCGCAACAGCATCAACAGCTTCTGACTCAAACCGCTGATGGCGCGAGCTCGTTGCCGACCGAGACTGCCTTCAAACCAGGCATGCTCCCGTTGCGCGTCGACTGCGACGATTTTCCCGAGGATTTCCAGCAAGCCTTTACGCGCCTGACCGTCGCCGGCCAGGGTCGCACGCGCGGTATTCATCCCGCTTTGCCAGGCTGCCCGGGCTTGATCCGCCAGTTGCCATTCGACCCGCAACGGCCAGAGCAATGCACTGGCTGCAGTGGCGCAGAGAATGCCCAGGCAGATCTCCGTGCAGCGAGCCACGGCTTGATCGAACACCGTCAGCGGATGGGTAATGGCCGGCAATGCGATGATCGCCACCGTGTAACCGGCCAACACAAAGGAATAGGACCAGGCACTGCGCAGCAAGGTCGAGCTCGCCGTACACAGCCCGAGCCACAACGCCAACGCCAGCAAAAACAGCCAGGGCGTCTGGGCGAACAGGCCCATGAACACCACCGACATGATCGTCCCGACCAAAGTCCCCAACAGCCGTGCCAACCCCTTCTGCACCACCATCCCGGACAACGGTTGGGCGACGATAAACGCGGTCATCAACGCCCACGATGGTTGCTCCAGCCCCCAGCGCAACGCCAGCCACAGCGCCAGGCCGCCGCCGATCAACGTCTTGATCGCGAACTGCAAGGCGCGGCGGTCAGGCGCGAACAAGGCCTGCAAAGTAATGGGCACGTAAGACACTCTTGAAAGGACGGTTTAACGATAGCCGGGTTAGGCAAGATGATAGGGGTGACAAATTATTAGCTAGCTATCTATATCCCGTCCAGCGTTAAATTCCAAACATAAAAAAACGCCAGACTGGCTGGCGTTCTTGACAGGCAACGAACGCTTATGAGCGTGCGCGAGCCTGGTTACGCAGGGCTTTCACCTGATCATGGTTGCGTTGCACGCCGTGGTACTGGCGTTCAACGATGTCACGAATGCTCACCAGGTTGTCTTTGTTGATTTTTTCCAGGGCTTCCTTGTAAGCCTTCTTAGCGTGGTCTTCACCGCGTTCGGCCTCGTTTAGCACCGCTTCTTCATCCTTGCCGGTGAACATCGCCTTCACGTCGACCCAGCGACGGTGCATATCGCCACTGACACTGGTGGAGGTTTCCGGATCACCGCCCAGGGAACGCACAGTGGCCTGCAGCTCGGCAGCGGCAGCCGCGCAGTCGGCGGAGCGCTGAATGAACAGGTTTTTAAGTTCTGGATTTTTGATGTCTTCAGCGCAAGTCTTGAACCCTTCCTGACCGTCTTTACAGGTTTCAATCAGGTCGTTGAGTACAGAGATCGCTTCTTTGTTGATGTCGGTCATTTTTCAATTCCTTGCGGTTGATGAAAGATGCAATAAGTAGTTGCACCCTGCATGCCAGCTTTGAATTGACGACTTTTTATTTATATTTCAATCGGTTAGCTTTTAAGGCGAAATCTGTATCCGCTTTTTTTGCATGATCTGTCATTTGGCCTGCATGCAGAATGCCTGTATTTTCCAGACTGTTTTGAATCAAGACGACTGATGATGAATCCCGAAAAGCTTGAACTACTCATTACCCGCGAAATGCCCTTCGGCAAATACAAGGGCCGCATCATTGCTGACCTGCCCGGCCAGTACCTGAACTGGTTCGCTCGCGAAGGTTTCCCCCACGGTGAACTGGGCGGTTTACTGGCTTTAATGCAGGAAATCGACCACAACGGCTTGTCGGAACTGCTCGAACCGCTGCGCGCCAAACACGGCAAACCCGCCCCTCGTCACTGACCCGCCCTACCTCACCGAGTTGCTCATGCCCGATAACACCCGCCGCTCCCGCGATGAAGTCTTTTGGCAGACCTTTGCCGACCGCTACGCTGTCGAACCCGGCCCCCTGAACCTGGAGAACGGTTACTTCGGGCGCATGTCGCGCACTGTGGTCGAGGAGTATCAGCGCAACATCGAACTGATCAACCGGGGCAACTCGGTGCATGTGCGCCAGCGCTTCGAACAGGGCGAAAGCGTCCCGATTCGTGCGCAACTGGCCGAGCTGATCGGTGCCCCCGCCGAAGCCGTCGCCCTCACCCGCAACGCCTCGGACGGCCTGCAATCGCTGATCCGCAACTACAACCGCCTGGAACCGGGCGATCAGGTGCTGATATGCGATCTGGAGTACGACACGGTCAAAAGCGCGATGCGTTGGCTGGCCCGCTATCGAGGCGTGGAAGTGATCGAGATCGAACACCACCACCCCGCCAGTTTCGACAGTTTGCTGACCACTTACCGCGAAGCTTTCGTGCGTTATCCGCGACTGAAGCTGATGGCCCTGACCCACGTCACCCATCGCACCGGGCTGGTCATGCCGGTGCAGGCGATTGCTGCTGCCGCCAGGGAATACGGCATTGACGTGATTCTCGACGGCGCCCATGCCTTGGGTCAGATCAAGTTCAATCTCGATGAGCTGGGCATCGCCTTTGCCGGCTACAACCTGCACAAATGGATCGGTGCGCCGCTGACTCTGGGGTTCATTTATATCGCGCCCCAGCGCCTGGCCGATATTGACCCGGACATGGGCGAGATGCACTTCCCGATCACCGACATTCGCGCCCGCACGCCCTACAGCACCCCGAATATCCCGGCCCTGCTGACCCTGCCACTGGTGTTGGAAGAACATCACGCCATGGGCGGTTCCGTCGCCAAGGGCACGCGGCTCAATTACCTGCGCAACCGATGGGTCGATGCCGTGCGGGGGTTACCGGGGATCGATGTCATGACCCCCAATGACCCGCGCCTGTATTGCGGCATCACCTCGATGCGCTTTACCCGGCATGCCGATCAACAGGCGATGGTCGAGCGCCTGCTCAACGATTACAACCTGTTTACCGTGGCACGCAGCGGCGCGGCGTGTGGCCCGTGCATCCGCATTACACCGGGACTCACTACCACCGCCGCCGACATGGATCTGCTGGCCGATGCCCTGAACGCATTGCGCTGAGGTCACACGGTGTACTTGTCGAAGTCCTGGGGTTTGATCTGTGATGACAGCGCAAACGTGTCGACACCGATGGTCATGCGGCCGAAAAAGCCGTCCTCATTCGAATCTCGACCGATGGAATGGACATTCAAGATCGAGGCTTCACCCCCCATGCTCTGATAGAACTCATCCTGCTCGTTGTTCAGCGCGCAGGTGCCACGCCCACGGTACTCGCGGGCATTGAGTACCGACCGTGAAGCCGCCTCGGGAAAGTACAGCTGACCGACCCAGGCGACATGCCGCTCTTCCAGGTAGTTGTTGCCGGCCGTGATTCGTACCGCGACATGAATATGCACGGCGCGGCCGGCATAAAAACCCGGGTAGATAGTGGTAAATCGCACCACGCCCAGTTGATCGGTGAATTGCCCGCCGCGCAGGTAGGTATCGTCATCGGTGCGCGGAATCGAACCGATGGCATCGACATCGACTTCCTTGTCCGGGTCGAGCTTGCTCCAACCCGAATACGCCCCGCGCGCGTTGCAATGCCAGATATCGACCAGCGCCCCGGTGACCGGTTGACCGGTCATCGCATCGACGATCGTCAGTCGCAGCACCAGGGGAATGCCATCCATGCCTTCGCTGATGTTTCGTCTGATCAGTTTCGGGTTTCGAAAATACGGACCGGCGATCTGTTCGGGTGACAGTTGGCACACCGTTGGTGGGGATGTAATTGCAGTGTTGTCGTCCATGACGTTCTCTCATCCATAAGATGAACGCAGGTTAACGCTGAACGAGCGACGAGATGCGGTAACTATGTATCGCATGATGTCCTGTGGGAGCGGGTTATATTTCAGGCAAAAAAAAACGGTGCACCGACCAAGCGCACCGTAAAGCCGTAGAACACACAACGAAGTGTTTGGTAAATCCGGTTAATCAGTCCAGCAGGGCCAATGCCTCGGCGGTGCACTCCTGGATGCGGGCCCAATCGCCGTTCTTGATCCACTCGGGGTCAAGCATCCAGCTGCCGCCCACGCACATCACGTTTTTCAACGCCATGTAGCTCTTGATATTGGCCGGGCTGACGCCGCCGGTCGGGCAGAATTTTACTTCGCCGAACGGGCCGCCCAAGGCTTTGATGGCCGCGACGCCGCCGCTGACTTCCGCCGGGAACAGCTTGAAGCGGCGATAACCCAGGCTATAGCCTTCCATGATGCCAGAGGCATTGCTGATGCCCGGCAGCAGCGGGACCGGGCTACCGACACTGGCTTCAAGCAGATCACGGGTAATGCCCGGCGTGACGATGAATTGCGAACCGGCCGCTTCGGCAGCGGCCAGCATGCTGCGATCGAGCACGGTGCCGGCACCGGTCACCAGTTCCGGACGCTTTTCGCGCAGGATCTGGATCGCCTTGAGGCCGAACTGCGAACGCAGGGTCACTTCCAGCGCCGTCAGGCCACCGGCCGCCAGGGCGTCGGCCAACGGCAGCACGTCCTGTTCACGAGCGATGGTGATCACCGGCAGGATCCGCGCCTTGGCGCAGAGGCTGTCGATCAGGGCAACTTTGTCCGCCATGGAAACGGTCGGTGATGTGTTTGTCATAGCGGCTGATCCTTGGTTCATGGGCACCAGTAAATCTCTAACGTAGGTTGCAGAAACGCCCGAATCGGCATGGCGGCGACATCGTCACCGGCCAGTGCGGCATTCAGGGTGGTCAGCTTGGACTGACCGGAAATCGATAGAACGGTGTGCTTCGCCGAAGCCAGCAACGCGCGACTCATGGTTAGCCGTTGATGAGGCACGGTCGGCGCCAGCATCGGCCAGCAGCGACGGGGACCGTCGACTTTCAAGGCGTCGGCCAGGTTCGGGCTGTTGGGGAACAGCGATGCGGTATGACCGTCATCACCCATGCCCAGCACCAGAACGTCGATCGGCGGCAATTCCGCGAGCAAGCGATCAGCCTGCTCGGCGGCCTGTTCCAGGTTGGCGGTGGCGCTGTAGAGGCTCAGGAACTGAGCCTTGGCCGCCGGGCCTTGCAACAGGTAACGCTTGAGCAGACCGGCATTGCTGTCGACATGTTCCACCGGCACCCAGCGCTCGTCAGCCAGCGTGACGACAACCTTGGACCAGTCCAGCGTCTGCTTGGCCAGGTGCTGGAAAAACGCCACCGGGCTGCGGCCACCGGAAACCACCAAGGTCGCGGTGCCGCGCGCGTCGATCGCGTCGCTCAGTTGCTTGGCCACATTCAGCGCCAGGCCTTCGGCCAGCAGCACCGGGCTTTTGAACTCATGAGCGCTGACGCCCTGAGGCAGTTTCAATTCAGATATCGCCATACCACGACCTCCCGTCCCGCGTAATCAGTGCGATGGAGCTCATCGGCCCCCAGGACCCGGCCGCGTACGGCTTGGGCGCATCACCGGATTTTTTCCACCCGGCGATCAACTGGTCACACCACTTCCACGCGGCTTCGATTTCATCTTTACGGACAAACAAATTCTGATTGCCGCGCATCACTTCCAGCAACAACCGCTCGTAGGCGTCGGGAATCCGCGCACTGCGATAGGTATCGGAAAAATTCAGCTGCAACGGACCGCTGCGCAGCTGCATGCCTTTGTCCAGGCCTTGTTCTTTGGTCATCACGCGCAAGGAAATGCCTTCGTCCGGTTGCAGGCGGATGATCAGCTTGTTGCTGATCTGCAAGCGCTGCTCGGGGGCGAAGATGTAGTGCGACGGTTCCTTGAAGTGGATGACGATCTGCGACAGCTTTTGCGGCATGCGCTTGCCGGTGCGCAGGTAGAACGGCACGCCGGCCCAGCGCCAGTTGCGAATGTCGGCACGCAGGGCGACGAAGGTTTCGGTGTCGCTCTGGGTATTGGAATTAGGCTCCTCCAGATAACCGGGCACCGATTTGCCTTCGCTGTGACCAGCGATGTACTGGCCGCGCACCACCTGAGTGGTCAGGCCTTCCGGGCTGATCGGTGCCAGCGCCTTGAGGACTTTGACTTTCTCATCGCGGATGCTGTCGGCGGACAGGTCGGCCGGCGGGTCCATGGCGATCAGGCAGAGCAATTGCAGCAGGTGATTCTGGATCATGTCCCGCAGCTGCCCGGCCTTGTCGAAATAGCCCCAACGGCCTTCGATCCCGACCTTCTCGGCCACGGTGATTTCCACGTGGGAGATGTAATTCTGGTTCCACTGGGTTTCGAACAGGCTGTTGGCGAAACGCAGCGCGATCAGGTTTTGTACGGTCTCTTTGCCCAGGTAGTGGTCGATGCGGTAGGTGCGGTTCTCCGGGAAGAACTGCGCCACGGCGTCGTTGACCTTGCGCGAGGATTCCAGGTCCGAACCGATGGGTTTTTCCAGCACCACGCGGGTGTTTTCGG
Source organism: Pseudomonas sp. JL3 (assembly GCF_031570575.1). Lineage (NCBI taxonomy): Bacteria > Pseudomonadati > Pseudomonadota > Gammaproteobacteria > Pseudomonadales > Pseudomonadaceae > Pseudomonas > Pseudomonas sp. JL3. The sequence goes on from NZ_JAKWJK010000007.1 coordinate 67,165, forward strand.
TCAGGCCGACCTTCGACAGGTTCTCGCAAATAGCGCCATAAACCGCTGCCGGGGTGGCGAAGTAAGCAATCACCCGCTGGGCGCTGCCAGCCTGTTCGGCCAAGGCGACGTAATCGTCAGCCTTGAGGAAGTCGACGTGCAGGTAGCTCAAACGCGCCAGGAAGCGCTCGACCACCGCTTCATCCAGTTCTTTGGCTCCGACGTAGCGACGCAACTCGGTGGCGATGAACGCCAGATGCTGCTGCTCGCTGCCGGGTTCACGGGCCAGCGCGATAATGCGCGTATCCTCATGAAGCAGGCCGGCGCCATCGAGTTGATAGAGGGCAGGAAACAGCTTGCGCAAGGCTAGATCGCCGAGAGCGCCGAACAAGGCAAAGGTGCACGGTTCAACCGTAATCGAAGGCATGATGTTTGTTCTTTTATCAAGTTAAGCTACAAATACCTTTTTTCAAGGCATCACTCAAGAGAAAATGTAGTAATAACCATAACATTTTCGCAAAATACAGATTCCGAGTGGTGGTCGGTCGGAGCCATCAGTAGGATAGGCCACCGTTATGGGCCGTATCAAAGGCCCAATTTGCATTAGCCGAACGCTTATTTGCGCTGCTGACCTAAGGAACATGAAATGGACCGCGTGCGAAATTTACTGGAACAGATCCAGAATCGCCTTGAAGACCTGAACAAGGCTGAACGCAAAGTCGCCGAAGTGATCCTGCTCAACCCAGAGCAGGCCACCCGGTTCAGCATCGCCGCCCTCGCCCAGGCCTCTAAAGTCAGCGAGCCGACGGTCAACCGTTTCTGCCGTTCGTTTGGCGTCAGCGGCTACCCGGAACTCAAGCTTCAATTGGCCCAAAGCCTGGCCAGTGGCGCGGCATATGTCAGCCGTGCGGTCGAGGCCGACGATAATCCAGAGGCCTATACCAAAAAGATTTTCGGCAGCGCCATCGCTTCTTTGGACAGTGCATTACAGGCGCTTGACCCGAACCTGATCAGCCGCGCTGTCGACCTGTTGATCCAGGCCCGGCAGATCCACTTCTTCGGCCTCGGCGCCTCGGCCCCGGTGGCGCTGGATGCGCAGCACAAGTTCTTCCGCTTCAACCTGGCGGTGACCGCCCATGCCGACGTGCTGATGCAACGCATGATTGCTTCGGTGGCCCATACCGGTGAGTTGTTCGTGATCATTTCCTACACCGGTCGCACTCGCGAACTGGTGGAAGTGGCGCGCATTGCCCGGGAAAACGGCGCTTCAGTGCTGGGTTTGACGGCCGAGGGTTCGCCACTGGCCAAGGCGAGCACCTTGAGCCTGAACATCCCGTTACCGGAAGACACCGACATCTATATGCCGATGACGTCGCGGATCATTCAGTTGACCGTGCTCGATGTGCTCGCCACCGGCATGACCCTGCGCCGGGGCGTGGATTTCCAGCCGCATTTGCGCAAGATCAAGGAAAGCCTGAATGCCAGTCGGTATCCGATTGGGGATGAGTTTAATTAGTCCACCATGATCGTTCCCACGCTCCCGCGTGGGAACGCAGCCCGTGACGCTCCGTGTCACTGGACGCGGAGCGTCCCTTGAGGCATTCCCACGCAGAGCGTGGGAACGATCACCCGCGCCTGCAAACTCAAATGCGCCCGCTCTCCCGGTGCCAGGCATAGGCTGTCGGTCCCGCCACTGGCCGCTTCCACACAGACGAACTCTAAAACCTCGTTCCAGCTTACGCCCAGCAACGGCCGCGAGCCGGGATGCCAGACCACCGTGTCTGCATGGTCACCGGTGTCGATGCACAACTGCCGCTGCCAGGCGTGGTCCTTGAGCTGCAATTCGCCGTCATGCTGGAACACTCTCTGACAACCGCCGTCGACCCGCAACTCGCCTTCCTGCTGGCAAACCTGGCGGCTCAACTGGTCGTAACCTTGCGCGCCGTCGAGCCCAGACAGCGCTACCTCGCCCACGTCACCAATACGCCAGTAGGCGTGCAACGCCTGGCTCAACTGACACGGCATGTCGTCCTGATGCTCGGTGCTCAGGTGCAAATCCATGCGTTCGCCCAGGTGCGCGTGCAAGTCCACTTGCCAGTCGCACAGCTGTAACTGCCAGTGCAGGTGCACGCCATCGTCATCACTGCTGCTGTCGAGCAGTTTCCAGTCGAGCAAACGCGCCCAGCCATGGGACGGCCAGGCGTTTTCGCTCGGATGACGGCCGTACCACGGCCAACACACCGGCACACCGCCGCGAATCGCACCGACATGCGGCCACTTCGCCGCGCACCACAACCAGGGTTTCTGACCCTTTGGCTGGAAGTGCAGCAACTGCGCGCCCTGTCGACTGAACACCGCCTGACACAGCGGATGGTCGATCACCAGCACATCGCGCATCTGATAGCGCTCCCACGCAAACACCGGCCGTTCGCGCAAGGATTTGAAAAAGCGTTGTAGCGGATGCTCAAGCATGTGCCACGGTCCTGAAAATCATTTTTTTACCTGATCATTCCCACGCTCTGCGTGGGAATGCATCCCGTGACGCTCTGCGTCACATACGATGGACGCAGAGCGGCGGTTACCACGCAGAGCGTGGGAACGATCTGCTCCAAGGGATGTGCTGCCCCCAAAAAAAAGCGGACAGCCATGGCCGTCCGCAAATATGCGCACATAGAGAGGAGCTTATCGCAACAGCGTTAGAACACCGACTGAATTTTCAGACCAGCCACCAGAGCGTTGTCGACTTCATCCACACCACCCGGGTGAGTGATGTATTGCAGGTTAGGACGCACGGTCAGCCAGTTGGTAACGTGGAAGCCGTAGTTGATCTCGTAGTTGTACTCGGTGGAACGCAACGGCGAGAACAGCGGATCGTTGTAGTCAGTGACACCATTGGCGGCGTTGACCAACTCGGCGTTTTTCTTCACATCGTCGTTGACATGGATACGGGAGAAACCGATCCCGACGTCATCTTTAGGACGCGCATCAAACGGGCCCTTGTACACAAACATCAGCGACTGGTAGTTGTCGACGAAGTTGGTGTCCTTGTCGTGGAAGGTGGCGTTAGCCGCGATGTTCAGACCGCGTGAAGCATCACCGTTGTGAGTGGTCAGTTGTTGCTGCGCCACGAACCAGTAGCCGTGCTTGCTATCGTGGCTGCGATAAGCGTTGCCGCTGGTCGCTGCATCATTGCCGTTGGCGTCTTCACGAACGTCATCGGCGTTGGCAGTGCTCTTGTAGTAACCGACACGGTATTCGCCCGGCAGGTTGTTGACCTTCGGCGACCAGACCAATTCAACTGGCAAGACGGTGCCTTCGGTACCACTGCCGCTGAGCTTGAAGCCGTTACCGTGTTCCAGTTGCGACGGGTTCTGGTTGTACGCGCCAATCTGCGCATAGAACTCAGGCGTGATGTTGTACTTCACGCGAATCGCCGCCTGCATGACCGGCCAGTTGTACCAGATGTTGGTCGCCCAGTTACCCGCTTGGGAACCGCAGAATGCCAGGTTCTGGAACTCGCAAGGGAAGGTGTTGAAGTCTTCGCCTTCGCCGAAGTAACCGGCCTTGACGTCCAGCTTACCGTCGAGGAACTGGTGCTTGATCCACAACTGGGTCAAACGGACCATGTGGCCACGACCGTAGACTTCCTGGGAGGAACTCAAGGTGCCGGCACGCGGGTCGCCGACACGGTCATTGGAGATGTTCTCACCGTTACGGTTGGTGAGCTGGATCTTCGCCTGGGTGTTATCCCAGCCCCACAGCTTTTCCAGGTCCAGCGCCACGCCCAAGCCAAACTGGTCGGCGTAACGCGCCGTCTTGTCGTCGTTGTAACCGCCATGCAGGTTGGCGCCCACTTCACCGACGTAGTCGGCCTTGATGTCGATACCTTGTTCGATCAGCCTGGTCCGCTCGCCGCCCCAATCCCCGGTCATCCACTGCGAGTCAGCACTGAACGCGTCAGCCGCGTGTACGCTACCGGCCATAGTCATCACCGCAAGAGCTGACAATTGGCAGATAAGCTGAGCGTTGTTGTTCTTCTTCATCCCTACATCCTCGTCTTTATTGTTATTAACTGTTTTTATCTAACGCGGTTTACATCAAGTGCAACGCACGACAGTCCGGGCGCCACGGATCCCCCTGTGGGGGCGAGCTTGTGGCGAGGGGGCTGCCCCCTCGCCACAAGCTCGCCCCCACATTTTTGATCTTTATCTACCTTTAAATTGGGCTACGTTGGCGCTGTGAGCTTCGGTTTTTGGCAGGCCGGCCACCCCCAGGCGCTCACCGGTCTTGGCATCGAACAACAGCACTTTCGATGGATCGAATTGCAGGGTCAGGGTCTCGCCCACGGCCGGCGCGACGTCCGGTGCCAGGCGGCAGCAGACTTTGGTGTCGTTGAGATTGACGAACACCAGGGTGTCGGGACCGGTCGGTTCGGTGACCTGCACTTCGGCACGAATGGTCGGCAAACCATTCGGCTCGCTGCCCGCCAGAACGATCTGTTCCGGGCGCATGCCGAGGATCACTTCGCGGTCTTCAAGCCCGGCGTCTTGCATGCCCAGCGGCAACTCGCAACGCGCCTGACAACTGTCGAGCAGCGCTACCAACCGACCTTCCTTGCGTTGCAAACGCAGAGGGATGAAGTTCATCGGCGGCGAACCGATGAAGCTCGCCACGAACAGGTTGGCCGGATTGTTGTAGATGTCTTTCGGCGTGCCGAACTGCTGAATGATCCCGTCCTTCATCACCGCCACTTTGTCGCCCAGAGTCATGGCTTCGATCTGGTCGTGAGTCACGTAGACCGTGGTGGTTTTCAGGCGCTGGTGCATCAGTTTCATTTCGGTGCGCATCTCGACCCGCAGCTTGGCGTCGAGGTTGGACAGCGGCTCATCGAACAGGTAAATCTTCGGCCGCCGCGCCAGCGCCCGGCCCATGGCCACGCGCTGTTGCTGACCACCGGAGAGCTGGCCTGGTTTGCGGCTGAGCAGATGTTCGATTTGCAGCAGCTTGGCCACGCGAGCGACTTCTTCGTCGATTTCGGCGGTGGGCATTTTGCGAATCTTCAGGCCGAACGCGATGTTGTCGCGCACGCTCATGGTCGGGTACAGCGCGTAAGACTGGAACACCATGGCGATGTCGCGATCTTTCGGGCTCATGCCGCTGATGTCGGCGTCGTCCACCAGGATCGCCCCGCCGCTGATGTTTTCCAGACCCGCAATGCAGTTCATCAAGGTGGATTTACCACAGCCCGATGGACCAACCAGGATCAGGAACTCACCGTCATTGATCTTCAGCTCGATGTTTTTCAGGGTGTCCGGCAAACCGGCGCCGTAGGTTTTGTTAACGTTGCGTAATTCGAGAGTTGCCATGTTCTACCCCTTGACCGCGCCGGACGTCAGCCCACGCAGGAAATACTTGCCAGCGAATATGTAGACCAGCAGTGTCGGCAGCCCGGCGATCATCGCGGCGGCCATATCAACGTTGTATTCCTTGGCCCCGGTGCTGGTGTTGACCAGATTGTTCAGGGCCACGGTAATCGGCTGGGCATCGCCACTGGCGAAGACCACGCCGAACAGGAAGTCATTCCAGATTTGCGTGAACTGCCAGATCAGGCAGACCATCACGATCGGGATCGACATCGGCAGCAGGATCTTCCAGAAAATCGTGAAGAAGCCCGCGCCATCCAGTCGCGCCGCCTTGACCAGCGCATCCGGAATGCTCACGTAGTAGTTGCGGAAGAACAGCGTGGTGAACGCCAGACCGTAAACCACGTGCACCAGCACCAGGCCGGTGGTGGTGTTGGCCAGGCCGATCTTGCCGAGGGTGAACGAGGCTGGCAGCAGCACGGTCTGGAACGGCAGGAAGCAGCCGAACAACAACAGGCCGAAGAACAGTTGCGAACCACGGAAGCGCCACATCGACAGCACGTAGCCGTTCATGGCACCGATGAAAGTAGAGATCAGTACTGCCGGCACGGTGATTTTCACCGAGTTCCAGAAGTAGCTGCCGACACTGTCCCAGGCCTTTATCCAGCCGATGCCATCAATCACTTGCGGCAAGCTCAACAGGTTGCCGGTGCGGATGTCTTCCGGGGATTTGAAACTGGTCAGCAGCATCACCACCAGCGGGACCAGATAGATCGCCGCAGCCAGCAACAAGGTTGCATAGATCGCGATGCGACTGAAGCTGATCGCCGGTTTGCCAAGTTGATTACTCATGGCGTTTGCCTCGCAATTCGGAGTACAGGTACGGCACCAGAATCGCCAGGATCGCGCCGAGCATCATCATGGCGCTCGCCGAACCAATGCCCATCTGGCCACGGCTGAAAGTGAAGGAGTACATGAACATCGCCGGCAGGTCAGACGAGTAGCCCGGGCCACCCGCGGTCATCGCCGCCACCAGGTCGAAGCTCTTGATAGCGATGTGCGCCAGGATCATGAAAGCGCTGAAGAACACCGGGCGCAGGCTCGGCAATACGATCTTCAAGTAGATGGTCGGCAGGCTCGCACCGTCGACTTGCGCCGCGCGGATGATCGATTGATCGACGCCACGCAGGCCGGCCAAGAACATCGCCATCACAAACCCGGAGGCTTGCCACACGGCGGCGATCACCAGGCAATACACCACGCGATCCTGATCCACCAGCCAGTCGAGACGGAAGCCTTCCCAGCCCCAGTCACGCAGCATTTTGTCCAGACCCAGGCCTGGGTTGAGCAGCCATTTCCATGCGGTACCGGTCACGATCATCGAGAGCGCCATCGGGTACAGGTAAACGGTGCGGATGAAGCCTTCCTTGCGAATGCGCTGATCCAGCAGCACGGCGAGGAACACGCCCAGCACCAGGCTGATGCCGATGAACATGCCGCCGAACACCGCGAGGTTCTTGCTCGCGACCCACCAACGATCGTTGTCCATCAGGCGAATGTATTGCTGCAGGCCGACCCACTTGTAGCTCGGCATGAAGCTGGAATTGGTGAAGGACAGAACAAATGTCCAGATGATGTAACCGTAAAAACCAACCAGGACGATCAGCATGCTAGGCGCCAAAACCAGCTTGGGAAGCCAGCGCTGCAATGCGTCGAACGGTGAGGCTTTGCTGAAAACCGCCACAGAGCTCATCGGGATAATCCAGGTGAAGAGAAATGGAATCGGCACGGCGATCCCTTGTGGGAGCGGGTTTCTGTGGGAGCTGGCTTGCCTGCGATGGCATCAACTCGGTTTGAAGTTAAACCGAGTCGCCTGCATCGCGGGCAAGCCCGACTCCCACATAAGCCCTTTCCCACAGGGGTCACGCGGCGTCAGGGATTACTGGGCAGCTTTGACGGCCGACGCCAGTTGCGCGCTGGCCTTGGCCGGATCAGCGTTCTTGTCGTTCATGAAGTTGGTGACCACATCGAAGATCGCGCCCTGAACGGCCAGGGAAGTGGCCATGTTGTGCGCCATGCTCGGTTGCAGGCCGCCCGTCTTCTCGTCAGCCAGGAAATCCTTGGCAGACGCTTGAGCGCAAGAATCGAAGCCCAGCGCGCTCATGTCGTTAAGCATGTCGGTACGCACCGGGATCGAGCCTTTGTTGATACTGAAGATTTTCTGGAAGTCTTTGCCCAGAGCGACCTTGGCCAGGTCTTGCTGGGCGGCGATGTCACCTTTGCGATCGGCTTTGAGCTTGAACACAGCCATCGAGTCGATGTTGTAGGTGAAGGCTTTTTCAGTGCCCGGGAACGGCACGCACTGGTAGTCCTTGCCTGCGACTTTCTTCGCGGCGGTCCATTCGCTCTTGGCCCAGTCGCCCATCATCTGCATGCCGGCCTTGCCGTTGATGACGTCGGCCGCAGCGATGTTCCAGTCACGACCAGCGCGGTTCGGGTCCATGTAGCCGGTGATTTTTTTCAGCTCGGTGAAGGCCTTGGCCATCTCCGGCCCGGAAAGGGTTTTTTGGTCCAGGTCGACCAGGGCTTTCTTGTAACCGTCTGCGCCCATGACCGAGAGCACCACGTCTTCAAACACGGTGCTGTCCTGCCAAGGCTGGCCACCGTGGGCGAGCGCGATGAAGCCGGCGGCTTTGAGCTTGTCGCCAGCGGCATAGAATTCTTCGAGGGTGGTCGGCGCTTTTTCGATCCCGGCTTTCTTGAAGACTTCCGGGTTGATCCACAGCCAGTTGACGCGGTGGATGTTCACCGGCACGGCGACGTAGTCGCCTTCGTATTTCACGGTGTCGGAGACTTTCTTGATCAGCAGGTTATCCCAGCCTTCGGACTTGGAAACCTCTTTGAGGGTGTCGGTGCTGAGCAGGCCGGTGCTGCCCCATTCCTGGATGTCCGGACCTTTGATCTGGGCAACGCCCGGCGGGTTACCGGCCACGGCGCGGCTTTTGAGTACGGTCATGGCCGTGGAACCGCCACCGCCGGCGACTGCGCCGTCTTTCCAGGTGAAGCCGTCTTTTTCGACTTGGGCCTTGAGCACATCGACGGCCGCTTTTTCACCACCAGACGTCCACCAGTGAACGACTTCCACCGAACCTTTGGCATCGGCGGCAAGGGCACTGACAGGGAATGCAGCAACGGGAAGCAACGAAGCGAGAGAAATGACAGTAGCGAGGCGAGAAATCGCATTCATCTAGTAGTACCTTTCTTGTTGTTATGCATGCAAGTCTGGTGCTTGCGCTGCATAGGATTCTAAACAGGGGATGCCCCTTCGCAGGTAACGAAGGGACGCGCGAATGTCACCATATGGTTACATAGCTGGTTACACAGCAACGCTCCGGGACAATTGCGCCAGCGCAGTGGCCATGCTCGGCGCCAGCGGCAGGCGCGGGATCAAAACGGCTTGCCAGGCGTGATACAGGTCGGGTTTGCCGGCCCAGATATCGGCGCTCGGACGGTTCAGCGGATCGAGTTCGTGATGCCAGCTGCCATCGCAACGGTCAATGAAATGACTGTCACAGAATTCCCAGAACAGTCGGTACCAGCGCTCGTATTGCTCATCACCGGTGCGTTTAAGCAGCGCACTGGCGGCGGCACTGGCTTCGGCGTGGGTCCAGTGCAAGCGATGGCGAACCACTGCGCGATTGTCCCAGTCGAGGGTGTAGACAATGCCCGGCGCACCGTCGACGCCCCAGCCGTGACGGCAATTGTGGTCGAAGAGTTTTTGCGCATCGGTGACGAGCCAGCCCGGCGTGAGTATCCCGGCCTGCACCCGCGCCGCTTCAAGGTGAAGCAATAGGCGCGCCCATTCGAAACCATGGCCCGGCGTGGTGCCGTAAGGGCGGAAACCGTCAGCCGGGTTGTCGTGGTTGTAGTCACGCAGCGGCTGCCAGTCGCGGTCGAAATGCTCGACCACCAGGTAATCGTTGGCTGCGGCGTGATCGTGAATGACGCGCTCGACGATGCGTTGGGCGCGAATCAACCAGCGGTTGTCCTCGGTGACATCGGCCAGGGCGAGAAAGGCTTCGGTGGCGTGCATGTTGCTGTTGGCACCGCGATAGGCTTCTTCGCAACTGAAGTCGCGGTTGAAGGATTCGCGCATGGCGCCCTCCTCCTCACTCCAGAAATGCGTGTCGATGATGTGGATCGCATCGTCGAGCAAGGCTTGTGCACCGGGGCGCTGAGCGACCACCGCAGAACTCGCGGCCAATGCCACGAAGGCATGCAGGTAAGCGGCTTTGCCTGTATTGCCGTCGCGGTGTTCGGGTGTGGCGAACCAGCCGCCGTGTTCGGCATCACGCAGCGGCCCGCTGAGGGCTTTGATGCCGTGATCCACCAGCTCGGCAAAACCCGGCAGGCCCTGGATGTGCGCCATGGCGAAGCTGTGGGTCATGCGCGCGGTGTTCATGGTTTCGGCTTGAGCATTGGCCGGCAGGCGCCCCTTTTCATCGAGGTTACCGAAGCCTTCGGCAAGCTTTGAAGCCTTGGCAAACGCCAACAGGCGCAGGCCTTCGGTGGCGAGCCAATGCTGATGGGCAGGCGCGTTCAGCCAACTGCTGAAGGCCGGTTGGAAGGTGTCCATGGGAGTACCTTTTTTGTTGTTATGACTGGGGGCAGTCTAAACAACGAGCGGTGGCAGGCAGGTAACGAAGGGGGCGAGTTATGTCACCGAGTTGTGACATTCACCCTGGAAGATGTGCTGGGTCTTCTGACGCCATCGCGAGCAGGCTCGCGATGAACGATAACGCGGTGCCGCTAATCAACACTACGTGGCAACTGCAACGTCACCCGCAACCCGCCTTCACGCAGGTTTTGCAGGCTGACTTCACCGCCATGGCTGTGGGCAATGTTGCGCGCGATCCCCAGCCCCAGACCATAACCCTGTTGCTGCCCGGCCAAGCGGAAGTGCGGCTCGAACACCTGTTCCAGCCGTTGCTCCGGTACGCCCGGCCCTTCATCGTCGACATGCAGGACGAACGCACTCTCATCGTCATCGATGTGCAGATGCGCGTTCTGCCCATATTTCAAAGCGTTGTCGATCAGGTTGCCAATGCAGCGCTTGAGCGCCAATGGCTTGCCGGGATACGGCGCCAGCGCCCGACCGTGCTGGGTCACGCGGCCATTGCCGTTAGGCGCCAGATAGGGTTCCACCAGACAGTCGAGCACATGATTGAGGTCCACCGGCTCGATGTTTTCGTGGATGTCGGTGTCTTTCACGCATTGCAACGCGCCTTTGACCAGCAGCTCCAGCTCATCCAGATCACGACCGAACTTGGCTTGCAGCTTTTCGTCTTCAAGCAGTTCAACCCGCAATCGCAGCCGGGTGATCGGCGTGCGCAAGTCATGGGAAATCGCGCTGAACAATTGGCTGCGTTCGGTCAGGTAACGGCTGATACGCTCACGCATCGCATTGAAGGCGCGGCCCACTTCCACCACTTCACTGCCGCCACCCTCGGCCACCGGTTCGACTTCGGCACCCAGAGACATGTCCCGAGCTGCCCGCGCCAATCGCTTGAGCGGTCGGCTCTGCCAGTGCACCAGCAGGCCGATGAACAGCAGCAGGAAACCGCTGGTGAGCACGATGAACCAGACCTGCTGCGCCGGCAGGCCCTGTTCTTCGAGACTGGTGTAGGGCTCGGGCAACAGGGAGGCGATGTACAGCCATTCGCCCGGCGCCATCTGGATTTGTGTGACCAGCACCGGCGGGTTCACCGGTTCCAGGGTCAATGCGTAATGCGCCCAGGAGCGCGGCAACTCATCGAGCTTCAAGCCGCCGTTGAAAATCCGCAGGTCTTCGGGGCTGACGAAGGTCACCGAGATGTCGGTGTCCTGGCCCAGCGACTGACGCAGCACTTCGTCCACCGCCTTGAGCACCGCTTCTTTGCGCGGGGTGATCGGCAGCACTTCCATCCCTAAGGGTTTGTCGTTGAGCGTCACCACAAACCGGGTGCCGCCCATGCTGCGCAATTGATCGAGCACCAGCGGTCGAAACGCCACCGGCAACGAGCGGAAATAACTGACGCTGGCCGTCATCGAGTGAGCCAGGCTACGGGCACTCGTGACCAGGCCTTCAAGTTGCGTGGCGCGCAATTGCGACACCCAGATCACGCTCGACAGCGCCTGGGCGAACAGCACCGCCAGCAGGGTCAGCAGCAACATGCGCCCGAGCAGCGAGCGGGGCACCGGTAGCCGCCCGGCGAGTTTGCGCAGAAAATCAGTGACCATTGCTGGCAACCACGTTCGCTGCCAGTTGGTAGCCACTGCCGCGCACGGTACGGATCAGCCGGGGAGGTTTTTCGGTGTCGCGCAGGCGCTGCCGCAAACGGCTGACCGCCATGTCGACGATGCGATCGAGCGGCATCAGGTCACGGCCACGGGTGGCGTTGCCGATGGTGTCGCGGTCGAGGATTTCCTGAGGGTGATCGAGGAACAGTTTCAGCAACGCAAAATCGGCGCCCGAGAGAATCACTTCTTCGCCGTCGATGTGGAACAGTCGATGGCTGACCATGTCCAGCCGCCAGTCGTCGAAAGCCAACACTTCGCTGCCGGAACGCTCCTGACCGAACTGCGCACGGCGCAACAAGGCTTTGATGCGCGCCTGCAATTCACGGGGGCTGAAGGGTTTGCCGAGGTAGTCGTCTGCGCCCAGTTCGAGGCCGATGACGCGGTCGGCCTCGTCGGAGCTGGCGGTGAGCATGATGATCGGCACATGGGCTTGGCGCGGGTGCTGGCGGATCCAGCGGCAGAGGCTGAAACCGTCTTCGTCCGGCAGCATCACATCGAGAATCACCAGATCGCTCGGCGCCTCGTTCAGGGCCTGACGAAAGCCTGCACCGTCAGGCGTGGTGCGGACCTGGAAACCGGCGCGGGTCAGGTAGGTGTCCAGCAACTCGCGTATCTCTTGATCGTCATCGACCAACAAAATCGACTTGTTGACTGAGCTCACAGGGCGGCATCCTTGTTGTTGGTGTTGGGGAGGATTATGCCTGATCGATCGTGGATCTATAGTGTGTCGATCGTTCCCACGCTCTGCGTGGGAATGCAGCCCGTGACGCTCCGCGTCACTGGACGCGGAGCGTCCCTTGAAGCATTCCCACGCAGAGCGTGGGAACGATCATACGGTTTCAAGCCTGATCGAGCGCCACACCCGCGCCAACGAGGCCGGAATACGGCGCCGTCACCAGCCACACCGGAATGCCTTTGAAGTAATCGCTCATGCAACCCTTGTCGGCGAAGCAACGGGCGAAACCGCTGTTGATGAAGAAATCGGCAAACCGCGGAATCACTCCGCCAACGATGTAAACGCCACCGCGCGCCCCCGTGGTCAGCACGTTGTTGCCGGCCACGCGACCGAGCCAGCAGCAGAACTGTTCGAGCACTTCCATGGCAATCGGATCGCCCGCCAGCCCGGCCTTTGTGATCGCCTCAGGCGTGTCGAGCACAGGCGTGTGACCGTCCACCGCGCAGATCGCCCGGTAGACTCGCGGCAAACCACTGCCGCTTAACGCGGTTTCAGCGCTGACATGACCGATCTCGTTGTAGATGTGTTGCCACAGTTGGGTTTCCCGTGGACTGCTGAGCGGCAGATCGACGTGACCGCCCTCCCCCGGCAACGGAGCAAAACGCCCCCCGCCCAGATCGAGCAACGTGCCCACGCCCAGGCCAGTGCCCGGACCGATCACCACCGCCGGCCGCAACGGTTCCGGCGTGCCTTCGCAGACCACCCGGAACTCGCCCGGCTGCAAGCGGGTCATGCCCAGCGCCATTGCCGAAAAATCGTTGATCAACAGCAGTCGATCCACCTGCAAGGCCTTGCAGAAACCCTTGCGACTGAGCCGCCAGTGATTGTTGGTGAACTTGAATTCATCACCGCTCACGGGGCCTGCCACCGACAGGCACACCGAACCGATCGACCCCGGCGCCAGACCGAGCCCGCTCAGGTAGAGCGCAATCGCCTCCTCCGGGCTGGCGTGGTCTGCCGTCGCCAGCACCTGGACCGATTCCAGCTGCTGGTTTTTCCACAACGCGAAACGTGCGTTGGTGCCACCGATGTCACCGACCAGAGCCAGTTTCAATTAAGCGTCTCCAGGGCAGAAGTAAAGGCGCTGGCGCCTTGCTCTGCGGAGCTGAAGGCCATGCGCATGAAACCAAACAGTTCGCGACCGCTGCCAATGTTGTTGCCCAACAAACCTTTGGCTGGCTCGCGCGCTGCGAATTCTTCGGCGTCCACCTTAAGCTCCAGAGTGCCTTTGACGCCATCAACGCGGATGATATCGCCCTCTTGCACTCGCGCCAAAGCGCCGCCCACATAAGCTTCGGGGCTGACGTGGATCGCCGCCGGGATTTTCCCCGAGGCGCCGGACATGCGCCCGTCAGTCACCAACGCGACTTTGAAGCCGCGATCCTGCAGCACGCCGAGGAACGGCGTCATCTTGTGCAGTTCCGGCATGCCGTTGGAACGCGGGCCCTGGAAGCGCATCACCGCAACGAAATCCTTCTCGAGCAAACCGGCCTTGAAGGCATCGGCCAGATCCTGCTGATCCTGGAACACCATGGCCGGTGCTTCGACGACCTGGTTTTCCAAAGCGACGGCGGATACTTTCATCACACCACGGCCGAGGTTGCCTTCCATCACGCGCAAGCCACCCTCCGCCGAGAATGCGCGAGCGACCGGGCGCAGGATGGTTTCGTCGAGGCTTTCGATCGGGCCTTCGCGCCAGACCAGTTCGCCGTTTTCGAGAAATGGTTCCATGGTGTAGCGGCTCAGGCCGTGGCCGAGCACGGTGTTGACGTTTTCGTGAAGCAGGCCGGCTTCCAGCAATTCGCGAATCAGGAACGACATGCCGCCCGCCGCCTGGAAGTGGTTGATGTCGGCTTTGCCGTTCGGGTACACATGACTCAGGGTCGGCACCACCTCAGAGAGGTCGGCCATGTCCTGCCAGGTCAACTGGATGCCCGCGGCCATGGCGATCGCCGGCATGTGCAGGGTGTGGTTGGTCGAACCGCCGGTGGCGTGCAGGGCCACGATGGAGTTGACCAGCGAACGCTCGTCGACGATTTCGCCGATCGGCATGAAGTCGCCGTTCTGCTTGGTCAAGCGGGTGACCTGGTGCGCCGCTTCGCGAGTCAGGGCATCGCGCAACGGGGTATTCGGGTTGACGAAAGAGGCGCCCGGCAAGTGCAGGCCCATGACTTCCATCAGCAACTGGTTGGTGTTGGCGGTGCCGTAGAAGGTGCAGGTGCCAGGGCTGTGATAGGACTTCATCTCCGATTCCAGTAGCTCTTCACGCGTCGCCTTGCCTTCGGCGTAGCGCTGACGCACATCGGCTTTCTGCTTGTTGGAAATGCCCGAAACCATCGGCCCGCCCGGCACGAAAATCGTTGGCAGATGACCGAAACGCAACGCGCCCATCATCAGGCCCGGCACGATCTTGTCGCAGATGCCGAGCATCAGCGCGCCATCGAACATGTTGTGGGACAGCGCAACAGCGGTGGACAGTGCGATCACTTCGCGGCTCGGCAGGCTCAGTTCCATGCCCGGCTCGCCCTGGGTCACGCCATCGCACATCGCGGGGGTGCCGCCGGCAAACTGGCCGACGGAGCCGATTTCGCGCAGGGCTTTTTTGATCTGTTCCGGGAAGACTTCGTACGGCTGGTGCGCCGAGAGCATGTCGTTATATGACGAAACAATTGCGATGTTGGCGGAGTTCATCATCCGCAGGCTGTGCTTGTCGTCGCTGCCACACCCGGCCACGCCATGGGCGAAGTTGGCGCATTGCAGCTTGCCGCGCATCGGGCCGTCGCTGGCGGCGCCGCGGATCAATGCAAGGTAAGCCTCACGCGTGGTGCGGCTGCGGGCGATAAGCCGTTCGGTGACCTCAAGGACGCGGGGATGCATGTGTAGAACTCCAGGCTAACGGATGTGGCGACCTGATTGTCTATGCTGATCAAGCACCGCTGTGATTGGGATGACAGACGGTTTCTTGATCATTCGGACCAGTTGATTCAGGTCACTCGTTGTAGATAAAACAAAATATTGCCACTAAAAAGGCTTGTTTTCTATTTTTTTGCGAATAATCTTGTAATTCCAACAACAAAACGACGGCGGCGCTATCAATGACTCTTCGAATCGCAATCAATGGTTTTGGCCGTATCGGCCGTAATGTCCTGCGCGCACTGTATACCCAAGGTTATCGTCAGGATCTGCAGATCGTAGCGATCAACGACCTGGGCGACAGCTCAATGAATGCTCATCTGCTCAAGTACGACACCGTTCACGGCACATTCGATGCCGATGTCCAGCACGATCAGGAAAGCCTGACTGTCAACGGCGACCGTATTTCGGTCAGCGCAATTCGCAACCCGGCCGAACTGCCTTGGGCTGCGGAAAAGGTCGACGTCGTGTTCGAATGCACCGGTTTGTTCACCGACCGTGCCAAAGCCGCCGCGCATATTACGGCCGGCGCGCGCAAAGTGATTATCTCGGCCCCGGCCAAAGGCGCTGACGCCACTGTGGTTTATGGGGTTAACCACGACATTCTGCGCCAATCGCACCAGATTATTTCCAACGCCTCGTGCACCACCAACTGCCTGGCTCCGGTGGCCCAGGTGCTGCACCGCGAGCTGGGCATTGAAAGCGGTTTGATGACCACCATCCATGCCTACACCAACGACCAGAACCTGACCGACGTCTACCACACCGACCCGTACCGCGCCCGTTCCGCCACCCAGAACATGATCCCGAGCAAGACCGGCGCCGCTGAAGCCGTGGGCCTGGTGCTGCCGGAACTGGCGGGCAAACTGACCGGCATGGCGGTGCGTGTTCCGGTGATCAACGTGTCGCTGGTGGACCTGACCGTGCAGCTCAAGCGTGAAGCGTCGGCCGATGAAGTCAACGCGATGCTCAAACAAGCCAGCCAGCACTCGAAGATTCTCGGTTACAACACCCTGCCGCTGGTTTCCAGCGACTTCAACCATAACCCGCTGTCGTCGATCTTCGACGCCAACCACACCAAGTCCAGCGGCAAGCTGCTCAAAGTGCTGGCCTGGTACGACAACGAATGGGGCTTCTCCAACCGCATGCTCGATAACTGCCTGGCGCTCTGCAACGCCGAGTAAGCGCCTCGCTCTACGTTGAACGCGGCCCCTACGGGTATGTGAAACGCCGGAAAATGCGTCGTTGCAGGCGCATTTTCGTCTGGAGAAGCAAGCGATGATCGGTATCAGCTTTACGCAAAAGACCCTGGCGGCGCGCAAGCGTATCGCCCTGGTTGCCCACGACCACTGCAAAATATTTTTGCTGGACTGGGCCGAGCGGCAGAAAGACAAACTCGCGCAACATGAACTGGTCGCCACCGGTACGACGGGGTTGTTATTGCAACAACGCCTCGACCTGCCGGTGGAAAGCATGATCAGCGGTCCGCTGGGCGGCGATCAGCAACTCGGCGCGCGAATCGCCGAGCAGCGGGTCGATATGCTGGTGTTCTTCTGGGACCCGTTCGAACCGCAACCCCACGACCCGGACATCAAAGCGCTGCTGCGGGTCGCGGCGGTGTGGAACATCCCGGTGGCCTGCAACGAGTGCAGCGCCGATTACCTGCTCAGCAGCCCGTTGATGGATCAGGCTCACGAACACCGCATCCCGGATTACGCGACCTATCTGCTGGGTCGTGGGTAATGCGCTCGGAATCACTCGCGATACCCTCCTGACACAAATCCCGGGCGGCGAGTATTTTGATCTATGCTCGGGCTCTCGCTCCGGAGGGCCTTCGATGACTGATTTACTCACGTCCATTCAAGCCGCACTCGGCTTGCCGCACACCTCAATCCCGTTCACCTCGAGCGGCGCCTTGCCCTCGGCGTTTGCCGTCACCGACCTTGCCTGCGCCAGCATTGCCGCTGCCGGTCAGGCTGTCAGTCAATTGCTGCAACAACACACCGGCCGTTTGCCTACCCTTGAAGTCGACCGGCGCCTGGCGTCGTTCTGGTTTGCGACGTCGATCCGCCCCGTGGGCTGGAGCGTTCCACCGTTGTGGGACCCGGTTGCCGGTGACTATGCGACCAAGGACGGCTGGATCCGCCTGCACACCAACGCGCCTCATCATCGTGCCGCCGCTGAAAGCGTCCTCGGTGCCTGTGCCGACCGCGCCGCGATGGCGAGCAAGGTCGCTCAATGGGCCAAAAGCGATCTGGAACAGGCCGTAGTGGGTGCCGGTGGTTGCGCGGCCGAAATGCGCAGCTGGGCGCAATGGCAAGCGCATCCCCAAGGTTTGGCGGTGAATGCCGAGCCGTTGATTCAGTTCAGCGCCGACAACGACCAAAACCCCAAACCGTGGCAAGGCTCAGTGGCGCAACCGCTGGCCGGGATCAAAGTGCTGGATCTCACACGGGTACTTGCCGGCCCGATCGCCAGCCGCTTCCTCGCAGGGCTCGGTGCCGACGTGCTGCGCATCGACCCACCGACCTGGAACGAACCGGGCGTAGTGCCGGAAGTTACTTTGGGCAAACGCTGTGCGCGCCTGGATCTGCACGACAAGACTGATCGTGCGGTGTTCGAAAGCCTGCTCAAGGACACCGATATCTTGCTCCACGGCTACCGCGCCGATGCATTGGAAAGGCTGGGCTACGGCGTCGCCGTGCGTCAAAAACTGGCGCCGGGCCTGATTGATGTGTGCCTCAACGCCTACGGTTGGAGCGGCCCCTGGCAGAACCGTCGCGGGTTCGACAGTTTGGTCCAGATGAGCAGCGGGATTGCCGAAGCGGGGATGCACTGGAAGAAAGCGAATAAACCGACGCCGCTGCCGGTGCAGGCCCTCGACCACGCCACCGGGTATTTGATGGCGGCTGCGGCGATCAAATTATTGGGACAAGGCGGGGTGGCCAGGTTGTCGTTGGCGCGGACCGCCAAGTTGCTGATTGAAAATGGCGCGGGGACCGGTGAGGCGTTGCGGGCGGAGGATCAAAGCGATCAAGGGATGCTGGTTGAGCAGACACCTTGGGGGCCGGCCCATCGGTTGCAGGTGCCGTTGAAAATCACCGGGACACCGTTGCAGTGGGCGCTGCCGGCCGGAGAATTGGGTTCTCATCGTGCGCAGTGGTGGTGACCATCAGATAGCTATCGCAAGCAGGCTCGCTCCTTCAGGCTAACCTGATCGCCGCGGCCACAAAAGACCCAGCATCACCGACCAGTCATAAGGCGGTTGATACGTCAGCAACAATCTCACAACGACAGTAACCCGCTGTACAACCCATACGCCGCCAACCCCGCCCCGGCGACCACACCGCTGAAAATCCCCTTCTCCACCGACGTAAACAATGGCTCGCCCTGTTCCCGTTTAGCCTTGGCAAACAGAATCACCCCCGGCGCATACAACAACGCCGAGAGCAGCAGGTATTTCACGCCGCCGGCATACAACAACCAAACCGCGTAACACAGAGCAATGCCACCGATCAGCAAGTCTTTCGTGCGCTCGGCCGAAGCATGCTCATAGGTTTCCCCTCGCCCGCTCAACAACACCGCATACGCCGCCGACCACAGATACGGCACCAGAATCATCGATGAGGCGAGGTAAATCAGGCTGGTGTAAGTACCGGCGGAAAACAGCGTGATCAGCAGAAAAACCTGGACCATCGCGTTGGTCAGCCACAGCGCATTGACCGGCACATGATTGGCGTTTTCCTTGGTCAGGAACGCCGGCATGGTCTTGTCTTTCGCGGTGGCAAAGAGGATTTCGGCGCAGAGCAGTGCCCAGGACAGCAATGCTCCCAACAGCGAAATAGCCAGGCCGATGCTGATCAGCAGCGCGCCCCAAGGGCCGACGATATGTTCCAGCACCGCCGCCAGCGATGGGTTCTGCAAGGTGGCCAATTCCGGCTGGCTCATGATTCCAAGGGACAACACGTTCACCAGCACCAGCAGCGCCAACACACCGATAAAACCGATGACCGTCGCCCGGCCCACGTCCGAACGCTTCTGCGCCTTCGCCGAATACACACTGGCGCCTTCAATGCCGATGAAGACGAACACGGTGACCAGCATCATGTTGCGCACCTGATCCATCACGCCGCCGAAATCCGGGTTGCTGCGGCCCCAGATGTCGCGGGTGAAGATGTCCGCCTTGAAGGCCACGGCGGCGATAACGATGAACATGATCAGCGGCACGATCTTGGCCACAGTGGTCAGTTGATTGATGAACGCCGCCTCCTTGATTCCGCGCAGCACCAGAAAATGCACGGCCCACAGCAGCACCGAGGCGCAACCGATGGCGATCGGCGTGTTGCCCTGGCCAAACACCGGGAAGAAATAACCGAGCGTACTGAACAGCAATACGAAATAACCGACATTGCCCAACCAGGCGCTGATCCAGTAACCCCAGGCAGACGAGAACCCCATGTAATCGCCGAAACCGGCCTTGGCGTAGGCGTACACCCCGGAATCCAGTTCGGGTTTGCGATTGGCCAGGGTCTGAAAGACGAAGGCCAGGGTCAGCATGCCAACGGCAGTGATCGCCCAACCAATCAATATCGCCCCGGCATCGGCACGCGCCGCCATGTTTTGCGGTAACGAAAAAATCCCGCCGCCAATCATTGACCCCACCACCAAAGCGATCAGCGCACTCAGACGAAGCTTTTGTGTCGGTTGCGACATTCGTGCGTCTCCATTTACCCCGCCGCGCTATCGCCGCGAGACCGTCATATAGTCGGTTTTTAACTAAATAGATAAAGCGTAATAACGTTTATCAATTAACGCCAATCCTGGATTTTTATAACTGACCACGCTATCGAACCTGTTTGAAAATAGCGGCTTAGTCGCAAGACCCTAACAAATCCATATCTCCGCAAATTCAATGCCCAACACTTGCCAAAGCAAGAAAACAAACTAGCGTCTAAATCTCAACTGATACGCTTTTTTCTTTAACTTTTAACAGAGGCCTCTGGAAAGGGCTTTCCGGGCATTAGCCTTTATGCCTGCCAAAGACTCATAAGTCTTTAATTAACAATGGAATGTGATCATGCATTGATCTAAATCAGATGATTGAACAGCGAACGAAACTAACCTGTTTTCTCTCTTCTCCTGCATTGGAGTCATGCAATGTCTGAATCCCCCGGAAAACTGAAACTCGGTGCACTCGTTGCGTTGGTTGTCGGCTCAATGATTGGTGGCGGGATTTTCTCTTTGCCCCAGAACATGGCCGCCAGTGCCGACGTCGGAGCCGTTCTTATCGGTTGGGCAATTACCGCGGTAGGGATGTTGACCCTGGCCTTCGTCTTCCAGACCCTCGCCAATCGAAAACCTGATCTGGACGGCGGTGTTTACGCCTACGCCAAGGCCGGTTTCGGCGACTACATGGGTTTCTCGTCCGCCTGGGGTTACTGGATCAGTGCCTGGCTGGGTAACGTCGGCTATTTCGTCTTGCTGTTCAGCACGCTTGGCTATTTCTTCCCCATTTTTGGCGAGGGGAATACTTTAGCTTCGGTGATCGGTGCGTCGGTGCTGCTCTGGGGTGTGCATTTCCTGGTATTGCGCGGCATCAAGGAAGCAGCGTTCATCAACCTGGTGACCACCGTCGCCAAAGTCGTACCGCTGCTGCTGTTCGTCCTGATCGCCGTGTTCGCGTTCAAACTGGACATCTTCACCGCCGACATCTGGGGCCTGAAAAACCCGGACCTGGGCAGCGTGATGAATCAGGTGCGCAACATGATGCTGGTCACCGTGTGGGTGTTCATCGGCATCGAAGGCGCGAGCATTTTCTCGGCCCGTGCGGAAAAACGCAGCGACGTGGGTAAAGCCACCGTCATCGGGTTCATCACCGTGCTGCTGTTCCTGGTGCTGGTGAATGTGCTGTCGCTCGGGATCATGACCCAACCGGAACTGGCAAAACTGCAGAACCCGTCCATGGCCGCGGTGCTGGAACACGTGGTCGGTCATTGGGGCGCGGTGCTGATCAGCGTCGGCCTGATCATCTCGCTGCTCGGTGCGCTGCTGTCGTGGGTATTGCTGTGTGCGGAAATCATGTTTGCCGCCGCCAAGGACCACACCATGCCGGCGTTTTTGCGCAAGGAAAACACCAAACAGGTACCGGTCAACGCCTTGTGGCTGACCAACGCCATGGTCCAGTTGTTTCTGATCATCACGCTGTTCTCGGCCAGCACTTACCTGTCGCTGATCTACCTCGCCACCTCGATGATTCTGGTGCCGTACCTGTGGTCGGCGGCTTACGCGCTGCTGCTGGCGGTGCGCGGCGAGAGTTATGAGAACGCTTTGGCCGAGCGCAGGAAAGACCTGTTCATCGGCGCCGTCGCGTTGATTTACGCGGTCTGGCTGATCTATGCCGGCGGCGTCAAATACCTGCTGCTCTCCGCCCTGCTCTATGCGCCCGGCGTGATCCTGTTCGCCAAAGCCAAACTTGAAGTCAACAAACCGGTTTTCACCAACGTCGAGAAGCTGATTTTCGCAGCGGTCATCGTGGGCGCCCTGGTGGCAGCTTACGGGCTGTATGACGGCTTCCTGACTCTATAACGCCCGACTCATTTATCATCTGGAGGATCACTGTAATGACCACCGAAAAAGTTAAGTACGGCGTCCATTCCGAAGCCGGCAAACTGCGCAAAGTCATGGTTTGCTCCCCCGGCCTGGCCCACCAGCGGCTGACCCCGAACAACTGCGATGAACTGCTTTTCGACGATGTACTGTGGGTTGCTCAAGCCAAGCGTGACCATTTCGACTTCGTCACTAAAATGCGCGAGCGCAACGTCGACGTGCTGGAAATGCACAACCTGCTGACCGACATCGTTGCGATTCCTGAAGCCCTCGACTGGATCCTGGAGCGCAAGATCACCGCCAATTCGGTGGGCCTGGGCCTGGTCAACGAAACAGCTTCCTGGCTGCGTAGCCTGGAGCCGCGCAAGATCGCTGAATTCCTGATTGGCGGCGTCTCCGCCGATGACTTGCCGGACAGCTTCGGCGGCAAGACCATTCAGATGTTCCGCGAATATCTCGGTCACTCAAGCTTCATTCTGCCGCCACTGCCCAACACCCAGTTCACCCGCGACACCACCTGCTGGATCTACGGTGGCGTGACGTTGAACCCGATGTATTGGCCGGCACGTCGTCAGGAAACCCTGCTGACCACCGCCATCTACAAATTCCACCCGCAATTCACCAACGCCGACTTCCAGATCTGGTACGGCGATCCGGACCAGGACCATGGCAGCGCCACCCTTGAGGGCGGCGACGTGATGCCGATCGGCAATGGCGTGGTATTGATCGGCATGGGCGAGCGCTCGTCCCGCCAGGCCATCGGTCAATTGGCGGTCAACCTGTTCAAGAATAAAGCGGTCGAACGAGTGATCGTCGCCGGCCTGCCCAAGTCCCGCGCAGCGATGCACCTGGACACCGTGTTCAGCTTCTGCGACCGCGACCTTGTGACCATTTTCCCGGAAGTGGTGAACCAGATCGTCGCCTTCAGCGTGCGCCCTGATGAAAGCAAACCGGGCGGTGTCGACATTCGCCGCGAAGAAACCAGCTTCCTCGACACCGTGGCCAAGGCCCTCAACCTGAAAGCGCTGCGCGTCGTCGAAACCGGCGGCAACAGCTTCGCCGCCGAACGCGAGCAATGGGACGACGGCAACAACGTGGTGGCGGTGGAACCCGGCGTGGTGATCGGCTACGACCGCAACACCTATACCAACACCTTGCTGCGCAAGGCCGGTGTGGAAGTCATCACCATCAGCGCCAGTGAACTCGGTCGCGGGCGTGGCGGCGGCCACTGCATGACCTGCCCGATCATTCGTGACCCTATCGACTATTAACTTTCAAACCCTGGCCGCCGCTTACCCTGCGCGGCCCGGGGGATAACCGATACCCAAGGAGATCCAATCATGGCTTTTAATATGCGCAATCGCAGCCTGCTGAGTTTGATGCACCACACCACTCGCGAGCTGAATTACCTGCTGGACCTGTCCCGTGACCTCAAACGCGCCAAATACACCGGCACCGAGCGTCCACACCTGCAAGGCAAAAACATCGCGCTGATCTTCGAAAAAACCTCGACCCGCACCCGGTGCGCCTTCGAAGTCGCGGCCCATGATCAGGGCGCTCACGTCACCTACATCGACCCGGTGTCATCACAGATCGGCCACAAGGAAAGCATGAAAGACACCGCCCGCGTGCTCGGGCGGATGTTCGACGCCATCGAGTATCGCGGCTTCGAACAGGAAATCGTCGAAGAGCTGGCGAAGTTCGCCGGTGTGCCGGTGTTCAACGGTTTGACCGCCGAATTCCACCCGACGCAAATGATCGCCGACACCCTGACCATGCGTGAACACAGCGACAAGCCGCTGCACGACATCAGCTACGCTTACTTGGGCGATGCCCGCTACAACATGGGCAATTCGCTGTTGATGATCGGCGCCAAACTCGGCATGGACGTGCGCATCGCCGCGCCGAAAGCACTGTGGCCACATCAGGACTTCATCGATCAGTGCAAAGCCTTCGCCGAGGAAAGCGGCGCGCGCATCACCATCACCGAAGACCCGAAAGAAGCGGTCAAGGGCGTGGACTTCATCCACACCGACATCTGGGTGTCGATGGGTGAGCCGGTGGAAGCGTGGGACGAGCGCATCGAACAGCTGCTGCCCTACCAGGTCAACGCCGACATGATGAAGGCCTCGGGCAATCCGCGCGTGAAATTCATGCACTGCCTGCCGGCGTTTCACAACAGCGAAACCAAGGTCGGCAAAGACATCGCGGCGCGCTATCCGCACTTGGCCAACGGCGTCGAAGTGACTGAAGAAGTCTTCGAGTCGCCGGCCAACATCGCCTTCGAGCAAGCGGAAAACCGCATGCACACCATCAAGGCGATCCTGGTGTCGGCGCTGGCGGATATCTAAAGACTGACGCGGTGATCGTTCCCACGCTCTGCGTGGGAATGCATCCGGTGACGCTCCGCGTCACATGGGACGCAGAGCGTCCCGGGCGGCATTCCCACGGGGAGCGTGGGAACGATCATCGTGTTGTTCGTTCCCTCTCTGAAAGGATCTGCATTATGCGTATCGTCGTTGCTCTGGGCGGTAACGCCCTGCTCCGCCGGGGTGAACCCCTGACCGCGGACAACCAGCGCGCCAACATCCGAACCGCTACCGAACAGATCGCCAAGGTCCATTCCGGCAACCAACTGGTGATCGCCCACGGCAATGGTCCACAGGTGGGCCTGCTGTCGTTGCAAGCGGCGGCCTACACCCAGGTTTCCCCTTACCCGCTGGACGTGCTCGGTGCCGAAACCGAAGGCATGATTGGCTACATCATCGAACAGGAACTGGGCAACCTGCTGGACTTCGAAGTCCCGTTCGCCACCCTGCTGACCCAGGTCGAAGTCGACCCCAACGACCCGGCGTTCCAGGCCCCAAGCAAACCCATCGGCCCGGTCTACACCAAGGCCGAAGCGGAAAAACTCGCTGCCGAGAAAGGTTGGGCGATTGCTCCAGACGGCGACAAATTCCGCCGCGTGGTCGCCAGCCCGAAACCCAAACGCATCTTCGAAATCCGCCCGATCAAGTGGCTGCTGGAAAAAGGCAGCATCGTGATCTGCGCCGGTGGCGGGGGCATCCCGACGATGTACGACGCCAACGGCAAACTGCAGGGGGTGGAAGCGGTGATCGACAAAGACCTGTGCTCAGCGCTGCTGGCCGAACAGCTTGAAAGTGATCTATTGGTGATCGCCACCGACGTCAGCGCCGCGTTCATCGACTTCGGCAAGCCCACCCAGAAAGCCATCGCCCAGGCTCACCCCGATGAGATGGAAAAACTAGGCTTCGCGGCCGGCTCCATGGGACCGAAGGTCCAGGCGGCCTGCGAGTTCGCCCGCCATACTGGAAAAACCGCGGTGATCGGTTCACTCTCGGACATCGAAGCGATCGTCCAGGGCAAGGCCGGCACGCGTATCAGTACGGCGACACCTGGCATAACTTATTTATAAGGAGAGACGTCAATGGCAACGTTTGAGCCGGGTCATCTGCACATCGAACGTCACGCGCTGACAAAGGACGATGTCAGCTACAACGTGTGCATCGACTATGAAGTTACCCAGGATCCCAAGGACGGCAAAGGGATGCTGTTCACGATGCACGGCAGCATTGAAGGCAAGGAGCTGAAAGAAACTTTCTTCCTGCCCAAGGATCAAGCCTACAACTTCGCCAGCAATGTGACGAAAATTGCCGAGAAGTACGGGATTCCCAAGGCATACAGCAGCATCGGTTCGATCCACAAGTACTACGATGAGATGTTCGAAGATGTGCGGGTGCAGCTGAACATGAAATCGGGCGACCCGGTCAAACCTGAACATTTGGAATAAAACGCTCCCCTTGGTAAATGCTGAACCTGTGGGAGCGGCGGTGCGGCGATCCGACTTGCCCGCTCCCACATTAGTTCGGTGTAACCCTGAAGTCCTGCGCAGGATTTCACCATTGGCCCGCCTCAAGGCATACTTGCCACCCTCCGCATTCCAGAACCCAGCCGCCCCATGCGTATCCACGTCAGTTTCATCGACCGCGTCGGTATCACCCAGGAAGTCCTGGCTCTGCTCGGCGGGCGCAATCTCAATCTGGATGCGGTGGAGATGGTGCCGCCCAACGTCTACATCGACGCCCCGACTTTGAGCCCGCAGGTGCTCGAAGAGCTGCGCGATGCACTGTTCAGCGTGCGCGGCGTGCAAGCAGTGACGGTGGTCGACATCCTTCCCGGCCAGCGCCGTCACTTGCAGCTCGATGCGTTGCTCGCCGCCATGACCGACCCGGTGCTGGCTCTGGACAGCGCCGGCAAGGTGCTGCTGGCCAACCCGGCATTGATTGCCCTGTACGGCCGCGAACCGGCCGGCGAAAGCATTAGCGAGCTGTTTGCCGACCCGGCGCTGCTCGACGCGTTGCTGGAAAACGGCTTCCGCCTGCCGCTGCGCGAAATCACCGTCAACGGTCAGACCCTGCTGCTGGACGCCACGCCGATCACCGACGCCGGCGCCCTGCTGACCCTGTATCAACCGAACCGCATCGGCGAACGCCTCTCGGCGCTGCACCACGACCACGCCGAAGGCTTCGATGCCCTGCTCGGTGAATCCCCGGCCATTCGGACGCTCAAGGCCCGCGCTCAACGGGTGGCGGCCCTTGATGCACCATTGCTGATCCAGGGCGAAACCGGCACCGGTAAAGAACTGGTGGCCCGCGCCTGCCACGCCATCAGCGCTCGCCACAGTTCGCCGTTCCTGGCCTTGAACTGCGCGGCATTGCCGGAAAACCTTGCCGAGAGCGAGCTGTTCGGCTACGCCCCCGGTGCCTTCACCGGCGCACAACGGGGCGGCAAACCGGGGCTGATGGAACTGGCCAACCAGGGCACGGTATTTCTCGACGAGATCGGTGAAATGTCGCCGTACTTGCAGGCGAAATTGCTGCGTTTTCTCAACGACGGTAGCTTCCGCCGAGTCGGTGGCGATCGTGAAGTGAAGGTCAATGTGCGGATCCTCAGCGCGACCCACCGCGATCTGGAAAAAATGGTCAGCGAAGGCGCCTTCCGCGAAGACCTGTTCTATCGCCTCAACGTCCTCAATGTCGAAGTGCCGCCGTTGCGCGAACGCGGCCAGGACATTCTGCTGCTGGCGCGTTACTTCATGCAGCAGGCCTGCGCGCAGATCCAGCGCCCGGTCTGTCGCCTGGCCCCAGGCACCTATCCGGCGCTGCTGGGCAACCGCTGGCCGGGCAACGTGCGGCAATTGCAGAACGTAATCTTCCGCGCCGCTGCAATTTGCGAAAGCAGTCTGGTGGACATCGGCGACCTCGACATCGCTGGCACTTCCGTGGCACGCCAGAGTGATAGCGAGGTCGACAGCCTTGAACAGGCCATGGAAGAGTTCGAGAAAACCCTGCTGGAAAAGCTCTACGTCAGCTACCCCTCGACCCGCCAACTGGCCAGCCGCCTGCAAACCTCCCACACAGCGATTGCCCATCGGTTGCGTAAGTACGGCATACCCAACAAACCGTAAGGCTTCTGTATTGATCGTTCCCACGCTCTGCGTGGGAATGCAGCCCGGGACGCTCCGCGTCCCAAAGCGGACGCAGAGCGTCCATTGAGGCATTCCCACGCGGAGCGTGGGAACGAGCACTCACTCACTCAAAAACGACCTCCACCTGTACTGAAAGCGCTACAGTGGAACGATATCGCTACATCTTCTCCTGATCACCGCTGTGCAAGGCTTTGATCCACCTCAGCTTTTTTCTTCAGTCTGTGCTGTAGCGATTTCGCTACAGCCAGCCCTTCTCCGCCTTCCGCAAAAACAAATAACTAATTGATTTATAAAGAATAAATAACATTGGCCGCGATTTTGCTTAGCTTCTATAAAAAAGCAGCGTCCATAAAACAGGGCATTGCCCCAGCATTCAATCGCGTCCACCAGACGAGTCTGGCCCCCTTAGGAGTTTCCATGAGCGAGTTGCGTTTTACTGAAGATCACGAATGGCTGCGCACCGAAGCTGACGGCACCGTCACCGTCGGCATCACTGCTTTCGCACAGAACGCCCTGGGCGACGTGGTTTTCGTACAACTGCCTGAGCTGCAGTCCTACGACAAAGGCGCTGAAGCCGCCACCGTGGAATCGGTAAAAGCCGCCAGCGGCGTGTACATGCCACTCGACGGCGAAGTGCTGGAAGTGAACCCGGCGCTGGACAGCAGCCCTGAACTGGTCAACGAAGATCCGCTGGGCGAAGGCTGGTTCTTCCGCTTCCAGCCAACCGACGCCTCGGCTGTCGGCCAACTGCTGGATCAAGACGCTTACGACCGTCTGATCAAAGCCAACGCTGAAGCCTGAGGAAAACCGACATGACTCAAGTAAACCTCAGCACCGCCAACGAATTCATCGCGCGCCACATCGGCCCGCGTGCCGGCGACGAGCAAGCCATGCTCAACAGCCTGGGCTTTGACTCGCTGGAAGCCCTGAGCGCCAGCGTCATTCCCGACAGCATCAAGGGCACCAGCGTTCTCGGTCTGGAAGATGGCCTGAGTGAAGCGGATGCCCTGGCGCTGATCAAATCCATCGCCGGCAAAAACCAGTTGTTCAAGACCTACATCGGTCAGGGCTACTACGGTACTCACACGCCGTCGCCAATCCTGCGCAACCTGCTGGAAAACCCGGCCTGGTACACCGCTTACACCCCGTACCAACCAGAAATTTCCCAAGGTCGTCTCGAAGCGCTGCTGAACTTCCAGACCCTGATCAGCGACCTGACCGGCCTGCCGATCGCCAACGCCTCCCTGCTGGACGAAGCCACCGCCGCCGCCGAAGCCATGACCTTCTGCAAACGCCTGAGCAAGAACAAAGGCAGCCACGCGTTCTTCGCCTCGGTACATTGCCACCCGCAAACCCTCGACGTGCTGCGCACCCGTGCCGAGCCGTTGGGCATCGACGTGGTGGTAGGCGATGAGCGCGAACTGACCGATGTCAGCGCATTCTTCGGTGCTTTGCTGCAATACCCGGCCAGCAACGGTGACGTGTTCGACTACCGCGAACTGACCGAGCGTTTCCACGCGGCTAACGCGCTGGTCGCAGTCGCGGCTGACCTGCTGGCCCTGACCGTGCTGACCCCGCCAGGCGAGTTCGGCGCCGACGTGGCCATCGGCAGCGCGCAACGCTTCGGCGTGCCGCTGGGCTTCGGTGGTCCGCACGCGGCCTACTTCTCCACCCGCGATGCGTTCAAGCGCGACATGCCGGGCCGTCTGGTCGGCGTTTCCGTGGACCGTTTCGGCAAGCCGGCCCTGCGCCTGGCCATGCAGACCCGCGAGCAACATATCCGCCGCGAGAAAGCCACCAGCAACATCTGCACCGCCCAAGTGCTGCTGGCCAACATCGCCAGCATGTACGCCGTGTACCACGGCCCGAAAGGCCTGACGCAGATCGCCCAGCGCATTCATCACCTGACCGCGATTCTCGCCCAAGGCTTGAGCGCACTCGGTCTGACTGTCGAGCAAGAAACCTTCTTCGACACGCTGACAATTAAAACCGGCGCTAACACCACCAAGCTGCACGACCAGGCGCGCGCCCAGCGCATCAACCTGCGTGTTGTAGATAGCGAGCGTCTGGGTCTGTCCCTCGACGAAACCACCAGCCAGGCCGACGTTGAAACCCTGTGGAGCGTGCTGGCCGACGGCAAGGCGCTGCCGGACTTCGCCGCCCTCGCCACCACGGTCGACAGCACCCTCCCGGCCGCGCTGGTTCGCCAATCGCCGATCCTCAGCCACCCGGTATTCAACCGTTATCACTCGGAAACCGAGCTGATGCGCTACCTGCGCAAGCTCGCCGACAAGGACTTGGCCCTGGATCGCACCATGATCCCGCTGGGTTCCTGCACCATGAAACTCAACGCCGCCAGCGAAATGATCCCGGTGACTTGGGCTGAATTCGGTGCCCTGCACCCATTCGCCCCGGCCGAGCAAAGCGCCGGCTATCAGCAGCTGACCGATGAACTGGAAGCGATGCTCTGCGCCGCCACCGGCTACGACTCGATCTCCCTGCAACCGAACGCCGGTTCCCAAGGTGAATACGCTGGCCTGCTGGCGATTCGCGCCTATCATCAGAGCCGTGGCGAAGACCGTCGCGACATCTGCCTGATCCCCTCGTCCGCCCACGGCACCAACCCGGCCACCGCCAACATGGCTGGCATGCGTGTGGTCGTGACCGCGTGCGATGCCCGCGGCAACGTCGACATCGAAGACCTGCGCGCCAAGGCCATCGAGCACCGCGAACACCTCGCCGCGCTGATGATCACTTACCCGTCGACCCACGGTGTGTTCGAAGAAGGCATCCGCGAAATCTGCGGCATCATTCATGACAATGGCGGCCAGGTTTACATCGACGGCGCCAACATGAACGCCATGGTCGGCCTCTGCGCACCGGGCAAGTTCGGCGGCGACGTGTCCCACCTGAACCTGCACAAAACCTTCTGCATTCCACACGGCGGTGGCGGCCCGGGCGTCGGCCCGATTGGCGTCAAGTCGCACCTGACCCCATTCCTGCCGGGCCACGCCCAGATGGAACGCAAGGAAGGCGCGGTCTGCGCGGCACCGTTCGGCAGCGCGAGCATTCTGCCGATCACTTGGATGTACATTCGAATGATGGGTGGCGCGGGTCTCAAGCGTGCTTCGCAACTGGCGATCCTGAATGCCAACTACATTTCCCGTCGCCTCGAAGAGCATTACCCAGTGTTGTACACCGGCAGCAATGGTCTGGTGGCGCACGAATGCATCCTCGATCTGCGTCCGTTGAAAGACAGCAGCGGCATCAGTGTCGATGACGTCGCCAAGCGCCTGATCGACTTCGGCTTCCACGCCCCGACCATGTCTTTCCCGGTGGCCGGCACGTTGATGATCGAGCCGACCGAAAGCGAATCCAAGGAAGAACTGGACCGCTTCTGCGACGCCATGATCCGCATCCGCGAAGAAATCCGCGCAGTGGAAAACGGCACGCTGGACAAGGACGACAACCCGCTGAAAAACGCGCCGCACACCGCCGCGGAAATCGTCGGCGAGTGGACACACCCGTACAGCCGCGAGCAAGCGGTGTACCCGGTTGCGTCGCTGATCGAAGGCAAGTACTGGCCACCGGTCGGTCGCGTCGACAACGTCTTCGGCGATCGCAACCTGGTCTGCGCCTGCCCGTCGATCGAAAGCTACGCTTAAACCTGCACAACAATGATCGTTCCCACGCTCTGCGTGGGAATGCCTCTCGGGACGCTCCGCGTCCGCTTTGTGACGCAGAGCGTCACGGCTGCATTCCCACGCGGGAGCATGGGAACGATCGATCTGTGCCGATCCTCATAACAAGAAACCGGAGAACAACCATGTCGTTAAGCGTGTTCGACCTGTTCAAGATTGGCATCGGCCCCTCCAGCTCCCACACCGTCGGCCCGATGCGTGCCGCTGCGCGTTTCGCCGAAGGTCTGCGCCGTGAAGGGCTGCTGGCGGCAACCACCTGCGTCAAAGTCGAGCTCTACGGCTCGCTCGGCGCCACCGGCAAAGGCCACGGCAGCGACAAGGCTGTGTTACTGGGCCTGGAAGGCGAACACCCGGACACCGTGGACACCGAAACCGTCGCCGCTCGCCTGCAAGAGATTCGTGGCAACGGTCGCTTGAACCTGCTCGGCGAACACAGCATTGCGTTCAACGAGAAAGAACACCTGGCGATGATTCGCAAACCGTTGGCCTATCACCCCAACGGCATGATCTTTCGCGCGTTCGATGCGGCTGGCCTGCAGATCCGCAGCCGTGAGTACTACTCGGTCGGTGGCGGATTCGTCGTCGATGAAGACGCCGCCGGTGCCGACCGCATCGTCGAAGACGCCACACCGCTGACCTTCCCGTTCAAAAGCGCCAAGGACCTGCTCGGTCACTGCACCACCTACGGTTTGTCCATCAGCCAAGTGATGCTGACCAACGAAAGTGCCTGGCGCCCGGAAGCGGAGACTCGTGCCGGTTTGCTGAAGATCTGGCAAGTGATGCAAGACTGCGTCACCGCCGGTTGCCGCAACGAAGGCATCCTGCCCGGTGGACTGAAGGTCAAACGCCGGGCCGCGGCGCTGCATCGGCAATTGTGCAACAACCCGGAATCATCGCTGCGCGATCCGCTGTCGGTGCTGGACTGGGTCAACCTGTACGCCTTGGCGGTCAACGAAGAAAACGCCAACGGCGGACGCGTGGTCACCGCGCCCACCAACGGTGCAGCCGGAATCATCCCGGCGGTGCTGCATTACTACATGCGCTTCATCCCCGGCGCCAACGAAGATGGCGTCGTGCGCTTTCTACTGACGGCTGCCGCGATCGGCATTCTGTACAAGGAAAACGCCTCGATCTCCGGTGCCGAAGTCGGCTGTCAGGGCGAGGTGGGCGTCGCCTGTTCCATGGCCGCCGGCGCCTTGTGTGAAGTGCTGGGCGGCACGGTGCAGCAGGTGGAAAACGCGGCCGAAATCGGCATGGAACACAACCTCGGCCTGACCTGCGACCCGATTGGCGGGCTGGTGCAAGTGCCTTGCATCGAGCGCAACGCCATGGGCTCGGTCAAAGCCATCAATGCAGTGCGCATGGCCTTGCGCGGCGACGGTCAGCACTTCGTCTCCCTCGACAAAGTCATCCGCACCATGCGCCAGACCGGCGCCGACATGAAAAGCAAATACAAGGAAACCGCCCGTGGCGGTTTGGCGGTCAACATTATCGAGTGCTGATGCGCGCATCTGCACTATTTTCAGGAGCTGGATATGTCCACCGAACAATTGTTGAAAACCCCGTTGCACGCACTGCACCTCGAACTCGGCGCCCGCATGGTGCCGTTTGCCGGCTATGACATGCCGGTGCAATACCCGATGGGCGTGATGAAAGAACACCAGCACACCCGTGATCAGGCCGGGCTGTTCGATGTTTCGCACATGGGCCAGATCCGCCTGACCGGCGCCAACGCGGCCCAAGCCCTGGAAACCCTGGTGCCGGTGGACATCATCGACCTGCCGGTGGGCATGCAGCGCTACGCGATGTTCACCAACGAGACCGGCGGCATCCTCGACGACCTGATGGTCGCCAACCTCGGTAACGACGAACTGTTCCTGGTGGTCAACGCGGCCTGCAAGGACCAGGACCTGGCGCACCTGCGCAAGCACATCGGCGGCCAATGCACGATCGAGCCACTGTTCGAAGAGCGCGCGTTGCTGGCTCTGCAAGGCCCGGCCGCTGTCACCGTGCTCGCACGCCTGGCGCCGGAAGTTGCGAAGATGACCTTCATGCAGTTCGCCCGCGTGAAGCTGTTGGGCGTGGACTGCTTTGTCAGCCGTTCGGGCTACACCGGTGAAGACGGTTTCGAAATCTCCGTACCAGCGGCCAATGCCGAAGCCCTGGCGCGTGCCCTGTTGGCCGAACCGGAAGTAGCGGCCATCGGCCTCGGAGCTCGCGACTCCCTGCGCCTGGAAGCCGGCCTGTGTCTCTACGGCCACGACATGAATACCGAAACCACTCCAATCGAAGCGAGCCTGCTGTGGGCGATCTCCAAGCCTCGCCGTGCCGATGGCGCACGGGCCGGCGGATTCCCCGGCGCTGAAACCGTGTTCGCCCAACAGCAAGCCGGTGTCAGCCGCAAACGCGTTGGGCTACTTCCGCAGGAACGTACGCCAGTGCGCGAAGGTGCAGAGATCGTCAACGAAGCCGGCGAAATCATCGGCAGCGTGTGCAGCGGTGGTTTCGGTCCGACCCTCGGCGGTCCTTTGGCCATGGGTTACCTCGACAGCGCTTACATCGGTCTGGATACGCCGGTTTGGGCAATTGTTCGTGGGAAAAAGGTGCCTTTGCTTGTAAGCAAAATGCCATTTGTTCCACAACGCTACTACCGTGGTTGATTGACTGTTTCTATAAGTAACGCGACTGCGTTAACAGTGCACTAATCTGTAACGCAGCCGCCATAAAACAGTGCGTACGTTTCGTTTATGAACGTTACTTATAACGATCGAAAACAACTGAACAACTCTGTCAAAAAAGCCCGCGCTAGTGTGACCAACCCGAGGAAATACGGGCCTTCGCAGGGCTTGTTTTTTCTCCCGTAGTTGGCGTAGAGTTTGTTCACTGTGTTTGCATGGGTCGCTTGGAATCGTGACCTGGGCAGTAGCCTACAAGTTAGCTACATCCCGTTCGACGCCTTCTTACTCTCCTGCAACCAGCCCCAGTACTCTTTCACCAGAAGGAGGCTGTCATTCATTTTTTGCGTCAAAGGAAATAAGAAATGTCCCAACGTCAGAGCGGTACCGTCAAGTGGTTTAACGACGAGAAAGGTTTTGGTTTTATCACTCCAGAAAGCGGTCCGGATCTGTTCGTACATTTCCGCGCTATTCAGGGCAACGGCTTCAAGAGCCTGAAAGAAGGCCAGAAAGTGACTTTCGTTGCTGTGCAAGGCCAGAAAGGCATGCAGGCTGACGAAGTACAAGCAGAAGCCTGATCTTCTGTAACGAAAAAGCCCCTGATACTGATATCAGGGGCTTTTTTGTGCGCGTAAATCCGTAAAATGGCTTCTTTTCCGTTCAGAGGCTGCCATGTCGAAACACCTGCTCTACCCACAGGGCGACTTCCCCGCCGTCGGCCTGGGGCGTCGTCTGGCAGCGATGTTCTACGACTTTCTGTTATGCACCGCCCTGCTGATCGTCACCAGCGGCATTTACAAGATGATTCAGATGGCGATCATCGGCGAAGGCCAAATGCGCGCCTTGACTGAAGCCGGCGCGCTGGACGGTGATCCGCTGCTGTCGACGGTGCTGTTGTTCGTGCTGTTCGGCTTCTTCGCCAAGTTCTGGACCTGGTCGGGGCAGACGCTGGGCATGCAGGTCTGGGGCATCCGCGTGCAAAACGCCGATGGCTCATCCATCAGCCTGTGGCAGGCGCTGTTGCGCTTTGTGGTGTCGATCGCGTCCTGGCTATGCCTGGGGCTGGGGTTCTTCTGGTCGCTGTTCGACAAGCAGAAGCGCAGCTGGCATGACATCTATTCCAATACCCAGCTTGTACGGATCCCAAAGAAAACCAAGTAATTGCGCCGTATGAAAATCACTGTGGGAGCGGGCTTGCTCGCGAAATCGGTGTGTCAGACAACATCAATGCTGAATGACATGCCCTCTTCGCGAGCAGGCTCGCTCCCACAGTTTTTGCGGCTTAACTGACAGCTCTCAAGCGTTCCCCGCCAACTTCATCCGCGCCGCCTGCGTGAAATCAAGCATCCGCTTCAACGGCCGCACCGCCTGCGGAATCAACGCCGGATCAACGAAGATCTCGTTGGTCCCCTCGCGCAAGCTCTTCAGCGTGCGCTCAAGCGTGTTCATCGCCATCCACGGGCAATGCGCGCAACTGCGGCAGGCCGCGCCGTTACCGGCCGTTGGCGCTTCGATAAAGACCTTGTCCGGGCACAGCTGCTGCATCTTGTAGAAGATGCCACGGTCAGTGGCCACGATCAGGGTCTTGTTTGGCAGACTTTGCGCAGCAGCGATCAACTGACTGGTGGAACCCACCGCGTCGGCCAAATCGATAACGGCGGTCGGCGACTCCGGGTGCACCAGAATGGCCGCATCCGGGTACAGCGCTTTCATGTCTTCGAGCTGCTTGGCCTTGAACTCTTCATGGACGATGCAGGCACCGTCCCACAGCAGCATGTCGGCGCCGGTTTTGCGCTGGATGTAAGTGCCCAGGTGTTTGTCCGGGGCCCAGATGATGGTTTCGCCGTTATCCATCAGGCTTTCGACGATTTCCAGTGCACAGCTGGAAGTCACCACCCAATCCGCCCGGGCTTTGACCGCCGCCGAGGTGTTGGCATACACCACCACCGTACGTTCCGGATGCTGATCGCAGAACGCCGAGAATTCATCTACCGGGCAACCCAGGTCCAGCGAACAGGTCGCTTCCAGAGTCGGCATCAGCACGCGTTTTTCAGGGTTGAGGATTTTCGCGGTTTCGCCCATGAATTTTACGCCGGCGACCACCACGGTCTTGGCCGGGTGGGCATTGCCGAAGCGGGCCATCTCCAGAGAGTCGGAGACGCAACCACCGGTTTCTTCGGCCAGGGCCTGAATGACGGGATCGCAATAGAAGTGGGCAACCAGCACTGCGTCCTGAGCCTTGAGCTCGGCAGCGATGGCAGTACGGTAATAAGTCTCTTCCTCGGCGGTCAGCGGCTTGGGCTGCTTGGCGTCGAGGTGAGCTTGAACCAGAAGGCGTTCGGAAATCTGCGTCATGTTCGCAAGACCTGCAGGCGCTTTCGCGCGAAAGTCGAGTATACACCCGGCTCTGGACCCTTCAGGGTACCGCCGGGAGAGTGAGTGTTCATCAGGCGTGGATAGCGTTGAAGATGCGCAAGGCTACAGAATATCCCCGAGATGCAAAAGACCATTCTGACCTGCGTCACGCGGTGCAGCATCCGGCTTGAGCCTCTGCTCACATTAGAGGCTTCTTTCAGCCATTTCGACCAAAGGCGGCACTGGTGAAACCACGAACGCGGTCCACCTCTTGCTCAGGGTTGAATCAGGCCGGCATTTATAGCGAGCAGCACCGCAGCGCGGCGAGACGTCACACCAAATTTGCGGATGACTTGAAAATTGATATTGGCTTCAGAGCAGTTAAAAATTGCCGATATCTCCCAACTGGTCTTGCCTTTGGAACACCATCGCAGGATTTCTCTTTCTTGCTCGGTCAAACTAAAGGTGCCTTGTGAAGCTGAATCGAAGACAAAGGATGCAGCACTTTGAAGTGCTATATCTTTTAACAAGACAAGATTAGAGATCTCTTGAGAAATATGAGAGCGAGCGATGGCTGTCGTTTCTGCATCAGACAGAAACTAAACACGCCAAATTCTCCACGAGCCCCGTGCATCGGCAAGGAAACGCCATGGATAAGTCCATGTGAATGGGGACGTGACTAGTAAAACTGATAGTGGTGTCGCATTACCTTTCAAGAGGACAATGAGTGCTGTACATCACGGAGGGATCAAATGTTTATCGAAATCGCACGACGCGAGCACTTGAACACACAGCGCCTTGATGGAATGCACCAGTTGCGGGCACACATTTTCAAAGACAAAAAATCGGGATGTCCACGTCATTGATAACAAAGAGGTCGACGAATACGACAGTCTCAACCCTTATTACCTGTTGATCAGTCAGCATACGGGCATATCCATGACCCGCTTTGGCCCTTCATTGCGCATCGGTATCGAACAGGCCGTAGCCCTTAATATTAACCTTGACGAGAAAACCCTGCAGGCGCTGTTCGGCGCATCAGGTGTTCGGCCGAGTCATTAGCCTGTATGGGTGACAACCCGTGCGCAAACGCTTCAACTCTATGCCATAACTCGGATCGAGGACCGACCCAAGCAGCAGTTCCGCAAGGTCCGACCTAATCGCCAGGCGGACTTTCTACTGCTTGGGAGCGATAGTCGCGTCCACTCTTTCAGCGGGCAAGATCACCTGTGAAATTGTCCAGCGCATTAAGGAAACTTCCCAGCATCTGATCGCTGATGTCACCCATGTGAGGAATGCGCATCATGACCTGACCACTTTCGGCCATCAGTCGCTTGTTCAACTTGCCATACCCCGTGTCGATCAAATATCCGGCTTCGCGCATCAGTACCTTAGTGCGCGACAGGTCGAGTCTGGAATCGACATAGAGCGAGGTGAGCGACGGGGACGCATCGGCGTCCTCAGTAAACAACCTGAAGCGTTCCGGCCGGGCGCGCACCCAGGTCCGTACATCGTTCTGCTGCTTGCGGTGCCGTGCAAACCGCGCCTGCAAGCCTTCCTGATTGACGATGTAATCAAGTTGAACATGCATCTGGTTGAGCAATGTGCAGTTCGGTGTCGTCAGGGTTTGTCCCTGCCGCGCCATATCGACGTGCCGAAGCAGATCCAAGGTGTACACCCTGTTCTTTATTGTCTGCGCCTTGGCGAGCGCAGCCTCATTGACGAAAGCGATTCCGAACCCGGGTGGCAGCGCCAGGCATTTTTGCGTGGCCGTTACGTAAGCGGCGGGAAGTGCTTGTGCGATACACGTGGGTGCGCCGGCAAAAAGACTGACGCCATCGACAATGGCAAGCGCTCCGTGCATGCGAATCAGCTCACAGACCTGGACAATATCAGTCGCTACCCCAGTGGAGCTTTCATTGTGGGTCAGCGTGACCACATCGAAACTCCCCTTGTCCAGAACACTCTTCAGAATGTCCAAGTCGATACCGGCACCCGGCGTAAAATCCAGGCGCTCAACGTGGGCATTGAAGCCAGTGGCCAACGTCTGGAACAGCTCGCCAAAGGCACCGACGCAAATACACAGGACGCGGTCGGTCTCGGCAACCAGCGAGCGCACTGCGCACTCCATGGCGTTGCTGCCACTGCCATTGATCAGCGTCGCCTGATAGGCCGCGGGCAACTCAGCGATGTGCTCAAGGTTCATCAGAATGTTCGAGATAATCTCGACTGCCTGCTTGTCTCGATGTCCGAATTCCGGGTAGCTACCGGCTTTGCGTACCTCGGGCCTGATCCAGGTAGGACCAGGGATGAACAGTTTTAACTCGCTCAAAATCACTCCTTGGATGGCAAGACTAAAAAAGCTGGAACCTCCTCCGAAAGTTGATGGCTGGGAGCCTCCGAATGTCGCTTGCAAGCGCGCCATATACTATCAAACTGCCTCGCAACGAGAGAGGTATTCAGCCCTGCTGGAGCAAGGTCCGGATCAGACGCACAAGCGTGTCGACTCCCCAGCGGGCCTCTTCGCGAGTCAGCACCAGAGGCGGCAACAATCGGATAACGCGTTCGGCCGTAACATTAATCAACAGGCCTTCACGCAGGGCTTCAGCCACCAGCTTCTGGCAGGGACGATCAAGCATGATCCCGATCATCAGACCCAGGCCGCGTACTTGCTGGACCTGTGGCAAGTCGGCTAATTTTTCGCGCAATTGTTCCACGATAAACTCTCCGAGCTCGGGCGTGATCCAGCAGACCGTCTTCTTCGATACCCCTTATGGTCTCTGTTCCTGCACGGCAGGCAAGAGGATTACCACCGAAAGTCGAACCATGACTGCCAGGGGTGAACGTTGTCGCTGCATCCCCCCCAGGCGAGGCACGCGCCGATCGGTATGCCGGAGCCCAGCCCCTTGGCGAGGGTCATTACGTCGAGTTGAATTTTCGAGTGCTGGTGGGAAAACCACCGACCGGTGCGGCCGATGCCAGTCTGGACTTCGTCCAGCATCAACAACCACCCTTTACGATTGCAGATCTCACGCAACTTAATGTCCTAGGCGCCAAATGCAATATGACCGACATTACCGCGACCATCGGCTTGGGCCAATTCGCGTGTATGCGACCACTGCCCATCGTCGAGCGGCGGCTAAATACTATTTAGAATGCTTGGGCAGTGATTTCGAAGTCACATAGTGACAGCGCTTTCGGGCTCAGCCGCTGGCAGCGGTATCTGGACCTGAACAGCAAGGGTCGGGCATGCGAAGTGTGGAGGCAGAATCTTCCGTGCCGTTTACTCTGGTGATCAGCAGGGTTGGGATGAAGACACAGGTGTTTGCCTTTCCCCCTTCCAGACCCGCGTCTGCGCTTTATTGCAGGCAAAAAAAAATCCGGAAATCCTCACTTGCGTGGGCCTTCCAGACTTTTAAAACTGCTACAAAAATGGTGGGTCGTGTGGGATTCGAACCTACGACCAATTGGTTAAAAGCCAACTGCTCTACCAACTGAGCTAACGACCCGCTGTGTGGTGGCGCGTATAATACTGATTTTTAAGGACTATTCAACACCTAATTTGAAATAAATCAAAAATAAGGTGTTGGATCGGTCACACCGGCTGCTGCGAAGCCTTCTGCACGCAGGCGGCAGCTGTCGCATTTACCGCAGGCGCGGCCATTATCGTCTGCCTGATAGCAGGAAACGGTCAGCCCGTAATCGACGCCAAGCTTCACGCCGGCCTGAACGATCTGCGCCTTGCTCAGGTTCTGCAGTGGCGCCTGAATACGGAAGCCCTGCCCTTCTACCCCGGCCTTGGTCGCCAGATTAGCCATGCGCTCGAAGGCTTCGATGAACTCGGGACGGCAATCCGGGTAACCGGAGTAATCCACCGCGTTAACCCCGATAAAGATGTCCCGCGCGCCCAGCACTTCAGCCCACCCCAACGCCAGGGACAGAAACACGGTGTTGCGCGCCGGCACGTACGTCACCGGGATACCTTCACCCGGCGTTTCCGGTACATCGATACTAGTGTCGGTCAGTGCCGAGCCGCCGATACCGTTCAGGTTCAGGCCAATCACCTTGTGCTCGACCACACCCAAGTCTTGGGCGACACGTGCTGCGGCATGCAATTCGGCGTGCGAGCGCTGACCGTAATCGAAGCTCATGGTGTAGCAGCGGTAGCCATCAGCGCGGGCCATGGCCACGACGGTCGCGGAGTCGAGGCCGCCGGACAGCAGGATGACCGCACGTTTTTCGACAGTGTTCGTTTGTTCAGTCATTTCAGCGCCCCGGCTCGTCATTCCAAAGATATTTATGCAGCTGCAATTGCAGACGTACAGGCAGATTGTCCGCCACCACCCAGTCCGCCAGATCACGCGCGCTCAGATCATGGTGGCTCGGCGAGAACAGGACTTCGCCGGCACGCAGGTCAAGACCGTACTGAATCAGTTTGGACACGGCCCAGTCGTAGTCTTCCCGCGAGCAGATGACAAACTTTACCTGATCGTTAGGCGTGAGCAGCTCGATGTTCTCGTAGCGGTTGCGGTGTGCTTCTTTCGAACCCGGGGTTTTCAGGTCGACGACGCGACTGACCCGCGGATCGACCGCCGAGATATCCAGTGCGCCACTGGTTTCCAGCGACACTTCGTAGCCGGCGTCACACAACTGCTTGAGCAAGGGAATGGCATTCGGTTGCGCCAGGGGTTCGCCACCCGTAACACAAACATAACGCGGGCGAAAACCGGCCACTTGCTCGAGGATGTCGTCGAGCGTGCGAATGGTGCCGCCAGTGAACGCGTAGGCGCTGTCGCAGTATTGGCAACGCAATGGGCAACCGGTCAGGCGCACAAATACAGTGGGCAGCCCGGCAGTCCGCGTTTCACCCTGCAACGAGTAGAAAACTTCGGTGATTCTCAATGTGTCTTGCATAGTCGCCACGGGCGTAACAGCTAAACAGGCTGTCCGCCTCCGTCAGGCACTTCAAGGAACCTCGCCAACGCGCAGATCCCAAAAAGCGTGTTTCATAAAAAGGGCATGAATTCTAACGAAAAAACCCGCGATAGGCGCGGGTTTCTTCAATACAGCTCAAGCAGCCTTACATGCGCTGCAAGTCGCGTTGTGCCAACTGAGCGGCGGAAGTGCCCGGATACTGGGACACAACCTGCTGCAGAATGCCTTTGACCCTGTCGGTATGACCGAGACGGCGCTCTACATCAGCGAGCTTGTACAACGAATCAGGCACTTTAGGGTGCTTGGGGTACAGCTGTGAAACCTTGGCAAATGCTTGACCTGCACCTTGCAGATCGCCTTTGGCCAGGTTCACTTCACCCAACCAGTACTGGGCGTTGCCCGCGTATTGGCTGTTCGGGTATTTGCGCAGGAATGCGGCGAAAGCCTGGCTGGCCTTGTCGAAATCCTTGGCTTTGATCAGGTCGAAGGCTGCATCGTAATACAGTTTTTCCTTCGCCGGATCAGCCGGTTCGCCACCTGCGGCAGGCGCTTGTGTGGCAGCGGCTGCCGCTCCTGCACCTGCACCGGGGGCATTCAAATTGCCACCGGTGGAAGAATTATCAGGAGTCGCGGCTGGTGCAACGCCGGTTCCTATGCGCCGATCAAGATCCTGATATCGCTCCAGGTTCTCTTGCTTCATGCGCGCTACATCATTTTGCAGTTCTTCGATCGCACCCTGTTGGCGCGAGATCTGATCCTGCATCTGTTGTAGTTGGTTGAACAGCTGGCCCTGTGCCGAGACAGGGGTCGAAACCCCTCCCCCGGCATAGGCGCCGTTCGTACCGTAACCCGCAGGCGGATAACTGCTCCCGCTATTGTTATAGCCGGAGTTGTCCTCGACCACAGGAACCGCAGCCCACACCGCAAGCGGTGCGAGGCTGAGAGCCAAAACAGTTACAGCACGACGGCACGTTCGCATGACGAATTACTTACGCAGTTCGACGCGACGGTTTTGAGCCCAGGACTGCTCGTCGTTGCCGGTAGCAACTGGACGCTCTTCGCCGTAGGAAACCAGTTCCAGCTGAGCTGGGGAAACACCTTGCAGTACCAGGTAGCGCTGAACGGCTTTCGCACGACGCTCGCCCAGTGCCATGTTGTACTCACGAGTACCACGTTCGTCGGTGTTGCCTTCCAGAACAACGCGAGCGCCGTTTGCTTTCAGGTCTTTGGCGTGAACGTCCAGAGCGCGCATGGCTTCTGGCTTCAGGTCCGAGCTGTCGTATTCGAAGTAGAAGGTGGTGAT
Organism: Pseudomonas sp. JL3; assembly: GCF_031570575.1. NCBI lineage: Bacteria > Pseudomonadati > Pseudomonadota > Gammaproteobacteria > Pseudomonadales > Pseudomonadaceae > Pseudomonas > Pseudomonas sp. JL3. The sequence continues at coordinate 109,579 of NZ_JAKWJK010000007.1, forward strand.
TGCGCGCAGAGCAGCTTCTTCGCTCAGGGAACCATCAACGGCACCAGTGTTTGCGCCGTAACCAGCGTTTGGATCAACAGCGCCTTCACCGGCATTGTCGCCGCCTTTGGACGAGCAACCTACAGCTACAGCCATGGCCAGAGCCAGCGCAGCAAATTTACCAAACTTCAGCATTTCCATCGTGAAACTCCTAATGAACCCCAGTGTGTTAAGTACAACATGTAGCGCCGCGTCAGTTCAGGTAAGGGGACCAGGACGGTTCTCTGACTTCGCCTTGTGCGGTAGGAAGCGGGAGCCTCACGCGTCCATTTATGGACACGAGCATCAAGACTCCCCGGCCCTGCTGGCGGGTGGCGTAGATTACCATGGTGCCGTTGGGCGCAACAGTAGGCGACTCGTCCAGAGTGCTATCAGTGAGGATCTTTACACTACCGCGCTGCAAATCCTGGGCCGCTACCTTGAAATTAGTGAAGCCTTCCTGACGATGGATCATCACCAGGGTCTTTTCATCGGCCGACAGTTTAGGGTTGGCGTTGTAGTTACCAATAAAGGTCACACGCTCCGCACCACCACCGCTTGCGCTGGTTTTGTAGATCTGCGGCTTGCCGCCACGGTCGGAGGTGAAGTAGATGGTCGAACCATCTTTACCCCAGAACGGCTCGGTGTTGATGCCTTGACCGTTGGTGACACGACTGATCTGACGCGACCCCAGGTTCATCACATAGATGTCCGGGTTGCCATCTTTCGACAGTACGAATGCCAGACGCTGACCATCCGGCGACCATGCTGGCGCACCATTCAGGCCTTCGAAGTTGGTGATCTGCTCACGGCGACCGGTGTCGATGTTCTGCATGAAAATGCGCGGACGCTTCTGCTCGAACGAGACGTAGGCAATGCGCTTGCCATCCGGAGCAAAACGCGGCGACAGAATCGGCTCGCGCGATTGCAGCAGCGTCACGGCACGGGCACCGTCATAGTCCGAACGTTGCAGCGTGTAGCGAGTGTTCTTTTCGGAGAACCGCTCGGCCGTCACGTACAGCAGACGAGTCGAGAACGCACCTTTGATACCGGTGAGTTTTTCGAACGACTGGTCGGAGATGTAGTGCGCCATGTCGCGCAATTGATCGACGCTGCCCGATACGCTACCGGTCAGCACTTGCTGCTCGGTGGCGACGTTGAACAGTGCGTATTGAACCTGCAGACGACCGCCCGCTGGAACGATACTGCCGACCATGACGTATTGGGCTCCCAGCGCCTTGAAGTCACGGAAGATGATTTCGCTGGCCTGGCTCGGCTGGCTGATCATGTTCTGTTTTGGAATCGGCGAGTAGTAACCCGAGTTGCGCAGGTCGTTACCGATAATTTCAGCCATGTCATCCGGCAGCACGCTGCCGCCCTGGTTACCGAACGGAACAACTGCGATCGGGGTGGCCCGATCACTGCCGCTGGTGACCAGAATGTTTTTTTCATCAGCTGCCGCTATCCCTGCCAGGCAGCAGATAACGACAAGCATTCCTCGAAGAAGGTTTCTCACAAGGCTAGATCCTCAGGTGTGAATGTCATCTTGAATGAACGATACGGAGCGAAATCACTCGGCTTCATTCCCTGCATTTCTGTCAAACGTCCAATGTTCTTGACCGCCGCTACAGCGGAAGCGTCAAACGGACCGTCGCCGCTGGACTTGGCCACGCCGACCGAAGTCACCGTACCATCGGGCAACATGCCGATTTGCAACACGACCGTCATGCCTTTGCGTGCCGAAGGTGGACGAGCCCAGCCTTCCGCTGCACGAGCACGAATCAGATCATCGAAACTGCCGGCGACTTCGTCACCCTGCTCATCGGCCAAGGCCTGCTGACGCTGCGGCGTGTCGGAAAGCAAATCTGCCAGGGCCTGGGCCTTTTTGTCTTCGGCGGATTTACGTGCCGCTTCCTGCGATTTTTTCTTCGCGGCATCGGCAGCAGCTTTCTTCTTCGCGTCTTCGGCGACTTTCTTCTTCGCCTCTTCAGCTTCAGATTTCTTCTTGGCGTCTTCGGCGGCTTTCTTCTTCGCGTCTTCGATGATCTTTTTCTTCGCTTCTTCAGCGGCCGCTTTCCTGGCCTCTTCTTCAGCAGCTTTCTTGGCTTCTTCTTCAGATTTCTTCTTGGCTATATCAGCCAATTGTTTCTCTTCGGCCTTTTTGGCTTCGGCGGTCTTCTTGGCTTCATCGGCTTTCTTGGCTTCATCAGCCTTTTTTGCCTCTTCCGCTTTCTTCGTCTCGTCGGCCTTCTTGGATTCTTCGGCTTTTTGAGCCGCATCTTCCTTCTTTTGTTCCGCGGCCTTGATCGCTTCCTGCTCGATCTTTTTCTGTTCCATCTGTTCGACTTCGGTCTGGCGCGCGGCGGATTTCTTCGCCTCACCCGCAATCTTCTGATTGGTCTGGGTGGTCGCCTGACTTTTCGATTTCAGCTGGTACAAGGTCGCCTGGACAATCGGCTTGGCCGGCGGCAGTTCCGGTGTGAAGGCAAAACTGACGAACAGCATGCCAAAAACCAGCACGTGCAAGACAAGCGCCCAGACACTAGGCCAGAAGTAGCTTTCCGAGGCGGACGGCTCTCGCATTTGCTGCATCAGGGTGCCTCGGTAATCAAGCCAACATTACCGACCCCGGCTTTCTGCAACCCGCCCATGGCGCCCATGACGGAGCCGTAATCGACAGTCTTGTCACCGCGAATGAATACCTGGGTACGCTTGCCGCCTTCAGTACCGGCGCGAATGATCTTGGTCACCGCGTCAGTCATTTGCGGCAAGGTCATGGCCTTGTCCTGCTGCTTTTCGGTGTCGACTTCGCTGCCAAGGTTCCAGTAGTAGGTCTTGTCAGACTTGATCGAAATGGTCAGGACCTGAGTGTTGTTGTCCTGCGGCAAGGCTTCGCTGGAAACCTTGGGCAGATCAACTTTCACGCCCTGATTAAGCATCGGCGCGGTCACCATGAAGATGACCAGCAGTACCAACATCACGTCGATGTAAGGCACCACGTTCATCTCGGCAACCGGCTTGCGCTTTTTGCGAGCTCGAGCGATTAAAGCCATTGGAAATTACCTGCTTATTCTTCGCTGGTGTGCACTTTGCGGTGCAGGATCGCCTGGAATTCGTCGGCGAAGGTGTAGTAACGGCCCAGCAGGGTTTCGCTGCGAGCAGCAAAACGGTTGTACGCGATAACGGCCGGGATAGCGGCGAACAGACCGATCGCGGTAGCGATCAGTGCTTCGGCAATACCCGGAGCCACAGTGGCCAGAGTCGCTTGCTGGGCAGTTGCCAGACCACGGAAGGAGTTCATGATGCCCCAGACCGTACCGAACAGACCGATGTACGGGCTGACGGAACCGACGGTGGCGAGGAACGGCAGGCTCTGCTCGAGCTTTTCTTCCTCACGGGAAATGGCGACGCGCATGGCACGGGCCACGCCTTCCATGACCGCTTCCGGATCAACGCCTGACTGCTGACGCAGACGGGAGAACTCCTTGAAACCGGCACGGAAGATCTGCTCGACGCCCGAATCCGGATCAGGGTTGCTGCCGGCCTGACGGTAGAGTTTGGACAGGTCGATACCGGACCAGAAGCGCTCTTCAAAGCTCTCCAGGGCACGTCGACCGGCGCGCAGCAAGTTGCTGCGCTGAAAGATCATGATCCATGAGGTCACCGATGCGGCTACCAGGATCAGCATTACCAGTTGCACCACGATACTGGCATTGCTGACCAGGCTCCACATGGAGGAATGGTCGACGACGTTAGCTTCCACGCTTTATCTCCTGCTTTGAGTGTGTACCCGCGCCGCTCACGTCGGCAAAGGCCGCACGTAGAGCTTCGGGAATGGCTCGGGGTTTCAAACTGTTGGTGCGCACACAGGCCACCAGAAACTGCCCTTCGCAGAGCAGCACATTATCCGTAGCCCGCCTGACCTGCTGTTTGAAGCGCAGGCTGACCCGGTTCAATTCAATTACTTCAGCGCTTACCAGCAGTTCGTCGTCCAGTCGCGCCGGCGCGTGGTAACGCGCTTCGCTGGAATGCACGACGAACAACAGGTCCTCCCCTGCCAGCGCCGACTGGGCAAAGCCCAGCTCCCGGAGCCGCTCGGTTCGAGCCCGTTCCATAAACTTGAGGTAATTGACGTAATACACGATGCCGCCCGCATCGGTGTCCTCGTAATAAACGCGACAACGATGTGCGAACGGCTCAAGCCCGTTTTGCGCGCGCATACTCTAGTGCTTACTCCTCAGGTTGCCAATCCGGCCAGGCAACTGTTTTTCATTGATTCGCGGCTTTCTGGCGAAAGTACGGTCCTGGGACAGCACAAACACCGAATAAATCAGCGCGCAAAGGTGACTAATCGTCCACGGCATCGAGGAACTCGTCTACCACGGGCATCTCGCCTAATCGTGACGGGATGTTTAAACCGAAGTGCAGGTACGCATGCCGAGTGACCACCCGCCCCCGCGGAGTGCGCATGATGTAGCCCTGCTGGATCAAATACGGCTCCAGCACGTCTTCAATGGTGTGACGCTCTTCGCTGATGGCTGCCGCCAGACTGTCCACCCCCACCGGCCCACCGTCGAACTTCTCGATCATGGTCAACAGCAGGCGTCGATCCTGATGATCGAAGCCGCGCTCGTCGACATCCAGCAGGTTCAAGGCCAGGTCGGCGATCGGTTTAGTGATGTGGCCCTTGGCGCGGACCTCGGCAAAATCCCGGACCCGACGCAGCAAGCGGTTGGCGATCCGCGGCGTGCCACGGGCACGACGGGCGATTTCGAAGGCACCTTCCGGGTCCAGTGGCAAACCGAGAATGTTCGCCGAACGGCTGACAATCGTTGCCAGGTCGGCGGTGTTGTAGAACTCCAGACGCTGAACGATCCCGAAACGGTCGCGCAATGGGTTGGTCAGCATACCGGCGCGGGTGGTTGCGCCGACCAGGGTGAACGGCGGCAAATCGAGTTTGATCGAGCGCGCGGCTGGCCCTTCGCCGATCATGATGTCGAGCTGGAAATCTTCCATGGCCGGGTACAGCACTTCTTCGACAATTGGCGACAACCGATGGATCTCGTCGATGAACAGCACATCATGGGGCTCAAGATTGGTCAGCAAGGCCGCCAAATCACCCGGACGCTCAAGGACCGGGCCCGAGGTACTTTTGATCGACACGCCCATTTCCTGGGCAATGATGTTGGCCAGGGTGGTTTTACCCAGGCCCGGCGGACCGAAAATCAGCGTGTGATCCAGGGATTCATTGCGCCCACGCGCGGCCTGGATGAACAACTCCATTTGCTCGCGAACGGTTGGCTGGCCAATGTACTCGGCCAGGCTGACGGGACGAATCGCCCGGTCCTGGACTTCCTCGCGGTCACGGGGACCACCCGTGGCGGCGATCAGACGATCAGCTTCAATCACTTAGATCATTCCCTTCAGGGCACGACGAATCATGTCTTCACTGCTCAAACCTTTCTCCTTGATCGCAGAAATCGCCTTGCTGGCTTCCTGCGGCTTGTAGCCCAGGGAAATCAGCGCGCTGACCGCGTCATTTTCGGCGGTGGCGACCGGAGGCGCATCTGGCCCACCCGGCTGGTTTGGCACCAACGCGAACATCGCCGGCACGGTCTCCCACGCTTTGAAGCGGTCCTTGAGTTCCACCAGCAAACGCTCGGCCGTCTTCTTGCCCACGCCCGGCACCTTGGTCAGCGCCGAAGTGTCCTGGGACTGCACGCAACGCACCAACTCGTCGACCTCCAGGCTCGACATCAAGGCCAGTGCCAGTTTCGGCCCCACACCATTGAGACGGATCAGTTCGCGAAAAAAGTCTCGCTCGCGCTTGCCGAAGAAGCCATAGAGTAACTGCGCGTCTTCGCGCACGACCAAATGGGTGTGCAAGGTCAGCGGTTCACCGACCGACGGCAAGCGATAAAGCGTGGTCATGGGCACTTCCAGCTCATACCCCAGACCGTTTACATCCAGAATCAGGTGCGGCGGCTGTTTCTCAGCCAAAGTGCCGCGCAAGCGTCCAATCACGTTTCAGATCCTTGAGCCTTGGCCAGATCAGTGCTGGCGACTGACAGAACAAGGGTTTTGCGCCGACAACACAGGCGCAAACCCCTCATTCCATAAAAAATGATTGCTGATGCTATCAGAGACGCAGGCGCCCGCCACGACTGCGTGCTGTACCCAGACCATGAGGCAACAGACTGGACCGGGTGTGAGCGTGGCAAATCGCGATGGCCAGGGCATCCGAAGCATCGATTTGCGGCTTGCTGGTCAATTTCAGCATGTGCATGACCATCATTTGCACTTGTTCCTTGTTCGCCCCACCGGTGCCGGTCACCGCCTGCTTGACTTGGGTCGCGGTGTATTCGGCAATTTCCAGGCTTTCCTCGGCACCGGCCACGATGGCTGCGCCGCGAGCCTGACCGAGTTTGAGTGCGGAGTCAGCATTGCGGGCCATGAAGACTTTTTCGATGCCCATGGTTACCGGGCCATAGGTCTGGATCACTTCACGCACGCCCCGATAGACGATTTGCAGACGCTCATGCAGCTCGCCGGAGCCCGTGCGAATGCAACCCGACGCCACGTACACGCAACCACGCCCGGTATCACGTACCACGCCATAACCGGTGATACGCGAACCGGGGTCGATACCAAGAATTAAAGTCATAACGCCTGCGGGTTAGGTAAGAGCACGATATTCAATACAGCGAATAACAAATGTGGGAGCTGGCTTGCCTGCGATGGCGTAGGCACATCAAACAATGATGTAGCCTGACACGCCGCCATCGCAGGCAAGCCAGCTCCCACACTGAACCTTAGTCGCCCTTATCCGAGCTGTGCGGCCACCGACTCCGGAATGTCGGCGTTGGAATACACGTTTTGCACGTCGTCCAGGTCTTCGAGCATGTCGATCAGCTTCAGAACCTTCTCGGCGCCTTCCAGGTCCAGTTCGGCACTGGTGGTCGGCAGCATGACGATTTCCGCATCATCGCCCTTGAAGCCTGCGGCCTCCAAAGCGTTGCGCACGGAATAGAAGCCGGCGAACGAGGTGAACACGTCGATGGAGCCGTCTTCGTGAGTCACCACGTCATCGGCATCGGCCTCCATGGCCGCTTCCATCAGCGCATCCTCATCCACCCCTGGCGCGAAGGAAATCTGTCCCTTGCGCTCGAACAGGTAGGCCACCGAACCATCGGTGCCGAGGTTGCCGCCGCACTTGCTGAACGCATGGCGAACAGCCGCTGCGGTGCGGTTGCGGTTGTCGGTCATGCATTCAACCATCACTGCCACACCGCCCGGGCCGTAACCTTCGTAGGTCAGCTCGACCATGTCGTCGGTATCGGCAGCACCGGCACCGCGAGCGACCGCGCGATCGATGATGTCGCGGCTCATGTTCGCGCCCAGCGCTTTATCCAGCGCCAGACGCAGACGCGGGTTGGAGCCTGGATCACCGCCGCCCTGACGAGCAGCAACCGTCAGTTCACGAATCCACTTGGTGAAAATCTTGCCCTTCTTGGCATCCTGACGTTCTTTGCGGTGCTTGATGTTCGCCCACTTGGAATGACCCGCCATAACTCGCTCCGAATTATCTTTGAAACATTGCCCGCCACGCCATGATGCGCCAGCCAGCAAATAAAAATCTCGACCTTCTATATGGAAAGGGCGCATCCGAAGATGCGCCCTTCTGGTCAGTCTTACTCAGCTTTAGGCGTTTCGCGCAGACGAATGTGCAGTTCGCGCAATGCCTTGGCATCCACCAGACCCGGTGCCTGAGTCATGACGCAGGCAGCGCTCTGGGTTTTCGGGAAGGCGATCACTTCACGGATCGACTGGGCGCCGGTCATCAGCATCACCAGACGGTCCAGACCGAAGGCCAGGCCACCGTGCGGCGGCGCACCGTATTTCAGGGCGTCGAGCAGGAAGCCGAATTTCTCTTCCTGTTCCGCTTCGCTGATACCCAGCAGACGGAACACCGACTGTTGCATTTCCTTGCGGTGGATACGGATCGAACCGCCACCCAGCTCGGTGCCGTTCAGGACCATGTCGTAGGCACGGGACAGCGCGCTTGCCGGGTTGGCTTCCAGTTCTTCCGGCGTGCACTTCGGCGCGGTGAACGGGTGGTGCAACGCGGTGAAGCTGCCGTCGTCGTTCTCTTCGAACATCGGGAAGTCGACGACCCACATCGGGGCCCATTCGCAGGTCAGCAGGTTCAGATCGTGACCAACCTTGATCCGCAGCGCGCCCAGGGCTTCGCTGACAATCTTGGCTTTGTCGGCGCCGAAGAACACGATGTCGCCATCGACCGCACCGACGCGATCGAGGATCACGTTGAGGTTGGCCTCCGGGATGTTCTTGACGATTGGCGACTGCAGACCTTCGACGCCTTTGGCGCGCTCGTTGACCTTGATGTACGCCAGGCCCTTGGCACCGTAGATGCCGACGAACTTGGTGTAGTCGTCGATCTTGCTGCGCGGCATGCTTGCTGCGCCTGGAACGCGCAGAGCGGCAACGCGGCATTTCGGGTCGTTGGCAGGGCCGCTGAACACCTTGAAGTCGACTTCTTTCAGTTGATCGGCAACGTCAACCAGTTCCAGCGGGTTACGCAGGTCCGGCTTGTCGGAACCGTAGCGACGCATGGCCTCTTCAAAAGTCATGTGCGGGAAGTCGCCGAATTCCAGACCCAGCACTTCCTTGAACAAGTTGCGGATCATTTGTTCGGTGATGCCCATGATCTCTTTTTCATCGAGGAAGCTGGTCTCGATGTCGATCTGGGTGAACTCCGGCTGACGGTCGGCGCGCAGATCTTCGTCGCGGAAGCACTTGGCGATCTGGTAGTAACGGTCGAAGCCGGCGACCATCAGCAGCTGCTTGAACAGCTGTGGCGATTGCGGCAAGGCGAAGAAGCTACCTGCATGAGTACGGCTCGGCACCAGGTAGTCGCGAGCGCCTTCTGGCGTGGCGCGAGTCAGAATCGGCGTCTCGACATCGAGGAAGCCGTTCTCGTCCAGGAAGCGACGGATGCTGGTGGTCATGCGCGAACGCAGACGCAGCTTCTCGAGCATTTCCGGACGACGCAGGTCGAGGAAGCGATAACGCAGGCGGGTTTCTTCGCCGACGTCGGAGAACTCGTTGAGCGGGAACGGCGGGGTTTCCGCTTCGTTCAATACTTCCAGCTCGTAGCCCAGCACTTCGATCATGCCCGACGCCATGTTGGCGTTGGTGGCACCGGCCGGACGCAGGCGAACCTTGCCGGTGATCTTGACCACGTATTCACTGCGCACGCGATCGGCGGCGGCGAAGGATTCAGCGCGGTCCGGGTCGAACACCACCTGGGCCAGACCGTCACGATCACGGATATCGAGGAAAATCACCCCACCGTGGTCACGACGACGGTGGACCCATCCGCAAAGGGTAATTTCCTGGCCTTCCAGGCTTTCGTTCAGTTGGCCGCAATAATGGCTGCGCATCATGGTAGTGGTTTCGCTTCTCGTAATTCGAAATTCGGTTGGAGGTCTTGCCGCCCCCGCACTTGAATAAAGGTGCCGGATGATGCAAGAGCTCGCGCGTGTCACTCAGACCGGGCGCCAGACCCTAGTCAGCTTTGTCGCCACCGGCCAGATTTTTCTTGGAACCGGTCTTGAAGTCGGTTTCGTACCAGCCGGTGCCGCTAAGGCGGAAGCCCGGCATGGACAGCATCTTTTTAAGCTCTGGCGCCTGGCAGGCAGGGCAGTCGACCAGCGGTGCTGCGCTGATCTTTTGAATGGCTTCCAACTGATGACCACAGGAAGCACATTGATAGTCGTACATCGGCATGGGGGTTGTCTCGGCGATCAGATTGCTACCGCGCATGCTGGGCTTTGCGGCAAAGGGCGGGATTATATCCATTAAATGCAGCCTGTGCAGCCGTAAGACTGCACAGACCGACACTCGACACGATCAACCGCCACCGCTAGGCCATGACGAGGCAACTTCCCTCCTTCAGGCTGTGCACGACGCAGACAACCCGCACCAGCCCGGTGAAGTTTTTCACCCCGCCATGGCGCAAATGCACTTCGCGATCCACATGGGACAACAGCGCACTGATCGAGCAGCAATTGACCTTGGCCATATCACCTAAAATATCCCAATAGACCTGCTCCAATCGCAAACAGGTCGCAAAGCCATTCAAACGCACTGACCGGGATAATGGCTGGGCCAGGCCCATATCGAATTCACTGACAAATGAATCAATCCTTACTTCCTTGAGTGGACCGACCCTCCCCTCCCTTCGCCTCTCTTGATAAACCATACCATTGACACTCCTTTGCCATCCTTGCTGCTTATAAGACTCATATTCCGTTTCCTTATAAAAGCGCAGGCGTACAGGGATATCTAGATGACTTTATGACCATCGACGTAGGATAAGCCAACAACAAAAGGAAGATCATGGAGCACGTCCTAGGCCTGACGATTTCCTACGAAGACTGACGCAACATCACTCAATGAAAGGCAAAAGATCCTAGGAACACATCGCGCAAACAACACTCAGCAATCGTTATCCGCTCAGCGGCCAGAAGACAAGCACCGCCGGACTGCCTGATTTGAGTAGCGGCGGGCTTTGCTGTTAAATAGGCAGTGTGTCGCTACCACCTATTTTCCGGGGGCTGCGCATAGGCTGATACCGGGTACGTGTCCAACGCCTCTTATTGTTCTGAAGCGAACCGTGCTCCATCAGCTCTTCCTTGTGATCCGTCTTAACGTGAGTTAATCAAAATGTTGAAAATCGTCCACCTGCTAATGGGCGCAGCAGCCTTGCTGCTGTCCTTCATCCCTAGCCTGCGATCCGAAGCGGTACCTTACCTGCAACAACCCGATGCGCTGTACCTGGCCTTTTTCGGCCTGCTCAACCTCACCCTTGCACCTGTTATCCCTTACTGGAACAAAGGGCCGCGTCATCAGCTGCAAAATCTGGTCAGCGCCCTGCTGGTTCTGGCTGTGGTATTGCAAACACTGACATTGTTCGCCCCGATGCCTGTCATCGCCGGTCAACCTGCCGTTCTGTTCAGTCTGGTCGTTGCCCTGATCGCCATTCTTTTGCACTTGGCCGTCAGCTTCTACAAATCTTCACCGGCCGCCGCCTCGCCAAGCTATGACATGAGCAACCGCGATACCGGCACCGTTAAATGGTTCAACACCTCCAAAGGCTTCGGCTTTATTTCCCGTGACTCCGGCGATGATATTTTCGTGCACTTCCGGGCAATTCGCGGTGAAGGCCACCGTGTTCTGGTTGAAGGCCAGCGCGTGGAGTTCTCTGTCATGAACCGTGACAAAGGCCTGCAAGCCGAAGATGTGATCGCCGCCCTGCCGCGTCGCTGACTCCAAAGCTAAAAAAAACCGCGAACAGCCCAGGCTGTTCGCGGTTTTTTTATGGCCTCTTTTTCACTATGTAGCTCAATAATGCGGCGGTGGCGCTTCCTCTTCGAAAGAGTCGAACTGGCCGACCATTTCCTCCTGCCGCTTGATCAGGGCCGCCATTTGCAGTTGCAGGCGCTCAACCACATGTTGCTGCGCCGCCAGCACATCATTCAATGTCTGGATGGTGTCATCCTGAAACGCCAACTGGCTTTCCAGATCGGTAACGCGTTCTTCCAGGCTCATGACTCAACCCTCCAGAAACGTGAAGTCATCGGTCAACACCAGACGCAGCCGTTCGCGAATCGTCGCGATCTGCTCTGGACTATAGGGTTTGGCCGGCTGCTTGCCCCAGACCGGAGCTGGCCAGGCGGCGTCCTCACGCTTGCGCACAATCACATGCATGTGCAACTGACTGACGACATTACCCAAGGCCGCGACGTTCAATTTGTCCGCATCGAACGAATCCTTGAGCATTTCCGCCAGCGCGGTCGTTTCCTGCCACAGCTGCTGTTGATCTGCGACATCTAACTGAAATATCTCACTGATATCCTCGCGGCGTGGCACGAGGATGAACCATGGGTAGTTCGAATCATTGGACAACAGCAACCGACAGAGCGGGAAATCGCCGATCGGCAACGTGTCTTGTTGAAGTCGTGGATCTAAAGCGAACACAGCGCGCACTCCCTCTGGTCATCTTTTTTCAGCTTAGCGCCCATACCAAAAGACGGCGGCACCAAGCGACAGGACGGCAGCATACCTGCGAATGCCAAGCGCTTCACGACGAACTGCCGCCTCATCGTTTCCGAGCGCCCCGACATGAGCCATTTTGAGCCGGGGCGCACCATTAAAGAACCAGGCATCCCACAAAAAATGCCGAAATGACCGAGAAACGACGGGCTGTTCGATTCGGTCACAAAACGACACTGTGTGAATTCGGTACAGCAATTGAAATTTTTCGCACCAAAACCGCACAACGCGTCTACGCTCAGTGCGTCAGCATCCGCTAACTACTCACTGGCGGGGTGAACCGGTAACGTTTTTGGTTGTCGCCCCCACGGGTTCGATGTGGTAACCACGATGCGAAGCATGGCGTCAAGCTCAGGTAAAACGAGCTTGAACCCCCCGGTTTTATGAGGTTTTTACAGCAACAGGCAGGCCTTTGGAAAAAAACAGCAACAGAATTCCGGTTTGTGCACGCTTGTTGCATTCACACCCGTATCGTCTATAAGCGCTCCGCTGGAAGTGGAAGCCTTAAGGCCAATAAAAACAGTGGCAGGGTTGCCCGATGGAGATTCAAGTGCAGGACCAGGGACTCTTTTTTACCGATGCTCAAGTCATGGAAAACAGCGCTAAAGTTGTCAGTCCGATTGCGTCGGGATTGTGAATTTGCGACATCTACCCAGCCATTTGCGACAGGGTCGTAAAGAAGCTGAAAGGTTAGATGCGCAAGTATCGCCAACATGGTCGGCGTGATATAAGTTTGCGCCGACACAAAAAGAAAGAGCCGCCCGGATAATAAAACAGGCGGGACGGCAGTACTCTTCTAAAAACCAAAGGAGCAAATCACGATGCGCGTGATGAAGTGGAGCATGATCGCACTGGCTGTTTCGGCTAGTACCTCGCAGTTCGCAATGGCGTCTTCTCAAGAGGAATCCAAGGGCTTTTTTGAAGATCAGAGCCTGACTGTCAAAAGCCGCATTCTGTACATGAATCGCGACTTCAAGAACGGTGCCTCCAACAACCAGAGCACCGCTAATAAAGAACGTATCAAAGGCTACCGCGAAGAAACCGGCCTGGGCGTCCAGGCTGTTTATGAGTCGGGCTTTACCCAAGGTACTGTTGGTTTCGGTTTGGACGCCCTGGCCAATGGCATGGTCAAACTGGACAGCGGTCCGGGCCGTACCGGTAACGGTATGTTCGGCAAGGACAGCGACGGCACGCCAGAAGACACCCAATCCAACGCTGGCGGCGCGGTCAAATTCCGTCTGTCCGACACTGTTCTGAAACACGGTAACCAATACGTTGCCAGCCCTGTCTTCTCTACAGACGACAGCCGTTTGCTGCCAGAAGTCGCTACCGGTACTTTGATCACCAGTAAAGAAATCAAAGGTCTTGAATTGAGCGGTGGTCATTTCACCGCAATGCGGGCGCAGGACCAAATGGGCCACGACAGCCTTGGTCTGAAGTCCGCTGATATTGCCGGTGCAACCTACCAGTTCACCGACAATTTTGTAGCTGGCGTAGCTGCTTCCGATGTTGAAGACCACTTCAAGAAGCAATACATCAACGCCAACTACACCCTGCCAATCAATGACGACCAGTCCTTGAACTTCGACTTCAACGGCTATCGCTCCAAGAGCCAGGGTCAAGAGCTGAGCGGTGACGTTGACAACCGCATCTGGTCCCTCGCAGCGGCCTATAGCCTTGGTGCACATAAATTCACCCTGGCTCACCAGCGTTCTACCGGTGACACCGGTTATGTTTACGGCGTTGATGGCGGCGGCACAATCTTCCTCGCCAACTCCGTTCAATACTCCGACTTCAACGGTCAAGACGAACGCTCCTGGCAGGCTCGCTACGACCTGAACATGAAGAGCTACGGCGTTCCTGGCCTGAGCTTCATGACCCGCTACATCACCGGTGACAACATCTCCACCGATGATGGCGAAGCCAAAGAACACGAATGGGACTTCGAGACCAAATATGTTCTGCAAAGCGGTCCAGCCAAGGACCTGTCTTTCCGCGTACGTAACGCGGTCTATCGTGCAAACTCCGCGTACGATAGCGACAAAGTTGACACCCGCCTGATCATCGAATACCCGCTGAGCATCTTGTAATTCAGCGCTAGTTCGACAGCTACACAACACAGCAACAAAAAAAACGCTCACCTGATTCAGGTGAGCGTTTTTTTGTGTCTGGTTTCATACAATCTTTGATGTTGTTAGTTAGATAGCAACCTAACAATACAAAACTGACCGAACCTTCAAGTCACAACTGAGGCGTTATTGCGGCACAGTTTCCTGAACCATTCGAATAACCCGCTGCGGAAACGGAATATCGATGCCGGCAGTCTTCAAACGATCACGCGATTGCTCGTTAAACATGAACATCACATTCCAATAATCGGCAGTTTTCACCCACGCGCGCAGGGAAACAGTGATCGAACTGTCACCCAACATGGAAATCACCGCTTCCGGTGCCGGATCAGTCAATACACGCGGGTCCTTGGCCAGGTCCAGCAATACTTCACGGGCCTTCTGCAAGTCCGCCTCGTAAGCCACACCTACATCAAACACGACCTTGCGAGTCGGTTGACGATTAGTGTTGATGATGATGCCGTTCGACAGATTGCCGTTAGGCACGATGATGGTTTTGTTATCACCGGTACGCAGCACAGTGTGAAAGATCTGAATGCTGTCGACAGTACCGGCAACACCTTGGGCTTCGATCCAGTCACCGATACGGAACGGGCGGAACAACAGAATCAGCACACCACCGGCGAAGTTCGCCAGGCTGCCCTGCAAGGCCAGACCGATAGCCAAGCCGGCGGCACCGATAGCGGCGACGAACGACGTGGTTTCGACACCGATCATCGACGCTACGCTGACGATCAGCAGAACCTTGAGAATAATATTCGCCAGGTTGCTGATGAACCCTTGCAGCGCCAGGTCAGCGTTACGCAACGCCAGCAGGCCACCGAGTTTTTGCGTTACCTTGTTGATCAGCCACCAGCCGATGGCCAGGGTAATCACCGCCAGTAGCACGCGGCTGCCGTATTCCATGATCATCGGAATCCAGGCTTGGGATGCCTTGACCAGGTTGTCCACTTCAGCATTCAAATCCATCTTTTTTCTCCTGATTTCCGGCTACCCGGCACGCAAAAAATGAGCGGCAGAAAGACCGAACCCGCGGGGGATTCAATCGTTTCTGCCGTTGCTTGGGCCTCGGACGTCGAAAACGCCAAGAGGTTCCCGCTTGAAAAGTCAGTCGCGGAAGTTGTTGAACTGCAGCGGCATGTCGAACGTCTTGGCGCGCAGGGCGGCAATCGCTTCCTGCAAATCGTCACGTTTCTTGCCGGTGATGCGCACTTGCTCGCCTTGAATGGCGGCCTGAACCTTGAGCTTGGCGTCTTTGACGTGAGCGACGATTTTCTTCGCCAGCTCCTTGTCGATGCCTTCCTTGAGGACCGCTTCCTGTTTCATCAGCTTGCCCGACGCGTAGGCATCCTTGACTTCAAGGCACTGCACATCGATCTTGCGCTTGACCAGGGACAGCTTGAGGATCTCGATCATCGCTTCGAGCTGGAAATCGGCTTCCGCGGTCAGGTTGACGGTCAGGTCTTTTTCCTTGAACTCGAAGCTGCCCTTGCCTTTCAGGTCATAACGACGATCGAGTTCCTTGACGGCGTTCTCGACCGCGTTGGTGACTTCGTGTTTGTCCAGTTCGGATACCACGTCGAACGACGGCATGTAATCTCTCCAATAAAAAGGCACGCTCGATAACGATGGAGCGCGCTTGGCTTGCGGTTAAAATCGGGCTCATTATAACGGGTCTTTTCCAACCGATACTGCGAGCCTCACATGCCAGCGTCAAACCGAGCAAAAAGCTGATGTCTATCCCTTGGCATATTCTGGGCGCTGGCAGCCTCGGCACCCTTTGGGCCACGCGTCTGGCGCGGGCGGATGTGCCGGTCAGGCTGATCGTGCGGGACGCGACACGCTTGCAGGCCTATCAAGCGGCGGGCGGTTTGACGCTGGTCGAACACGGCGAAACGCAGCTGTATCCGGTGCCCGGCGAAACAGCCGACAGCGACGAGCCCATCAGCCGTCTACTGGTGGCCTGCAAAGCCTACGACGCCGAAAAAGCCGTCGCCCGGCTTGCTCATCGTCTGACACCCGACGCCGAACTGATCCTGCTGCAGAACGGTCTCGGTAGTCAGGACGCGGTTGCCGCGCAGGTGCCTCAGGCGCGCTGCATCTTCGCCTCCAGCACCGAAGGAGCATTTCGCGATGGCGACTGGCGTGTGGTGTTCGCCGGTCATGGCTACACCTGGCTGGGGGATGCCGGCCACCCGGTGGCGCCGATCTGGCTGGAGGACTTGGGCGCCGCCGGTATTCCCCATGAGTGGAGCACGGACATTCTCACAAGGCTGTGGCGAAAACTGGCGCTCAATTGTGCGATCAACCCGCTGACCGTGCTGCACGAATGCCGCAACGGCGGTTTGCAGCAGCATCATTGCGAAGTCGCCACCCTTTGCGCCGAGCTCACCGAGCTGCTGGAACACTGCGGCCAGCCGGCAGCGGCGCAAAACCTCCAGGAGGAAGTCGAACGGGTGATCCAGGCCACTGCCGCCAATTTTTCCTCGATGTACCAGGACGTCGCGAATCAGCGCCGCACTGAAATCAATTACCTGTTGGGCCATGCCTGCAAAGTCGCGTCGCGGCATCAGCTGAACCTGCCCCACCTCAATCAATTGCAGCAGCGCCTGATCGTTCATCTGCGCAGCCTTGGATTGCCCAGCGACTGAGCAGCGGCTACGCTGGCCACTTGTTCCTTTTCAGCGATAAACCTGATGCCATTGCGCCAGCGCCTTGAAAACCTTCCAGTCGGCCAGAAACTGCTGGCCGCCCTGCTGGTGCTGTTGACCACCGTTTTGCTGGTCGCCAACCTGACCTTTATCAGCGCCGCCTATTACATCTCCCAGGAAAGCATGGCCCCCCAGGCCTTGCAGACCATCGGCCGACTGGTGTCCAACCCCAGCCTGATCTCCGAAGCCCTGAAGTCGCCGCAAACCGCCGAGCGCCTGCTCAACGAACTCAGCAGCTACACACCGCTGCGGGCAGCAGCGCTCTATGACGGTAAGGGTGTGCGTCTGGCCCAATTGCAACACGGCGACAAGCTGGACCTGCCGGAGCATTACCGGCACCTCGAGGCTTGGCAAGCCACGGAGTTTCGCAGCAACCAAGTGATCACCCTGCCCCGCCCCGGCACTGCGCCTGGGCATTTGCTGCTGGTGGCCAGCAGCGAGTTGCCGATGGCGTTCTACACCGGGACCCTGACCGCCAGTCTGGGGATTCTGATTTTCAGTGTGCTGTTGTGGCTGGTGATCGCCCGGCAGATCAAACGCCTGATTACCCGGCCGATCCATCAGCTCGAAGAGTTGTCCCGGCAAGTCACCCGGGAAGAGAACTATGCCCTGCGCGCCTCCCGCGGCAACCACGACGAAATCGGTAGCCTCGCCGAAGCGTTCAACACCATGCTCTCGCGCATCGAAGCCCGTGAGCAGCAGCTCAAGCGCGCCCGCGACGATTCCCAAGCCGCTTACGATCAAGCCCAGGGGCTGGCCGAAGAAACCCGCCACACCAACCGCAAGCTGGAACTGGAAGTTCAGGTGCGCAGCAAGATCGAGAAAAAACTCACCGGCTTCCAGAACTACCTCAACAGCATCATCGACTCCATGCCGTCGGCCCTGATCGCCCTCGACGAGCAGCTCTACGTGACCCAATGGAATCAGGAAGCCAGCGCTTTGTCCGGCACGCGCCTGGACGAAGCCTTGAACCAACCGATCTTCCTTGCCTTCGAACCGCTCAAGCCATTCCTGCCGCAACTCAGGCAAACCGTCGAGCAGCACACGGTGGCGAAGATCGAACGTGTTACCTGGCTCAAGGACGACGAGCCCCGGCATTACGCCCTGACGTTTTATCCGTTGATGGGCGGTGCCGGGCGCGGCGTGGTGATCCGGATCGACGACATCACTCAGCGTCTGTCCCTGGAAGAAATGATGGTGCAGTCGGAGAAAATGCTCTCGGTCGGTGGCCTCGCCGCTGGCATGGCCCACGAGATCAATAATCCACTGGGCGCAATCTTGCACAACGTGCAGAACATTCGTCGGCGCCTGTCACCCGATCTGCCGAAAAACCTCGAACAAGCCGAGCAACTGGGCATCGAGCTGGAAACGGTCAACCAGTACTTGAAAGCTCGCGAAGTGCCGCAGTTACTCGATGGCATTCAACAGGCCGGCGCCCGGGCGGCAAAAATCGTGACGCACATGCTCAGCTTCAGCCGCCGCAGTACCCGGCAGATGGCTCCCTGCGATTTGCCGGCGTTGATCGATCAAGCGGTGGAAATCGCCGGCAACGACTTCGACTTGGCCATCGGCTTCGACTTCAAGGGTCAGGCGATCATTCGGCAGTTCGATCCAGCACTGGGCCCGGTGCCCGGCACCGCCAACGAACTGGAACAAGTGCTGCTCAACTTGCTGAAAAACGCCGCGCAAGCCATTCACCAGCGTACCGACGACCGCGAACCGGGGCGGATCATTCTGCGTACAAAACTGAATCCGCCCTGGGCGGAAATTCAGGTCGAGGACAACGGCATCGGCATGAGCGAGAACGTGCGCAAACGTACGTTCGAGCCGTTCTTCACCACCAAGGAAATCGGTCAGGGCACCGGCCTTGGACTGTCGGTCTCGTACTTCATCATCACCAACAACCACAAAGGCCAGATGGAAGTGCAATCGACGCCGGGCCAAGGTACCTGTTTCACCTTGCGCCTGCCGTTGTCGGGTACTCCGGTGGTTTCTCAAGAACTCAATCAGCTGTCGAGGTAACCATGGGCTTTCGCTTGTCGAAGATTTACACCCGCACTGGCGACAAAGGCGAAACCGGGCTCGGCGATGACCGCCGCGTGCCCAAGGACCATCCGCGCATCGAGGCCATTGGCGAGGTCGATACGCTGAACAGCCAGGTGGGCGTGCTGTTGGCGGGGTTGGCGGCACAAAGTGATACGTATCCGGGGTTGAACGAAGTGATCGAGGTGTTGGCGCCCTGCCAACATCGGTTGTTCGACTTGGGTGGCGAACTGGCGATGCCGGTGTATCAGGCACTGAACACAGCAGAAGTCGAGCGCCTGGAAGCGGCGATTGATGTGTGGAATGAAGAGTTGGGGCCGCTGGAAAACTTCATTCTGCCCGGCGGCTCGGCACTGATTGCCCAGGCCCACGTATGCCGTTGCCTGGCACGCAGTGCCGAGCGACGCTGTCAGCAGTTGAATGCGATTGAGCCGCTGGCCGGGGTTGGGCTGGCGTATATCAATCGGTTATCGGATTTGTTGTTTGTGGCGGCACGGTTGATTGCCAAGCGTCAGGGGATTGCCGAGATTTTGTGGCAGCCTGCGGCCAAGCCCGAGGTTAAGTGATCGTTCCCACGCTCCGCGTGGGAATGCAGCAAGGGACGCTCCGCGTCCCAAGAGCGGACGCAAAGCGTCCGGGGAAGCATTCCCACGCAGAGCGTGGGAATGATCGGGTGCTATGCCTCAGGCCAAAACGCCCGAATCCCCGCCACACCCTGCGCCCCCGCTTCCCAGGCTTTTTGCCGCTCCGCCGGCCCCACCCCACCGAGCAAAAACACCGGCTTGCTGAAGCCCTCGATCAGAGTCGAAGCCTGCTCCCAACCCAATGGCAGCGCATCTGGGTGAGTCTGGGTCGGCTGCACCGGCGACAGGGTCACAAAGTCCACGCCCATCTGCTCGGCCAACGCCAGTTCTTCAGCGTTGTGACAAGACGCCGCCAACCAACGCGAAGCCGGTAGCGGACGCCCGGCCGCCGCGTACTTGCGCAACTGTGCCGACGTGATGTGCCACCCAGCGGACGGAAAGTCCCCCAGCCATTCAAATGGTCCCTTGATCATCAACTGCGCCTTGCCGGCACACAGCCCCGCCGCGTCCACCGCCAGATCGCGGTATTGCGGGTCGTAGCCATTAGGCGCGCGCAACTGAATCAGCTTGATGCCGCCAGCGATGGCTTTCTGGATACCGCGCAGCAAGGCCGGGGTTTCCAGGCCCTCCGGGGTGATCAGGTAGTCGCCGGGCAAGCGGGCAGCGGCGACGATCGGCTGGTTGGCGGCCGGGAAGTCGTAGTCCACCAGTTCCCGCGCGGTCACCCAAGCCAAAGGCTGACCTTCGGCGCCATGGGGGTCGCCGGTAAACGCCGAGACTTCCCAGACATCCAGCAACACCTGTTTATCCGGGTAGTCGTGGCGGACTTTGATCATCGGTCGCGCAGTAGTGACCACGATGCCCAGCTCTTCGTGAAGCTCGCGAGCCAGGGCCGTTTCGACGGATTCGTCATCCTCGACCTTGCCACCGGGGAACTCCCACAAACCGCCCTGATGCTGGGTGTCGGCACGCCGGGCAATGAGGATTTTACCGTTGCTATCGCGAATAACCGCGGCTGCTACATGGACTCGTTTCACCGCTCTATTTCCTCCAGACCCGCCTTCCGCCAAGCCTTGAAGGCCGGCCATTGGTAGATGGTTTCGACATAGGCCGCGTCGGCCTCGGGCAGTTTTACCTGATAGGTGCGCAGGCGTACGGCGATCGGTGCAAAAAACGCATCGGCCAGGGTCGCACCGCCAAACAGGAACGGACCGGTTTCAGTCGCGACGGCACGACATTCAGCCCACAACGCTAGCATGCGCTGGATTTCAGCCTGAACCTCAGGCGGGGTCGGCGACAGTGGCGCATCGTGGCTCAGGTCAAACGGCATGTTGCCGCGCATGGCGAAAAAACCGCTGTGCATCTGCGCGCACGCCGAACGCGCCTGAGCACGGGCGGCAGTGTCTTTGGGCCAGAGGCCGGCGTCGGGGAATTGTTCGGCCAGGTACTCGGCAATCGCCAGGGAATCGGCGATGGTGCCGTGTTCGGTTTTCAGCAATGGGACTTTACCGGTCGGCGAATGCTTGAGCACGCGCTCGCGAGTGTCCGGCTGGTTCAGCTTGATCAGTTCTTCGGTGTAGGGCTCGCCGGTCAGCTCCAGAGCCAGGGCGGCGCGCAGGGACCAGGAGGAATACAGTTTGTCGCCGATGATCAGGTGGAGGCTCATGTTCGGGACCTTTTGATAAGAGTACAGCCAGAATCTTTAACGTCTGGTGGTCCGTCTTCGCGGGCAAGCCTCGGTCCTACAGGGATCGCGCCGTACACAATGCTTGTGCACACCACTGAACCTGTGGGAGCGGGCTTGCCCGCGATAGGGTCGACGCAGTCTTAAGTACGGTACTCAGCGTTGATCTTCACGTATTCGTGGGACAGGTCAGTGGTCCAGATGGTTTCGCTGCAATCGCCGCGACCCAGTTCGATGCGGATGGTGATTTCTTCCTGCTGCATCACCGCCGCGCCCTGGGCTTCGGTGTAGGTGGCAGAGCGAGCGCCACGGCTGGCGATGCACACGTCGCCAAGGAACACGTCGATCTTGCTCACGTCCAGGTTCGGTACGCCAGCACGGCCCACGGCGGCCAGAATGCGGCCCCAGTTCGGGTCGGAGGCGAACAACGCGGTCTTGATCAGCGGCGAGTGAGCCACGGTGTAACCGACGTCCAGGCACTCCTGGTGGTTGCCGCCGCCGTTGACTTCCACAGTGACAAACTTGGTCGCGCCTTCACCATCGCGCACGATGGCCTGGGCCACGTCCATGCAGACTTCTAACACCGCTTGTTTGAGCAAAGCGAACAGCGGGCCGCTGGCTTCGGTGATTTCCGGCAGAGCTGCCTGACCGGTGGCGATCAGCATGCAGCAGTCGTTGGTCGAGGTGTCGCCGTCGATGGTGATGCGGTTGAACGACTTGTTGGCGCCGTCCAGCAGCAGGTTTTGCAGCACATCGCGGGAGACTTTGGCGTCGGTGGCGATGTAGCCGAGCATGGTCGCCATGTTCGGGCGGATCATGCCCGCACCTTTGCTGATACCGGTGACGGTGATGGTCACGCCGTCATGCTGGAACTGGCGGCTGGCACCCTTGGGCAGGGTGTCGGTGGTCATGATGCCGGTAGCAGCGGCTTCCCAGTTATTCACCGACAGATCGTCGAGGGCGGCTTGCAGCGCGCCTTCGATTTTTTCGACCGGCAGCGGCTCACCGATCACACCGGTGGAGTACGGCAGCACCAGGCTTGCATCGACGCCAGTCAGCTCAGCCAGTTTGGCGCAGGTGCGCTCGGCGGCCGCCAGACCTGGTTCGCCGGTGCCGGCGTTGGCATTGCCGGTGTTGGTCAGCAGGTAACGCACCGGGCCTTGCACGCGTTGCTTGGCCAGGATAACAGGCGCGGCGCAAAAGGCGTTCAGGGTGAACACGCCCGCCACTGTGGAGCCTTCGGCACAGCGCATGACCACGACATCCTTGCGCCCCGGGCGCTTGATGCCGGCCGAGGCGATACCGAGTTCAAAACCGGCAACCGGGTGCAACGTGGGCAAAGGACCAAGACCAACAGCCATGAATGCGCTCCTTAAAAAGTAGTGTCTGCACCGTCATTTCCCCGTTCTTTTAACGTGGCGCGGTGGTTTAAATGGCAAAACGCCGCGACGGCATAAGCCGGTCGCGGCGCGGGTATTTCAGCGTATGAAACGGGTTTACTGGATCTGCCCGTGGCAATGCTTGTACTTCTTGCCCGAACCGCAGTAGCACAGCTCGTTACGGCCCAGCTTCTGCTCGTTGCGCACCGGTGCGGTGGCGAGGGCTACATCGACCTCTTCACCCAACACTTCCGGGTGCTCCAGGCCAGGGGCTTCGTCGTGCTGGAACTGCAGGCGCGCAGCCAGTGCCTCGGCTTCCTGGCGCAGGCGAGCTTCTTCTTCGATCGGATCTTCGCGGCGAACCTGAACGTGCGACAGCACGCGGATCGAATCGCGTTTGATCGAATCCAGCAACTCGGAGAACAAGGTGAAGGACTCGCGCTTGTATTCCTGCTTCGGGTTCTTCTGCGCATAACCACGCAAGTGAATGCCGTGACGCAAGTGATCCATGGTCGACAGGTGGTCTTTCCACAGGTCGTCCAGTACGCGCAGAACGATTTGCTTCTCGAAGGTGCGCAGTGCTTCGGCACCGGCCTGGTCTTCTTTCTCGTTGTACGCGGCGATCAGCTCGTTCATCAGCTTCTCGCGCAGGGTTTCTTCATACAGGTGATCGTCTTCGTCGAGCCATTGCTGGATCGGCAGCGCCACACCGAAGTCGCTCTGCAACGCCGCTTCCAGACCGGCCACGTCCCACTGCTCTGGCAGCGACTGCGGTGGAATGTGCGCGCTGACGGTTGCGTTGAGCACGTCCTGGCGGAAATCGGCGATGGTTTCGCCAATGTTGTCGGCGGCCAACAAACTGTTACGCATGTGATAGATCACTTTACGTTGTTCGTTGTTGACGTCGTCGAACTCGAGCAGTTGTTTACGAATGTCGAAGTTACGGCCTTCAACCTTGCGCTGAGCCTTCTCGATGGCGTTGGTCACCATGCGGTGCTCGATCGCTTCACCGGACTGCATGCCCAGCGCCTTCATGAAGTTCTTCACCCGGTCAGAGGCGAAGATGCGCATCAGGCTGTCTTCCAGCGACAGGTAGAAACGGCTGGAACCGGCGTCGCCCTGACGACCGGCGCGACCACGCAACTGGTTGTCGATACGGCGCGATTCGTGACGTTCGGAAGCGATCACCTGCAAGCCACCCGACTCCAGCACTTGCTGGTGACGTTTCTGCCAGTCGGCCTTGATCTGGGCAATCTGCTCAGGGGTCGGGTTTTCCAGCGAAGCCACTTCCACTTCCCAGTTACCGCCCAACAGGATGTCGGTACCACGACCGGCCATGTTGGTGGCGATGGTCAGCGCGCCCGGACGACCGGCCTGAGCGATGATTTCGGCTTCTTTTTCGTGGAACTTGGCGTTCAGAACCTTGTGTTCGATGCCTTCCTTCACGAGCAGGCTGGACATGTGCTCGGACGTTTCGATGGTAGCGGTACCCACCAGCACCGGACGGCCCTGAGTCATGCACTCCTTGATGTCGTTGATGATCGCCGCGTATTTCTCTTCGGCGGTCAGGAACACCAGGTCGTTGTAGTCTTTACGCGCCAACGGTTTGTTCGGCGGGATGACCATGACCTGCAGGCCATAGATCTGGTGGAATTCGAACGCTTCGGTGTCCGCGGTACCGGTCATGCCGGACAGCTTGTTGTACAGACGGAAGTAGTTCTGGAACGTAGTCGACGCCAGGGTCTGGCTCTCGGCCTGGATGTTCAGGTTTTCCTTGGCTTCGATGGCCTGGTGCAGGCCTTCGGACAAACGGCGCCCCGGCATGGTACGGCCGGTATGTTCGTCGACCAGCACGACCTGACCGTCCTGCACGATGTATTCGACGTTGCGATTGAACAGTTTGTGCGCGCGCAGGCCGGCATAAACGTGGGTCAGCAGACCGAGGTTGTGCGCCGAATACAGGCTCTCGCCTTCAGCCAGCAGGCCGACGCGGGTCAGCATGTCTTCGATGAACTGGTGACCGGCTTCGTTCAGTTCGACCTGACGGGTCTTCTCGTCCACGGTGTAGTGGCCAGCCTTGGTGACTTCGCCTTCGACTTCTTCAACGTGCAATTCCAGCTGCGGGATCAGTTTGTTGATCTCGATGTACAGCTTGGAGCTGTCCTCGGCCTGACCAGAGATGATCAGCGGGGTACGGGCTTCGTCGATGAGGATGGAGTCGACTTCGTCGATCACGGCAAAATTGAGTTCGCGCTGGAATTTTTCTTCCATGCTGAACGCCATGTTGTCGCGCAGGTAGTCGAAACCGAATTCGTTGTTGGTGCCGTAGGTGATGTCGGCGGCGTAAGCGGCGCGCTTCTCTTCCGGCGGCTGGAATGGGGTGACCACGCCGACCGTCATGCCGAGGAATTCGTAAAGCGGACGCATCCAGTTGGCGTCACGACGGGCCAGGTAGTCGTTCACCGTCACAACGTGCACGCCCTTGCCGGACAGCGCGTTGAGGTAAACGCCCAGTGTTGCCACCAGGGTCTTGCCTTCACCGGTACGCATTTCCGCGATCATGCCTTCATGCAAGGTCATGCCGCCGATCAGCTGGACATCGAAGTGGCGCATACCCATGACACGCTTACCGGCTTCGCGGGCGACCGCAAAGGCTTCTGGCAGCAGTTTGTCGAGGGTTTCCCCTTTGGCGAGGCGGGCCTTGAACTCGTCGGTCTTGGCACGCAATTGATCGTCCGAAAGGGCTACCATTTGCTCTTCGAAGGCATTGACGAGCTGCACCGTCTTGAGCATGCGTTTGACTTCACGCTCGTTCTTGCTTCCAAAAAGTTTCTTTAACAAAGGCGCAAACATATCGGCAGGATCTTCCACACTAAAGGGATGGAGGGCGGCCCCGTGAGTCGCCCGTGCAGCCCTCACGGCCGCATGCGAACGAGCATTCTACCCGGAAACGATGGTGAGGAAAGTGGCGTTGTTCCACGATGCATGCACTGCGCTGTGACGGGGCTCACTTAAAATAAGGGCTTTTTGCTGAACTTCAACCCATCGAGGGCACAAGTTACTCGTTGATTTAATGGGTAAAGCGCTCGCAAAGCAATGGGTCGGGGGCAGCGGGGGCTTTCTGTTACCATGGCCGTTCTGTTACTTCAGGTGTTCAATCATGGCATTTCGCCCTCTCACGGCCAGAGCACCCGCCGTTCTGCTTCGCGAAGCCAAACCGCTGAAAGCCATCTTTGGCCACGCTCAACGCCTGGGTCATTTACAACGGCTGGTGGAAAGTCAGTTGCAGCCGGCTGCCCGCGAGCACTGCCATGTGGCGTCGTGGCGTGAAGGCAGTTTATTGCTGATTGTCACCGACGGTCACTGGGCCACCCGCCTGCGTTATCAACAAAAGCGTCTGCAACGGCAGTTACAGCTGTTCGACGAGTTCGCCAGCCTGACGCGGATTCTGTTCAAGGTTCAACCGCCTACCGTTCAGCAAGGGGCTGCGGGGCATACGATAAATTTGTCGACCGATGCGGCGGCGACCATTCAGGCGACGGCTGACGGTATTACCGACCCGAATCTGCGGGCGGCCCTCGAACGCCTGGCGGCTCACGCCAAACCCAAAACCTGAAATTGACACATACTCCGTAGGAGCGAGGCTTGCCCGCGAAGAGGCCCTTGAGGCCGCCAAAAGCTCGCGGGCAAGCCTCGCTCCTACGCGGGGGTTATGTTCAATCACAGGTTCTTAGCGACGTTTGCTGCCGCCAAGCAATGAGCCCATCAACCCGCGCACCAATTGTCGGCCCAATTGATTCGCCGCCTGTCGCATGGCTGATTTCAACGCCTGCCCAGCTGCCGTACCAAGGAATTCCCCGGCCTGTTCGGTGAAACTCGGCTCTTCAGGTGCAGGTTTACCCGGTGCGGCTTCAGGATCCGGCGCCAGACCTTTGCGCCCCATCAGCACTTCATAAGCCGATTCGCGATCGACCGGTTTGTCATAACGCCCCTTGAACGGCGAACCGGCGATCAGCACGGTGCGTTCGGTTTCGGTCAGCGGCCCGATCCGCGATTGCGGCGGTGCAACCAATACACGCTGGACCATCCCCGGCGTGCCCTTGTCTTGCAAGGTGCCGACCAGCGCCTCGCCGATCCCCAACTCCGTCAACACCGACAAGGCATCGAACGCCGGGTTCGGCCGGAAACCGTCGGCCACCGCACGCAGGGATTTCTGTTCTTTGGCGGTAAATGCACGCAAACCGTGCTGAATGCGCAGGCCCAGTTGAGCCAGCACATCGTCCGGCAAGTCGCCTGGCGATTGGGTGACGAAATACACCCCCACGCCTTTCGAGCGAATCAGTCGCACCACTTGTTCCAGACGCTCCTGCAATGCCTTGGGCGTACCGGCGAACAACAAGTGCGCTTCGTCGAAAAACAGCGCCAACAGCGGTTTCTCGGCATCGCCGCGCTCTGGCAGTTGCTCGAACAATTCGGCCAACAACCACAGCAGGAACGTTGCATAGACCTTCGGCGCTTCGTGCACCAGACGACTGGCATCGAGCAAGTGAATGCGCCCGCGACCATCTACGGCCGGCTGCAACATGTCTTCCAGTTGCAGCGCCGGTTCGCCGAACAACGCTTCAGCGCCCTGCTGTTCCAGCGTCGCCAGACGGCGCAACAGCGCCTGGCTGGAACCGGTGGTCATCAGCGCCGCGTCATCCCCCAGCAATTGGGGGCTGTCGCGCAGGTGATTGAGCAGCGCCTTCAGATCCTTCAAATCCAGCAGCAACAACCCTTCGCGGTCGGCCACCTTGAACGCGGCATATAACGCCGACTGCTGACTGTCGGTCAGTTCGAGCAGGCTACCGAGCAACAACGGACCCATTTCGCTCAAGGTGGTACGCAGTGGATGACCGGACTGACCGTTAATGTCCCACAGGGTCACCGGATACGCCTGAGGCTTATGGTTCAGCCAGGGCATCCCGGCGATCCGCTCCGCGACCTTGCCTTGAGGGTTGCCGGCGGCGCCCAGGCCGCACAGGTCGCCTTTGATGTCTGCCGCGAACACCGCCACGCCGGCATCGCTGAAGGCTTCGGCCAGGCGCTGCAAGGTGACGGTTTTACCGGTCCCGGTAGCGCCCGCCACCAGCCCGTGACGATTCGCCAGGCGCATGGCCTGAGTGACAGATTGGCCCGCGAGGTCGGCGCCGATAACGAGTTGCAACGAGTCAGGCATTTTGTCACCCATGGTTAATCTTTGATCCTTCATGGCCGATAACAAGCGAGAGACCAGACTGAAAATAGCGTCGGTAATCCCCCAAGGAGAGGCGGACATATCAGCTTACGTTCAACCCTGCCCATTTTGCGCGCCTTTATAAAAGCACGCCCTGGACATTAAGACTTTAGCGGACCCCCAAGCCATGAATAAAAATCTACGCTTCAGCCATAAAATACTGCTTGCCGCCGCCCTCATCGTTATTGCTGCCTTCGCCTCGTTCACACTGTACAACGACTATTTGCAGCGCAATGCGATACGCAACGATCTAGACAACTATCTGCAAGAAATGGGCAGCGTGACAGCCAACAACATACAGACCTGGCTGGCCGGACGCAGCCTGCTGATCGAAAACCTGTCACAAAACGTCGCCCTGAACGCTGACACCGGCAATGTCTCCAAACTACTTGAGCAGAAGGCCGTGACCTCGACCTTCATGGGCGCCTATCTGGGCAACAAGGATGGCACCTTCATCATCCGCCCTGACAGCAAGATGCCCGACGGCTATGACCCTCGCGTCCGGCCTTGGTACAAGAGCGCCCAAAGCACCGGCGGCTCGGCACTGACCGAACCGTACATCGATCTCGCGTCCGGCCAGTTGGTCATTTCCATCGTCAACAGTGTGCTCAAGGACGGTCAAAGCATCGGCGTGGTCGGGGGCGACCTGAGCTTGCAGGTGATCGCCGACAGCCTCAACGCGCTGGATTTCGACGGCATGGGTTATGCCTTTCTGATCAGCGCCGATGGCAAGATCCTGGTTCACCCGGACAAAGCCCTGGCGATGAAGTCCCTGAGCGAGGCGTATCCGAAAACCACCCCGCGCATCAGCAGCGAACTCAGTGAAATCGACGTCGACGGCAAGACCCGCATCGTCACATTCACCCCAATCAAAGGCCTGTCCTCGGTCAATTGGTACATCGGCCTGTCGGTGGATAAAGACAAAGCCTTCTCGATGCTCAGCGAATTCCGCGCCTCGGCGGTCGTCGCGACAGTGATTGCCGTCGCCATCATCATCGCCTTGCTCGGCATGCTGATCCGCATCCTGATCCAGCCGTTGCACGTCATGACCCGCGCCATGGAAGACATCGCTGATGGTGAAGGTGACCTGACCAAGCGCCTGACCATCCAGAATCAGGACGAATTCGGCATCCTAGGCACAGCGTTCAACCGTTTCGTGGAACGGATTCATACGTCGATCCGCGAAGTGTCCTCGGCCACCGGCCAAGTCAACGAAGTGGCCCTGCGCGTAGTGGCAGCCTCCAACTCGTCGATGTTCAATTCCGACCAACAGGCCTCGCGCACCAGCAGCGTGGCGGCGGCGATCAACCAGCTCGGTGCTGCGGCCCAGGAAATCGCCCGTAATGCAGCGCAAGCGTCAAGTCAGGCCAGCGACGCGCGCAGTCTGGCCGAAGACGGCCAGCAAGTGGTGGATCGCAGCATTGCCGCGATGAATCAGTTGTCGAGCATGCTCAGCGCCTCGAGTACCAACATCGAATCGCTGAACAGCAAAACCGTGAACATCGGGCAGATTCTCGAAGTGATCACCAGCATCTCCCAGCAAACCAACCTGCTGGCGCTCAACGCGGCCATTGAAGCGGCGCGGGCCGGTGAAGCCGGGCGCGGGTTCGCCGTGGTGGCCGACGAGGTGCGCAACCTGGCGCACCGCACGCAAGAGTCGGCGCAACAGGTGCAGACCATGATCGAGGAACTGCAAGTCGGCGCCCGGGAATCAGTCAGCACCATGAGCGACAGCCAGCGTCACAGCCAAGACAGCGTGGAAATCGCCAACCTGGCCGGCGAGCGCCTGAACAGCGTGACGTTGCGCATCGGCGAAATCGACGGCATGAACCAGTCGGTGGCCACAGCGACCGAGGAACAGACGGCAGTGGTTGAGTCGATTAACGTGGACATCACCGAGATCAACACGTTGAACCAGGAAGGCGTGGAAAACCTGCAATCGACGTTGCGTGCGTGCTCGGACCTTGAGCAGCAGGCTTCGCGATTGAAGCAATTGGTAGGCAGTTTCCGCATCTAGAACGTTTGACAGGCCCCAATCGCAGGCTCGCGCCCACATTTGATCTGCGTTGTTCACAAATAATGTGTTCACAACAGATCCAGTGTGGGAGCGAACCTGCTCGCGATAGCGGTCTGTAAAGCCCCGCAAAAACCCGCTGACACCCTCCGCCGCAAAACCCCAACCGAACATCTATTCTTCATATAGGTCAACCAAGGGAGAACAAACGGACCGGAGGAATGTTCATCGTGCATATCGCTGACATAACCATGTTCTACGCCCCTGCCAGCGGTGGCGTGCGCACTTATCTGGATGCCAAACACCGTCGTCTGGGCATTAAACCGGGCATTCGCCACAGTCTCCTGATTCCTGGGGCTCATTTCAGTGAACAGGACGGTGTCTACACGGTTCCGGCCCCTGCCCTTCCATTTGGCAAGGGCTATCGCTTCCCCGTCCGTCTCGCGCCTTGGCGCAACGTCCTGCAGGATTTGCAGCCCGATCTGATTGAAGTCGGCGACCCTTACCTGACCGCTTGGGCTGCTTTGGACGCCAAGCGCCAACTCGACGTGCCGGTGATCGGTTTTTATCACTCAGACCTGCCACTGCTGGTCAGCAATCGCATGGGCAACTGGGTTACACCCAATATCGAAGCTTATGTCAGCAAGCTTTATGGCAACTTCGACCGGGTTCTGGCGCCGAGTCAAATCATGGCCGATAAACTGATCGGGTTGGGCGTGAAAAACGTTTTCGTACAACCGCTGGGCGTCGACCTGCAAACGTTCAACCCCAATGCACGGGATCCAGGTTTGCGGGCCGAATTGGGCATCGATGAAAATACGCATCTGCTGATCTTCGCTGGCCGCGGATCCAAGGAAAAAAACCTGCCGGTGCTGCTCAAATGCATGAAACGTCTGGGCCGTCGCTATCACCTGTTACTGGTGGGCTCGTCAATGCCGACCCTGGTACCGCGCAATGTCACCGTCCTCAATGAGTTCTACCCGGCGGCGCAAGTTGCGCGCTTGATGGCCAGCGCCGATGCACTGGTGCATGCCGGTGATCAGGAAACCTTTGGTCTGGTGGTCCTCGAAGCCATGGCCAGCGGCATTCCGGTGGTGGCCGTGGCCGCCGGGGCTTTTCAGGAAATTGTCACCGATCAATGCGGCCTGCTTTGCACGCCGAACAATCCAGCGGCGATGGCCAACGCTGTGCGCGAACTGTTCAGTCAGGGCAGTGCCGCATTAGGCAAACAAGCCCGTAGCCATGTCGAGCAGCATTACGCCTGGGATATCGTGGTTGACAGCCTGTTGGGGCACTATCACTCCGTACTCGGCACTCAATGGCCCCTGATCGCCAATGGTTGAGCCCATGAACGCGCCCAGCCTGTTACTGGTATTGCACGACATTGCGCCACAAACCTGGCCCGATTACCAAGCCTTTGTCGAAGCCGTCGACGCGTTGGGTGGGGTGCCGATCACCTGGCTGGTGGTGCCGAATTTTCACAAACATAACGACCTGGCCGCATATCCGGCGTTTCGACGTTTGCTGACCCGCCGCGTCGCTCGTGGCGACGAATTGGCACTGCACGGTTACTTTCATTGCGATGAAGGACCGATCCCCATCACTCCCCGAGACTGGTTCATGCGCCGGATCTACACCCATGAAGCCGAATTCTACGATCTGCCTCTGGAAGCCGCCCTCACCCGCCTGCGTACCGGAATCGAGGTATTCCAACGTTACAACTGGCCACTGGAAGGTTTCGTCGCCCCGGCCTGGCTGATGAGCGAAGGCACCCGCCAGGCGTTGCGCCAGTTACCTCTGAGCTACACCACCGATTCGCAGCATCTGTATCGTTTGCCGGACTTCACCGCGATCGATGCCCCCGGCCTGGTCTGGAGCGCACGCAGCGCCTGGCGCCGCGGCCTGTCGAAAATCGTCAGCGATCAGCGCGAACAACGCTGGCAGCAAGCGCCGGTGATTCGTCTCGGCCTGCATCCGGTTGATATGCGCCATGAGTTTTCGCGTCAGTATTGGCTGCAAACTCTCAAGCGTCTGCTCGACGAGGGCCGTGTGCCGATGACCAAGGCCCATTGGCTGGCAATGCAATGCGACGCCATCGGTCGCGCCGCATGAGCCGCGGGATCCTGCTGGTCGTCGCCCTGCTCGCTGCGGTGCTGATCCCTTCGTTGCTGGGCGGCGGCGAGACCTGGTCGCGGTTGCAAAGCTTTCCATTGAAATGGCTGCTGATCATGTTCGGCATGATTCTGCTGTGCTGGATGCTCAACACCCAGCGCTTGCGCCTGCTGCTGGGGGATCAGCGCGACAAGGTCAGTCGCTTCAAAAGCCTTGGGGTGGTGATGTCCGCCGAATTCGCCTACTGCGCCACCCCCGGCGGCAGTGGCGGACCGCTGACTATCATGGCGCTGCTGGCACGCCACGGCGTACGACCGGCCAGGGGCAGTGCCGTGTTCGCCATGGATCAGTTGAGCGATCTGCTGTTTTTTCTCTGCGCGCTGAGCGGGATTCTGATTTATGCACTGTTCCAGCACCTCAGCCAGCGCATGGAATGGCTGCTGACCGTCAGTGCCCTCTCGATGTTCGGCGGGCTATTCAGTTGCGTATTAGCAGCTCGCTACCACCGCTCGCTGATTCGTCTGAGTGGTCAGTTGCTCGCTCGTCTCAATGTCAAAGGCACCACCCGAATGCGCTGGGCGCGAAAACTCCTGCACTTCCTGGCGGCGTTCACTGACACACTGAAGTTGCCCTTTCAGACATTGATTGCGGTGTTTGCACTGACCTGTCTGCATTGGCTCTTGCGCTACAGCGTGTTGTATTTGGCATTGCGTGGGCTGGGCGTAGACTTGCAGTGGGCTTGGTGTTTTCTGATCCAGATGCTGTCGCTGAGTGCGGGGCAGTTCAGCCTGTTGCCGGGCGGTGCCGGGGCGGCGGAATTGACATCGGCGGCGCTGCTGGCGCCCATGGTCGGAAAATCCACCGCGGCGGCGGCGATTCTGATCTGGCGGACGGTGACTTATTACTTCTATCTGGTGGTCGGTGGCCCGGTGTTTTTGCTGATGCTTGGGCGGCCATTGCTGCGCAAGTTGATGAAGTTCAAGCAAGCTTGAAAGATCTTTTCAGGCGCCCTCGGCTGTATCGTCGGAATCGTCCTGCATCTGCTCCCACAACTCGGCGGCACCAGGAAACTCCGTGCCATCTTCAGGGCTCAGGTCATCCGGATCGTATCGACTCAGACAACCCTCACCCAATGTGGCGGGCGCCTTGGAAACGGCTTTGTCCAGTGGATCAGCCATGATCATGTCCCTCTTTACCCGGATCGTTCCCATGCTCTGCGTGGGAATGCAGCCCTCGACGCTACGCGTCTGCTGCGGGAGGTGACGCAGAGCGTCACAGGATGCGTTCCCACGCGGAGCATGGGAACGATCAACAGCGGCTATCAGAACACGACGGTTTTGTTGCCGTGCACCAGCACGCGGTCTTCCAGGTGATAACGCAGACCACGGGCCAGCACCATTTTCTCGACATCACGACCGAAGCGCACCATGTCTTCGATGCTGTCGCTGTGACTCACACGCACCACGTCTTGCTCGATGATCGGACCGGCGTCCAGCTCTTCAGTGACGTAATGGCAAGTGGCGCCGATCAATTTCACACCGCGCATAGACGCCTGATGATATGGCTTGGCGCCGACGAAAGACGGCAAGAAGCTATGGTGAATATTGATGACTTTATGGGCGTATTCGCGGCACAACTCGGGCGGCAGAATCTGCATGTAACGGGCCAGTACCACCACTTCGGCTTCGTGCTGTTTGACCAGACGCGAAACTTCGGCGAAGGCCGGCTCCTTGTTCTGTGGGTTGACCGGGACATGGTAGTAAGGAATACCGTGCCACTCGACCATGCTGCGCAAATCATCGTGGTTGGAAATCACGCAGGCGATTTCACAGTCCAGCTCGTCGCTGTGCCAGCGGTGCAGCAAATCGGCCAGGCAGTGGGACTCACGGCTGGCCATCAACACCACACGTTTCTTTTGCTCCGTGTCGGTGATGCGCCAGTCCATCGAGAACTCTTCGGCAATCGGTGCAAACGCTTCACGAAAGGCTTCGATACCGAAAGGCAACGAATCGGCACGAATTTCGTGACGCATGAAGAACCAGCCACTGAGATTATCCGAGTGATGGCTCGCTTCAGTGATCCAGCCGTTATGTGACGCCAGAAAGTTACTGACTTTAGCAACGATGCCGACGCGGTCCGGGCAAGCAATCACCAGCCGAAAAGTGCGCATGAGGGGGAAACTCCAGAACTTCGCAAAGGCCGCCATTCTAGCGATTGCGCAGCAAAACTGCAGTATTGATGACGTGTGGCCTTGGCCGTAGGTCCGGTACAGGTTCTGCAAGCACCACGCCGCCCCACGCGATGGTGTTCTTGTGGGCAATCTTCAAGAGGTCAACTGTGAATATTTGTGACGCTATTTAACTGCCACTCGAATGTGTGTCCTATTCCGCAACTAATTTAAATAAAACTCCGGTTAAATGTTTACTTGATGAAACACCCTGACTATTATTGTCGCACTGTCACCTGCCATCCAGCGCCCAACATAAGGTAGTCCTCATGTCCTTGATCAACGAATACCGCGCCACCGAAGAAGCTATCAAAGAGCTGCAAGCCCGTTTGAAGAATCTGTCCCAAGACGACAAACTGCAAACCGAGCTGGAATTCGAAGGCAAACTGCGCACCTTGATGGGCGAATACTCTAAATCCCTGCGCGACATCATCGCATTATTGGATCCAGAGTCCAAAACCAAGGCTCCACGTGGCGGCGCAGTAAAAACTACCGGCACCAAGCGTGCTCGCAAAGTTAAACAATACAAAAACCCGCACAACGGCGAAGTCATCGAAACCAAAGGTGGCAACCACAAAACTCTGAAAGAGTGGAAAGCCAAGTGGGGCGGTGACGTGGTTGAAGGCTGGGCTACCCTGCTGGGCTAAGCCGCAAGCGTGTCGCAGACTGATCCGCGACCAAAAGAACGCCAGCAAAATGCTGGCGTTTTTTTATGCCTGGAATTCAAGCGCAGAGTATTTTCGATTTCAAAGACTCAAACGGTTGCGTAATACCTGGACATGATTCTGCCATTCATCCAGAACCTCTCGCTGAAACGATGTAGCACTAGTCATCAATTGGGCAACCTCTGTCAGAAAACTTCCCAGGGTATTGGGTGCGCCCCACTCAGGTGCAGTCAAACGTTTCTGACAGAATATTCGCCAGCGCTCTTGCTCTTCGAAACTCAACGTTTCGGGAAAGTTGCGTGCTCGATAACGAAACAATAATTCAGGCAAACGTTCATCATCGAAAGGCCATTGCTCTTGTGCTAAATGCGCAGGATCAGCGGTTCTGACTTGCTCGCATAGACGCCGATCCCGATCACCAATAAAACCGTCGTATAACTGTTGCTCGGGATCCAGACTCGGGGAGAAATCGTCGCTGGCGTAAATGCCCGACACTTTGTCTCGCCAAACTTGTTGTGCGTCACTTAGCCGCAGCGCTCGTTCGTGATAGAGCGCCATATCCAGCCCCAAACGTTGCTGATCTACAGGACGAAGTACGGACAAAGGCGCTACTACCGGGCACCTATTAATGTGTATGAGCTTGAGCGGCACCGGTAGCTCGCCTTCGGCCAAGTCATCACGTCGGGTATAGAGCCGCTGACGCAACGTCTCGGCATCCAGATCGAGCAACCCCTGAGGGTCCAGGTGCAGGTCACAGACAATCAGCGCGTTGCGATTACGTGGATGCCAGGCCAACGGCAGCACCACACCCACATAGTTGCGGGCCGCCGAAAAGCGCCCGGAAATATGCACCATCGGATGTAACAACCGAATTTGATCCATGACCTTTTGTTTGCTGCGCAATTGAAACAGCCAGTCATACAACTTCGGCTGTTTTTCCCGAATCAGGCGCGCCAGGGCGATGGTGGCGCGCACATCCGACAGCGCCTCGTGTGCATGCCCGTGATCGATGCCATTGGCGGCAGTCAGACGTTCGAGTTTGAGCGTGACTCGCCCCTCGTCGTCCTTGGGCCAGACGAGGCCATCGGGACGCAAGGCATAAGCCGCGCGCACCACATCGATCAGGTCCCAGCGGCTGTTGCCGCCCTGCCACTCCCGTGCGTAGGGGTCGAAAAAGTTTCGATACAGGCTGTAACGGGTCATCTCGTCGTCAAAACGCAGCGTGTTGTACCCGGCCCCACAGGTGCCGGGCGCCGCGAGCTGGGCATGAACCCGTGTCATGAAATCGGCTTCGCTCAAACCTTGCTCGGCCAGGCGCGCGGGCGTAATTCCGGTGATCGCGCACGCCGCCGGATGAGGCAGGATGTCGTCACTGGGCTGGCAATAAAGGTTGACCGGTTCGTCTATTTCATTGAGATCGAAGTCGGTGCGAATCCCCGCCACTTGCAGCGGGCGATCGCAACGGGGGTTGATGCCAGTGGTTTCATAGTCGTACCAGAAGATCGAGGTCACGGGTTGTTCCTGAACTGAAGACCGGCGAAGTCTAGGCGCACCTATGGCGCCCCGACCAGAAATCTTGTTATTCAATCATTTCTGACCACGCACCGTGCACTACATAGTTATGTCGTTTCCCCCCGAGAGGCTGCTAGCATCCGACGGACCAGGCCACATCAAGGTTGCCCATGCTCGAGACCACAGCACTGCCAGGGAACGCGACGCTGCCCCCGCCACTGGACACGCGGTATCACGTCGAAACGCCCGAAGGCATCGACTTGCCGCTGCGCCCGGCCGGGTTGATGGTACGTGCGCTGGCATTCGCCATCGACCTGGGCCTGCGTGGGTTGATTCTGGGCCTGCTGTTTATTGTGTTGGCGTTTCTGGGAAAACTCGGTGCCGGGCTGGGTTCGATTCTGCTGTTCGTGGTGAGTTGGTGGTACATGGTGCTGTTCGAGGTGCTCAATCAAGGCCGCTCGCCGGGCAAGCAATGGATGGGGTTGCGCGTGGTGCATGACGATGGCACGCCGATCGGCTGGTCCGCGTCCTTGCTGCGCAACCTGCTGCGATTTGTCGACATGTTGCCGTTCGGCTACTTTCTCGGGGCAATCAGCTGCCTGCAACATCCCACCTTCAAACGCCTCGGCGACCTGGCCGCCGGTACACTGGTGATCTACCGCGAACAACCGCTCACCCGCCCCCAACTGCCCGATGTCCCGCCGCAGCGCGCAGCCTTCGCCCTGACGCTGACCGAGCAACGCGCCATCCTCGGCTTTGCCGAACGCCAGGGTGAACTCTCCGAGGCGCGGGCCAACGAGCTCGCCTCGATACTCGCGCAACCGTTGCAGGTATCGAAGTCACAGGCGAGGACCGAACTCAGCGGCATCGCCCGTGGACTGTTGGGGCCCACATGAAGCAAAGCCTGTTCGAAAGTCGCCACCAAGCCGAATGGGAGCAGTTTGCACTCATGCTTGAACGGCTGGAACGAGACAGGGGCGCCTCTGGAGTCGCCAGTTTCCCTAGCGATTATCGACGGATCTGCCAACACCTGGCCCTGGCTCAGGAGCGCGGCTACAGCAGTTTCCTGATCGATTCATTGCAGCAACTGGTCCTGCGCGGGCATCAACAGCTTTATCGGCATCGCAGTCAACTGGGTGCCAACGTGTTGAGTTTCATCCTCGCCGATTTCCCGCGACTGGTGCGTGAGCAGTGGCGTTTCGTCCTTGCCGCCAGCCTGTTGTTTTTTGGCAGCCTGATCGGCTTCGCGTTGCTGGTGTATCTGTTCCCGGAGCTGGTCTACAACCTCATCCCGGCCGAGCAGGTCAGTGAGATGCAAAGCATGTACGACCCCGACGCCGGTCATCTGGGGCGCTTGGCAGAGCGGGCGGCCAGCGAAGACTGGGTGATGTTCGGTTACTACATCATGCACAACATCGGCATCGCCTTTCAGACCTTCGCCAGCGGTTTGCTGTTTGGCCTGGGCAGCGCGTTTTTCCTGTTCTACAACGGGTTGATGATCGGCGCGGTGGCCGGGCACCTGACGCATATCGGCTATGGGCAAACCTTCTGGTCGTTCGTGATCGGCCATGGTGCCTTCGAACTGAGTGCCATCGCCCTGGCCGGTGCCGCAGGACTGCAACTGGGCTGGGCCTTGATCGCGCCGGGACGCTTGCTCCGCGCCGAAGCCCTGCAGCTGGCGGCGCGCAAGAGCGTGTTGCTGATCTGCGGGGTCATGCTGTTTCTGCTGATTGCGGCGTTTATCGAAGCCTACTGGTCGTCGCGGACCGGGCTCACGCCGCTGACCAAATACCTGGTCGGCGCAGCGCTCTGGATACTAGTGGCGACTTATCTACTGTTCGCCGGACGGACTCGCCATGCGCCTGAGTGATGCCAGTGTGGTGATCCGCCCGCGCACGACCTGGGAAGCCATGGACCTGGGCGTGCTGCTGAGTCAGCGCCATCGACGCCTGTTGATGACCAGTTGGGCCATCGTCACCTTGCCGATCTTCGCCCTGCTCACCTTACTGCTGTGGGATTCGCCCTCCCTCGCCGTGTTCCTGTTCTGGTGGCTCAAACCGGCGTTCGATCGGCTGCCGCTGTATATCCTGTCCAAAGCCATGTTCGGCGAAACGCCATCGCTGAAACAGGCCCTGCGCAAATGGCCGCACCTGCTCAAACCGCAACTGCTGGCCAGCCTGACCTGGCGCCGCCTGAGCCTGAGCCGCAGTTTTCTGATGCCGGTGGTGCAACTCGAAGGTCTGGCGGGCGAAGAACGCCAACAACGTTTGCGCGTGTTGCTGCAACGCAACGCGGGTGCCGCCCGGTGGCTGACGATCATCGGCGTGCATCTGGAAACCGCGCTGTGGATCGGCTTGATGGTGCTGTTCTACATGCTCTTGCCGCAACAGGTCGAACTCGACTGGGGCTGGCAGACCTTGATTACCGCCGCCACCCAAGACTGGCTCTGGCTGGAACACCTGACCAATACCTTTTACGTTCTGGTGCTGATTGTCTGGGAACCGACCTATGTGGCCTGCGGTTTCAGCCTTTATCTGAACCGGCGCACGCGGCTGGAAGCCTGGGATATCGAGCTGGTGTTTCGCCGATTGCGCCAACGCTTGACCAGCACGGTTGTCACGCTGCTGCTGGCCGCGATCCTGCTGGTGCCGACGGCGCAAAGCGTCTGGGCCGCCGAACCGGTTTTCTCACCGGACTCTGCGCGTCTACTGGACCAGCCACTGACCAGCCAGGCGTCCCGGGACAGCATCAAGGCCATCCTCGATCAGCCCCCCTTCAAGAACAAGGAAACGGTCACGCGCTATCGCTTTGGCGAAGACAAACCCGCCTCCGACACTGCGGGCAATGGTCAAACGCCCGCCTGGCTGAAGGCGCTGTTCAGCTTGCTGGACAGCCAACGCTTTGGCGCATTGGCCAGCCTGATCGAAGTGTTGCTGTGGGGCACGGTGATCGGCGCCATTGGGCTGTTGATCTGGCGTTACCGCGACTGGCTGCAGGCCTTCGTCAGCCGCCGCCCCACGTTAAATCGCAAACTCGCACGGCCATTACCGCAGCAGGCGTTCGGCCTGGACCTCAACCGTGAAACCCTGCCCGCCGACATCGCAGCCAGCGCCGAAAGCCTCTGGCAGACCCATCCCCGTGAAGCCCTCGGACTGCTCTATCGCGCCCTGCTCAGCCATTTGCTGCACGACTTCAACATGGCGCTCAAACCCGCCGACACCGAAGGCGAAGTTCTTCAGCGCGTTGAACAACTGCAACAACCTGCCTTGCTGGCCTTCAGTAAAAACCTCACCGGGCACTGGCAGAACATGGCCTACGGGCATCGCCTGCCACCGGCGCATTTGCAGCAGGAACTCTGTGACGGTTGGCGCGCGTTATTCGGCCCCGGAGCGATCCGTTGAACCGGCGTTTGTGGCTTTCGGTCGGTGCGTTCATCACCCTGCTGGTGGGCGCGCTGAGTGTTTACCTGTATTTCAAGGCCATACCCTATCCAGCAGAAATCGATCACGGCCCGTCCCCCGAAGCCCAGGCCAACCCCTATCTGGCGGCCGAGCATTTTCTGCGTAAACAGGGCCTGACTGTCAGCCAC
Organism: Pseudomonas sp. JL3; assembly: GCF_031570575.1. Taxonomy (NCBI): domain Bacteria; kingdom Pseudomonadati; phylum Pseudomonadota; class Gammaproteobacteria; order Pseudomonadales; family Pseudomonadaceae; genus Pseudomonas; species Pseudomonas sp. JL3. Next base: position 149,659 of record NZ_JAKWJK010000007.1, read on the forward strand.
GCCAACAGCCTCGACATCTTGCCAAGCCTCGAGCCCCATCAGCGCAGTTTGTTGTTGCTCGGCGATCGGTCGAACATGTCGCCACGACAGGTGAATCAAGTGTTGAACTGGACCCGGGCCGGTGGACGTCTTTTATTCGTCGCCGAAGCCCTATGGGATGAGAAGACCGGTCAGAGCAATGACCTGCTGCTCGACCGGGTGCAGGTGCACCAGTCCCTGAGCAAAGACCTCAAGGAACCGCCGCCCGATCCTGGCGACGACCCTTACCCCAAACTGACGAAGCTCTACCTGGAGAACGAAGAGGCGCCGGCTTACGTCACCTTCGACACCGCGTTCCACCTCGACGACCCGAAAAACCTCGCCCAGGCCTGGGCCAACAGCGGCAAGGCCACGCACATGATGCAGCTGAGTCACGGGCTGGGCTCGATCACCGTGGTCACCGACGCCGACCTCTGGAAAACCCCGGCCATCGACCAGTACGACAACGCCTGGCTGCTGTGGTACCTGACGGCCGACACAGACGTGACCTTGCTGTTCAATACCGATCACGACAGCTTGCTGACCTTGCTGTGGCGCTACTTTCCACAAGCCTTGGTGGCCCTGATCGCCTTGATCGTTTTCGGGTTCTGGCACGTCGGCGTGCGCAACGGCCCGTTGCTGGAGCCGGCCCCAAGAGCCCGCCGCCAGCTTCAGGAACACCTGCATGCCAGCGCCAATTTCATGCTCCGTCACAACGGTCAGCACAGCCTGTTGCAAGCCTTGCAGCAAGACATCCTGCGCCGTGTCCGTCACCGTCATCCCGGTTTTGAACAGCTAGGCGTCGCCGAACAATGGCTGGTGATCGCACGCCTGACTGGCCAACCCACACGCGCCATCAGCCAAGCCATGAGCCCGCGACCGAAGCAGCGGCTGCCCAGCGCTGAATTCAGCCGTCAGGTCGCCCACCTGCAAATCTTGAGGAACGCCTTATGAGTGAACAGATCGAGCCCGGCACCCAGACCCACGCCGCCCAGCAGCGCCAGCGCGCCAGCCAGTTGGCCCAAGCGGTAAGGACGGAACTGCAAAAAGCCGTGATCGGCCAGAACATCGTGATCGACGATGTGCTCACCGCCCTGATCGCCGGCGGCCATGTACTGCTCGAAGGCGTGCCGGGTTTAGGCAAGACATTGTTGGTACGCGCCCTCGCTCGCTGCTTCGGCGGTGAATACGCGCGCATCCAGTTCACCCCAGACCTGATGCCCAGCGACGTCACCGGGCACGCCGTGTACGACTTGCAAACCGAGCAATTCAAACTGCGCAAAGGGCCGTTGTTCACCAACCTGCTGCTGGCCGACGAGATCAACCGCGCCCCGGCGAAAACCCAGGCGGCGCTGCTCGAAGCCATGCAGGAACGCCAGGTCACCCTCGAAGGCCGTGCCCTGCCCATCGCGCAACCGTTCATGGTGCTCGCCACGCAAAACCCCATCGAACAGGAAGGCACTTACCCGTTGCCGGAAGCCGAGCTCGACCGCTTCATGCTCAAGGTGCGCATGGACTACCCCGATGCCGAGCAGGAATTGAACATGGTGCGCCAGGTCAGCCGCTCGACCCGGGCCGACATGCTCGACGTGCAACCATTGCGCACCGTGTTGCAAGCCAAGGACGTGCTGGCCTTGCAGCGCATTGCCAGTGATCTGCCAATGGACGATCAGGTACTCGATTACGCCGTGCGCCTGGCCCGCACCACCCGGACCTGGCCGGGGTTGACCCTCGGCGCCGGGCCTCGCGCGTCAATCGCGCTGGTACGTTGCGCCCGGGCCCGGGCCTTGTTGCGCGGCGGCGAGTTCGTGATTCCCGACGACATCAAAGGCTGCGCGCTGGCCGTTCTGCGCCACCGTGTGCGCATCGCCCCGGAGCTGGACATCGAAGGGCTGGAAGTCGATCAGGTGCTCAAGCAACTGCTCGACCAAGTGCCGGCGCCTCGGCTGTGAACACCGTCATGCGGATCACCCCTGTGGCGAGGGAGCTTGCTCCCGCTGGGCTGCGAAGCGGCCCCGACATTTCTGACAGGACGAAGAGCTTGCCAGTGTTGCGCACTGGAGCGGGAGCAAGCTCCCTCGCCACAAAAGGTATGCGCCGATGAAACCCACGCGCCTGCTGCTGATCTGGCTAGCAATGCTGCTGGCCATCGGCATCGTGCTCGGCGCATTACGGGCACTGGACATCCCGATTCCATCGAGCCTTTTATCGATCAACTGGGGATTGCTGCTTGCACTGCCGGCGCTGGCGATACTCGACGCCACCCGCCTCAAACGCCTGCCCTCGCCCCACGTACAACGGCAAATGCCCGGCAGCCTGGCGCTCGGTCGATGGGGCGAAGTGCGACTGGAGATCACGCATGATTTTGCCCAGCCATTGAACATTCAAATCTTCGACCATGTACCGAACGGCCTGGACCTCGAGCACCTGCCCTTGTCGGTCGAACTTCAACCCGGTCAGCACAGCCAGATCGGCTATCGTTTGCGCCCCCTGAAACGCGGCCACTTCACCTTCGAACGCTGCGAAATCAGCCTGCCAAGTCCAATGGGCCTGTGGTCCGACAAACGCCTGTTAAACGTGATCGACAACACCCGCGTCTACCCCGATTTCGCCCGGCTCTACAGTGGGCAACTGTTGGCGGTGGATAACTGGCTCAGCCAACTCGGTGTACGCCAACGGCAGCGTCGCGGGTTGGGTCTGGAGTTTCATCAGCTACGCGAGTTCAGAGAAGGCGACAGCCTGCGTCAGATCGACTGGAAAGCCACAGCCAGGCAACGCACACCCATCGCCCGTGAATACCAGGACGAGCGCGACCAACAGATTATCTTCATGCTCGATTGCGGCCGACGCATGCGTAGCCAGGACGATGAGTTGTCGCACTTCGACCATGCGCTCAATGCCTGCCTGTTGCTCAGCTACGTCGCGCTACGCCAAGGCGATGCGGTGGGACTGAGCACCTTCGCCAGCCATCAGCCGCGCTACCTCGCTCCGGTCAAAGGCACTGGTCAACTCAACGTGTTGCTCAACAGCGTTTACGATCTCGACAGCACACAATACCCCGCCGACTATCTGGCCGCCGCCAACCAGTTATTGGCGAGACAAAAACGCCGGGCACTGGTGGTGCTGGTGACCAACCTGAGGGATGAAGATGACGAAGAACTGCTTGCCGCCGTCCAACGGCTGAGCCGTCAGCATCGGGTGTTGGTGGGCAGCCTGCGCGAAGAGGTGCTCGACAGTCTGCGGCACGCACCGATACAAACATTGCCCGAGGCGCTGGCCTATTGCGGAACAGTGGATTATATGAATGTACGGGCAGAGCTCCATGAGCGGTTGAGTGCTCATGGAATTCCGGTGCTGGATGCTCGGCCCTCAGAACTGGGAGCCGAGATGGTGACGCGGTATTTGGGATGGAAAAAAGCTGGAACGATGTAATGGCCAATCGCATATAAAGTAGTCATGTCAGGACTCCATATGAATATGATGTGCGAACACGTACGACTAGCTCTCATCCCGGAGTAATTACGAGAAGCAGCCCCCCCAAGAATCTGATAGCTCTATCACAGGAATCAATCATGGACGAGACAAAACTATTCGCTTCAATGCTAACGCAGATCAATGAGAACCAACTGGCATTGCGTGCCGCTGTAGAGGAACTATCGAATTGGGTGGCGCAGCAAGGGGCTGCCGAAATAGCGGATAACGTCCGGTGTGCCTTACAAACGCTAGATGCAAACCAAGACTTTATCTCTTTGGCACTTATTTCTATCTCCACCGATTTTCAAGAATCACAGACTCCAAAAAGGCCTGATTCTAATGGCTAGCTAACCTTCAATATTTGTAGTTTCTCCTAGGTATTACCCGATGTTCCTGATCGTGCAATAACGAGGGGCAATAAGCTCTGCTGTGTAAAAACTGACGTTCATGGCCAGTATTTGCTTGTTGTACTCTCCCTCAGGCTTCTCAAATAACCGCGCAAATGACTACAGAATGAAGCGCCTCTGCCTACAAATATCAGCGACCCAGTCTGATTGTGGGTGGTGTCCGTCCCGACATAAGGTTCTCCTGTCGCCGCCGCCCTTCGTTATTTCCGAATCGGTGGCAGCCCCAACAAGGAGTTAACCGTGATAACGCCCCGCCCCAACCTACTCAAAACCACCTCCCGTTCGCCCTACAGCACCCTCGACTCGAGAAAACTCCACGAAGCTGCCGACAGGGCCCTAGATCACTATCTCAAACGGGAAAACACTAAACCGTGCTTTGCCGAAGAACGCACCACCGAGGAACGATCCATGAAGATGTTCACCGTCGTACCTGATGCAAACCCCGAAGCCCTCATCATCCAGACCTATGAAACCTTTTCCTCGGTGAGCATTTTGCTGCTCGACCTGGCAGAAAGCCTGGACGACAAGCAGCGGCATCTGGCGATGGCGATTTATCAGATGAGTGAGATGGGGTTGATGCTGGCGGAGAGGTCGCTGGATATCGAGCGGGCGATTAAACCGACCTAGCCTTTAGGGTTTGGCCATCTGGTCTGACGCCATCGCGGGCAAGCTCGCTCCCACAGGGATCTTCGGTGAACACACGATAGGTGAACACCGCCGAAACGGTGGGAGCGGGCTTGCCCGCGATGGCGATTGTGAAGGCGCCGCAAACTTCAGGCCGAAGCAGGCAACGGCTGAAAACTAAAGTACTGCTTCAATGCCTCGACCAGTTGCCCATACTCCGGCGGTGCCCGTTGCAGGCTGAACCCGGCGTCATAGTGGTGGGGAGTTGCGTCTTCGTGGCACCACAGACAACAGGCGTTGAGGTCGATCACCTGCTGACAGTTACCGTCCATGGGGATTTTCAGGCGCAGATTAAAATCAGCGCCCACCATCATCGGCAACTGGCTGATCAACATCAGCCCGTCCTGGGACAGATTGCCCAGAAAGCCAATAGGCTTGTCGGTGACGCTGTTGAACACTTTGAGAAAATACGGCAGTTGATGCCGCTCGATCCGGCGGTCAGTGTACATGGGTCATTCGCCATGCAAGGCCCTTAAGCAGGGCCGCACTAATGCTTCGGAACGCGCCTGCTCTATTGTTTTATAGGCATAAGCCGCGCTCTCCCCGATCCTGGTGCGACAGTCCATCCCTCCGCTGTCGCTTACTGCTGCCGATCACAGGTGTTACCTCGAATTAGAGGCAAGGCTCTAAACCGATCTATTCGACTATAGCTCACCCCCGCCGGTCAGCCAGCCGTATAAGGCGCCCTCCAATCAGAACCGGGTGGGGCGCGCCACTGTTGCCGCGCTGCGGGTCGGGTAATGACCCAGGCTCTGCAAGGTTTCCAGACGGGCACGGGCGCGGTAGGCGTATTCGCTTTGCGGGTAGGACGCGATTATGAACTGGTAAGTCTGGGCCGCATCAATAAACAGCTTCTGCCGTTCCAGGCACTGGCCGCGCATCATCGAGACTTCCGGCCACACATAAGGCCGCGCGCGACTGGCGCGCTCGACCTTGGACAGTTCGAGCATCACTTGCTCGCAGTTGCCACGGTCATAGGCGCTGTAGGCATTATTCAGATGATGGTTCATCGACCAACGGGTGCAGCCCGTGACGCTGAGGACGCTGAGGGCAAGGGCGGCAATGGGCACGAATCGCATGGGGGATCTCCTGTCTTGCGCTCTGTATCGACCCGTTGTCGGAAATCTTCAGGATGTTGCTGCAAAGTTGTCGGGGTTCAATAAAGAAAGCATTAAGTAGTGCATACGAACAATGACTACACCCAAAGACCATAGTAGCCTCTGCTGGCGCTTGAACTCAGGAGTCTTTGCATGTCCGTCCGTCGTACCAAAATCGTCGCTACCCTTGGCCCGGCCAGTAACTCGCCGGAAGTTCTCGAACAGCTGATTCTGGCTGGCCTGGACGTCGCCCGTCTGAACTTCTCCCACGGCACCCCCGACGAGCACAAGGCTCGCGCGAAACTGGTGCGTGACCTCGCTGCCAAGCACGGCCGCTTCGTCGCCCTGCTGGGTGACCTGCAAGGCCCGAAAATTCGTATCGCCAAATTCGCCAACAAAAAGATCGAGCTGAAGATCGGTGATCAATTCACCTTCTCCACCAGCCATCCGTTGACCGAAGGCAACCAGCAAGTGGTCGGCATCGACTACCCGGACCTGGTGAAAGACTGCGGCGTGGGCGACGAGCTGCTGCTCGACGACGGCCGTGTGGTCATGCGCGTCGATACCGCCACCGCCACCGAGCTGCACTGCACCGTGACCATCGGCGGCCCGCTGTCGGACCACAAAGGCATCAACCGTCGCGGTGGCGGCCTGACCGCACCGGCCCTGACTGAAAAAGACAAGGCCGACATCAAGCTCGCTGCGGAAATGGAAGTCGACTACCTCGCGGTGTCCTTCCCGCGTGACGCCGCCGACATGGAATACGCCCGTCAACTGCGCGACGAAGCCGGCGGTACTGCCTGGCTGGTGGCGAAGATCGAACGCGCTGAAGCCGTGGCCGACGACGAAACCCTCGACGGCCTGATCAAAGCCTCCGACGCGGTGATGGTTGCCCGTGGTGACTTGGGTGTGGAAATCGGCGACGCCGAGCTGGTGGGCATTCAGAAGAAAATCATTCTGCACGCACGCCGCCATAACAAAGCTGTGATCGTCGCGACCCAGATGATGGAGTCGATGATCCAGAACCCGATGCCGACCCGCGCCGAAGTGTCCGACGTAGCCAACGCCGTGCTCGACTACACCGACGCCGTGATGCTCTCGGCCGAAAGTGCCGCCGGCTTGTACCCGCTGGAAGCCGTACAGGCCATGGCGCGCATCTGCATCGGCGCTGAAAAGCACCCGACCAGCAAGACCTCCAGCCATCGCATCGGCAAGGTCTTCGAAAGCTGCGACCAGAGCATCGCGCTGGCGGCCATGTACACCGCCAACCACTTCCCGGGCGTGAAGGCGATCATTGCCCTGACCGAAAGTGGCTACACGCCGTTGATCATGTCGCGCATCCGTTCCTCGGTGCCGATCTACGCGTTCTCCCCGCACCGCGAAACCCAGGCCCGCGCGGCCATGTTCCGTGGTGTCTACACCGTACCGTTCGACCCGGCGTCCTTGCCGCCTGAGCAAGTCAGCCAGGCCGCGATCGACGAGTTGCTCAAACGCGGCGTTGTGGAGAAAGGCGACTGGGTCATCCTGACCAAGGGCGACAGCTACCACACCACCGGCGGCACCAACGGGATGAAAATCCTGCACGTTGGCGACCCGATGGTCTGAGTGATCCCTCGCTGAAATACAAAAGCCCCGCCATGTGAATGGCGGGGCTTTTTAGTGATCGTTCCCACGCTCTGCGTGGGAATGCAGCCCGGGACGCTCCGCGTCCCAAGAGCGGACGCGGAGCGTCCATTGAGGCATTCCCACGCAGAGCGTGGGAATGATCGGCGTGTCAGGCTCTGTTGATCCCCGACAACGCCGCCATCGCTTCCGGCGAACGCAGCCGCTGCTGCCGGTGATCAGCACCGCATTGATGTCGGGATCGCTGTCGGCAAGCCGCAAGCCCTCCGCCAATTGGCTGTACATGGCGCGAGTCAGGGCGTTTTTCTTTTCGGGGCGATTGATGCGCAGGGTCAGCAGGCCGCGCTCGCGTTCAAACTGGATGGCATCGGGCATGGTGAGTCTCGCGTCGTTAAACGATCAGCGCTCAACCACGGGGTAGAAAGACATCCGCCAGCAGTTGATTGCGCGGCAAACCGGCCAGGTACAGGCGCCGGGCAAAGGCGTCGACGCTGTCGGGCGCCCCGCAGACTAAGGCCAGGGTTTGCCGCGAAACAAGGCGCAGTTGCGCCAAAGCCGCGGGCAACTCGGCCGCGGTCCACAGCTCGACCGTCAGGTTTTCCCGGCCGTCGGCCATGGCTTGCAGGGGTTTGGCCAGATAATGCTCACCCGCATCATGGGCCAGATGAATGACACGGATGGCGCCCTGGTGATCCTGACGCAATGCTTCGCGCAAAATACCGAACAACGGCCCCAGACCGGTACCGGCCGCCAATAACCACAGCGGTCGGGTGTGCCAGTCCGGATCGTAATGCAACGCCCCGCCGCGCAACTCGCCGAGGCGGATCGGATCGCCGATTTTCAAGCAACGCGCCGCATCACTGAATTCCCCCGGTTGGCGGCAATCGAGGTGGAACTCCAGAAAGCGGTCTTCTTCCGGCAGACTGGCCAAAGAATACGGCCGCGCCACCTGGCCCGCCCACAACACCAGATGCTGCCCCGCCTGATAGCGCAACGGCCGCTCACTGGTCAGGCGTAAACGCAACACGCTGGGGCTCAGCCAATCGCTGGCGGCCACCTGAGCAGCAAGCCCATCACGCAGCGGGTCAAAGGTTTCGACTTGCAGATCGTCGACCACCTGGCACTGACAGGCCAGCCGCCAACCCTGCTGGCGCTGCTCATGGTTCAAGGCATCGGGACGACTGTCGCTGGGCAAGCCCTCGACACATTTGACCAGGCAGGCATGGCAACTGCCGGCGCGACAGCTATAGGGCACCGACACGCCGTTCTGATTCAGGGCATCGAGCAGGTTGCTCCCTGCCGCCACTGTCCATTGGCGTTCGCCGACCCGTAACTCAGGCATCGACATTCTCCCAGGCCGCCGCGCAACGGTTACGGCCGTCACGCTTGGCGCGATACAGCGCCTGATCGGCGCGGTGCAAGGCATCATCCAGATCGTCGCCAAGCGCCAACAACGTCATACCCGCCGACAGGCTGAGGTGGGCGATCTCCAGACCGACCAATTCGACATCCATGAACGCAATGCGCAACCGTTCGCAGCAAGCAGTCAGACGTTCGGGATCGCAATCGGGCAACAGCACCACGAACTCCTCACCGCCATAGCGGGCCAGAATATCGCCATCGCGCAGGCAGGCAGTGGCCACCCCGGCGAACGCTTGCAACACCTGATCGCCGGCGGCATGGCCATGAACATCGTTGATGCGCTTGAAGTGATCGAGGTCGATCAACGCCAGGCCATGCACCACGTCGGCTTCCATGGCGTTCAACTCGCGGGAGGCCAGGCGCAGGAAATGCCGGCGGTTAAACAGCCCGGTGAGTTCGTCGGTCGCCACCAGGCCTTCGAGCTGGCGCATCATTCCGCGCAAGGTGTCTTGATGCGCCTGCAAGGCGAACCGCCGCTGACGCATACGCTGGCGCGACATCTGCACGTAACGGGCGTAAAGCACCAGCCACGCGAGCACCACAAACAGCACGCACACCTGCAACAGCGCCAGCGTCGGGTCGGGCAGCTGAAAGTGGTAGCCCTCCCACAAGGTGATGGCGCTGAAACTGAAAAACACCAGCAACGCGCAGCGCACAAAGGCCGTGCGCGAAAGATGAAACAACCCGAACAACAGAATCAGCGGGTAAAACACCAGAAACGCACCGCGCGCCTCGTCCAGATGAGCGATCAGCCAGGTTTGCCAACCCAGCCCCAGCAGTATTTGCACTTCGGTCAGGCTCGGGTCGGAAAAGCGCAGATTGCGGCCGCTGGAGAACACCGCGAACAACGCCGCCTGACTGAGCACCACCAACGCGCTGCCGATCGCCATGCCGGTGACGGACTCTTGGTAGTGACCGGTGAAAAACGCCAGCCACAGCAGCAGCAAAGCCAGGGCGTAGGTGCCAGCTGCGAGGGCAAAGCGTTTGAGCAAAAGCCGCTGGATGGCGTTATGGGTCAATCGTTGATTCACCGTGGGAAAGGGGGCTGATCGAGTGTCCTACTCTACAGGCCGGATGCCACTTTAGTGGCGTGTCTGATAAATGACCATTCAATTTTTGGGGCAGAAAACTGGCGTCAAAGCCATGACCCGCTTCCATAGGAGCCGAGCCTTGCTGCATTCCTTGTAGCCGCTGGCGAAGCCTGGCTTGCGAGGCTGCTACAGGTCCGCGTCGTGCGATAACTGGCGATCAGAACCTCCCGACCTATGCGACCAACGTTTGATTGTCAACGGATGTGCCCGCCACCGAGGCGCGGTATACTGCCGCGCCTTTTTAGCGTCGCGCCAGCATGCCCGGCGTGCCTTGAAAGGTGTCTGCGACCGACCGATGCACCCAAGCCGCAGGCACCTTATTGAATGTTCCCGTCTTTTAGAGGAGCGCGACTCATGACCGTGATCAAGCAAGACGACCTGATTCAGAGCGTTGCCGACGCCCTGCAATTCATTTCCTACTACCACCCCGTGGATTTCATCCAGGCGATGCACGAGGCCTACCTGCGTGAAGAATCGCCGGCAGCCCGCGATTCCATGGCGCAGATCCTGATCAACTCGCGCATGTGCGCCACCGGCCACCGCCCGATCTGCCAGGACACCGGTATCGTCACCGTGTTCGTGCGCGTGGGCATGGACGTGCGTTGGGATGGCGCCACCATGGGCCTGGACGACATGATCAACGAAGGCGTGCGCCGGGCTTACAACCTGCCGGAAAACGTCCTGCGTGCCTCGATCCTCGCCGACCCGGCGGGCGCTCGTAAAAACACCAAGGACAACACCCCGGCCGTTATCCACTACTCCATCGTTCCGGGTAACACCGTGGAAGTGGACGTGGCGGCCAAGGGCGGCGGTTCCGAGAACAAGTCGAAAATGGCCATGCTCAACCCGTCCGACTCGATCGTCGACTGGGTGCTCAAGACCGTTCCGGAAATGGGCGCCGGCTGGTGCCCACCAGGCATGCTCGGCATCGGCATCGGCGGCACCGCCGAGAAAGCCGCCGTCATGGCCAAGGAAGTGTTGATGGAATCCATCGACATTCACGAGCTCAAAGCACGCGGCCCGCAGAATCGTATCGAAGAGATGCGCCTGGAGCTGTTCGAGAAGGTCAACCAACTGGGCATCGGCGCCCAGGGCCTGGGTGGCCTGACCACCGTGCTCGACGTGAAGATCATGGATTACCCGACCCACGCCGCTTCGTTGCCGGTGTGCATGATCCCCAACTGCGCTGCCACCCGTCACGCCCACTTCGTGCTCGACGGTTCCGGCCCGGCCTCGCTGGAAGCGCCACCGCTGGACGCCTACCCGGAAATCGTCTGGGAAGCCGGTCCATCGGCCCGTCGTGTCAACCTCGATACCCTGACGCCGGAAGAAGTGCAGAGCTGGAAGCCGGGCGAAACCGTCCTGCTCAACGGCAAAATGCTCACCGGTCGCGACGCTGCGCACAAGCGCATGGTCGAGATGCTGAACAAGGGTGAAACCCTGCCGGTGGATCTGAAAGGGCGCTTCATCTACTACGTCGGCCCGGTTGATCCGGTGCGCGAAGAAGTGGTTGGCCCGGCTGGCCCGACCACCGCGACGCGGATGGACAAGTTCACCCGTCAGATCCTCGAACAAACCGGCCTGTTGGGCATGATCGGCAAATCCGAGCGTGGCCCTACCGCGATCGAAGCGATCAAGGACCACAAAGCCGTTTACCTGATGGCGGTCGGCGGCGCGGCTTACCTGGTGGCACAAGCCATCAAGAAATCCCGAGTGGTAGCTTTCCCCGAACTGGGCATGGAAGCGATCTACGAGTTCGACGTCAAAGACATGCCTGTGACCGTTGCGGTCGATAGCAAGGGCGAGTCGGTACACATCACCGGTCCTGCGATCTGGCAGCAAAAGATCAGTGAGAGCCTGGCGGTGGAAGTGCAGTAAACACCTCCCTCGCTGACGAAAAGGCCGGGCCGTCTCCCAGACGACCCGGCCTTTTTTTGGATAACGATTTATCCTTCGATCTAAACAGCCACTTCAACCAATCCATTCGGTCTAGAAAAAACGGTCCTACCTGTCAGATCTGACAGGTTACGTTGCGCCTGTATCTTGATAGCGTTGATCCACCCACGCCCTACCGCGTGCGCACTGGATAAAACCATGGCCGATCAAGACCTCAGCATCACGACACCGTCCATCGCGAAAAGCTCATCGATCGCCACGATTGGCAAGAGTTGGGGTGCCGTGGGCCCGACCGGCATGGCGTCGTTCGTATTGCCGATACCGGCGTCCTCCGGGCGAGGCTGGGATCCGCAACTGTCATTGACTTACAGCAGTCAGGCCGGCAATGGGCCGTTCGGCATCGGTTGGAACCTGGGACTCGGCCAGATCAGCCGCCGCACCAACAAGGGCGTGCCGCGTTATACCGATCATGACGAGATCATCGGCCACGACGGCGAAGTCTGGATGCCCGAGCTTGCCGACGACGGTACTGTCAAGTCGCGCCTCGAAAGCACCTACAACGAGGTGGACATCGGCTCGCACACGGTGGTGCGTTACTGGCCACGAGTCGAAAGCGACTTTGCCCTGCGCGAACGCTGGCAACCCCAAGGCGATGAGCCGCCGTTCTGGCTGGTGCATGGCAGCGACGGCTCGTTGCATGTCTATGGCAAAACCGCGGCTTCGCGCCGGGCAGATCCCGATAATCCGTTGCGCGTCAGTTCCTGGCGGCTCTGCGAAAGCATGAACGCCCACGGCGAACATATTTGCTTCGATTACACAATCGATGACCAAGATCCCGACCCCATCCATGACTACCGCGCTCAGCGTTACCTGCATCGAGTGTTCTACGGCAACTTCACGGCCAGCGAGCATTTATACACCTGGACCGTGGAAAACCCGGCCGAGCTGGATTGGCATTTTCATCTGGTGTTCGACTATGGCGAGCGCAGCAAGTCGCTGACAGAAAAGCCCGTGTATGACGGGGGCACACTGTTGCCCTGGCTGACACGCCCCGACCCCTTTTCGACCTATGGGCAGGGCTTTGAGGTGGGCACGCGCCGACTCTGCCAGCAAGTGTTGATGTTTCACTATTTCCCCCTCGAAACGGGCCTCGAACCGGTGCTGGTTCGTCGTCTGGTACTGGAATATCCACGCAGCACAACACTGTGGGCCTATAGCCAAATAACGGCGGCGCACTATCAGGCGTACGACGCCAGTGGTGCCGTGGAAAACACCCCACCGGTGGAATTCGACTATTCATCCTTCGTCATCAATAAAACGCCCGCACGACTGCTCGCGCTGGACAACATGCCGGGCATCGAGGATGGCCTGTATTACCAGTGCGTCGACCTGTACGGTGAGGGTGTGCCGGGTTTCCTCTGTCGTTATGACCAGAGCTGGTATTACCGTGAACCGCTGCGCGCCGCATCAGGGCCTGATGACATCGGCTACGGCCCCTGGGCAGCACTGAACAAAATTCCCGTCGCGAACAGCAACACGCCCGTGCAACAGATACTGACCGATCTGACCGGCGACGGCCGCCTGGACTGGATCACCGTGCAACCCGGCATGAGCGGCTTTCGCACGTTGAACGCGGACCGCAGTTTCGCCGAGTTCATACCGTTCACTGCGTTCCCGGTAGAGTTTTTGAATACCCTTTCGCAGCTGGGCGATCTGTCTGGCGACGGGCTCAGTTCGCTGGCATTGATCGGCCCGCACTCCGTGCGCCTGTATGCCAATCGCCGCGAGGAAGGTTTTACCCGGGCCGAAGAAGTCGAGCATAAACCGGTGGATGACCGGCTGCCGCTGTTCAGCAATTTCCCCAGCGAAGTGGTGTTGCTGGGCAATCTGTTGGGCAGCGACATGAGCGAGCTGTGCCGCATCCGGCATAACGAAATCAAATGCTGGCCCAACCTGGGGCACGGCAGGTTCGGTGAAGGCCGAGTGATCAGCGCCCTGCCGTTCGAATACGACGAATTCGATTCCGCACGGGTGCGGATCGCCGACCTCAACGGCTCCGGCGCACCGGCCCTGATCTATCTGAAATCCGATGCCTTCGAGATTTACCTGAACCGGGGCGGTAAGGGGCTGGAACAGATGCCGGTGATCGTGCCGTGGCCCGAGGGCGTGCGCTATGACCCACTGTGCCAGGTCACCTTCGCCGACCTGCAAGGCCTGGGCTGTGCCAGCCTGATCCTGACAGTGCCGCACATGAAACCGCAGCACTGGCGTTACGATTTTGTGCCGGCCAAACCGTATCTGTTGACGGCCAGCAACAACAATATGGGGTGCAGTGCCCGGGTGGTCTATCGCAGTTCGGCCCAGGAGTGGCTGGATGAAAAGGATCGGATCCTCAAGCTCAAACGCTTCCCGATTTGCCACGTGCCATTCCCCGTCCAGGTGGTCAGCCAACAACTGCAGCTGGACGAAGTCACGGGCAATTGCCTGACCCAATCGTTCAAGTATTGCCAAGGCGTTTACGACGGCCAGGAACGCGAGTTCCGCGGTTTCGGCCAGTTGGAGCAAACCGACAGTGAAACCGCCACCGGCGACGATCCTGGCTTCACAGCGCCAGTGCGGGTGTGCACCTGGTTCCACACCGGTCAGTCCATGGACAGGTCACGGGATGGCTATTTCAATCGCGACGCAGAGGCCTGCCCACTTGGCGATACGCTGTTCAGCCGCTATCACGTCAATGATGAATGCGACGAACCGGTTACGCCGCCTGACGCCACCACGGAGTACGAAATCGCCCAGGCACTGGTCGGCTCGATCGCCAGAACCGAAATCTGGGCCGCCGGGGATGACCCGGCCACAGGTCAGCCGTACTCGGTGGAAGAGCACCGCTATCTGGTTCGCAAAGTACGGCCCAGAAATCAGTATGCCGCTGCGGTGCTGCTGCCATTGGCACTGGAGAAGATCGGCTACCAGTACGAACGTTTTATCGACGACCCGATGTGCCAGCATGACGTGACTCTACGCTGGAACGGATACGGTTTGCCCACCCATGCCGTGACCGTCAACTATGCACGCCGTCGCACCGAGTCGGACACACCGCCCTTTACCGACCCCGATGAACAACAATGGTGGCGCGACGCCCATGACGAGGCTCAGGAGTTCTTTTATTTGAGCGAAACCCGCGCCCGGTTCATCGATCTGGATGAGGATCCGCAGCACTGGCGGCTGGCGCTGCCGTGGCAGCAACGTGGCAATGCGTTGGTGCTGCCCAAAGGTTCGCTGCCCGCGGGCCTCGCGCCGAATCAGGTTTCATATGAGCAACTGGCGCAGCATCAGAGCTCACCCGAGTGGAATGCCCAGCGAGTGCTGACGATGCAATCGGTTCAGCGCTACCTCAAGACTGCCGATCAGTCGCTTCTGCCCGATGGCCAGGCCGATTTCGAAGCGCTGGCCGGCCCGACGGAACAGGCACAGATGGACAAAACGGCGCTGGACGCTTACAGCGACCTGCCGCCGCCCTTCGACATCAGAGATGAATTGAGAGAAATCGGTTACACGCCAATGCCATTGCTGTTCGAAACGCAGTCCCCGACGGACGACTTGTGGTCGACCCGCTACGGTTACGCCAAGTACGACAGCCTCGATGGTTTTTACAACGTGCGTGAGTACCATGAGACCCTCAGCCACGGCGTGACCAAGGCTCAATACGATCCCTATTGGCTGGCGATCATCAACGTCGAATTGCCGGACGGTTGCACCACCCGGGTCGAATACGACTATCACGCGCTGCAACCCATACGAATCATCGATGCCAACGACAATATTCAGGAAGCCATTTACGAACCGTCCGGACAGCCCCTGGCGATCAGTTTTTACGGCACCGAAAATGGCAGTGCCGTTGGCTTCAAGCCGCTGAGCGAATTCGTGCGCCCGGAGGATCATCGTCCGGATCCGGCCATCGAGAACCCGGTGGAGGCCATACAAAATGCTGCCAGTACGTTGCGTAAGGATTTGTTCAGCTGGATGGGCCAGGTGCCGCCTTCCGTCAACCCCGAACAACTCGCCGAATGGATCGCGCACGGTGATGTCCTGGCCAGCGGGCACATCTGCACAAGCGCCCGTCAGCGGTTGCAGCAAGGCACCGACCTGACCGCGTCGGAACAAACGTTGAGCGAGTTCATCGCGACAGCTCATCGCGAGCCGGTGCACAGCGTCATCCTCAGCGCCGATCGTTATCCCGATGACCCTGTCCCGGCACAGATCCAGATCGTCAAAGCCTGCGTAGACGGCTTCGGCCGGGCGCTGCAAACCCAGCAACTGGTGGAGCCCGGCATGGCCTATGCGGTGGATGCCGACGGCCAACTGATCATCGAGAATGGTCAGTTTCTCGAGGTGTTCGCCGACCGGCGCTGGCGCGTCAGCGAACGGGTCGAATACAACAATAAAGGTCTGCCGGTTCGACAGTTCCGGCCGTTTTTTGCCAATACCCATGGCTACGTCGACGACCATTCCCTGCGTGAACTCGGCTATTTCGATCAACTGTTCTATGAGGTGTTGGGCCGGTCAATCAAACTGATCAACGCCAAAGGGTACTTCTCCCGCGAGACCTATCATCCGTGGTATCACATCAGCGAAGACTTCAACGACACTTATGAGCCGCCGCTGCCCACGCAACCGCAGGCGTCGCGCCCATGACTGCCAGTGTCCATCGGCGCACGCCCGCGCTCAGGGTGAGTGACAGTCGAGGCCTGCCGATTCGCCAGATCGCGTATCTGCGCACCATCGCCGGTGAAACGACGACCGCCCTGATGACCCGCCAACAACACGATGCAGCCGGACGTCTGGTGGCGCAGTGGGGCCCGCGCTTATCCAAACCCAACCTGACGACCGTTTATGAGCTGGCAGGCGAACCGCTGAAAGTCGACAGCGTCGATGCCGGCTGGCGCCTGAGCCTGCCGGGGCTCGCCGGGGAGGCACTGCAGCGCTGGGACGCGCGCGGCAATCACTGGCGCACGACCTACGATGATCAGTTGCGGGTGGTAACGGTCGAGGAAAACGCCCAACCGGACGTCGAAACCTTCACTTACGCCGATGCCGTAGCCGACGCCCATCACAACCTGCGCGGCCAGCTGCTCGAACAAGTGGACCCATCGGGCACTTTGCGCTTGGAGAGCTACGGCCTGCTCGGCCAGCCGTTGCGTGAAACCCGCACCTTTCACGATGCCCAGGCCTTTGCCAGCCGCCGCACCTACAGCCCGCTGGGCGCCGTGCTGGACCAGGTCGATGCCGGCGAACACCGGCAACAGTCGCGCTATGACCTCGCCGGACAACTCCAGCAGGTGCAGTTGCAAATCAACGGGCAACATGACTGGCAGCCAGTGTTGCAGAAGGTGCAGTACAACGCCGCCGGGAAAATCATCGAGCAACAGGCGGGAAATGACGTGATCAGCCGCTGGAGCTACGACCCGGCCGATGCGCGCCTGCTGCGCCAACGCGCGCAAAAAGATCAGCAGCCGGCCCTTCAGGACTTTGAATACGTTTACGATCCGGTGGGTAACATCACCCGCATTCTCGACCATGTTTTCACGCCGAGCCATTTCGCCAATCAGCGGGTCGACGGCCATCGTGAGTTCAGTTACGACTCGCTGTATCGACTGCACAGCGCCAGCGGTTACGACGACGGCCCGCCCTCGGATACCCCGGGCCTGCCGCAGCCGACTGACCCCAACGATCGGCGCAACTACACCCAGACTTACGAATACGATCACAGCGATAACCTGATCAAACTCCGCCATGTGCGCGAAGGCGCCACTCATACCCGCCAGATGTTCATCGACTCCGCCAGCAACCGCGGTGTGCGCTGGACTGAAGGTGATCCCGATCCGCAGTTCGACACACTGTTCGACCGCCACGGCAACCTCCAGGCCTTGCAGCCGGGGCAAGGCCTGCGCTGGAACGCCCGCGATCAACTGGCCTCGGTGACGCTGGTCCGCCGCGACGACGGCCCCAACGATGAAGAACAGTACCGCTACAGCCAGGGTGCGCGGGTCTACAAACGCCATGAAACCCATACCGCCACCACTAGCCATTTTCATGAAGTGCGCTATTTGCCGGGGCTGGAAATCCGTACCCGGGACAACGGTGAGGTGCTGCACGTGATTATCCTGGGCGGCCTCCGCTGCTTGCATTGGCTCGCCGGCAAACCGCCGGGCATCGACGCCGATCAACTGCGTTACAAGCTCGATGACCAGCTGGGCTCCAGCCTGATGGAGCTGGATCAACAGGCCCGGCTGATCAGCCACGAAGGGTATTACCCGTTCGGCGCCACGGCGTGGATGGTGGCCCGCTCGGCGCTGGAAGTCAGTTACAAGACCGTGCGTTATTCGGGCAAGGAAATGGATATCAGCGGCTTGTATTACTACGGCGCGCGGTACTACGCGCCGTGGTTGCAGCGCTGGGTCAGTGCCGACCCGGAGGGGGATGTGGACGGGCTGAACCTGTACGCCATGGTCGCCAACAATCCCATTCTGTACATTGACAGAACGGGAGGCATGAAAGCCTTATTCGACGTTTTGAAGGGCGTTGTCGGTTGGCTGGATAAAGCCAAAACGGCGGCGGATCAGTTGCATAACCTGGCGACAGAGTTTGACGGACTCGTCCCCGAAGGAGCCGATATCAATGAAGTTCGGGAAAGCATGACCTTTGGGAAATTCATCAAGTCCAAACATGGGATCAAAACGATATTAAAAGGTGCGATTGCAGGGGCAACGGTCGCTTCTGCCTTAGGCAGTATTGTGCCGGGCATCGGCACCGGCATTGGCGCAGGTGTGGGGATAATCGTAGGGGCAATCGCCATGCCGTTGCTGCGTTATTACTCTTTCAAGAAAGGTCTGAAGGTTGCACAAACACTGCATACGGCAGAGATCAAAAAAGGTCTGAATACTGCGGCAGACACCACTACGAAGGTATCGGAAGGGCTGGACAGCCTGATTAGCGGTGGCAACGATTTGCTCGAAAAAATCAATAACTTCACGAACAGCCTCAACACCTATCCAGAGCGTATTCAGACCCTGTTCTATACTCAGCTGGAATCACTCGCTGGCGATAAGCAGCGCGATGTCATGAAGCTGGTCAAGACGGGGATCGATCCGTTCGAGGCGATTGACACGGTACTGGCGACGGCGCAGAAGGTGATGGATACCCCCAGCGAAGCAGACGGTGTGACTGCACGATTGGCGCAATTGGCGCAATTGGCGCAATTGGCGCAGGGGGGCACTGATGAAGCGATCCGCAAACCCATTCCAAAACCCAGAACAAGGCTGAGGCAGAACCTTCAAGCGCGCATTTCCGACTCGGTCGCCTGATACCCCTGATCGCACAATTGAAGCGGTCTCTGGTGGTTCTCAATCCTGTCAGTCGCCTGTGCGATCGGTAAGTGCGCGAGCAGGACGCCCAGCCGATCATCCGCATGGTATGGTGCCCGCCCGTCCTGCTATCCGTTAGCTCCAGCATGCTGCCGACTTCCCGTACCCTGCGCCTGTCGTTGTACTCCTTGCTGATCATCGCCGGTGCGGTGCTCGCCGCCACCTTGGCCATCCGTCACACCGAACGCCAGGCGTTGGTGGAAGATGCCGCGCGGGCCAATCAGCAACTGGCGCTGTATGCCAACTCGCTGCACACCCTGATCGACCGCTACCGTGCCCTGCCCGCCGTATTGGCGCTGGACCCGGAACTGCGCGCCGCGCTAAACGGTGAAGTGAGCCCTGAACAACAGCTCGCATTGAATCGCAAACTGGAGAAGATCAACGGCGCCGCGCAATCCTCGACCCTGGAACTGCTCGACCGCACCGGCCTGGCCGTGGCCGCCAGCAATTGGCGCCTGCCCAGCAGTTACGTCGGCCACAATTACGGCTTTCGCCCCTACTTCAGCCAGACCCGAACCCAGGGCACCGGGCGTTTTTATGCGGTGGGTGTAACCAGCGGTATTCCCGGCTACTTCCTCTCCAGCGCGGTGACCAGCGACAGTGGCGAGTTCCTCGGCGCGATGGTGGTGAAACTCGAATTCCCGGAACTGGAACGCGAATGGCGTCAGGGCAGCGATACGTTGCTGGTCAGCGATGCGCGCGGGATTATCTTCATCGCCAACCAGCCGGGCTGGCGTTATCGCCAGTTGAAACCGCTGAGCGACAGCGACCGCGCCGAGCTCAAAGCCACCCGCCAATACGACAAGCAACCGCTGACCCCGCTGGAATATCAATCGGTGCGGCGCTTCGACGACAACAGTGCGTTGACCCGGGTCGTTGGCCCCGACGGGACGGCGGATTACCTCTGGGAATCGCTGCCGCTGGCCGCCGAAGGCTGGACGCTGCACCTGTTGCGTCGCCCGCAAGTCGCGTTCGAAGACCGCCGCAACGCCGGGCTCGCCGCCGCCGGCGCCTGGCTGACGCTGGTATTTCTGTTGCTGTTCCTCAACCAGCGCTGGCGCCTGGCCAAGATGCGTCAGCGCAGCCGTGAAGAACTCGAGCAACTGGTGGAAGAACGCACCCGGGATTTGCGCACTGCCCAAGACGGCTTGGTGCAATCGGCCAAACTCGCCGCCCTCGGCCAGATGTCCGCGGCGCTGGCCCATGAAATCAATCAACCACTGACCGCCCAACGCATGCAGCTTGCGACTCTGAGGCTGCTGCTCGATCACGGCCGGGTCGAAGACGCCTACAAGGCGCTCAAACCGGTGGACGACATGCTCACGCGCATGGCCGCCCTCACCGGCCACCTGAAGACCTTCGCCCGCAAAAGCCCCAGCGGTTTGCGCGAACGGCTGGACCTGGCGGCGGTGGTCGATCAATCCTTGCAGTTGCTGGATGCGCGCTTGCGAGACGAACATGTCAGCACTGTGCTCCACCTGACCCGCCCGGCCTGGGTGCGTGGCGATGCGATTCGCCTGGAACAGGTGCTGATCAACCTGCTGCGCAATGCCCTGGATGCGATGCACGACAAACCCTGCAAGCGTCTGGAAATCCGCCTCGAAGCCGATGAACAATTGTGGCGCCTGACCGTCGCCGATAACGGTGGCGGCATTGCCGACGAAAACCTGGACAAGGTGTTCGATCCATTCTTCACCACCAAACCGGTGGGTGATGGTCTGGGCCTTGGGCTGGCGGTCTCCTTCGCCATTGTTCACGAAGCGGGCGGACGCCTGAGCGCCGACAATGGCGAACACGGCGCGGTGTTCTCCCTGACGTTGCCCATTGATCTGGAGGTGCCTGCTTGATGCTCAATTCGGTGATGGTGGTCGATGACGAAAGCAGCATCCGCAGCGCCGTCGAACAGTGGCTGAGCCTGTCGGGGTTCGAGGTGCAGCTGTTCAGTCGCGCCGATGAGTGCCTGGCGCAACTGCCGAAGCATTTCCCCGGGGTGATTCTCAGCGACGTGCGCATGCCTGGCATGACGGGGCTGGAACTGCTGGCCGAAGTCCAGCGCCGCGATGTCGACTTGCCGGTGATTTTGCTGACCGGTCACGGCGATGTGCCAATGGCCGTCGAAGCGATGCGCGACGGTGCTTATGATTTCCTCGAAAAACCTTTCAGCCCGGAAACCCTGCTGAGCAGCCTGCGCCGCGCTCTGGACAAGCGCCGGCTGGTGCTGGAAAACCGTGCCCTGCACGAGCAGGCAGACAATCGCGCCAAACTCGATGCCACTCTGCTGGGGGTTTCCCGTGGCTTGCAGACGTTGCGTCGGCAAGTGCTGGACCTGGCGACGTTGCCGGTCAATGTGCTGATCCGGGGCGAAACCGGCAGCGGCAAGGAATTGGTTGCCCGTTGCCTGCACGACTTTGGTCCCCGCGCAGACAAGCCCTTCGTGGCGCTGAATTGCGCAGCGATTCCCGAGCAGTTGTTCGAGGCCGAACTGTTCGGCCATGAGAGTGGCGCGTTCACGGGCGCTCAGGGCAAACGCATCGGCAAGCTCGAATACGCCGACGGCGGCACGCTGTTTCTCGATGAAATCGAAAGCATGCCCCTGGCCCAACAGGTGAAATTGCTGCGGGTGTTGCAGGAGCAGAAGCTTGAGCGATTGGGTTCCAACCAGAGCATCCACGTGGACTTGCGGATCATCGCCGCGACCAAACCCGACTTGCTGGATGAAGCCCGGGCCGGACGCTTCCGCGAAGATCTGGCCTATCGATTGAACGTCGCCGAGCTGCGCCTGCCGCCGTTGCGTGATCGGCGTGAAGACATTCCACTGTTGTTCGAGTTCTTCGCGCAAAGTGCCGCCGAGCGTTTGGGCCGTACCTTTGCCCCCTTGAGCGGGCCGCAACTGAGCCATCTGCTGAGCCACGACTGGCCGGGCAATGTGCGCGAACTGGCGAACGTCGCCGAGCGCCAAGTGCTGGGCCTGGGCGAACCGGAACCGGCGGGGATCGAACCCGGCCAGTCACTGGCGGCGCAGCAAGAAGCCTTCGAAGCGCATTGCCTGCGGGCGGCGTTGACCCGGCATAAAGGGGATGTGAAAGCGGTGCTAGAAGAACTGCAACTGCCGCGGCGTACCTTTAATGAAAAGATGCAGCGGCATGGACTGACCCGCGAGATGTTCATCTAACCGATCGTTCCCACGCTCCGCGTGGGAATGCCTCAACGGACGCTCCGCGTTCGACTTTTGGGACGCAGAGCGTCCCGGGCTGCATTCCCACGCAGAGCGTGGGAACGATCAGGTTCGGCAAAAATCCGCTTGTCACCCTGCGCACCATAAGCGGATTTCCGCTCACTCAAGCTTCAAAACCCCTCTAACCCGGCCCTCCTCTCCTTGGCACAGCTCCTGCTATAGCTCCAGCAGGCTGCGTTTCAACGCGCTCCACAAAAACAATTAAACGAAGGATCCTTCAATGGATAACTCAAACGCCCTGCCCCTTGGGTCGGCTGCCCTGCCGGCCAAAGAAAGAAGCACTGCCAGCCGGATCAAATCGATCTTCAGCGGCTCTGTCGGCAACATGGTCGAGTGGTACGACTGGTACGTCTACGCCGCCTTCTCCCTGTACTTCGCCAAAGCCTTCTTCCCCAAAGGCGACACCACCGCACAACTGCTCAACACCGCCGCGATCTTCGCCGTGGGCTTTTTGATGCGCCCGATCGGTGGCTGGCTGATGGGTCTCTACGCCGACAAGGCCGGTCGCAAACGTGCGTTGATGGCTTCGGTGTACCTGATGTGCTTCGGCTCGCTGCTGATCGCCCTGAGCCCGGGCTATGAAACCATCGGCATCGGCGCGCCGATCCTGCTGGTGTTCGCCCGCCTGCTGCAAGGTTTGTCGGTCGGGGGTGAGTACGGCACCTCGGCGACTTACCTCAGTGAGATGGCGACCAAGGAACGTCGCGGCTTTTACTCCAGTTTCCAGTACGTGACCCTGATCTCCGGCCAGCTCATCGCCTTGGCCGTGTTGATCGTGCTGCAACAGACCCTGACCACCGAAGAGCTTTACGCCTGGGGCTGGCGCATTCCATTCGCCATCGGCGCGCTGTGTGCCGTGGTCGCGCTCTACCTGCGTCGCGGCATGGAAGAAACCGAGTCGTTCACCAAGAAAGAGAAAGCCAAGGAAAGCGCGATGCGCACCTTGCTGCGCCATCCGAAGGAACTGATGACCGTGGTCGGCCTGACCATGGGCGGCACGCTGGCGTTCTACACCTACACCACGTACATGCAGAAATACCTGGTGAACACCGTCGGCATGAGCATTTCCGACTCCACCACGATTTCCGCCGCCACGCTGTTCCTGTTCATGTGCCTGCAACCGATCATCGGCGGGCTGTCGGATAAAGTCGGTCGTCGGCCGATCCTGATCGCCTTCGGTATTCTCGGGACACTGTTCACCGTGCCGATCCTGACCACCCTGCACACCGTCCAGACCTGGTGGGGCGCGTTCTTCCTGATCATGGCGGCCCTGATCATCGTCAGCGGCTACACCTCGATCAACGCGGTGGTCAAAGCCGAACTGTTCCCGACCGAAATCCGCGCCCTGGGCGTTGGCCTGCCATACGCACTGACCGTGTCGATCTTCGGCGGCACCGCTGAATACATCGCGCTGTGGTTCAAGAGCATCGGCATGGAAACCGGTTACTACTGGTATGTCACGGCGTGCATCGCGGTGTCGTTGCTGGTGTACATCACCATGAAAGACACCCGCAAGCATTCGCGGATCGAGACGGACTGATCCCTGAACGCAACACCACAGCCCGGCCTTGGTCGGGCTTGGTCGTTTCTAGGGGAAAGCAAAATGCCAGGCTCGACACAAAGCTCGCTCCCACATTAGATCTCATCGCTGGAAATAACCCGCTCGTCCTTGCACTATGATCGACCCCGAAACCCAGCCCTCAGGAACCTCCGTTCATGCCCGACGACATCCACTTCTACGAACCCGCCAACGGCCACGGCCTGCCGCATGACCCGTTCAACGCCATCGTCGGCCCGCGTCCTATCGGCTGGATTTCCTCCCAGGACGCCCATGGTCGCTTGAACCTGGCGCCCTACAGCTTCTTCAACGCCTTCAACTACATTCCGCCAATCATTGGGTTTTCCAGCGTCGGGCGCAAAGACAGCCTGAACAACATCGAGCAGACCGGCGAATTCGCCTGGAACCTGGCGACCCGTCCGCTGGCCGAGCAGATGAACCAGAGCTGCGCCATGGTCGGGCCCGAGGTCAATGAATTCGAACTGTCCGGGCTGACCACCGCGGCGTCGAAAATCATTCAGGTGCCACGGGTTGCGGAAAGTCCGGTGTCCTTCGAGTGCAAGGTCACGCAGATCATTCAGTTGCAGCGCGCAAACAAGGAAGTGGTGCCGAGCTGGCTGATTCTCGGCGAAGTGGTCGCCGTGCACATCGCCAAGTGGCTGTTGAAGGATGGGGTGTACGACACCGCCGCGGCAGAACCGATTCTGCGCGGCGGCGGGCCGGCGGATTACTTTCAGCTGGGGCCAGAGGCATTGTTCAAAATGTTCCGCCCCGGGGCGGTCAAGTAATTACCAGAGCAGGTCGGCGTCTTCTTTAACGTCTTTGAGGCGAGTCAGCTCTTTGGCCGCGGCCTCGTCGGCTTCATGCGCGGTCTTGAAGGTCTGGCTTTCCAGCACTTTATGAAAACGCGGGGCACCGGAACCGCCGAGGGCTTTGACGGCAATCGCGGCGTGGTAACCGCCCTCGCCCGGTACTACTGCTGAAACGGCTTCGAAGTGTTCAAAGGCTTTACGTGCCATGTCGCGGATCCTGGCTAATGGAGAATTGCGCCATTAAACCCTCAACCGGCGAGTTTGTGTACCGCTGCCTGGGACTGGCCAAGGGCCTGAGCCGCCGAAACATCCTTGAAGGTATGAAAATCCAGGCTGTTGACCACCAGCTCCTGCACCAGCTCGGCAAAAATCTGCATCGCCGGGCTGCCGAAGTAAGCGGTCATGGCCTGTTGGTTGACCCAGAAACCGGACACCAGCCACAGCTCGGGATCGCATTGCGAGTGCTGCAGGGCGAAGCTCAGGCAACCCGGTGCGTTGCGCGACGGCTCGATCAGGGCGCTCAGGCGTGCACCGAGTTCTGCTGAACGCCCGACGCGGGCGCGGACGAAGGCCATATGACTGACGGGGATCTGCGTAGACATGTTCAACCCTCCCAGGTCATCCAGTGGCAGCCGGGGACGGGCTGCGACAGGATCCAAGATTAGGCGGCGTGTCGCAGTCGTCGTTAGTCGATTCCTGCCGGCTTATTGCACAATCCTGCGCGACGGCAAAAACGTCTGTAACAGCGCGTAAAACAATGTCACACCGCTGTCACACGACTTTCAAGCAAGTTTCACCCGCGCTGCCTTGCCATAGCAGCATCGCGTATTCACCTCATGCAGAATCAGGCAAGCTTTTGGCAGGATGTGTCTACCGCTGTCCCTTGCACAAATTTAAGCTCAGCTCATTATCAACGCGACACCGAGGATGCCTGCATGTCGTCGCTCGATCATTTTGAAGCCCCGCTAGCCGCCGATATGGAAAGACAGCGCGCGGAACTGGCCGCCCTCATCCGCCGTAACACGATGGAGGATGGCACTTATGCCACCGCCGTCGGTTCGCTGTTCATGTCGCGCCACAGTAAAAACCATGAATTCGCTCCAGTGCTGGCGCAACCGGCCCTGTGCATCATGGCCCAGGGGCGCAAGGAAGTACGGCTGGCGGATGAATACTTTAATTACGATCCCCTGAATTACCTGGTGGTTTCAGTCTCGATGCCCCTGAGCGGGCGGGTGGTGAATGTCTCGCCCGAGGAACCGATCCTCGCCGTGCGGCTGGACATCGACCCGGCGGAAATCACCACACTGATTGCCGACGCCGGCCCCATCGGCGTACCCACACGGCCCACTGGCCGCGGTTTGTATGTCGAGCGGGTCGACACGGCAATGCTCGATGCCGTGCTGCGTCTGGCGCGTTTGCTGGATACACCGAAAGACATCGCCATGCTGGCGCCGCTGATTCGCCGGGAGATTCTGTATCGGCTGTTGCGCAGCCAGCAGGGTCATCGGCTGTATGAAATTGCCATTGCCAACAGCCAGAGCCACCGCATCAGCCAGGCGATCAAATGGCTCAACGGCAATTATGAGCAACCGCTGCGCATCGATGATCTGGCGCGGGAAGTGAACCTGAGCGTGTCGACGCTGCATCACCGGTTCAAGGCGATGACGGCAATGAGTCCGCTGCAGTATCAAAAGCAATTGCGCCTGCAAGAAGCGCGGCGGTTGATGCTGGCCGAAGGGCTGGAGGCTTCGGCGGCGGGCTATCGGGTGGGGTATGAAAGCCCTTCGCAGTTCAGCCGGGAGTACAGCCGGTTGTTTGGCGCGCCACCGTTAAGGGATTTGGCGCGGTTGCGGTTGTCGGTTTGATCGGGCATTTGTTGTGTGGCTGATGGCCCCATCGCGGGCAAGCCCGCTCCCACAAGGACCGGTGTACACGGAACCCTGTGGGAGCGGGCTTGCCCGCGATGGGGGCCAGCAAAGGCGACCCACCTCTAACGTCAGGCGCTTAGTACTCGGCAAGCCTCAGCCGGCAGTGTCACCGACACCGGATTGCCAATGCTCAACCCAACCCCCTGACACGGCGTGCTCAACGCGGTAAACGACACCCCGGAACACTCAACAGTGGTTTCGATGGTCGCGCCGATATCCCGCACAAACGTCACCTTGCCGAGCAAGCGATTCCCCGCCGTCGCCTGGGGTTGCGACAATTGCAGGTCTTCCGGGCGAATCAGCATTTTCACCTTCTCCCCCACCACAATGCTGCTGCAGATCGGCACTTGCAGTGCATCGCCACCGGGCAAGCTGACCTTGCCGTTGCCCAGCGCCGTGGCCGGGAAAATATTCCCCGAACCGATAAAGTCCGCGACGAATTCATTGGCCGGATGCCGATAGATTTCAATCGGCGTACCCACCTGCTGCACCCGATGCTCACCCAGCACCACCACGATGTCGGCCATGGTCATGGCTTCGCGCTGGTCGTGGGTGACCATGATGGTGGTGATGTTCAAACGCTGTTGCAGCTGACGGATTTCTACCTGCATCGACTCACGCAACTTGGCGTCCAGCGCGGACAGCGGTTCGTCGAGCAGGAGGATTTTCGGCCGCGAGGCAATCGCCCGGGCAATCGCCACACGCTGACGCTGACCGCCGGAGAGTTTCGCCACCGGACGATCAATCATTTCCTGCAGCTGAATCAGCTCCAGCAGTTCCACCACCCGCGCCTGTTGATCGGCCTTGCTGACCCCGCGCAGTTTCAGCGGATAGGCGATGTTCTCCCCCACCGTCATGTGCGGAAACAGCGCCAGCGATTGAAACACCATGCCGAAATTACGCTGGTGCGCCGGCGTCTGGCCGATGTCTTCACCGTCCAGGCGAATCTCGCCACCGGTCAGGGTTTCAAGCCCGGCGATCATCCGCAGCAAGGTGGTTTTACCGCAGCCCGAAGGGCCGAGAAAACACACCAGTTTGCCCTCGGGCAAATGCAGGTTCACATCCTTTACCGCGCAGGCCGAGCCGTAATGTTTCTCGACGTTTTCCAGAATCAGACCAGTCATTTGAATCACCTCAAGAATCAGAACGAAACGCCGCCTTCGCCAACCAACTTTTCCAGCGCCCAAATGAGCACGAAGTCGATCAGCACGATCAGCACGGCAAACGAGAAAACGGTAGGGTCGAGCGAAGACACAGTGCGGCTGTACATCCAGATCGGCACGGTCATGACGTCGATGGTGTAGAGGAAATAGGTCACGGTGAATTCGTTGAACGAGACGATGAACGCCAGCAGCATGCCCGCCAGAATCCCCGACTTCATCAGCGGCACCACCACATCGACAATCGCCCGCAGCGGTGAAGCGCCGAGCATTTGCGCGGCCTCTTCGACTTCGCTGCCGATGGAGAGCATCGCCGCGGTGCAGTTTTTCACCACGAATGGCAGAGCCAGAATCACGTGGGCAATCACCAGCCGCGAGGTGGTGATG
Organism: Pseudomonas sp. JL3; assembly: GCF_031570575.1. Taxonomy (NCBI): domain Bacteria; kingdom Pseudomonadati; phylum Pseudomonadota; class Gammaproteobacteria; order Pseudomonadales; family Pseudomonadaceae; genus Pseudomonas; species Pseudomonas sp. JL3. The sequence continues at coordinate 177,872 of NZ_JAKWJK010000007.1, forward strand.
TGGAACGGCAGGCTGTCGAACACCAGCAGCAAGGCCAGACCCAACACCACCATCGGGAACACCAGTGGCAGCGACATCAATTGCAACGCCACGGCCTTGCCGCGGAACTCGCAACGGGTCAGGGCATAGGCTGCCGGCACCGCGATAATCGTGGCGAAAACCATGGTCAGGCAGGCCACCATCAGGCTGGTGGTCATGGCTTTGCCAAGGCTCAGCACATCGCTGGAATCCGGCGACACGAAGGTGTTCCAGGCGGCTTTGTACCATTGCAGGCTGTAGCTGCTGGGCGGGAAGTCGAGGTTCGACGCGCCACTGAACGACATGACGATCATGGTCAAAATCGGCAGCACCGCCAGCAGCAGAATGAAGCCCGACAGGATGCCGGCGAACTTGCCGGTATCGCCCGGCAGCAGCGAGTGGCGCTTCTTGATCAGGGTGCTCATTGGGAAGCCTCCAGCATGCGCCGACGACGGCCAGTGATGTATTCGGACAAGGTCATGATCGCCAGGGTGGTGACGATCAGCACCACACCGGCAGCAGACGCGGCGGGCCAGTTCATCAGCGGGGCGATCTGGTCATGCACCATCACCGCCAGCATCGGCACCCGCCGACCACCGAGCAGCAGCGGCACCACAAAACTGCTGGCGTTGTAGGCGAACACCAGCGTCGCGCCAGTGATGATTCCCGGCAAACTCATCGGCAACACCACCTGGCGAAACACCTGCAAGCGACTGGCGCCGAGGGTGGCGGCGGCTTCTTCGTAAGTGCGAGCAACGCCGCGCATGGCGCTGGCAATCGGCAGCACGGCCAACGGGAACGCGGTTTGCACCAGGCCCATCAACACGCCGTTCTGGTTGTACAGCAGCATGATCGGCCGCTTGATCAGGCCCAGGCCCATCAGCGCCTGATTGAGCATGCCGCCGGGGCCGAGAATCACCAGCCAGCCGTAGCTTTGCAGCAGCAGGTTGACCAGCAAGGGCAGCAGCACCGCCGCGAGGAAGATCCGCCGCACAAACGGTGAGGTTAGCCGCGACATGGTGTAGGCCACCGGGATCGCCAGCAGCACCGCAATCACCGCGCTGATCAACGCCAGGCGCAACGTCAGCAGCAAGGATTTGAGGTAATAGGGTTCCAGCAATTGGGCGTAACTGGCCAGGCTGAACCCGGTCCACTCCGCGCCTTTGGTGCCGACGCTCATGCGCAGCACCAAGAGGCTTGCGGCAATCAGCACGCCGAGAAACAACATCGACGGCGAAAGGAAAAACCAGGCACGCGCCGTCGGTGAGACACCCCGATTGATGCGCACGGGTGCGGCGCTTACCGGATGGGTCAGAGGTTGGTGTTCCATAGCAAAGGGTCTCGTCAATGGAAAGCAGCTGAGCGAGCACAACCTTCAAAACCACCGTTAACCCTGTGGGAGCGGGCTTGCCCGCGATAGCAATCTGTCAGTCACATCATTATCGACAGGGAGGCCGTCATCGCGGGCAAGCCCGCTCCCACAGTGTTTTGCAGTGTTCTGAAAACCTGTGTTCGCCACTCGATCAGGAAGAAAAGATTTCCGTGTAACGACGAATCCATTGGTCATGCACGGTGGCCAGGAAGGCGTTGTCGTGCATGATCGCCTTCTCGGCAATCTGCTCCGGCGTGAGGATGTAGGGGCTCTTGCGCGCTTCGGCGGAGATGATCGCCTTGGCGTTGACGGGGCCGTTGTAGATGTCTTCGGCCATCTTGCCCTGCACCAGCGGGTCCAGAGAGTGGTTGATGAAAGCGTAGGCCAGATCGATATCGCCCGGACGATTCTTCGGCATCACCGACAACATCAAGTCGGTGTAGAAGCCTTCCTTCATGCCGAACGTGGCGCCCAGACCGTAGGCCGGATCGCGAATCTGTTTCGGAAAAAACGCCGGCGCGTACAAGCCGCCCATGTCCAGGGAACCGGTGCGGAACAGCTCGGCGATCTGGTTCGGGTTTTCGCCCAGGGTCACCACACGATCTTTCAGCTCGGCGAGTTTCTTGAAGCCTGGCTCGATGTTGTGTTCGTCACCACCGGCCAGTTTGGCGGCGATGATGATCAGGTCCATGGCCTCGGTCCAGTTCGGCGGCGGCAGGAAGATGTTCGGCGACAGCTCCGCGTCCCACAGCGCGGCGTAACTGTCCGGCGCTTCCTTGATGGTGCGGGTGCTGTAGACCAGGCTGTTGCACCACAGCAGGTAACCGATGCCGTGACCGTTGGCGCCGGTGCGGTATTGCTCCGGTACGTCGACCAGGTTTGGAATGCGGTTGAGGTCAGGTTTTTCCAGCAGGTTGGCGGCGGCCAGCCCTTCGGCGCCGACGCCGGCCAGAGTGATGATGTCGTACTGCGGACGATCACCGCCGGCCTTGAGTTTGGCGACCATTTCCGAGGTGCTGCCGGTGCGGTCGGCGATGACCTTGCAGCCGTACTTGGCTTCAAAGGTCGCGGCTATGTTGCGCAATGCTGCAAGGCCGGTGTCATCGGACCAGGTCAGCAAGCGCAGGGTCTTGCCCTGGAAACGTGTATCGCTGGCATTGGCCTTGATGAACGGCATGCTCATGGCCGCCGCCGCCACGGACGCTACGCCCACGGTTTTGATGAATTGACGTCTGTTCAGATCGTGCTCGCCCATGAAGGACTCCCTTTGTTTTTTTAAGTATGAGGTTGGTCGCAACCGTTGCATCCGCGCGGCCAGATCAGCTTCAAGCCCCCGGTTTCAATGGGCCTTGGCGATGCCAGCGGGTTCATCCTGAGGTCGTGCAAAACACCTGACTATCGATAAAAACTCATTGAAGCCATGACGCTGGCGCATGCCTCATCACGAGGCATGCGCTCACCTTTTTCGTGCTGTCAGACGGCCCGAATCACGTGTTTTATTTCCTGGAAAGCCTGCAAGCCCCACGGCCCCAATTCGCGGCCGATGCTGCTCTGTTTGTAACCACCCCAGGCGGTCTGCGGGAAGATCACTTGCGGCGCGTTGATCCACACAAGCCCCGCCTGCAAAGCGTTGGCGACCCGATCAGCCGCTTCGCCATCGCGCGTGACCACGCTGGCCACCAAGCCAAACTGGCTGTCGTTGGCCAGGGCAATCGCCTCGGCTTCAGAGCTGAAACTGCGAACGCAGATCACCGGGCCGAAAATCTCTTCACACCACAGCGCACTGTCGAGGGGCACGTCGACGAAAATCGTCGGCTGCAAAAAATAGCCGCGTGGCAGATCTGCCGGACGATTACCGCCGCAGATCAACTTCGCGCCTGCGCTCAAACCGCGATCGATGTGGCCCAGCACGCGTTGGTATTGCGCCTGATTGACCAGTGCGCCCATTTCCACGTTCGGGTCGAACGGGTCGGCCACGCGAATGGCTTCGGCACGGGCCTTCAATCGCGCGACAAATTTATCCGCCAGTTCATCGGCAACCAGCACGCGGCTGGTGGCGGAACACATTTGCCCGGCATTGAAGAAACCGCCGCCACAGGCCACTTCCACAGCCAGTTCAATGTCGGCATCGGCGAGCACCAACAGCGAGGATTTACCGCCCAGTTCCAGGCTCACGCCTTTCACGGTTTCCGCTGCCCGTTGCATCACCTGCACGCCCACCGCGTTGCTGCCGGTGAAGGAAATCTTGGCGATGCGTGGGTCAGCCGACAGCGGTGCGCCGACGGCCAAGCCGGTGCCGCAGACCAGATTGAACACACCGTTTGGCAGACCCGCTTCGGCAATGATCGTCGCCAGCTCCAGCTCCGGCAGCGGTGTCACTTCAGACGGCTTGAGCACCACGCAGCAACCGGCGGCCAGGGCCGGAGCGAGTTTCCAGGCGGTGGTAACCATGGGGAAATTCCACGGCACGATCAGCCCCACCACACCGCATGGTTCGCGACGCAAACGGGCGCTGAAATCATCGCTCGGCAACGCCACGGCGCTGTCCTGTTTCGCGTCCAGGCCTTCGGCCAGATCGGCGTAATACTCGAAGGTGGCGATCACATCGTCGACGTCGATGGCCGCTTCGAACAGCGGTTTGCCGTTGTTGCTCGACTGCAATTTCATCAACTGTTCACGACCGGCCTGCACGCCCGCGGCGATTCTGCGCAGGATCGCCCCGCGCTCAGTGCCGGTGGTTTTCGACCATTCTTTGAAAGCATGGGTCGCCGCCGTGACGGCCTGATCGACAGCGTGTTCATCGCCGCCGTTGACGGTTGTCAAAAGCGCTTCGGTCGCCGGGTTGATCACACGTAAATGTTCGTTGCCAGACGACCATTGACCATCGATGTACAGGCCATCCAGAGTGATAGGAAAACTCATTTCGACACCGCCTTCATCCACCGGGTCTGATCGATTTCAATCAGGGTCGGGCCCTGGCGATCGGTGGCGAGACGCAATGCACTGCGCAGCTCTTCGACACCGCTGACCGCCTCGGCCGCGCAGCCCAGCGCCTTGGCCACACCAATGAAGTCCGGGGTGTAGATGTCCACGCCCACCGGCTCGATGTCGCGGTTGACCATGTATTTCTTGATCTCTTCGTAGCCCTGGTTATTCCACAGCAGGACGATCACTGGCGTGCGTGCTTCTACCGCACTGGCCAGTTCCGGCAGGGTGAATTGCAGACCGCCGTCGCCAATCAGGCACACCACCGGCGGCCGCGCGCCACCTTCGACGCTGCCGCCAAGCCAGGCGCCAATCGCCGCCGGCAAGGCGTAACCGAGGGTGCCGTAACCGGTGGACGAGTTGAACCAGCGGCGCGGGCGTTCCGGGTTGAATGTGAGGTTGCCGGTGTACACCGGTTGGGTCGAATCGCCGACGAATACCGCGTTCGGCAATTCGTGCAAAACGGTTTCCAGGAAACGGGTCTGGGCCAGGGTCGGGGCGTCCCAGGTCGCGGCCAGTTCATCGCGCAAACGCGCGGCACGCACCTGGCCCCAATCGTTGCGACGCTCGGCCAGCGACTGGTGGGAAAGCGCACTCAGCAAGGCCTGAGCGGCGTTGCGCGAGTCGGCCACCAACGCGACTTTCGGCGGGTAATTACGCACGGTCTGATCGGGGTCGATGTCCACGCGCAGCAGCACGCCGGGAATGTCGAAGCCGCCGGCGAAGGTGACGTCGTAATCGGTTTCGGCCAGTTCGGTGCCGATGGCCAGCACTACGTCGGCCTCGGCCACCAGTGCACGGGTCGCCACCAGGCTTTGGGTCGAACCGATCAGCAACGGGTGGCTGGATTCGAGCATGCCCTTGGCATTGATGGTCAAGGCCACTGGCGCATCCAGCAGCTCGGCCAGTTCAGTCAGCTCGGCCGCGGCATCGATGGCGCCGCCGCCGGCGAGAATCAACGGGCGCTTGGCACCGGCCAGCAACTCGGTCATGCGGCTGATCGCACTTGGCGAAGCGCCGGCGCGGTCGATGTTCACCGGCACGCTGGCGAGCAAGTCATCGGCCTCTTCAACCAGCACGTCCAACGGAATTTCGATGTGCACCGGACGTGGACGGCCAGCCTGGAACAACGCGAAGGCGCGAGCCAAGACGCCCGGCAATTCAGCCGCCGACATCAAGGTGTGGGAGAACGCTGCCACGCCGCCAACCAGTGCGCTCTGGTTCGGCAGCTCATGCAGCTTGCCGCGACCGCCGCCCAATTGGCTGCGCGATTGCACGCTGGAGATCACCAGCATCGGGATCGAGTCGGCGTAAGCCTGGCCCATGGCGGTGGTGATGTTGGTCATGCCAGGACCGGTGATGATGAAGCACACACCCGGTTTGCCGCTGGTGCGCGCATAACCGTCGGCCATGAAACCGGCGCCCTGTTCGTGACGCGGAGTGACGTGGTTGATGCTCGAACGGGCCAGCCCGCGATACAGCTCCACGGTGTGAACCCCGGGAATGCCGAACACCTGCTCGACCCCGTAACCTTCGAGTAACTTGACCAATACTTCGCCGCACGTCGCCATGTCTTTGCCCTTTTTGTTCGTTTGAGACGCCGGGCCTGCGCAGTGTTTATGATGGGTTGGCAGGTCCAGGGATGGCCTCATTGGAACGGGCGACACGTCGCCGCAACAATGGATAAAAAGTCATACTAGCCATGTCCTCACGTCATACCTTGGATCCCAATGAAACGATTGCCTCCCCTGCCGGCGCTGCACACTTTTCTGATCACCGCGCAGTGCTGCAACTTCACCCGGGCCGCCGAACAGCTGCACATCACCCAAGGCGCAGTGAGCCGACAGATCGCCGGGCTGGAAGATCATCTGGGTTATGAACTGTTCATTCGCCAGGCGCGGGGCTTGAGCCTGACCGCCGAAGGCCGGGAGTGGCTGCCACGGGTGCAGCAGATTTTCGGCCTGATCGATGAGGCCGTGGAGCAGATCGGCGAGAAGCGCGAAACCCTGCAACTGAAAGCCCCGACCTGCGTGATGCGCTGGCTGTTGCCACGCCTGTTGCAGTGGCAAAAGGAACGCCCGGATGTACCGGTGGAGTTGACCACCACGGTGAAACACGGCGTGGACTTTCATCGCGAGCAGTTCGATGCGGCGGTGATGTACGGCACGCCGCCGGACAACTCACTGACTTCCCGGCATCTGTTCGATGAGCAACTGACCCCCGTGTGTTCCCGGCCGATGCTTGAAGGGCCGATGGCTTTGCATACACCGGCCGATCTGCAACAGCACTTGTTGCTGCACCCCACACGCGATGAACGGGACTGGAACGCGTGGCTGAAGGCTGCGGATATTCGGCTGAGCAATGTCGGCAAAGGTCAGCATTTCGAAACCCTGGACCTGGCGATGTCGATGGCGTCCCAGGGAACGGGCGTTGCGATTGGCGACTGGTCGTTGATCGGCGATGACCTGAGTGCCGGGCGGCTGGTCATGCCCTTTGAATTGAAGGTGAAAACCGGGTTGGCGTATTACCTGGTGTTCCCGGAAAAACCTGCGCCTTCGCCGAAGTTGCGCGAATTGATGGGGTGGTTGGTGGAGCAGGCGCAGAGTCGCTAAGAGATGATCGTTCCCACGCTCTGCGTGGGAATGCCTCAACGGACGCTCCGCGTTCGGCTCTGGAAGGGACGCGGAGCGTCCCGGGCTGCATTCCCACGCAGAGCGTGGGAACGATCAGACGATCAATACCCGACAGTAAACCGCTGGCGGGAATGCTTCGGCGTTTCCACTTCATCAAGCAACGCAATCGCGAAGTCAGCAAAGGTAATCCAGCTGCGGCCTTCGGCACTCACCAGCAAGTCATCCTTGCCGACCCGAAACGCGCTGGTGCGCTCACCTTCGACAAACTCTGCCGACGGCGACAGGAAGGTCCAGTCCAGGTCCTTTTCCTCACGCAAGGTATTCAGGAACGTGGCACCGGCGCTGGCCTCGGCCTTGTATTCCTCGGGAAAACCTTCGCTGTCGATCACCCGAGTGCCGTCCGGCAGCAACAACGAACCGGCACCGCCGACCACCAACAGACGCTTGACCCCGGCCTTCTTCACCGGCTCGATGACGGCGCTGGCGGGGATGGTGGAAAAATGCGCCGCGCTGATCACCGCATCATGCCCGGCCACAGCGGCTCGCAATGCAGCCGCGTCGAGCACGTCCACGTTTTTGCTCACGACCCCGGCACGGGGGGCGATTTTCGAGGTATCGCGGGCGATGGCAGTGACACTGTGACCGCGACGCAGGGCTTCTTCCAACAGTTGGCTACCGGCACGACCGGTGGCACCGATGATTGCGATGTTGCTCATGACGTTTCTCCAGTTGGCTTGGGTGAATCGATACAGGTGTGACTCAGGGCTTTGATCGTTCCCACGCTCTGCGTGGGAATGCCTCAACGGACGCTCCGCGTTCGGCTTTTGATGGGACGCGGAGCGTCCCGGGCTGCATTCCCACGCAGAGCGTGGGAACGATCCCTCATTCACCCCACTTCATCTCGCCCTTGGCGACTCTGGCGCTCAGCTCCAGCGAGCTTTCTTCACCCAGGGTCGGGTAGCGTTTTTTCATTGCGCCGATCAGTTCGGCGGCGTCTTTCGCCTTGGTGGTTTCTTCGTCGAAAGCCTTGATGTAATCGGCGGTGAACTGCACGGCCGCCAGAGAACGAGCGCTCTCACCGAGGTAGTGACCCGGCACGATGGTGTTCGGCTTCAACGCTTCGATCGCGTGCAGCGTCGTCAGCCAATCGGCATGGGACTGCGGGGTCTGGGTGTCGGCCATCCACACGTGAATGTTGTCGGCGACGACCACGCCACCGACCACTGCCTTGATCGACGGGATCCATACAAAACTGCGATCCGGCTGCTTGCCGTCCACGCCGACCACCTGCAATTTCTGCCCTTCCAGCATCAGGCTGTCGCCCTTGAGCACGTGCGGCACGATGGTTTTGTTCGGCACGTCAGTGCCCATTTTCGGACCCCAGAATGCCAGTTTGCCGTCGACGGTTTTCTTGATGTGGTCGACGGTCGGTTGCGAGGCCAGCACTTTGGCGTTCGGGAACGCCTTGGTGATGGTGTCGAGGCCGAAGTAGTAATCCGGGTCACCGTGGCTGATGTAGATGGTGGTCAGTTGTTTGCCGCTGGCGCGGATTTTTTCCACCACCTGTTCGGCCTGGGATTTGCCGAATTGCGCGTCCACCAGAATCGCGTCCTTCTCGCCGCTGACCAGTACCGAGGTCACCGGGAAGATTGCGTTGGTGCCGGGGTTATAGACGTCCAGCTTCAGGGGAGCCGCCGCGGCGGCGTGGGCCGCGAAACCCAGCGCCGCGGTTGCCAGAAGGATGCGTTTGATTGCAGTGAAACCGATCATCTGTTGCTCCGTTATCCGAATGCCGTGCTTGGCGATGGGACAGAGCTTAGTTGCCTGGTTCGATACAAAAAATGCGATGCTTGAACATAGTTTGTTTCTGAAAGCGGGCAAATCATGGATCGTCTACAAGCAATGCGGGTGTTCGTCACGGTGGTGGACCTGGGCAGTCAATCGGCCGCCGCGGATCACCTGGACCTGTCACGGCCGGTGGTTTCCCGGTATCTGGCAGAGCTGGAGGATTGGATCGGCGCGCGCCTGATGCATCGCACCACGCGCAAATTGAGCCTGACCACTGCCGGCAGCGAAATCCTGCCCCGCTGCCGACAGATGCTCGATTTGTCCAGCGACATGCAAGCCGCCGTCAGCGAGCCGGACGACGCACCCCGCGGCCTGCTGCGGATCAGCGTCAGCACCTCGTTCGGCCAGGCGCAACTGGCGGACGCCATGGCGGCTTACGTCAAACGTTACCCCGGCGTCAGCATCGATATGCAAATGCTCGACCGCACGGTGAACCTGGTGGATGAACGCATCGACCTGGCCATCCGCACCAGCAACGACCTGGACCCAAACCTGATCGCCCGGCGCCTGACGGTCTGCCGCTCAGTGATCTGCGCTTCCCCCGCTTACCTGCGCGAACACCCGACGCCGCAACGGGTCGAGGACCTCAGCCTGCACAACTGCCTGACCCATTCCTACTTCGGCAAGAGCCTCTGGCATTTCGAACAGGACGGCGAACCCGTCTCGGTGCCGGTGCAGGGCAACATCAGCGCCAACGAAGCCAGCACGCTGTTGCGCGCGACGATCGCCGGCGCCGGTGTGGCGATGCTGCCGAGCTATCAGGCGGGAGTGCATATCCACAGCGGCGAACTGATCCGCCTGCTGCCCCAGGCCGAGCCCCGGCAGATGAACATCTATGCGGTGTATGCGTCACGCAAACACATGCCGGCGGCGTTGCGCAGCATGCTGGATTTTTTGGTGTTGAGGTTTCCGGAAGAGCCTGAGTGGGATATCGACCTGTAAACACTCCCGCAGGGATATCAGTGTTCTGAATATCGCGTTAACCGCGAAAGCGGCTTTGCTGGCAACTCATCCGCGCTGACCTATGCTCAAAACAGTACCGAAAGGTATTCGTTCAGAGGTCAACGCCATGAACATCAAAACAAGAAGATACCTCGCCATTTTCATCACTTGCGCAGCGACGCTGGCGCTGTATGGCACGGCCGCCTGGCGTGTCGAGCAGTTGCGACAAGTGCCCCGTGAATACGCGAGCTGCAACTTCGAGCGCTGCATTCCCCACAACGCGACCCTCAACGCCCTCCGATGACGAAGGGGTTTCAGGCCTCGTTGTTCTGATCGGCATGGTCATGATCGGCCTTCAAGCGGTCGCGAAAAGCCTTGGGCGAAATCCCCACGCGACGCCTGAACAGGCGTGTGAAGTTGGTCGGATCGGAAAACCCCAACACGTCGGACATTTCATAAATGGTCATGCTGGTGTAGGTCAGCAAGCGCTTGGCCTCCAGCAATTGACGCTCGTGCATGATCTGCAACGCCGGTTGCCCCGCCAGTTCACGGCATGTGCCGTTGAGGTGGGACACGGAAATCCCCAGTCGATGAGCCAGGTCCTCGACCTTGACGTGCTGGCGATAGGTTTCTTCCACCAGTTGAATAAAGCCGTTGAGGTATTCCCGGGCTCGCTGCGGACGCTGGGTGGCGGCTTGGCGCTGAATCACCTGACGGCTGACCCACACCATGATCACGCTGACCAGCGAATGCATGAGCATTTCCCGCGCCGGTTGATGGCCGGTGTACTCGCTTTGCAGCGCTGAAAACAGGCTGTTTAGGTACTCGCTGTCCTTGCCCGCCGGGTAGCTTTCGGCCTGTGCCAGAGCGTTTACCGAATTGCCCAGTTGTGCTTGCAGGTGGGCGATCAGCGGCGCGGCCAGCGTGACGACGAACCCTTCGACGTCCTCGGAAAACCGATAACCATGCACTGATAACGGCGGCAGAATCAGGATTGCCGGTTCCGTCAATTGTGAGCGTTTGCCTTCGATCTCAAGCTCTGCCTGACCTTTGAAGACGAAGAGCAACTGACACAAATCCGCGTGGCGGTGAGGTTTGATTTCCCATTGATGTTCGCGGCTGCGTTTGGAAATGGTTTCACAGTGCAACAAGTCAGGGGTCGGCCAGTCCAGGCTTTCACCGTAGAGTTTGAACACCGGAATCGATGGCAGGTCAGGCTTGTTCATCACTTCAATCCAGGCCTCGAAGGTAACGGGGCGATAATCGCACCGATTGGCAGAATGTACAGGTATCGGCTCAGTTTTCCCCTTCAATTGACAGACCCGCAAGTGAAAAATGCAAGTACTCGATCCATAAAAATCATTCACCGGCCTTGGTCGCGTGGAGCTTGCGAGTCATAAAAACAATGAAAACACTGAAAACCCAAGTCGCGATCATCGGTGCTGGCCCCTCTGGTTTGCTGCTCGGCCAATTGCTGCATAACGCCGGCATCGACACCCTGATCCTCGAACGCCAGACCCCGGACTACGTGCTCGGACGCATCCGCGCCGGCGTCCTCGAACAAGGCATGGTAGAGCTGTTGCGTCAGGCCGGGGTGGGTCAGCGCATGGATGCTGAAGGGCAGGTCCACGCAGGCTTCGAACTGGCCCTCGACGGGCGCCGGGTACACATCGATTTGCAGGCGCTGACTGGCGGCAAGACTGTAACGATCTATGGCCAGACCGAGGTCACCCGCGATCTGATGGCCGCTCGTCGGGACGCCGGGGCACAGACGATCTATGAAGCTGGCAATGTCGTCCCCCACGGCATGAAAACCGCCGAACCCTTTGTGACCTTCGACAAGGACGGCGAAACGTATCGACTCGATTGTGACTACATCGCCGGTTGCGACGGTTTCCATGGCGTGGCGCGGCAATCGATCCCCGCTGACTGCCTGAAAGTGTTCGAGCGGGTTTATCCATTCGGCTGGCTGGGGATTCTCGCCGACACGCCACCGGTGCATGAAGAGTTGGTCTATGCACGGCACGAACGGGGTTTTGCGCTGTGCAGCATGCGTTCGCCGACACGCACCCGTTATTACCTCCAGGTTCCAGCCCAGGACAAAGTTGAAGACTGGTCCGATCAACGCTTCTGGGATGAGCTCAAATCCCGTCTGCCGACCGCCCTCGCCGCTTCTCTGGTGACCGGCCCTTCGATTGAAAAAAGCATCGCGCCGCTGCGCAGTTTCGTGGTCGAGCCGATGCAGTACGGGCGGATGTTCCTGGTCGGCGACGCCGCTCACATCGTCCCGCCCACCGGCGCCAAGGGCTTGAACCTGGCGGCCAGCGACGTCAGTACGTTGTTCAATATTCTGCTGAAGGTTTACCGCGAAGGGCGTGTGGATTTGCTGGAGAAGTATTCCGAGGTCTGCTTGCGTCGGGTATGGAAAGCCGAGCGGTTTTCCTGGTGGATGACCTCGATGTTGCATCGCTTCGACGAGCACGACGCGTTCAGCCAGCGCATCAGCGAATCGGAACTGGCCTATTTCGTGGACTCTGAGGCGGGCCGAAAAACCATTGCGGAAAATTACGTCGGCCTTCCTTATGAGGCTATCGAATAGCTTCCTACCGACTTACACTGGCGAGCATCCCCGCTCGCCTTGCCTCTTGCGGGTCCATCACTGCCCGCAGGTTTTACCGTGACCAATCTCAACCGGCCTGAAACACCCAAACCGGCCATTCGCAGTGTGCTGATCGCCCTGATGCTGGCGATCTTTCTGGGCGCGCTGGACCAGACCATCGTCGCCGTGTCGATGCCGGCCATTTCCGCGCAATTCAAGGACGTCAGCCTGCTGGCCTGGGTGATTTCCGGGTACATGGTGGCGATGACTGTGGCGGTGCCGATCTACGGCAAACTCGGCGATCTGTATGGCCGCCGCAAGTTGATGCTGTTCGGAATGGGGGTGTTCACCCTGGCGTCGTTGTTCTGCGGCATGGCGCAGAGCATGGAGCAATTGGTGCTGGCGCGGATCCTTCAGGGCATCGGCGCCGGCGGGATGATTTCGGTGAGTCAGGCGATCATCGGCGACATCGTTCCACCCCGCGAGCGCGGTCGCTATCAGGGTTACTTCAGCAGCATGTACGCGGTGGCCAGTGTGGCCGGCCCGGTTCTCGGTGGCTACATGACCGAATACCTGTCCTGGCGCTGGGTGTTCCTGATCAATCTTCCACTGGGCCTGATTGCCTGGCGGGTGGCCCACCGCACGCTGGTGGGGCTGCCAGTGCCGCAGCGCAAGCCGATCATCGACTACTTCGGCACGCTGCTGATGATCATCGGCCTGACGGCGTTGTTGCTGGGCATTACTCAGGTTGGCCAGGGACATTTGTGGCGCAGCACCGAAGTGTCGGGTTTGCTCGGTTGTGCGGTGGTGGTGCTGGCCGTGTTCGTCTGGCATGAACGGCGGGCGCGGGAACCGTTGCTGCCGATGCACTTGTTCGCCAATCGCAGTGCGATTTTTTGCTGGTGCACGATTTTTTTCACCAGTTTCCAGGCGATTTCCTTGATTGTGCTGATGCCGCTGCGCTTCCAGAGCGTCACCGGCGCCGGGGCTGACAGCGCCGCGCTGCACCTGTTGCCGCTGGCCATGGGGTTGCCGATAGGCGCGTATTTCGCCGGTCGCAGGACGTCGGTGACCGGTCGCTATAAACCGATGATCCTGACCGGCGCCCTGCTGATGCCGTTCTCGATCCTGGGCATGGCGTTCAGTGCGCCTCAGGCGTTTGTGCTGAGCAGCCTGTTCATGTTGCTCAGCGGCATCGCCAGTGGCATGCAGTTCCCGACGTCGTTGGTGGGTACGCAAAACTCGGTGGAACAACGGGACATCGGCGTCGCCACCAGCACCACCAATCTGTTCCGTTCTCTGGGCGGCGCAATGGGGGTGGCGTTGATGTCGGCGCTGCTGCTGGCGTTGTTACAGGATTCGAGTTTCGCGCATCTGGCGGGCTCGTCGTTGATGGCCGAAGGGAGTTCGGGGAATGTCTTGCTCGATGGTTTGAACGCCGCGCCGGGGGATGCGCAAAACGCCCTGCGCGCTGAGTTGCTGCTGACCTTCCGGCATTTGCTGATGGTCAGCGCGGCGGTGTCGCTGCTGGGGCTGGCGGCGGCGATTGCCATGCCGAATAGAGTGTTGCGGGGGCGGGAGGACACGGTTCGGTAATCCCTCCGACCGATCGTTCCCACGCTCTGCGTGGGAACGATCAACGCCACAGGCTCCATCACTGCATCGCGCTATTGAGACCGGGTGCGCAGCTGTTGCTGCAGATTCTGGATCTGCGCCTGCAGGGTGTTGATGTTGCGGGTGACCTGGCTGCGGAAGGCGTCGAACTCGGCGGTGTTGGTGCCACCTTGTGCGGCGGCGGGGCGGTTGTCCTGTTGGCTTTTGAGCACGATCATGTCTTGCTCCAGGCGCTCGATAGCGGCGCTCGGGTTGCCTTGTTTCTTCAGCGCGACGATGTCAGCGCCCAGGCTTTTCAGTTGGGCGTCGAATTGGCTGGTATCGTCCGACGCGCTCTTCAACGCGGCCAGTTCGCCGCTCAAGGCTTTGACCTGGGCCTGCAACTGAGCATTGGCGGTTTGTTGTTCGGTGGCTTGTGCGGTCATTTGCGCCAGACGCTTGTCCAGTTCGGAGGTCTGGCCGAGTACGCCTTTGCTCTGGTCCTGAAGCTTGCTTTCCAGCTGTTTGCTCTGCTCCTGGAGTTTGCCTTCGAGCTGTTTGATTTGCAGCTTCAACGCTTCACTGCCGGTGTTGACGTTGGACTGGCTGGCCACGACCTTGCCGGAAATGTCCTGCAAGCGCCCCGCCGCTTCCTCACTGATGCGCGCAAAACTTTCCTGGGTCGCCACCAGTTGCTGTTCCATCAGCGAGATCTGCTGAAAACTCCACCAGGCAAGGCCGGCGAAAGCAAAGAACAATGCGCCGACCAATGCCCACAGGGGGCCGGTGCTCGGGCCTTTGACCTTGACCACCGGCGCGGTGCGCGAATGCACGGAAGTGCGAGCGGTGGTTGGAAAATCATCGTCATCGAGGCTGTCGGCGCGCAGGCTCGGGACATCGAAGTCGTCGTTGGCATCGTTACGCATGGGCATTAGGGTCAACCTTTGTGGAACGCGGTGATGGCTTGATGCGGCGAAGTATAACCCCCGCTGCCGCACCGGTTGACCCTGAACCCCGAACTCGGTTCAGTAAGGGGCCGCCCTTGTGTGTCAGCGAATGTCCTGAGCCTTCCACCAGCCGCAGAATTCATCGAGGGCGGTCCAGAGGCTGACTTTCGGATCGTAGTCCAGATAATGCCGTGCGCGACTGATGTCCAGGGTGAAGTTTTTGTTCATGACCTGCATGCCCAGCCGCGACAGGGTTGGCTCGGGACGACCTGGCCACAGCTTGCACACCCCCTCGTTGAGCGCGGCAAGGCTGTAGGCCAAACCGTAGGAACGGTAACGGGTAACCTGTGGAACATCCATTTGGCGCATCACGTAATTGACCACATCCCACAACGGAACCGGCGCTCCGTTGCTGATGTTGTAGGCCTTGCCCAAGGCCGAACCACTGGCCAGCAAGCTGCTGAGCAACGCTTCATTGAGGTTTTGTACGCTGGTGAAGTCGACCTTGTTCAGGCCATTGCCGATAATCGCCAACCGTCCTTTGCGCTGCATTTTCAGCAATCTCGGGAAAATGCTCATGTCGCCGGCGCCCGTCACGAAGCGCGGGCGCAGGGCCAGGGTTTCGAGGCCGAATTCCTGCGCACCGAAGACTTTTTGCTCGGCCAGGTATTTGGTCGCGGCGTAGGGATGTTTGAAGCGCTTGGGCACCTGGTCTTCGGTCAAGCCCAGATGATCGCGGCCATCGAAGTAGATCGACGGCGACGACAAGTGCACCAGACGCCGGACCCGTTGTTTCAGACAGGCTTCGACCACGTTCTCGGTGACTTCGACGTTACCCTGATGAAAATCCTGATACCGCCCCCACAAACCCACTGCGCCGGCGCAATGCACCACGGCTTCGACGTCTGAACACAGGTCGCGCGCCAGTTGCGGGTCGCTCAAATCGCCCTGAATGAACTCGGCGCCACGGCGCACCAGATGCTCGACGCTCTCGGCCCGGCGACCGTTGACCCGCACGTCCAGGCCCTGCTCCAGGGCGAAACGCGCAAAGCGTCCGCCAATGAAGCCGCTTGCGCCGGTGACCAGAATCTTCATGAATTGCTCCGAATATTTCGTTTTACGTTTTGCGCTTTGCATATTGCGTAGGACGTGAGGTCTTGACGCTGCCCGTCAGTCCAACGGCACCAGCCATTGCTTCGACGAGCGCACCAATTGGTCAGTGAGTAACCCCAACAGCTGACCGCCATTGCGCCAATGATGCCAGTACAGCGGCACATCGATCGGCTTATCTGGCAAAAGCTCCTGCAATTGGCCGCGTTCCAGTTGCTCGCGTACCTGCAATTCAGGCACCAGGCCCCAGCCAAGCCCTGCTTCCGTGAGACGAAGAAAGCCCTCGGACGATGGGCATAAATGGTGTTCGAAACCGCCATCCACACCGAGGGATGCTAGGTAGCGATGCTGTAGGAAATCATCCGGGCCAAACACCAGGGCCGGGGTTTTGGCTAACTGATCGGCGCGTACACCTTCGGGAAAATGCCGGGCAATGAACGCCGGGCTCGCCATCGCACGGTAGCGCATCGCCCCCAACAGAACGCTGCGCGCACCGGCCACCGGCCGTTCACTGGCGCACACACACCCCGCCACTTCGCCTGCGCGCATGCGTTTAAGGCCGACGGTCTGGTCTTCTACCACCAAGTCGAGCAATAGATGTTGTTCCGCACAAAAGTCCCCCACCGCCTCTGCCCACCAAGTGGCAAGACTGTCGGCATTCAGTGCGATACGCAGGCGTTCTGGCAGGCCTTCTTCGTCCAGCGCCGGGACCAACGTTTGCAGATCGCGCTCAAGCAATCGCACCTGCTGCACATGGTTAAGCAATCGCCGGCCAATCTCCGTCGGCGCTGGAGGTGTGACGCGCACCAGCACCGGTTGGCCGACCCGTGCCTCCAACAGTTTGATCCGTTGGGAGATGGCCGATTGGGACAAACCCAGCACCTGCGCGGCGCGTTCGAATCCGGCCTGTTCGATCACCGCGGCGAGCGCGGAAAGTAATTTGTAGTCGAACATCAGTTTTCCTAATGGGCGATCAGGACTATTGGTTTTTCTTATACAGCCTTGAACCGGAGAATGGCCAGCAAGAACTCTTGAACAAGGATCACCGACATGGCTGGCGAAACGTCATTGGCAACCCTGCTGCGCAGCATGAGCCCGCAACTCAACGACGGCGAATACGTGTTCTGCATGTTGCGCGACGGCAAGCTGCCCGCGGGTCTTGAGATTGTCGGCAGCTTTCGTGAACAGGAAGGCCTGACGGTGATTCTGGAACGTTCCCACGCCCAGAAGGCCGGTTTCAGCTTCGACTACGTCGCCGCCTGGATCACCTTGAACGTGCACTCGGCCCTCGAAGCCGTCGGCCTGACCGCCGCGTTCGCCACGGCGCTGGGCAAGGCCGGCATCAGTTGCAACGTGATCGCCGGCTATTACCACGACCATTTGTTCGTCGGCCAGGCCGATGCCGAACGCGCCCTGCAGGTACTGCGGGATCTGGCGTCCAACGCGGAGTAAAACGTATGTGGCAAAGCTATGTGAACGGCCTGTTGGTGGCCGCGGGGCTGATCATGGCGATCGGCACCCAGAATGCGTTTGTGCTGGCGCAGAGCCTTCGGCGTGAACATCACCTGCCGGTGGCGGCGCTCTGCGTCACCTGCGATGCGTTGCTGGTGGCCGCCGGGGTGTTCGGCCTGGCGACGGTGCTGGCGCAAAACCCGACCCTGCTGGCTATCGCCCGTTGGGGTGGTGCGGCGTTTTTACTGTGGTACGGCAGCCTGGCGTTGCGTCGGGCCTGCTCGAAACAAAGCCTGCAACAGGGTGAAAATCAGACCGTGCGCTCGCTGCGGGCGGTGCTGCTCAGTGCATTGGCGGTGACGTTGCTCAACCCGCACGTTTACCTGGACACCGTGTTGCTGATCGGTTCTCTCGGCGCACAACAAACCGAGCCTGGTGCTTATGTGGTGGGCGCGGCCAGTGCGTCATTGTTGTGGTTTTTCACTTTAGCCCTTGGCGCGGCATGGCTCGCACCATGGCTGGCACGGCCAAGCACCTGGCGAATCCTCGACCTGTTGGTCGCCGTCATGATGTTCACCGTAGCGTTCCAGTTGATCAGCGCCGGGTGATTTATTCCAAAAGGCTCTGGAACCTCTATTCCACACAGTTGTTGCGTGGTTATGCCGCACCCCCGGTGCTATGATCCGATCCCTGCGCCGCAAAGAGTACAAACTCCCCGGCGCATGTCTGGCCGCCCGTGATCGGCCTTGCGCTCACCGCAACTGACCTGATTAGGAGAATCATCATGGCTTTCGAATTGCCGCCGCTGCCTTACGCACACGATGCCCTGCAGCCGCACATTTCAGAGGAAACTCTGCAGTACCACCACGACAAGCACCACAACACCTATGTCGTGAACCTGAACAACCTGGTGCCAGGCACCGAGTTCGAAGGCAAGACCCTGGAAGAAATCGTCAAAACTTCCTCGGGCGGCATCTTCAACAACGCCGCTCAGGTCTGGAACCACACTTTCTACTGGAACTGCCTGGCGCCAAACGCCGGTGGTCAACCAACCGGCGCGCTGGCTGATGCCATCAACGCAGCTTTCGGTTCGTTCGACAAGTTCAAGGAAGAGTTCAGCAAAACCTCCATCGGCACCTTCGGTTCCGGTTGGGGCTGGCTGGTGAAAAAGGCTGACGGTTCCCTGGCCCTGGCCAGCACCATCGGCGCCGGCAACCCGCTGACCAGCGGCGACACCCCGCTGCTGACTTGCGACGTCTGGGAACACGCTTACTACATCGACTACCGCAACCTTCGTCCGAAGTACGTCGAAGCGTTCTGGAACCTGGTCAACTGGAAATTCGTGGCTGAGCAGTTCGAAGGCAAAACCTTCACCGCTTAAGCTTCGCGCCAGTCAAGAAACCCGGCTTTTGCCGGGTTTTTTTATGGGCAGGGGGAAATGAAAAATGGTCGGCTGTCAGGCCGCCATCGCGAGCCAGCTCGCGATGAACGATAACGCGGTCTACGCCGGGTCGACGTTATCCAGCGCCCGGTTCACCGCCAGTTCCGCCAGCATGATGCTCTGTTGAATCGCCAGCGCCGTGTAGCGCTGCGGGCCGGTCAGGTCGTTGGCGAAATCGCTGGTCAGGACACTAGCTGTGGCCAACGATTCGTAGGCGTGGGCCAGCAGGCTTTCGGTGCCGGCATCCGGGGCGACCATAAACATCGTGCTGGGACGACGGGGTTTTCGGTGTATTGCGCCGGGGGATCAAGGTAGTAATCAAGGGCGCGTTTTATCGCTTCGCGGTCTTTGAGTAATTCTTCGGTGCGCGAAGCTTCGGCGTTGGGGGTGGTGGTGTTGAAGGGTGGGTCGGGGATTAACTTATCCATACAAACTCCTGCTGAAATGGTGCCACCACTCGCCGGATCTCAAGCGGCGAAGAGGTGGCAGCTATGTGCAGAGTGAGATCACCGGTAGCAGGCACCCGGCCAGAACGAAGTCTGCCCGCACACAGCCGCCATAACGCATTTACAGGCAGCGGATAAGCTGGCGCCAATTATGGTGGTATTGGCGCTAGATGCATACTAGTTGCCGGGGATCTCACGCCCGGTCGCTGAATTTGCAGCGACAGCCAAAGGTTAGGGAATCCGCTTCCCACCCGGCAACCTGAAAAATGCGTGGGAAAGATCTGCGTTCTGACAAGCCCATTAAACAACCCGGGCCAAACACCGGTCTCTGTAGTAGGGAGCATTCCCACAACACGAGTGGCATTCGCCCTCTTGCCCCCACATCCCAGCCGTCTAACATCAACCACACGTAAAAATTATCCCGCGCCCCTCAAGTTGAGGGCCCCAACAACCGACACAGTGCTAATAGGGCAAATACTCCAAACAACAGCATATCCGCCAAGCTACCGGCAAAATCCCCTGGGTTGGATTGTCCCTTTGACTGACATCACGGGATTGCCAATACTCATGGCAACTTGACGCTACCCGCACGGAACAAGGAATTACCCTTTGAAGCTGGAACTCAAGAACAGCTTGTCGGTGAAGTTGCTCCGGGTCGTGCTCCTGTCGGCATTGATCGTCGGCGTGGTCTTGAGCTGCGCGCAGATCGTTTTCGATGCCTATAAAACACGCCAGGCCGTGGCCAGCGATGCCCAACGCATCCTCGATATGTTCCGCGACCCTTCGACCCAGGCCGTCTATAGCCTGGACCGGGAAATGGGCATGCAGGTGATCGAAGGCCTGTTTCAGGACGACGCCGTGCGTATGGCCTCCATCGGCCACCCTCACGAAGCCATGCTTGCGCAAAAAACCCGTGAACTGCAGCACTCCAACAGCCGCTGGCTGACCGACCTGATCCTCGGCCAGGAACGCACCTTCACCACCCAACTGGTGGGCCGCGGGCCCTACAGCGAGTACTACGGCGACCTGAGTATCACTCTCGACACCGCCACCTACGGCAAGAGCTTCATAGTCAGCTCGGTGATCATCTTCATCTCTGGCGTATTGCGCGCCCTGGCCATGGCCCTGGTGCTGTATCTGGTCTATCACTGGCTGCTGACCAAACCGCTGTCGCGGATTATCGAACACCTGACCGAAATCAACCCGGACCGGCCCAGCGCCCACAAGATTCCGCAGCTCAAGGGTCATGAGAGAAACGAGCTGGGGGTCTGGATCAACACCGCCAACCAATTGCTCGAATCCATCGAGCGCAACACTCACCTGCGCCACGAAGCGGAAAACAGCCTGCTGCGCATGGCCCAGTACGACTTCCTCACCGGTTTGCCGAACCGCCAGCAATTGCAGCAACAACTGGACAAGATTCTCGTCGACGCCGGTAAATTGCAGCGTCGGGTCGCGGTGTTGTGTGTCGGGCTCGATGATTTCAAAGGTATCAACGAACAGTTCAGTTATCAGACCGGCGACCAGTTGCTGCTGGCTCTGGCCGATCGCCTGCGAGCCCACAGCGGCCGCCTCGGCGCCCTCGCCCGCTTGGGGGGCGACCAGTTCGCACTGGTCCAGGCTGACATCGAACAACCCTATGAAGCGGCCGAACTGGCCCAAAGCATTCTTGATGATCTGGAAGCGGCGTTCGCCCTCGATCATCAGGAAATTCGCCTGCGCGCCACCATCGGCATCACCTTGTTCCCCGAGGACGGTGACAGCACCGAGAAGTTGCTGCAAAAAGCCGAGCAGACCATGACCCTGGCCAAGACTCGCTCGCGCAACCGCTATCAGTTCTATATCGCCAGCGTCGACACGGAAATGCGTCGACGCCGCGAGTTGGAAAAAGACCTGCGCGATGCCTTGATCCGCGATCAGTTCTACCTCGTCTACCAGCCGCAGATCAGCTACCGCGATCATCGCGTGGTGGGCGTCGAGGCGTTGATTCGCTGGCAGCATCCCGAACACGGGCTGGTGCCGCCGGACCTGTTCATTCCGCTGGCCGAGCAGAATGGCACCATCATCGCCATCGGCGAATGGGTGCTGGATCAGGCCTGCAAACAATTGCGCGAATGGCACGATCAGGGTTTCGAGCTGCGCATGGCGGTGAACCTGTCCACCGTGCAACTGCACCACGCCGAGTTGCCGCGGGTGGTCAATAACCTGCTGCAGATGTATCGCCTGCCTCCGCGCAGCCTGGAACTGGAAGTCACCGAAACCGGCCTGATGGAAGACATCAGCACCGCCGCCCAGCACTTGCTGAGCCTGCGTCGCTCCGGTGCGCTGATCGCCATCGACGACTTCGGCACCGGTTATTCATCACTGAGCTATTTGAAAAGCCTGCCGCTGGACAAGATCAAGATCGATAAGAGCTTCGTCCAGGATCTGCTCGATGACGACGACGATGCGACCATCGTTCGGGCCATCATCCAGCTGGGCAAGAGCCTGGGCATGCAGGTGATTGCCGAAGGCGTGGAAACCGCCGAGCAAGAGGCTTACATCATCTCCGAAGGCTGCCACGAAGGTCAGGGCTATCACTACAGTAAACCGCTGCCGGCACGGGAATTGAGCGCGTATCTCAAGCAAGCCCAGCGCACTAACGCATTCATTCTCTGAAAGCGCGCCGCCTTTGTAGCAGCTGGCGAAGCCTGCTGCTACAAAGGCGACGATCGTTCGATCCGCGGCATAAACGTCCGCGAATAAGAAATATTTACAAGCACAGCCCTTTACACATAATGCGAAAGATTTGCATTATGTCGCAGTTTTGCGCGCCCTCCACGCGCGTCCATTAATCACCGAAGCAGGATGTTCGCCATGATTCGTATGCCTCTGGCCACCGCCAGTCTGCTGGCCATCGCTATTTCCCTCGCCGGTTGCGGCGAAGGCAAAGACAAGGCTGCCGCTCCACAAGCGCCGACCCCGGCCGCCAGCACCGCTGCCCCGGCTGCGCCTGCTGCTACCGGTAAAGTCGATGAAGCCGCCGCCAAGGCTGTGGTCGCGCACTACGCCGACATCGTCTTCGCCGTTTACAGCGATGCCGAATCCACCGCAAAAACCCTGCAAACTGCCGTCGACGCGTTCCTGGCCAAGCCGAACGCCGATACCCTGAAAGCCGCCAAGGCTGCCTGGGTCGCGGCCCGCGTACCTTATCTGCAGAGCGAAGTGTTCCGCTTTGGCAACACGATCATCGACGACTGGGAAGGTCAGGTGAACGCCTGGCCACTGGACGAAGGCCTGATCGACTACGTCGACAAATCCTACGAACACGCACTGGGTAACCCGGGCGCCACCGCCAACATCATCTCCAACACTCAGGTTCAGGTCGGCGAAGACAAGGTCGACGTGAAAGACATCACCCCGGAAAAACTCGCCAGCCTGAACGAGCTGGGCGGTTCCGAGGCCAACGTCGCCACTGGCTACCACGCCATCGAATTCCTGCTCTGGGGCCAGGACCTGAACGGCACCGGCCCTGGCGCTGGCAACCGTCCAGCTACCGACTTCCTGGAAGGCAAAGGCGCCACCGGCGGTCACAACGATCGTCGTCGTGCTTACCTGAAATCCGTGACCCAACTGCTGGTCAACGACCTGCAAGAAATGGTCGGTAACTGGAAGCCCAACGTGGCCGACAACTACCGCGCCACACTGGAAGCGGAACCGGCTGAAACCGGCCTGCGCAAAATGCTGTTCGGCATGGGCAGCCTGTCCTTGGGCGAATTGGCGGGCGAGCGCATGAAGGTTTCCCTGGAAGCCAACTCCCCGGAAGACGAACAGGATTGCTTCAGCGACAACACCCACAACTCGCACTTCTACGACGCCAAAGGCGTGCGTAACGTGTACCTGGGCGAATACACCCGCGTCGATGGCAGCAAAATGACTGGCGCCAGCCTGTCGTCGCTGGTCGCCAAAGCCGACCCGGCAGCCGACACTACGCTGAAAGCCGACCTGGCCGCCACCGAAGCCAAGCTTCAGGTCATGGTCGATCACGCCAACAAAGGTGAGCACTACGACCAACTGATCGCTGCCGGCAACACTGCCGGCAACCAGATCGTACGCGACGCCATCGCCTCGCTGGTCAAGCAGACCGGTTCGATCGAAGCGGCTGCCGGCAAACTGGGTATCAGCGACCTGAACCCGGACAACGCTGATCACGAGTTCTGATCAACGCTGACTGAATGAAAAAGGCGACCTTCGGGTCGCCTTTTTCATGCCTGATTTTTGAGTGATGCTGATGGCCTCATCGCGGGCAAGCCACGCTCCCACAGGTTCAGTGCAAGACCTGTGGGAGCGGGCTTGCCCGCGATGGCCGCGACGCGGTCTCAAATCAAACCCTGCGCCACATCAACCAAACGATAATTCCTCTTATTCAAACTCCCCTGCCCTGTTAGACTTTGCGCCCTTGTTTTGCTCGTTTTGCAGGATGTCCAATGCCCTCGCTGCCTCTTCGCTTGTCCGCACTGTTGCTGGCCCTGGGCCTGAGTGCGTGCGATGACGCCCCGCGTTTTACCCAGGCCGAACCCGGTGAAGCCCGCTCCGGTGGTAGCGCAACGGTGCGCAAGACCGATCAGAACGCATTCTCCCTGCCGTCCGCCAATCTGCCGCCGTCCCGGCGGGTCGATTTCAGCGTCGGCAACAGTTTCTTTCGCAGCCCTTGGGTGATCGCGCCGTCGACCACCACCGCCCGCGATGGCCTCGGCCCGCTGTTCAATACCAATGCCTGCCAGAACTGCCACATCAAGGACGGCCGCGGTCACCCGCCCGCGCCCGATGCGCCGAATGCGGTGTCGATGCTGGTGCGCCTGTCGATTCCCGATGCGCCGGTTTACGCCAAGGTCATCGAACAACTGGGCGTGGTGCCGGAACCGGTCTACGGCGGCCAGTTGCAGGACATGTCGGTGCCCGGCGTCGTCCCGGAAGGCAAAGTACGCGTCGAATACACAGCGGTCCCGGTGCGTTTCAAGGACGGCAGCGAAATCGAGTTGCGTAAGCCGACCCTGCAGATCACTCAGCTCGGCTACGGCCCGATGCACCCCGACACGCGCTTCTCGGCGCGCATTGCACCGCCGATGATTGGCCTGGGCTTGCTTGAAGCGATCCCTGACGAGGCCATTCTGGCCAACGCCGAGGCCCAGGAGCGAGAGAAGAATGGCATCGCCGGACGGCCGAACCGGGTCTGGGATGACGCCCAACAAAAAACCGTCCTCGGGCGATTTGGCTGGAAGGCCGGGCAACCGAACCTCAATCAACAAAACGTTCACGCGTTCTCTGGTGACATGGGCCTCACGACCAGCCTGAGACTCGTTGATGACTGCACTGACGCGCAAACCGCTTGCAAGCAGGCGCCCAACGGCAATGGCCCGGATGGCGAGCCGGAAGTCAGCGACAACATTCTGCGTCTGGTGCTGTTCTACAGCCGTAACCTCGCGGTCCCGGCCCGTCGCGATGTTGGCGCGCCGCAAGTGCTGGCCGGCAAGAATCTGTTTTTCCAGGCGGGATGCCAGTCCTGTCATACCCCCAAATACACCACTGCCGCCAACGCCGCGGAACCTGAACTGGCCAATCAAGTGATTCGCCCTTACAGCGACCTGCTGCTGCATGACATGGGCGACGGCCTGGCCGACAACCGCACCGAGTTCCAGGCCAGCGGCCGCGACTGGCGCACTCCGCCATTGTGGGGCATCGGCCTGACGCAGGCGGTCAGCGGCCATACCCGGTTCTTGCATGACGGCCGCGCCCGCAATCTGCTTGAAGCCGTGCTCTGGCATGGCGGCGAGGCAACGGCGGCGCAGCAACATGTTTTGTCTTTCAATGCCGAGCAGCGCGCGGCGTTGCTGGCGTTTTTGAATTCCCTTTAATACGTTTTCCTTCAGCGGGAGCCCGACATGTTCCGTCCCAAATTGTTGTTCACCAGCCTTGCCGCCCTCGCCCTGGGCGCCTGTTCGCCCCAGGACCCGCAAGCGGTCACGTCGGCGGCGATCGCCAAGCAAGTGATCCTGCCGACCTACAGCCGCTGGGTCGAAGCCGACCGTCAACTGGCGGTCAGCGCCCTGGCGTTCTGCCAAGGCAAGGAAACCCTGGACACCGCCCGCGCCGACTTCCTGCACGCACAGAAAGCCTGGGCCGAGTTGCAACCGCTGCTGATCGGGCCGTTGGCCGAGGGCAACCGTTCGTGGCAGGTGCAGTTCTGGCCGGACAAGAAGAACCTGGTCGGCCGTCAGGTCGAGCAACTGGTCATCGCGCAACCGCAGATCGATGCCGCCGCCCTGACCAAATCCAGCGTCGTGGTGCAAGGCCTCTCGGCCTATGAATACATCTTGTTCGACAGCAAGATCGATATGGCCGATAACGCGCAGAAAGCCAAATACTGCCCACTGCTGACCGCCATTGGCGAACGCCAGAAGCAACTGGCCGAAGAGATCCTGTCGAGTTGGAACACCAACGACGGCATGCTCGCGCAGATGAGCAAATTCCCGAACCAGCGCTACGCCGACTCCCACGAAGCGATCGCCGATCTGTTGCGCGTGCAAGTGACGGCGCTGGACACCCTGAAGAAAAAACTCGGCACGCCGATGGGCCGTCAAAGCAAGGGCACGCCACAGCCGTTCCAGGCCGATGCCTGGCGCAGCCAATCGTCGCTGCAAGGCCTGCAAGCAAGCCTGAGCGCGGCGCAAACCGTCTGGGTCGGTGTCGACAACAAAGGCCTGCGCGGTCTGTTGCCGAGCGAGCAGAAACCCTTGGCCGACAAGATCGACGCGGCCTACGCAGCGTCCCTGAAACTGCTCGCCAGCAACCAGCGCTCGCTGACCGACATGCTCACTGACGATGCCGGGCGCCAGCAGCTCAACGCGATCTACGACAGCCTCAACGTTGTCCATCGCCTGCATGAAGGCGAACTGGCCAAGGCGCTGGGTATCCAACTGGGCTTCAATGCCAACGACGGTGACTGATGAGGGCAAGTGCCATGCTGCGACGCCAGGCTCTGACGTTAGGGAGTTTGCTGCTGGGTGCGGTGACACTGGGCGGCTGGACGCTGTTCAAGCAAAAGGACAAAAGCCCGCTGCTGCTCTCGGCGCGAGACGATGGTGACGGCAAGCACTACGCCGTCGGTTATCGGCTGGACGGCACCCGGTTGTTTGCCACCCAGGTCGGCCAGCGTTGCCACGACATCATCAACCACCCGACCCTGCCGATAGGGCTGTTCGTCGCTCGGCGTCCGGGTACCGAGAGTTACCTGATCGACCTGCGCGACGGCACGTTGCTACAAACCGTGGTCTCGCAGCCGAACCGTCACTTCTACGGTCATGCAGTGATTCACCAGAGCGGCGACTGGTTGTATGCCACCGAAAACGACACCTCCGATCCGGGCCGTGGCCTGCTCGGTGTGTATAAGTTCGAAGGTGAGCGACTGGTGCACAGCGGCGAACTTTCCACCCACGGTATCGGCCCGCATCAGGTGTCGTGGATGCCCGATGGCGAGACGCTGATTGTGGCCAACGGCGGCATTCGCACCGAGGCCGAAAGCCGGGTCGAGATGAACCTCAACGCGATGGAACCGAGCCTGGTGTTGATGCAGCGCGATGGCACTTTGTTGAGCAAGGAAACACTGGCCCAGCAGATGAACAGCGTGCGGCACTTGGGCGTTGCCAGCGATGGCACCATCGTCGCCGGCCAGCAGTTCATGGGCGCTGCCCACGAGTCATCGGAGCTGCTGGCGATCAAGCGTCCCGGCCAACCGTTCGTGGCGTTCCCGGTACCCGAGCATCAGTTGCAGGCCATGGGGCATTACACCGCCAGCGTCGCCGTACACAGCGAACTGCGTCTGGTCGCCCTGACCGCGCCGCGGGGCAACCGCTTTTTTATCTGGAACCTGGACAGCGGTGAAGTACGCCTGGATGCGCCACTTCCCGACTGCGCCGGTGTCGGGGCGGTGGCCGATGGTTTTGTCGTGACCTCCGGCCAAGGACGATGCCGCTACTACGATTGCCGCCAGACAACCCTGGTTGCAAAACCTCTGGAGTTGCCTGCCGGGCTCTGGGACAACCATCTTCATTTGATCTAAACATGCGACCTGTAGCAGCTGGCGCAGCCTGCGTTCGGCTGCGCAGCAGTCGTAATCCATACACCGCGGTTTGCCTGATACAACTCGGTGGCTGATTTCACGACTGCTTCGCAGCCGAACGCAGCCTTCGGCAGCTGCTACAGTTGGAATCCCCTTCGCAGTGGGAGTAATGTTCCCGCCTGTCTCACCTGATTTTCTCCAAGGAACTGGAAATATGCTGCGTCGCCGCATGCTGATCATGTTGGGTGTTGTTCTGCTGATCGTGCTGGTTCTGGCCGGTTACAAAGCCTTCTCTATCTACACGATGATGCAAGGCTTCTCCGCGCCGAAACCTCCGATAAGTGTCGCCGTGGCCACCGCCACCGAACGTCCGTGGCAAAGCCGTTTGCCAACGGTCGGCACCCTCACGGCGCTGCAAGGGGTCGACCTGAGCCTGGAGATCGCCGGCACCGTCAAGGAGGTGCAGTTCGAGTCGGGACAAAAGGTCAAGACCGGTCAGCCGATCCTGCAACTCGACACCTCCGTTGAAACCGCCCTGCTGGCAACCGCTCAAGCCGACCTGGGACTGGCGCAACTGGATTACGGTCGCGGCAGCCAATTGGTGGGCAGCCAGGCTATTTCCAAAGGCGAGTTCGACCGACTCTCGGCGGTGTTGCAAAAGAGCCGGGCCACGGTCAATCAACTCAAGGCAGCGCTGGAGAGAAAACGCATCCTCGCCCCGTTCAGTGGAACCATCGGCATTCGTCAGGTGGATGTCGGCGACTACGTGGCCAGCGGTACGATGATCGCCACCCTGCAAGACCTCAGCAGCCTCTACGTCGACTTCTTTGTGCCCGAACAGGCCGTGCCGAAAATCGCCCTTGGCCAACCGGTACAGGTCATTGTCTCGGCCTACCCGACAGAGCACTTTCCCGGCACCATCAGCGCAATCAACCCGAAAGTCGAGAACAGCACCCGCAACGTGATGGTACGCGCCACCCTGGCCAACCCCGATGGCAAGTTGCTGCCGGGGATGTTCGCCAGCCTGCAGGTGCTGTTGCCCGATCCGCAGCCACGCATCGTCGTGCCGGAAAGCGCGATCACCTACACCCTTTATGGCAACTCGCTCTACGTCGTCGCGCAGAAAAAGGCCGAAGACGGCAGCCTCGAAAAAGACGACAAGGGCGAACCGATTCTGATCGCCGAACGGCGCTTCATCGAAACCGGCGAGCGCCGCGACGGGATGGTCATGATCACCAAAGGCGTGCAGAAGGGCGAAAAAGTGGTCACAGCCGGCCAGATCAAACTGGACCACGGCGCGCACATTGCCATCAGCGACGACAAGACCCTAGCCGAGAAGAACAGTCAGCCGCGCGCTGACTGATCAAGGAATCCCCATGGCTTTTACCGACCCGTTCATCCGCCGTCCGGTGCTCGCCACCGTGATCAGCCTGTTGATTGTGCTGCTGGGCTTCCAGGCCTGGAGCAAGTTGCCGCTGCGCCAATACCCGCAAATGGAAAACGCCCTGATCACGGTGACCACCTCTTACCCCGGGGCCAACGCCGAAACCATCCAGGGCTACATCACCCAGCCGATGCAACAGAGTCTGGCCAGCGCCGAAGGCATCGACTACATGACTTCGGTCAGTCGCCAGAACTTCTCGGTGATCTCGATTTACGCGCGCGTCGGTTCCAACAGCGACCGCTTGTTCACCGAACTGCTGGCCAAGGCCAACGAGGTCAAGAACCAGCTGCCCCAAGACGCCGAAGACCCGGTGCTGAGCAAGGAAGCCGCAGACGCCTCGGCGCTGATGTACATCAGTTTCTTCAGCGACGAGCTGAGTAACCCGC
This sequence comes from Pseudomonas sp. JL3, assembly GCF_031570575.1. Taxonomy (NCBI): domain Bacteria; kingdom Pseudomonadati; phylum Pseudomonadota; class Gammaproteobacteria; order Pseudomonadales; family Pseudomonadaceae; genus Pseudomonas; species Pseudomonas sp. JL3. The sequence goes on from NZ_JAKWJK010000007.1 coordinate 207,186, forward strand.
AGATCACCGACTACCTGTCCCGGGTCATCCAGCCGAAACTGGCGACCCTGCCGGGCATGGCCGAAGCCGAGATTCTTGGCAATCAGGTGTTCGCCATGCGCCTGTGGCTGGACCCGGTGAAACTCGCCGGTTTCGGCCTGAGCGCCAGCGACGTGACCAACGCCGTGCGCCAGTACAACTTCCTCTCCGCCGCCGGCGAAGTGAAAGGCGAGTACGTGGTCACCAGCATCAACGCCAACACCGAACTGAAATCCGCCGAGGCCTTTGGCGCGATCCCGCTCAAGGTCGAGGGCGACAGTCGCGTGCTGCTGCGGGACGTGGCGCGGGTCGAGATGGGCGCGGAGAACTACAACACCATCAGCTCTTTCGGCGGCACGCCCTCGGTGTACATCGGTATCAAGGCCACGCCCGGCGCCAACCCGCTGGACGTGATCAAGGAAGTGCGCAAGATCATGCCGGACCTGGAAGCCCAGCTGCCGCCGAACCTGAAAGGTGAAATCGCCTACGACGCTACGCTGTTCATCCAGGCCTCCATCGACGAAGTGGTGAAAACCCTGTTCGAAGCGGTGCTGATCGTGATCGTCGTGGTGTTCCTGTTTCTCGGTGCCCTGCGCTCGGTGGTGATCCCGGTGGTCACCATTCCGCTGTCGATGATCGGCGTAATGTTCTTCATGCAGATGATGGGCTACTCGATCAACCTGCTGACCTTACTGGCGATGGTATTGGCCATCGGGCTGGTGGTGGACGACGCCATCGTGGTGGTGGAAAACATCCACCGGCACATCGAAGAAGGCAAGACACCGCTGGATGCGGCCATCGAGGGTGCCCGGGAAATCGCCATGCCGGTGGTGTCGATGACCATTACCCTGGCGGCGGTCTATGCGCCGATCGGTTTTCTGACCGGTCTGACGGGGGCGCTGTTCAAGGAGTTCGCCCTGACGCTGGCCGGGGCGGTGGTGATCTCCGGTGTCGTCGCCCTGACGCTGTCGCCGATGATGTGCGCCATGCTGCTGCGCCACGATGAAAACCCTACCGGCCTGGCCCATCGCCTGGACGTGATCTTCGAAGGCCTCAAGCGCCGCTACCAGAGTCTGCTTCATGGCACCCTCAACACCCGGCCGGTGGTGCTGGTGTTCGCGGTGATCGTGCTCTGCCTGATTCCGGTGCTGCTCAAATTCACCCAGTCGGAACTGGCGCCGGACGAAGACCAGGGCGTCATCTTCATGATGGCCAATGCCCCGCAACCGACCAACCTCGACTACCTGAACACCTACACCGACGAGTTCCTCGCGATTTTCAAGGAGTTCCCCGAGTACTACTCCTCGTTCCAGATCAACGGCTTCAACGGCGTGCAATCAGGGATCGGTGGCTTCCTGCTCAAACCCTGGAACGAACGCGACCGAACCCAAATGCAGATCCTGCCCGAGGTCCAAAGCAAGCTGGAGAGCATTCCCGGATTGCAAATCTTCGGTTTCAACCTGCCGTCCCTGCCGGGCACCGGCGAAGGCTTGCCGTTTCAATTCGTGATCAACTCGGCCAACAGCTATGAATCATTGCTGGAAGTGATGGACCGGGTGAAAAAAAGAGCGATGGAATCCGGCAAGTTCGCTTTTGTCGACGTCGACCTGGCCTTCGACAAACCCGAAGTCGTGGTGGATATCGATCGCGCCAAGGCCGCACAAATGGGTGTATCGATGCAGGACCTGGGCGGCACCCTCGCGACGTTGCTGGGTGAAGCAGAGATCAACCGTTTCACCATCGAAGGCCGCAGCTACAAAGTCATTGCGCAGGTGGAACGTCCCTTCCGGGATAACCCCGACTGGCTGAACCATTATTACGTGAAGAACACCAAAGGCGAATTGCTGCCCCTGTCGACCCTGATCACCGTGACGGACCGGGCGCGACCGCGTCAGTTGAACCAGTTCCAGCAACTCAACTCGGCGATTCTTTCCGGGGTGCCGCTGGTCAGCATGGGTGAAGCCATCGACACGGTGCGCCAGATCGCTCGGGAAGAAGCGCCGACGGGTTATGCCGTCGACTATGCCGGTGCATCACGGCAATACGTTCAGGAAGGCAGCGCGCTGTGGGTCACCTTTGCCCTGGCGCTGGCGATCATCTTCCTGGTGCTGGCGGCCCAGTTCGAAAGCTTCCGCGATCCGCTGGTGATTCTGGTGACCGTGCCGCTGTCGATCTGTGGCGCGCTGATCCCGCTGTTCCTTGGCTGGTCGAGCATGAACATCTATACCCAAGTGGGATTGGTGACGTTGATCGGGCTAATCAGCAAGCACGGGATTCTGATCGTTCAGTTCGCCAACCAGTTACGCAAGGAGAAGGGGCTGTCGCCTCGCGAAGCAGTGGAGGAAGCGGCGGCCATTCGCCTGCGTCCGGTATTGATGACCACGGCGGCGATGGTATTCGGCATGGTGCCGTTGATCATCGCCACGGGCGCGGGTGCCGTCAGCCGGTTCGATATCGGCACGGTGATCGCGACGGGGATGTCGATCGGGACGCTGTTTACGTTGTTCGTGTTGCCGTGCATCTACACGTTGCTGGCCAAGCCCTATAAACCTGAAGAACACCCATAAACCTGTGGGAGCGCAAGGCTGAATGATCGTTCCCATGCTCTGCGTGGGAATGCAGCCCGGGACGCTCCGCGTCCCATCAAAAGCCGAACGCGGAACATCCGTAGAGGCATTCCCACGCAGAGCGTGGGAATGATCGGCACAAAAAAGGCCTCGCATCTGCGAGGCCTTTTATTTGGGCTTCAATCTATTCAACTTTGTGGCCTCAGTCCCTGAGAAAGTCCGAACATGAACAGTAACAAGTCATGATCGGGTTGAGTGGCCACGGGTGCTTTGGCAACCCGGGGCAACGGACAATGCGCGTCACCGTGCACGGAGCTGAGGACTTGCGTACGGGGCTGCTCCCACGCTGCCACCGCCAATGAAGCAACTGCCAAGGCTCCAGCTAAGAACAAACCTCGTGCAATTTCGAGTTTCATTGTTATAAGCCTTTGATAGCGCTGCCAAACGCCGTCTCATAAAAATAGACGAGTTTTTTCCAGTCTGTATCGCTGAACGACGAGTGGCGGCGCAATTGCTGCAGGTCATGGGCCGCTGCACGACGGGCGGTAAAACGCTGTCGACATTTCTCCAGATCGATCAATGCCACCTCGACCTTTGCGGAATCGCCTTCACCGGTGACCCGCACGAATACGTGCTTGATGTAGAGGCAGCTGTGCTGCCAACGGCCCTTGTGCATGCGGGCCAGGTTGTCGGCCAGATCCTTCAATACGCGATCATGCACCGCCTCACCATGACGCTCGCGACCGCCACCTTTGTACCAGTGAACGAGTTCCTCGAAGCCATCCAGGGACTTGGTAACCAGTAATGCGCGCCACTTATGCACGGGATCGCGCTGTGCCCCGCAAAAAACGATTTCCGGAACCCGAACATCGAGCAGCCGCAGGCCAATGAGTGCATCACGCTCGCGCAACACCGTCGGCCGACCGAAGGGATGTAACGCGCTGCGATAGATATGCCCGGTTTGACGCTTGGTGTAGAGCAGCTGTCCATCACTGCCCATGACGCGCTGCACGCCACTTTCCCCACCGCGACGGACATTGGGTTCTTCTACCCATTCACCGCGCAGGTTCCAGAAGTAGTCAAAGCGGTCCTGAGAAGCAACTTGCGTTTGTGCTGCACATTGCACTGCCATCTTGTTACCTCTTGCGTAATACGTATACCCGCCACATGGCGTAGAGCGGTAAAAAATCCAGTTGTTCCTGGATCCGAAAACCCGCCTGCTCGAATTCCTTTTCAACCGTGGCAGCCGGTAACACAAATCGATTCTGGTAACCCTCCTGCCCACGCCTTTTCTCCGAGCGCTTGCGTTTCCAGGCCTTGAAATTGCCGTCCACCCACAACGAAACAATCACGCTGTCACGGGTGACGCGCTCGAATTCGCGCAGGATGGTCAGTCGATGCTCGGCTTCACCGATGTGATGGAGCAGACGCATACAGAAAATGCTGTCGACGGCGTTATCGGGCAAGGCAATGTCGAATGCAGAAGTGTGCAAGGGTTGTACCCGTTTCACCACCTCGGCAGGTTGTGCCTGCATGGCAATCTTCAACATGGACTCCGAGTTGTCGGCGCCGATGATGACACGGTTGTGTTTTTCCGCCAGCAGCGGCCAGAAACGCCCTGCGCCGCAGGGCAAATCGAGGACCAACCCAGGCTCACCGGCCAGCATCAGCGCTTTTCGCGCCAGTTGTTCGTCACGCCAGTGGGACAGTCGGCGGCCGAGCCCCTCCTGATGCTTGCGCAAATATTTCCGGGCGTGTTGATCGTCGTACTTTTCGGAAAAATCGAGTTTGATCGGACCAGCCATCACTGCAATCTCCTGAACATCTGACGGCTACCACCTTAGGTAGCGTGGTGTCAGTGTCAGGTCGTGCCTTTGTGAAAAATTTGTCATGTAAAACCCGGGATTATTTCAGGATTTTACATGACCGACATTCAGGATCCGTCAGATCAGGGACGGACTCAAATCCACCTGAAAACGGCAACCATTGGGCTCCATGTTGGTCAGGCTGACGCTCCAGCCCTGATTCTCGCAAATCCGCTGCACCAGCGACAGCCCCAGCCCCAGGCCCTCGCCGCGTTTCTCGTTGCCGCGCACGAACGGCTCGAACATCGCCTCGCGTTTTTCCTCGGGAATGCCCACGCCACTGTCTTCCACCACGAACCCTGTATCCGTCAGGGAAAGGCGGATGTAGCCATGCTCGGTGTAATGCAGCGCATTACGCAACAGGTTGCCCATCACCGCATGCAAAAGGGTCGCGTTATAGCGGGTGTCCGGCGGATTGCCCGGCTCAAAGTTCAGCATCAGGCCTTTGGCTTCGATCGGCTCGCGCCATTGACTGAGCAGCCCGTCGGCTACCTGGCTAAGGGTCTGCTGGGGGGCCATGCTGGCGTCTTCATGTTGAGCTCGGGCCAGCATGAGGAAGGTTTGCACCAGCTCGCGCATCTCCGCACATGCACGAGCGATTCGCTCGACCTGGGCACGTCCGCGCTGATCGATGCCGGGGTTTTCCAGCAACAACTCACAGGAGCTGGCCAACACCATCAACGGCGTCCGCAGCTCGTGGCTGACGTCACTGGTGAACAATCGCTCCCGGGTCAACGCCTGACGCAAGCGCCCGAGGGTGGCGTCGAAGGCCACGGCCAGCTCGCCCACTTCATCGGCGGCATAGTCCGGCGCCAGTGGCGGCGCCAGGCCCAGCAGCTGATCCCGATGACGCACCTGACGGGCCAGTCGCACCACCGGCGCCATGACTTTGCGCGCCAGCACCCAGCCCAGAAATACCGCCAATGCCAGGCTCAGGACGAAACCCACCAGCACCACGGCAAACAGCACCCGCTCACGCTCTTCGAAATCGCTCTGGTCCTGCATCAGCACGTAACGCCGACCGTCAACGATTTCAACCATCGCGTGATACGACAGCTGCTCGCGAAAGACTTCATGAAAGCCCGAGTCCAGGTGCCGCAAATCCTTGGGCAGTTCGAAGTCGCCCGGCCCGCCGCTGAAATAGAACAGCTGGTCCGGCTCGGGGCGGTGGCTCCAGTCCGACACGCTGTCCATCAGCAACAGGCGTTGCAAATCGCCGCCCAGACCTGCCGAAATCAGTTTTTTTTCCACCAGGTGCACGGTCGCCACAATGCCCATGGCGAAGGCTCCCGCCACTAGCGCGCTCATCAATGCAAAGGCGATGATGATCCGTTGAGCAAGGCTCTGCTTAAACTCCATCACGGCCCTCGGCCAAGCGATAACCGACGCCATGCACCGTGTGCAGCAAGGGCTTGTCGAACGGTTTGTCGATCACCTGACGCAGTTGATGGACGTGGCTGCGCAGGCTGTCGCTGTCCGGGCAGTCATCGCCCCACAGGGCCTCTTCGAGAACCTCGCGGCGTAGCACGTGGGGGCTTTTCTGCATCAACACGGCCAGCAACTTCAGGCCCACCGGGTTGAGTTTCAGCAGGCGGCCTTCGCGCGTGACTTCCAGAGTATCGAGGTCGTAGCTCAGATCACCGACTTGCAAGGCACGGCGACCGCCCCCTTGGGCACGGCGCATGACCGCCTCGATCCGCGCGGCCAGTTCGGACAGTGCAAAGGGTTTGATCAGATAGTCGTCAGCACCGGATTTGAAGCCCTGCAAACGGTCATCCAGTTGATCGCGCGCAGTGAGCATGATCACTGGCGTGTCGCGGCGGGCGTCTTCGCGCAGGCGTTTACACAGGGTATAGCCGTCGATACCAGGCAGCATGATGTCGAGCACGATCAAGTCGTAATGCTCGGTGGCCGCCAGGTGCAGGCCCGACAAACCGTCCTGCGCGCAATCCACGGTGTAACCCTTGAGCCCCAGATAATCGGCCAGATTGGCCAGGATATCGCGGTTGTCTTCAACCAATAGAATTCGCATCGGCACCTCCTCCGTACACAGTAACGGCTGTCTTGGCGCGCAGCTTAAGGCCAAGTGTGGCTCAGGGACAGGGTGGCGTGCAGGGGTAAATCCGACAAAAAAAGCCTGAGAGGGCCTTAACAACTTTTTCACCATCGATTCACAGGCTGACGACAGAGGCGTGTTCAGACTCCCGCGGTTGCGCGCTTCAGAACATTTCACTCATCAAGGATTTGCCATGGCTTCGACCGCTGCCCGCCCCGCTTCCAGGCCACTGAATGTCTGGCTGTGCCTGGGAGTGCCCGCCATTGCGGCGATCACCCTGCTGTTGCTCGAACTGACGTCCCTGGACATGGACCTTGCCAGGCTGTTCTACGACCCGGTCGCCGGCGAGTTCATCGGGCGACACAGTTACTTCCTGGAAAACATTTTGCATGACCGGGCCAAGCAAGTGGTCATCGCCTTTTCGGTGTTCGCCATCCTGGGCTTCATCGGCTCTTTTTTCCTGGAAAGGCTCAAACCGTTCAAGCGCGAACTGGGCTGCCTGGTGTTATCTCTGGCGCTGGCAACGTCGTTCGTCACTCCGGTCAAAGCCGTGACCGCAGTGCAATGCCCATGGAGCCTGGAGCAATTCGGCGGGCATGAAACCTACAGCGAACTGCTCAGCCCTCGCCCGCACACCGACAAGCCGGGCCGTTGCTGGCCGGGTGGTCATGCGGCGACCGGTTTCACGTTGTTTGCGCTGTTCTTCGTATTGCGCGACCGGCGCCCGCGTCTGGCACGCAAAGCGTTTGTCTTCGCCTTCGCGTTGGGCTCGGTGTTTTCCATCAGCCGGATGATGCAGGGGGCGCACTTCTTTTCGCACAACGTGTGGACGGCAATTTTCTGCTGGTTGATTTGTCTGGGGGCGTATTACTACATCCTTTATCGACCGGCCTCCAAAGCTGTGCGAGTAGTCAACGTGGAGCCTGTCAGCGTCTGAGCTGACGCCATCGCGGGCAAGCCCGCTCCCACAGGGTTGATGCCGATCCTGTGGGAGCGTGGCTTGCCCGCGATGGCCGCGACTCGGTCTCCCGGCGGACCAAATTGAAGGCAATAAAAAACCCCGCCTGCTTAGCGCAGACGGGGTTTTTATGTACGGGGTAAGGCTGGCTTACATCATGCCGCCCATGCCGCCCATTCCGCCCATGTCTGGCATGCCGCCGCCAGCTGGTGCGTCGTCCTTGATCTCGGCGATCATGGCTTCGGTGGTGATCATCAGGCTGGCAATCGACGAAGCCGCTTGCAGAGCCGAACGAGTCACTTTAGCCGGGTCCAGGATACCCATTTCGATCATGTCGCCGTATTCGCCGGTCGCAGCGTTGTAACCGTAGTTACCCGAACCCTGCTTGACCTTGTCGACAACTACGCTTGGCTCGTCGCCGGAGTTGGCAACGATCTGGCGCAGCGGCGCTTCAACAGCGCGACGCAGCAACTGGATGCCAACGTTCTGGTCATCGTTGTCGCCTTTGAGCTCGGAGATAGCCTGCAGAGCGCGAACCAGTGCCACGCCACCGCCAGGTACCACGCCTTCTTCAACGGCTGCACGGGTAGCGTGCAGGGCGTCTTCAACGCGGGCTTTCTTCTCTTTCATTTCTACTTCGGAACCAGCGCCAACCTTGATCACTGCAACGCCGCCGGACAGCTTGGCCAGACGCTCTTGCAGTTTTTCACGGTCGTAGTCGGACGAAGTGTCAGCCACTTGCTGACGGATTTGCAGTACGCGAGCCTGGATATCAGCCTCAACGCCGGCGCCGTCGATCACGGTGGTGTTTTCTTTGGACAGGATCACGCGCTTGGCATTACCCAGGTGTTCCAGGGTAGTGCTTTCCAGGCTCAGGCCGATCTCTTCGGAGATAACGGTACCGCCAGTCAGAACGGCGATGTCCTGCAGCATGGCCTTGCGACGGTCGCCGAAGCCTGGAGCCTTGACGGCTGCGACTTTGACGATGCCACGCATGTTGTTCACAACCAGAGTCGCCAGGGCTTCGCCTTCAACGTCTTCGGCCACGATCAGCAGTGGACGGCCGGCTTTGGCAACGGCTTCCAGGACTGGCAACATTTCGCGGATGTTGGAGATCTTTTTGTCGACCAGCAGGATCAGCGGACCGTCGAGTTCGGCAGTCATGGTCTCTGGCTTGTTGACGAAGTACGGGGACAGGTAGCCACGGTCGAACTGCATGCCTTCAACAACCGACAGTTCGTTTTCCAGGCCCGAGCCTTCTTCAACAGTGATCACGCCTTCTTTGCCGACTTTTTCCATGGCTTCGGCAATGATGTCGCCGATGGAGCTGTCGGAGTTGGCCGAGATGGTGCCGACCTGAGCGATGGCCTTGGTGTCAGCGCAAGGCTTGGACAGGGCTTTCAGCTCTTTGACGATCGCGATGGTCGCTTTGTCGATACCGCGCTTCAGGTCCATCGGGTTCATGCCGGCAGCGACGGCTTTCAGGCCTTCGTTGACGATCGATTGAGCCAGAACGGTAGCGGTGGTGGTGCCGTCGCCTGCGTCATCGTTGGCACGGGAGGCAACGTCTTTGACCAGCTGCGCGCCCATGTTTTCGAAGCGATCTTTCAGCTCGATTTCTTTGGCGACGGAAACACCGTCCTTGGTGATGGTCGGAGCGCCGAAGCTCTTCTCGATGATCACGTTACGGCCTTTAGGGCCCAGGGTCGCTTTTACTGCGTCAGCCAGGACGTTGACACCGGCGAGCATTTTCTTGCGGGCGGAATCGCCGAATTTAACTTCTTTAGCAGCCATGATCGATATTCCTTAAATACTTTGTAGTAACGGGAAAATGAGCGGGGAATCAGCCTTCGATGACAGCGAGGATTTCGCTCTCGCCGATGACCAGCAGGTCTTCGCCGTCAACTTTCACAGTGTTGCTGCCGGAGTAAGGGCCGAACACAACCTTGTCACCCACTTTCACGGCCAGCGCACGCACTTCACCGTTGTCCAGTGCTTTACCTGGGCCTACAGCGAGGACTTCACCCTGGTTTGGCTTTTCAGCAGCCGAACCTGGCAGGACGATACCGCCAGCGGTTTTCTTTTCTTCTTCGCTGCGACGGACGACGACGCGGTCATGCAGAGGACGAAGCTTCATTGTCGATCTCTCCTAATTGTGGTTTTCATCGGCCGGTGTAGTCCCGGCGGGTTTAACAAATCCGGCGGCGCCGGGTGCGGTTCGTCGAGCGAACCGCGGAAGTCTGTCTGGCGTGATCGCCAGAAACCTTGCGGTGACCGTTACATAAGGGCGCACAAGCTTATTTCAAGGGCGGGGAGCGAAAAATTTTTACGTCAATGCCCTGAAAACCAACACGGCACCCGAAGGTGCCGTGTCGATGGAAGTGTTACTTGGAGTCGCGGTGCTCGAACTCGCCTTCGATCACATTGGGCTCACGGCCCAATGGCTGCTGCGGAGCAGGACCGCCCCGTGGCTGAAGGTCATCGGCGAACGCACGCTGACGCATCGCTTGTTCCTCGGCGCGCAGACGCATTTTGTTGGCCAGCAGTCGACGAGAGATCGGCAGCAACATGATCAGACCCAGCACGTCGGTGACGAAGCCCGGCAGGATCAACAGACCGCCCGCCAGGGCCAGCATCAGGCCTTCGAGCATGGTCTGGGCCGGCAGCTCGCCGCGGTTCAGACTTTCACGGGCGCGTAGCGCAGTAGCCAGACCGGCGATACGCAGCACGAACACGCCGAGCATCGAGCCGAGAATGATCAGCAGCAGGGCCGGGAAAAACCCGATCGCCCCACTGACCTTGACGAATACGAACAGCTCCAACACCGGGAACAGTACAAAGAGCAATAAAAAAGGGCGCATCAAATGGTTCCTCAACGCAAGAATGCCTTGCCAGTTTTCCTTAGATGACGTCGCCGTTTCGTGAATTCAAGCGTCGGCCACTTCATTTTTCGGCCAATGCTCGGCGTGAGCCAGGAAAACCAAGGCTTCCCGGACTTGTGTCGGCGTATTACAGGGCGTTTGAAACGGCAGCCAGTAGAGCCCCTGACCGATGCGCAAGTGCATGCCTTCGGTGTCGATACCGGCCAATTGCGCCGGAGCGGTTTTTGGCAGCCCCGCCAGCTCGACGTAGTGAGCGATGGCTTTAGCGTGATCAGCATTCATGTGCTCGACCATGCTCACTTCGGCCTTGCCGGCGAACGGGTTGGCGAGGGTCAACTGATCGATCCAGTGGATCGCACCGAAACCGCCGATGTAGCGGTGACGTATCGGTTTGAGCACCCAGAAATCGAAATCGTGGGCTTTGTGATAGTTCTGCGAGTCCGGGAAATAGCGATAGTAACGCTCGGCTGCCGCCTCGATGGCAGTGGGGTCTTGAAGCTTTTCTGCCTCAGCGAGGTAAGTCAGGCGACCAACGGCTTGTACGTCTTCGGCTTCACGCTCACCCACCAACAGCGAGCATTTTGGATCTTTCTGCAAGTTGTGAGTGTGCTGAGCGATGCGGCTGATAAGGATCAGCGGCCGGCCCTGCTCATCCAGGCAATAGGGAACCACGGACCCAAACGGAAAACCGGGCATCGCTTTGGAGTGGGTCGACAGCACTCCACGGTATTCCTTGAGAAGCAATTCTCGGGCGTTCTTAGCAACTTTAATGCTCAATTTATGACTCCTTATGTAGAATCCGTCGAAAACGGACGGACAACTGGGCTAAAGTTCCCAGGACGCCATCAGGCAGTTCTCATGTGCGGCGGGCCCGCGCACCCTACAAGAAATCCACTCTGACCAGCTAACGGGGCTATGCGAATGCAACTCACTGACAAAGTAATCATTATCACCGGCGGTTGCCAGGGGTTAGGCCGGTCCATGGCAGAGTATCTTGCAGGTCGTGGCGCGAAGCTGGCCCTTGTGGACCTGAACCAGGAAAAACTCGACGCCGCCGTCGCGGCTTGCAAAGCCAAGGGTGTCGAGGCTCGGGCCTACCTGTGCAACGTCGCCGATGAAGAACAGGTGACCCATATGGCCGCTCAGGTGGCCGACGATTTCGGCGCGATCCATGGGCTGATCAACAACGCCGGCATTCTGCGCGACGGCCTGCTGCTGAAGCTCAAGGACGGCGAAATGACCAAGATGAGCCTGGCCCAATGGCAGGCGGTCATCGACGTCAATCTGACCGGTGTGTTCCTGTGCACCCGTGAAGTCGCGGCGAAAATGGTCGAGCTGAACAACAGCGGCGCGATCATCAATATCTCGTCGATTTCGCGCGCCGGCAACGTTGGCCAGACCAACTACTCCGCCGCCAAAGCCGGTGTCGCTGCGGCGACTGTGACCTGGGCCAAGGAACTGGCACGTTACGGCATTCGCGTGGCGGGCATTGCGCCGGGCTTCATCGAAACCGAGATGACCCTGAGCATGAAGCCCGAAGCGCTGGAGAAAATGACGTCCGGGATTCCGCTCAAGCGCATGGGTAAACCTGAAGAGATCGCTCAGTCGGCAGCGTACATCTTCGAGAACGACTACTACACCGGTCGGATTCTGGAATTGGATGGCGGGTTGCGCATCTAAGGCAAGATCAAAAGATCGCAGCCTCGCTTCGCTCGACAGTTCCTACATGGATTGGCTTACACCTGTAGGAGCTGTCGAGCGAAGCGAGGCTGCGATCTCTTTTCAGCGGATCAATCGTCGCTGACGGTGATGTTCGGCATCGCCGGCGTCGCGGCTTCCTGCAGCACAATCCGCGCCCCCACATGGCGGGCCAGTTCCTGGTAAACCATCGCAATCTGGCTGTCGGGCTCGGCGATCACCGTTGGCTTGCCGCCATCGGCCTGTTCGCGAATCAGCATCGACAGTGGCAATGAAGCCAACAGTTCGACACCGTACTGGTTGGCCAGCTTCACACCGCCCCCCTCACCGAACAGATGCTCGGCATGCCCGCAGTTGGAGCAGATGTGCACGGCCATGTTTTCCACCACGCCCAGTACCGGGATGTTGACCTTGCGGAACATCTCCACGCCCTTGCGCGCGTCCAGCAATGCCAGATCCTGCGGCGTGGTCACGATTACCGCGCCGGCCACCGGGACTTTCTGCGCCAGGGTCAGCTGGATATCGCCGGTGCCTGGCGGCATGTCGATGACCAGATAATCCAGGTCGCCCCAGGCCGTTTGCGTGACCAGTTGCAATAAGGCGCCGGAGACCATCGGCCCGCGCCAGACCATCGGCGTGTTGTCGTCGGTCAGGAAGGCCATGGACATCACTTCGACGCCATGGGATTCAATCGGAATGAACCACTTCTGATCCTTGACCTTTGGTCGGGTGCCTTCAGGGATGCCGAACATGATGCCCTGGCTCGGACCGTAGATATCCGCGTCGAGAATCCCGACCTTGGCGCCTTCACGGGCCAAGGCCAACGCGAGGTTGGCAGCGGTGGTGGACTTGCCCACGCCGCCCTTGCCGGACGCCACGGCCACGACGTTCTTGACGTTGGCCAAACCCGGAATCTGTGCCTGGGCCTTGTGCGCGGCGATCACGCTGGTGATCTCGACGCGCGCGGTGACGACGCCGTCCAGGCCTTCGATGGCCAGTTGCAGCAACTGCGCCCAACCGCTCTTGAACAGACCGGCGGCGTAACCCAGTTCCAGCTGGACGCTGACGCGATCACCCTGGATATCGATGCTACGCACGCACCCGGCGCTGACCGGGTCCTGGTTCAGGTAAGGGTCGGTGTATTGGCGAAGGACGGCTTCCACCGCTGCGCGATTGACGGCGCTCATGGGCAACTCCGATAGCAAGACTGGAAAATCAGGGAGGTATCCTAACCGTTCTGTCGCCTGGACGGCATGCTTTCAGAATATGACAAATATCCCATGACCAGACGCGCCCTGTAGCAGCTGGCGAAGCCTGCGTTCGGCGGCGAAGCCGTCGTAAAACCAGACAATGCGGTGTTTCAGGTAGATCGAGGTGGCAGGATAGGCGACGGCTTCGCCGCCGAACGCAGGCTTCGCCAGCTGCTACAAAGGTCCGTGGAGGCAGGCCGTGGGGGTGAAAAATATGCGCCGGCGCTTTATAGTGGCCGACCTCCGTTTCATCAAGTAGCCGAGCCCCATGTCCGAGCCACGCAAGATCCTCGTCACCAGCGCCCTGCCCTATGCCAATGGTTCGATCCACCTCGGCCATATGCTGGAATACATCCAGACCGATATGTGGGTGCGCTTCCAGAAGCATCGCGGTAATCAATGCATTTATGTCTGCGCCGACGACGCCCACGGTTCGGCCATCATGCTGCGCGCGGAAAAGGAAGGCATCACCCCGGAACAACTGATCGCCAACGTCCAGGCTGAACACAGCGCCGACTTTGCCGAGTTCCTGGTGGACTTCGACAACTTCCACTCCACTCACTCCGAAGAAAACCGTGAGCTGTCGAGCCAGATTTACCTGAAGCTGCGCGACGCCGGGCACATCGCCACGCGCTCGATCACTCAGTACTTCGACCCGGAAAAGAAAATGTTCCTGGCCGACCGCTTCATCAAGGGCACCTGCCCGAAGTGCGGCACCGAAGACCAGTACGGCGACAACTGCGAAAAATGCGGTGCGACCTACGCGCCGACCGACCTCAAAGATCCGAAGTCGGCAATTTCCGGCGCCACCCCGGTGCTCAAGGATTCCCAGCACTTCTTCTTCAAATTGCCGGACTTCCAGGAAATGCTGCAAGCCTGGACCCGCAGCGGTACGTTGCAAGAAGCCGTCGCCAACAAGATCTCCGAATGGCTGGATGCCGGCCTGCAACAGTGGGACATCTCCCGCGATGCACCGTACTTCGGCTTCGAGATTCCCGACGAGCCGGGCAAGTATTTCTACGTGTGGCTGGATGCGCCAATCGGCTACATGGCCAGCTTCAAAAACCTCTGCGACCGCACGCCTACACTTGATTTCGACGCGTTCTGGGGCAAAGACTCCACCGCCGAGCTGTACCATTTCATCGGCAAGGACATCGTCAACTTCCACGCCCTGTTCTGGCCCGCCATGCTCGAAGGCGCCGGGTTCCGCAAACCGACCGGCATCAATGTACACGGCTACCTGACCGTCAACGGCCAGAAGATGTCCAAGTCCCGCGGTACGTTCGTCAAGGCGCGGACTTACCTGGATCACCTGTCGCCGGAATACCTGCGCTACTACTACGCCGCCAAGCTGAGCCGTGGCGTCGACGACCTGGACCTGAACCTCGAAGACTTCGTGCAGAAGGTCAACTCCGACCTGGTCGGCAAAGTCGTCAACATCGCCAGCCGTTGCGCCGGTTTCATCCATAAAGGCAACGCCGGTGTACTGGTAGCCGGCAACGCCGCGCCGGAACTGACTGACGCCTTCCTGGCCGCAGCACCGAGCATTGCCGATGCCTACGAGGCTCGCGACTTCGCACGTGCCATGCGCGAAATCATGGGCCTGGCCGACCGCGCCAACGCCTGGATCGCCGACAAGGCGCCGTGGTCGCTGAACAAACAGGAAGGCAAGCAGGATGAAGTCCAGGCCATTTGCGCCTTGGGCATCAACCTGTTCCGTCAACTGGTGATCTTCCTCAAACCGGTGCTGCCGTTGCTGGCCGCCGATGCCGAGGCATTCCTGAATGTCGCCCCGCTGACCTGGAACGACCACGCCACCTTGCTCAGCAACCATCAGCTGAACGAGTTCAAACCGTTGATGACCCGCATCGACCCGGTAAAAGTGCAAGCCATGACCGACGCCTCGAAAGAAGACCTGACCGCCAGCGCAACCGACACCGGCGAAGCTGCACCGGCCGGCAACGGTGAACTGGCCAAGGATCCGCTGTCGCCAGAAATCGAGTTCGACGCCTTTGCCGCTGTAGACCTGCGCGTGGCGCTGATCGTCAAAGCCGAAGCAGTGGAAGGTGCCGACAAGCTGCTGCGCCTGACCCTGGACATCGGTGACGAGCAACGCAACGTGTTCTCCGGCATCAAGAGCGCCTACCCGGACCCGTCCAAGCTCAATGGTCGCCTGACCATGATGATCGCCAACCTCAAGCCTCGCAAAATGAAATTCGGCATCTCCGAAGGCATGGTGATGGCGGCCGGCCCTGGCGGTGAAGAAATCTACCTGCTGAGCCCTGACAGCGGCGCCAAGCCGGGTCAGCGCATTAAGTAAAACCCTGCGGTAAACCGATCCCACAGTCGTGCCCGGCGCGACTGTGGGATTTTCATGTCTGGCCCCCCCTCCTTCCTTGCCGGATAATGCCTAATCTCTTTTAGAGAGCCCTTGAGAAAGCCCTGTCCTTGCCGGCACGATCATGACCGAACTGCTTCTTACGCTTATCAGCGCCGCCCTGATCAACAATCTCGTGTTGCACTGGCCGCTGGGCGTCGATCCGGTGCTGGCCAGCGAGCAGCCACAGGTCCACGCGCTGGGCATCGCGACAACGTGCCTGATGCTGATCGTCGGCATACTCGGCTATGCGCTCTACCATTGGCTACTGGTGCCGTTGGCGCTGACCTCGCTGCGTCTGTTCGTATTCCTGCCGTTGAGCGTTCTGCTGATCGGCCCGCTGTTGAAGTTGCTTTCACGGTTATTGGCGAAACTTTCATTCGATGGCCTCTGGCCCCTGCTGCTGGGGAATGCCGGGGTGCTTGGGCTGACGTTGCTCAACGCTCAGAACAACAAGGGAATTTTCCACGCCATAGCCCTGAGCCTTGGCGCCGGGCTGGGTTTCTGGCTAGTTCTGAGTCTGTTCAGCGACTTGCGCCAGCGCACACTCGACAACGATATCCCCCTGCCCTTTCGCGGCCTGCCGATCGAGTTGATCGGCGCCGGATTGATCGCGGTGGTTTTTCTCGGATTCAGCGGACTGATTAAAACATGAGTCTGATTCAAAGCATCGACGCCCTTTTGCCGCAGACCCAATGCGGCAAGTGTGGCCACCCTGGATGCAAACCCTACGCCGAAGGCATCGCCAACGGCGAGCCGATCAACAAGTGCCCACCGGGCGGCAGCGAAACCATCGCGGCCTTGGCCGACCTGCTGAAAGTGCCGGTGCTGGAACTGGATGTCAGTCGCGGTTCGGCACCCGCGCAGATCGCTTACATCCGCGAAGCCGAATGCATCGGCTGCACCAAGTGCATTCAAGCCTGCCCGGTCGACGCCATTGTCGGCGCGGCGAAATTCATGCACACGGTCATCGTCGACGAATGCACCGGTTGCGACCTCTGCGTGGCGCCCTGCCCGGTGGATTGCATCGAGATGCATCCGCTACCGCTGGCCACAGTCTTGCCGATTGTCGGCGGGCTGGCGTTCAGCCTGGAGGAACAACAGGCCCGGGCCGCCAAGCGCAATCACGCGCGACGCCGTTTCGAACAGCGCAATGCCCGTTTGCATCGCGAAGAGGAACAGAAACTCGCCGAACGCCAGGCCCGTGCCCAACGCGCCGTGCAGCACAGCGAAGTGACGCTCGACCCGGTTCAGGCCGCACTCGAGCGCGTCCGCACACAGAAGGCCGCCAATGCCGATGCAGCACTGAAAAAAGCCAAGGTCGATCTGGCGATGAGTCGGGCGCAGCTGAACAAATCGCTCAAGGCCTTCGGGCATCCGCCAACCTTCGAGCAGCAATCGCAACTGATCGTGCTGCAACAGCAGTTCGAAGCCGCCGAACAGGCACTGGGGCAACTGGAGAGCAGCACACCGCCGGTCTCTGCGGCACCTGCGCCGGCAAAAGATGCCGAGTTGAAACGGGCGAAGATCCAGCTGGCCATGCGCCGCGCCGAACTCAAGAAAGCTCAGACAAGCGAAGCCCCAGCCGAACAGATCGAAGCGTTGCAACATGCGCTCAACGAAGCCGAGCGTCAGGTGGATGCCTATGTCACCCCTTGAATCGGTGGATGAACGCCTTCAGCAGGCCATGAAGCTGGTATTGCTGGCCACCGTGCCGGGGATGCTGATGTTGTTCTGGCTGTACGGCTGGGGCGTATTGATCAACCTGATTCTGGCGGCTATCACCGCACTGGCCGTTGAGGCGGCAGTGTTGCAGCTGCGCAAGCAACCGATAAAACCGACGCTGAGCGACGGCAGTGCGCTGGTCAGCGCGACGCTGTTGGCGCTGGCCTTGCCGCCTTATTGCCCGTGGTGGCTGACGGTCAGTGCTGCGGCGTTCGGACTGTTTTTCGGCAAGCACTTGTATGGCGGCGTCGGCAAGAATCCGTTCAATCCGGCGATGCTCGGTTTCGCGTTGGTCTTGGTGATGTTTCCCCAGCAAATGACCCATTGGCCAGCGTCCCATGGCATGGATTTGTTTGGTGGGCTGCAACAGGTGTTCGGCTTCAGCTTCGGTCAGGCACCCGATGCGTGGGCCCAGGCCACGGCGCTGGACAGTCTGCGAATCAACAAAAGCCTGACCATGGAAGAACTGTTCGCCGGCAACCCGGCATTCGGCCGTTTTGGTGGCCGAGGCATGGAATGGGTCAACCTGGCGTTTCTGGCAGGCGGTGCGTTTCTGCTGCAGCGGCGGGTATTCAGCTGGCATGCGCCGGTCGGCATGCTCGCCAGTCTGTTCATCATCAGCCTGTTGTGCTGGAACGGTACGGGCTCCGACTCTCATGGCTCGCCACTGTTTCATCTGTTCACCGGCGCGAGCATGCTCGGTGCCTTCTTCATCGTGACAGAACCGATATCCGGCGCGAAAAGCCCCACCGCCCGATTACTGTTCGGCGTAGGCGTGGGGTTACTGACTTATATGATTCGGACGTGGGGCGGGTATCCGGACGGTGTGGCTTTTGCGGTTCTGCTGATGAACCTTTGTGTACCGGCGCTGGAGCGGTTTGCCGCGTCCAGGCAGGAGCCAGTTGCCCCATGAACCGAGCGACGAACGCTGTGATCCTGGTAGTGCTGGCAGGCCTGGGGATGGGCGCGACTTACCTCGTGCAGCACACCGGCGCCACGCGCGTTGCCGCCGAACAACGCCTGATCGACAGCCGCCAGTTACTGGATCTGCTACCGCCCGGCAGCTACGACAATCAGCCACTGGAACACCCCCTCAGCCTCGAAAGCACTCCCTTGGCCAACAGCACACTGTTGGGTGGCTACCTGGCGTCCAAGACTGGTCAATCGAGCGCCGTGTTGCTGCGCAGCCAGACACTGGGCTACACAGGCTCCATTGAGTTGCTGATCGCCATAGACCCCCAAGGCAAGTTAATGGGGGTCAAAACCCTCAAGCAATCGGAAACCCCTGGGTTGGGCGGCAAGCTTGCCGATTGGCCTAATGCCTGGCTGCAGGTGTTTACCGGCAAGTCTCTAACCGACCCCGATGACAATGGCTGGGCCTTGAAAAAGGACCAAGGGCAATTCGATCAGATCGCCGGCGCGACCATCACCTCAAGAGCAGTGATCAATGCCACCCATGACGCGCTGCGCTACTTCGATGAACACCGGCAACCGCTGATCGGGAGCAGTGCCCATGAGTAAGTCATCAACCCTGCAGAACTCGCTGATGCTTACGCCCTTGATCGGCGTCACTGATTCATTGGTAACGGCCCTGGGCCTGTGGCTGATGTTCGCCCTGGTGCTCAGCGCTTACGGCGTGAGCATGGGCGTCTTGCGTTCGCGACTGATTCCGGCAACACATTTGCTTGCCTGCCTGTTGCTGGCCGCCACGCTGACCAGTTGCGTGGAACTCGCCATGCAAGCCTGGTCGCTCCAATGGCACCAGCCTCTGAGCCTCTACGCAGGATTGATCGCCTTGCAATGCGTCGTGCTGGAACACAACGGTTATTTTCACAGCACATGGCGTGATCGACTGCGTCTGTGTGGCCTGTTCGGCGCCTTGATGGTGGGCCTGGGCCTGCTGCGCGAGCTTCTCGGCAACGGGACACTCGGTAGCCATCTGTCCTGGATGGCCGGGGCCACGCAACCGGACTGGCAAGGCTGGACGCTGATCGACGACGGTGGCCTGCACCTGGCCACTCTGGCCCCTGGCGGGTTTATTCTGTTGGGATTGCTGATCGCCGCACATCAGGCCTGGACCCGCCGCCCCGCGGCCTCACTTTGACCGCTTTCGAGGAAACGCATCGCCCATGAATGCCGCAAAACGTCTTGAAATTTTCCGCAGGTTTCACGAAGACAACCCTGAACCGAAAACCGAACTGGCCTACTCCTCACCGTTCGAATTGCTGATTGCCGTGATCCTCTCGGCGCAGTCGACCGATGTCGGCGTCAACAAGGCCACCGCCAAACTGTTCCCGGTGGCCAATACGCCGGCGGCTATCCATGCCTTGGGCGTCGAAGGGCTGTCGGAGTACATCAAGACCATCGGCCTGTTCAACAGCAAAGCGAAAAACGTGATCGAAACCTGTCGCTTGCTGATGGAGCGCCATGGCGGTGAAGTACCGCAGACCCGCGAGGCACTGGAGGCATTGCCGGGCGTCGGGCGCAAGACCGCCAACGTGGTGCTCAATACCGCCTTTCGTCAGCTGACCATGGCCGTGGACACTCACATTTTCCGAGTCAGTAACCGTACCGGCATTGCTCCGGGCAAGAATGTGGTGGAGGTGGAACAGAAACTGATGAAATTCGTGCCGAAGGAATATCTGCTCGACGCCCATCATTGGCTGATTCTCCACGGGCGCTACGTTTGCCTGGCCCGCAAGCCGCGTTGTGGCAGCTGCCGAATCGAGGACTTGTGCGAATACAAGCAAAAGACTTCGGACG
This sequence comes from Pseudomonas sp. JL3, assembly GCF_031570575.1. NCBI lineage: Bacteria > Pseudomonadati > Pseudomonadota > Gammaproteobacteria > Pseudomonadales > Pseudomonadaceae > Pseudomonas > Pseudomonas sp. JL3. The sequence continues at coordinate 227,345 of NZ_JAKWJK010000007.1, forward strand.
ATTGAGGCTCTATTAGTTTTTTTGATGACTCGATTGAAAAAATCTTTTTTACCCGCCGGGAAATTGTCGATATAAGGAGCGCCAAAGGCAGCCTTAGCCTGGAGTTAACCTTATGAGTACTGGCAAAGAGCAATTGGACGTAGAAGACGACTTCACTCCCGTTGAGGCCGATGACGCTGAGCCGGTAGTGGAAACGGCAAAAACCAACCTGAGCAAACGCCGCACCATCGACAATCTGCTGGAGGAGCGCCGACTGCAGAAGCAATTGGCCGATTACGATTTTGACTTGTAACACTTAAAAGCCTCCCGAAACGGAGGCTTTTTACTAAGTGCCGACCCCTGATAAACGCCCGTTCATCTCGCCTCGACAAGCGCTGGTAGCTTCATACCAGGCCATTGCGTTGGGCCAATTCGATCAGGTCGACCAGTGAGCGAGCATTGAGCTTTAATAGAAGACGGGTCTTGTAAGTACTGACGGTTTTATTGCTGAGGAACATTCCATCGGCGATCTCCTTGTTTGTCTTTCCTCGGGCCAACTGTTGCAGGACCATCATCTCGCGCCCGGACAAACGATCCACCATATCAGATTCACTGGCGTTCCCAAGACTGGAACGCACAGTATGCAGAGCCTGATTGGGAAAGTAGCTGTAACCTGATAGCACGGCTTTTATTGCACTGAGCAACTCAGTGAGGTCCTGTTGTTTGCAGACATATCCGGCGGCGCCCGATTGCATACAGCGCATGGAAAAGTGCCCTGGCGCCTGGGAGGTCAAGATCAGTACTTTTATAGGCATCGCCGTTGATGTCAGACGCGCGATGACTTCCAACCCATCCAGTTTCGGTATTCCAATATCCAGAATGACAATATCCGGCATAAGATCACGGGCAAGTTGTAATGCGTCCACACCATTATCTGTCTCTGCAATGACTTCGTAGCCATGACGTTCCATTAGCATACGTACCGCAAGACGAATGACGGGGTGATCATCCACGATCAGCACTTTATTCATGGGCAAGTCCAATTTTCGCTGTTCGAATTTTTAGAGCCCGCACCATAGCCTAGTCGTTTCATCCATGGCATGCCGCACCCCCCGGCCACTCGTAGCGAGAGACATAGCCTACAAACAAAACGGATTATTCCTACAAAAAATCATTGCCACACGGAGCACCAGTGATTTCACTCGCCCAATATTGTTCAGCGTTCTGACATTTTTTTGTATCGCTTTACGACGCAAAAAAACACATAAAACAGAGTTCCACACCCACAATTCAGCATACATTGACTATTGAGCTACCCTTAAAAAGCAACGGATATTCTCCATCACTTATCGCACCTTTACTCAAACGAACAGGAAAAGCTCACACACCGTAACAGTTCACCCACAACACAGCTCCACAAACCTAAACAAACAATCAGCGACATCCAAACATACAACCCCTATACTAACTTCCATTATCAGAGCAAGAAAAAATAGAGTTCAACCCAACAGTAAAAACCTAATACATTAGTTATTACCGGCCCATAAACCAACCGAGAAAACACAATACTTCATGAGCAGAAAACATGAAAAAATTCAAAAAAAGAATCACCAACCCAATGACTATCATCGCCATTTTCGCAGCATTATCTGAAACTTCGGCCGCTGTATCTCTTCCCTTTCTTGATTATGAGGAGAGAGCGCTCTATGTCTGGTTTCTGATTAGTTTTCCCTTCTATTTACTTTTTCTTTTTTTCGTCACACTCAACTTCAACTATCGATCGCTTTACGCGCCCTCCGATTTCGAGAAGGAAGAACATTTCATAAAAATTATGGACAACGCTGATGACTCGGGAAACACCAGGGTAACGCATGAAAGCCCGGTCCCTCACCATGTGCAACTGCCTGCCCCCCTAAAGGATCTGCACATTGTTGATGCACGGTGGATACACAAAAAAATGGCGTTCAGCGCCCTGATGGAGAGTATTCAGCACCCTCCGGATAATCCTGCACAAGTGATCATATTTCTCACGTGTGCCAATTCGGATAAATTACTGAAGGAAAACACGCTCAAACATTGCAAACAAATAAAGAAACGCAACAGCGCAACGTTCTGTATTTCTTACAACTTGAGTTCACAGGGAGTGACGATTATGGGCTAGGTATTGAACTGTCGCACATCAGAAAGGCAGCCCTTGAAGCAAGACCAAGGACAGAAAGCAGAAGGAACGGTCAGCAAAAACAAGAAGAAAGCGAAACGCAATATGCATCATCCCCCTTTTCAAATTTGTGGCCTTGTCATGGACAAGGCCACAAATCCATTACCGACTCAAAGGTCTCAGAAAAGCTTCCGGCCTTTGTTCGCCGCGATGCGCATGCGCAAGGCGTTGAGCTTGATGAAGCCCGCCGCATCGGCCTGGTTGTAGGCGCCGCCATCTTCCTCGAAGGTCGCGATGTTGGCGTCGAACAACGACTCGTCGGACTTGCGGCCAGTGACGATCACATTGCCCTTGTACAGCTTCAGGCGCACTACGCCGTTCACATGGGCCTGGGAAGCGTCGATCATCTGTTGCAGCATCAGACGCTCAGGGCTCCACCAGTAACCGGTGTAGATCAGGCTGGCGTATTTAGGCATCAGCTCGTCTTTGAGGTGAGCCACTTCGCGGTCCAGGGTGATCGATTCGATCGCACGGTGAGCGCGCAGCATGATGGTGCCGCCCGGGGTCTCGTAGCAGCCGCGGGACTTCATGCCGACGTAGCGGTTTTCAACGATGTCCAGACGGCCGATACCGTGTTCGCCACCGATACGGTTCAAGGTCGCCAGCACGGTGGCCGGGGTCATTTCGACGCCGTCCAGTGCGACGATATCGCCGTTGCGGTAGGTCAGTTCCAGGTATTGCGCTTTGTCAGGAGCCTTCTCCGGGGAGACGGTCCAGCGCCACATGTCTTCTTCGTGCTCGGTCCAGGTGTCTTCCAGCACGCCGCCTTCATAGGAAATGTGCAGCAGGTTGGCATCCATCGAATACGGGGATTTTTTCTTGCCGTGACGCTCGATCGGGATCGCGTGCTTCTCGGCGTAATCCATCAGCTTTTCACGGGAGAGCAGATCCCATTCGCGCCAAGGAGCGATCACTTTCACGCCTGGCTTCAAGGCGTAGGCGCCCAGTTCGAAACGAACCTGGTCGTTGCCCTTGCCGGTCGCGCCGTGGGAAATGGCGTCAGCGCCGGTTTCGTTGGCGATTTCGATCAGGCGCTTGGCGATCAACGGACGAGCGATGGAAGTACCCAGCAGGTACTCGCCTTCGTAAACGGTGTTGGCGCGGAACATCGGGAACACGAAATCGCGCACGAATTCTTCGCGCAGATCGTCGATGTAGATTTCTTTTACGCCCATGGCCTGAGCCTTGGCGCGGGCCGGTTCGACCTCTTCGCCCTGACCCAGGTCAGCGGTGAAGGTCACTACTTCACAGTTATAAGTATCCTGCAGCCACTTGAGGATCACCGAAGTGTCCAGGCCGCCGGAATACGCCAGAACGACCTTGTTTACGTCCGCCATGCCATCACTCCACGGGGTTCTACGGAAAGCCGTCAAGTCTACCGCTCATGCAGGATAATTTACAGAGGCGCGACAGCTTATGACGACGAAGCGACAGATTATGTCGAGCGAGCGACGACTTCAGCAGGTTCAGGAGGCCTTCGCGCTGCCCGCGGAAGCAGTGGCTTGAGGCGTCGGTTGCTCGGTCGGCGCTACCCGCTCGAGGCGTACGGCAACCCGACGGTTCTTCGCCCGATTGGCGGCATTGTTGTTCGGCGCCAGAGGATAGCGCTCACCGTGAAAACGCAGGGTGATCTGCGATTCCTGGACACCATTGGCCTTGAAGAAGTCCATTACGGCCAGCGCCCTGCGTCGTGACAGTTCGCGGTTGGTCAGTCGGTTGCCGCTATTGTCGGAGTGGCCGTCGAGCTCGATGTGGTTGACCGTCGGGTCGGCTTTCATGAATTCCAGCATAACCTGCAAATGGGCTTTGGCCCGGGCATCGAGGTCAATGCCCTCCCCCGGAAAGCCGACTTCGGATTGCTTCACCTGCTCGAAATTCTGCGGTAGCAACTTGGCCACGCAACCCTGATAGTCACTGTAGGCCTTGCTGAATTTGACCGGCAGCAGACGGACTTCAGACACCCGGCCGTCGCCTGAGGAGTGTCGAACGACCGGGCTGCGGCCATCCATCAACCCGCTGATCAGGCGCCCGGCTTGAACTTGCGAGCTGTTGAACAGCACGTTGCCACTGCCGATTCGCACCGAGCCCAGGTTGATGTCGCCACGCCCCGGCTGCCATGGTGCAGCGGCCGCCAGCAAGGTCGCGGAACCGCCACCGATCATCGAGTTGTAAGCCTTCAAGCGAAATGTCGCCTGCTCGCCGGCACGACGCACGAACTCACCCGAGCCGAAATCGGTGATGGGTTGAGTCAGGCGGCATTCGAACTTGTCGCCTTCGACCGTCCACTCGATGCTCTCCAGACGAGTCTGGAAAGTGAGCGCCATCGCAGGAAGGCTGGCAAACACACTGAGCAAGGCTAGATAACGCTGGCGCACGGGAGGCTCCACTGGTTTCTGCAACAAAAAGACCGACACACATATTTACGGCATACCTGTTGGATATCGGAAGCTTGCCGCAAAACTTGATAGCGAGTGCCTGGAAGAGTCTTTTCCGGTAGCATTCCCCTGAGTTTGACCCGCCTGGAATCCCCTCATGTCCGACCGCCTGACCCTGCTGCGTCCCGACGACTGGCATATTCATCTTCGTGATGGTGCTGTGTTGCCCAATACCGTCGCGGATGTCGCGCGCACCTTTGGTCGCGCCATCATCATGCCCAACCTGGTACCGCCAGTGCGCAACGCGGCTGAAGCCAATGGCTATCGCCAGCGGATTCTCGCCGCCCGTCCGGCTGGCAGCCGTTTCGAACCGCTGATGGTTCTGTACCTGACCGACCGCACCCAGCCCGAAGAAATTCGTGAGGCCAAGGCCAGCGGTTTCGTTCACGCCGCCAAGCTGTACCCGGCCGGCGCGACCACCAACTCGGATTCTGGCGTCACCAGCATCGACAAGATTTTCCCCGCACTCGAGGCCATGGCCGAAGTCGGGATGCCCTTGTTGGTTCATGGTGAGGTCACCCGTGGCGATGTCGACGTTTTCGATCGCGAAAAAATCTTCATCGATGAACACATGCGTCGAGTGGTCGAGCGTTTCCCGACCCTCAAAGTGGTGTTCGAACACATCACCACCTCCGACGCCGTGCAGTTCGTCAATGAGGCTTCGGCCAATGTCGGTGCAACCATCACCGCGCACCACCTGCTGTACAACCGCAACCACATGCTGGTGGGCGGGATTCGGCCGCACTTCTATTGCCTGCCGATCCTCAAGCGCAATACCCATCAGGAAGCCCTGCTCGACGCCGCCACCAGCGGCAGCGACAAATTCTTCCTCGGCACCGACTCCGCGCCCCATGCCCAGCACGCCAAAGAAGCGGCGTGCGGCTGTGCCGGTTGCTACACCGCTTATGCCGCGATCGAGATGTATGCCGAAGCCTTTGAACAGCGCAACGCGCTGGACAAGCTCGAAGCCTTCGCCAGCCTCAACGGCCCGCGTTTCTACGGCCTGCCGGTGAACACCGATCGCATCACCCTGGTCCGCGATGAGTGGACCGCCCCAACCAGCCTGCCGTTTGGCGAGCTGACCGTAATCCCGCTGCGCGCCGGTGAAAAACTGCGCTGGCGCCTGCTGGAGGAACACGCGTGAGTGAAGACCATTTCGACGACGAACAGGACGGTAATGGCGGCGGAGGCGGTTCCCGCCATCCAATGGCAGCCAGGTTCCGTGGTTACCTGCCGGTCGTTGTCGACGTAGAAACCGGTGGCTTCAACTCGGCCACCGATGCCCTGCTGGAAATCGCCGCCACCGTGATCGGCATGGATGAAAAAGGCTTTGTGTACCCTGAGCACACCTATTTCTTCCGGGTCGAGCCTTTCGAAGGCGCGAACATCGAAGCGGCAGCCCTGGAGTTCACCGGGATCAAGCTTGATCACCCATTGCGCATGGCCGTGAGTGAAGAAGCGGCCCTGACCGATATCTTCCGCGGTGTGCGCAAGGCTCTGAAGGCCAACGGTTGCAAACGGGCGATTCTGGTCGGGCACAACAGCAGCTTCGACCTGGGCTTCCTCAACGCCGCTGTCGCGCGCCTGGACATGAAACGCAACCCGTTTCACCCGTTTTCCAGCTTCGACACGGCGACCCTCGCCGGCCTGGCCTACGGTCAAACCGTATTGGCCAAGGCCTGCCAGGCAGCGGATATCGACTTCGACGGTCGCGAGGCCCACTCGGCCCGCTACGACACCGAGAAGACGGCTGACCTGTTCTGCGGCATCGTCAACCGCTGGAAACAAATGGGCGGCTGGGAAGATTACAACGACTGATCCAGCCACAAAGTGAACAACATGGGTTTATCCCGCCCATAAAAAAACCGGCCTCATCAGCCGGTTTTTTTATGCCTCGAACGTGCCTTACAGCGCAGCAGCGTTCTCGGTCAGGTAAGCCGCAACACCTTCGGTGGAAGCGGTCATGCCTTTGTCGCCTTTTTTCCAGTTGGCAGGGCAAACTTCGCCGTGCTCTTCGTGGAATTGCAGAGCGTCAACCAGACGGATCAGCTCTTCGATGTTACGGCCCAGCGGCAGGTCGTTGATGATCTGCGAGCGGACAACGCCTTTGTCGTCGATCAGGAATGCGCCACGGAAAGCCACGCCGCCTTCGGACTCAACGTCGTAGGCCTTGGCGATTTCGTGCTTCAGGTCGGCCGCCATGGTGTAGCGAACTTCGCCGATGCCACCATTGTTGACCGGGGTGTTGCGCCAGGCGTTGTGGGTGAAGTGCGAGTCGATCGAAACGGCTACCACTTCCACGTTGCGTGCCTTGAAGTCAGACATGCGGTTGTCCAGAGCGATCAGCTCGGACGGGCAAACGAAGGTGAAGTCCAGTGGGTAGAAGAACACCAGGCCGTATTTGCCTTTGATGGCCGAAGACAGGGTGAAGCTGTCTACGATTTCGCCATTGCCGAGTACGGCCGGTACGGTGAAGTCAGGGGCTTGTTTGCCTACGAGTACGCTCATTGGATATCTCCTGGTGTAATAACGTTGAAGAACAGGGTTCATGCCAGCCTGTCACCCTCAGGCGACAGCCCTGTGACACGAACCTCCTTCGCAAAAGGCCGACCATCATACACCGCGTTTTTCGCCTGTCCTCAACGGTTTTTTCTTGAAGGTAAAAAGGCCGCTGCTATATTTTTTTCATGGCAGCTGTGAAGGCCGTTCGTCAGTCACACGCCTTTATGACGAAAAGCTTTCAGAAACCACTTTGACAATCATTCTCGTTAACATTAAGATCCATCGCAATTGAGTCACAACCAGCGACGGTTCTCACTTATGTATGTCTGCCTCTGCACTGGCGTCACCGACGGTCAAATCCGCGATGCAATCTATGAAGGTTGCTGCAGCTACAAGGAAGTCCGTCAGGCTACCGGCGTAGCGAGCCAATGCGGCAAATGCGCTTGCCTGGCCAAGGAAGTGGTGCGCGAAACACTGGGCAAGCTGCAATCAGCCCAGGCGGCGATTCCCTACCCCGCAGAATTTACCGCCGCATAACTACCCGTATTTCGAAGAACCGGACTTGATGTCCGGTTTTTTTATGTCTGAAAATCAATCGCTTAGGGCCTAGACGCGGAACACAAACATTCTTATTCCGATTAATTTTCATTTAAGTTTCAATAACTTAGGTTTGACACTATTAATTACGCAGCTCAAACTCTGCCTTATATACAGCTAATACAGGGCAGGACTCCGACCATGAAAGGCGACGTTACAGTCATCCAGCATCTCAACAAAATCCTTGGCAATGAGCTGGTCGCAATCAATCAGTACTTCCTGCATGCGCGCATGTATGAAGATTGGGGCCTGAACAAGCTCGGCAAACACGAGTACCACGAATCCATCGACGAGATGAAGCATGCTGACAAGCTGATCAAACGCATCCTGTTCCTTGAAGGCCTGCCGAACGTCCAGGACCTGGGCAAGCTGCACATCGGCGAACACACCAAGGAAATGCTTGAGTGCGACTTGAAGATCGAACGCGACGGCCATGCCGACCTGAAAGTCGCTATCGCTCATTGCGAAACCGTCGGCGACTTCGGTAGCCGTGAACTGCTCGAAGACATTCTTGAATCCGAAGAAGAACATATCGACTGGCTGGAAACCCAACTGGGCCTGATCGATAAAGTCGGTCTTGAGAACTATCTGCAATCGCAGATGGGCGAAGAGTAAATTCTGCACCGTTAATTGCGATGCAATAAAAAGCCCCGCTCTCTTTTAAAGAGGCGGGGCTTTTTTAATGACCGAATTCCAGGCTCACCCTGGAACAAATGTGGGAGCGGGCTTGCTCGCGAAAGCGGTAGGTCAGTCAACTTATCTGTTGAATGTTGTACCGCCTTCGCGAGCAAGCCCGCTCCCACACACAGCGAATCAGGCGTCTGTCTTGTTGGCAGCAGCAGCTTCAACAGCAGCCTTGATGGTGGCTTGCAACGAACCGTCAGCAGCCATCTCAGTCATGATGTCGCTACCGCCGACCAGCTCACCGCCGACCCACAGTTGCGGGAAGGTTGGCCAGTTGGCGTACTTAGGCAGGTTGGCGCGGATTTCCGGGTTCTGCAGGATGTCCACATAGGCAAACTTTTCGCCACAGGCCATTACAGCCTGAGCGGCTTTCGCGGAGAACCCACACTGTGGGGCATTCGGCGAGCCTTTCATGTAAAGCAGAATGGTGTTGTTGGCAATCTGCTCTTTAATCGTTTCGATGATATCCATGGAGCACCTCGGCTGAACTTTCCGACTCAGTGGTCGGCACGGTGGCGCATTGTAACGGAAACCCGAGCGCCATGCTCGGCCTCCCCGACAGACATGTTCACGCCGCCGCCACGGTCACCGGTACGCCGTTCAACGCCGCATTGCCCGATAACTCATCGAGCTGACATTCGTCAGTCAGGTCATTGGCGCTGGAGCCGGGTTGACCGCTGGCAATCGTCATCTGCACACCCGGTCGCGCATGACCCCAACCGTGAGGAAGGCTGACCACACCTTTCATCATATCCAGGCTGGCGACCACTTCAACCTCGATTACGCCGACCCGCGAACTGACGCGCACCCGCTGCCCATCGCTGAGCCCGCGGCTGGCCAGGTCGTCCGGGTTCATCAGCAGTTGATGACGCGGTTTGCCCTTCACCAGACGGTGATAGTTGTGCATCCATGAGTTGTTGCTGCGCACATGGCGACGGCCGATCATCAGCAACTCATCGGCGGCCGGTGCTTGTAGTGCCTCAAAGCGCGCCAGGTCGGCGAGAATCTCGACAGGCGCTGCCTGGACTCGCTGATTGGCGGTCTTCAGGCGTGGCGCCAGGTTGGGTTTGAGCGCCCCGAGATCGATACCGTGAGGATGATCGAACAAGGTCGCCAGCGACAGCTTGTGCTCTGAAGCGTCACCATACAGGCCCATCCGCAGCCCTCGGTCGATCATCTGCGCTGGCGCAATGGTCGGTTTCAGCTCTTTGCCGGTCTTGGCCGCAAAGGCTTTGGCCAGCCCCACGAAAATTTCCCAGTCATGCAGCGCGCCTTCGGGCTTGGCGAGGATCGCCCGGTTGAAGCGGGTGACGTTGCGCACCGCAAACATGTTGAACGTGGTGTCGTAATGATCGTTTTCCAGCGCCGAAGTCGACGGCAGGATCAGGTCGGCATAACGCGTGGTTTCATTGATGTAGAGGTCGACACTGACCATGAACTCCAATCCGTCCAGTGCCTGCTCCAGTTGTCGGCCATTGGGCGTGGACAGTACCGGATTACCCGCCACGGTGATCAGCGCGCGGACCTGCCCTTCCCCCTCGGTGAGCATCTCTTCGGCCAGCGCCGATACCGGCAGTTCTCCAGCGTATTCCGGACGCCCGGACACCCGGCTCTGCCACCGGTTGAAATGTCCACCCGAGGTCGACGCCACCAGATCCACCGCAGGCTCGGTACACAACGCACCGCCCACCCGGTCGAGGTTGCCCGTGACCAGATTGATCAGTTGCACCAGCCAATGGCACAGGGTGCCGAAAGCCTGGGTCGAAACGCCCATGCGACCGTAGCAGACCGCTGTCGGTGCTGCCGCGAAGTCCCGTGCCAGTTGACGGATCTGCTCGGCGGGCACCGCGCACAGCGGGCTCATGACGTCGGCGGTGAAACCTGCGATCGCCTCACGCACCTCATCCAGGCCATCGACCGGCAAATGACTGTCGCGGGTCAGGCTTTCAGCAAACAAGGTATTGAGCAACCCGAACAACAGCGCCGCATCGCCACCGGGGCGCACGAACAGGTGCTGATCGGCAATCGCCGCCGTTTCGCTGCGACGCGGATCGACCACCACCACTTTGCCGCCCCGGGCCTGAATCGCCTTGAGGCGCTTCTCTACATCCGGCACGGTCATGATGCTGCCGTTGGAGGCCAGTGGATTGCCGCCCAGGATCAGCATGAAATCGGTGTGATCGATGTCCGGGATCGGCAACAGCAAGCCGTGGCCGTACATCAAGTGACTGGTGAGGTGATGGGGCAACTGATCGACCGACGTCGCGGAAAACCGGTTGCGGGTTTTCAGCAGGCCAAGGAAGTAATTGCTGTGGGTCATCAACCCGTAGTTGTGCACGCTGGGATTACCCTGATAGACCGCCACCGCGTTCTGCCCGTGACGCTCCTGAATCGCCGCCAGGTGTTCGGCCACAAGGCTGAAAGCGTCTTCCCACTCGATAGGCTGCCATTCGCCGCCAACTCGCCGCATCGGATGACGCAGGCGATCCGGATCGTTCTGAATGTCTTGCAGCGCAACTGCCTTGGGGCAGATATGCCCGCGGCTGAAGGTGTCCTGCGGATCCCCCTTGATCGAGGTGATCTGTACGCCGCTGCCTTCGACCTCAGTCGTTTCGATGGTCAGGCCACAGATGGCTTCACACAGGTGGCACGCACGGTGATGGAGAGTCTTGGTCATGGCCAGTCTCTATTTTGTTCTGGGCGGGCAATGTCGGCCGCGGGAACAAAACTATGGCGCGCGATCCGCCCCTTTGCCAGCGACGTTCGTCTTGTGAATCGGCGACCATCAGGCCAGCCGATGGCAGCAGCCAATCAGTTCGGCGGCGCCTGCAACTGGATCTCCTCGATGGTTTCGATCTGCTCGTGGGCAATATGCACGCCGGTGAGCTCGCCAATCAGTCGCCAATGCTCGTCGAGCCCGGTGCTGATGGTAGCCATGCGGTCGATCATGCGCCGGCCGGCCGCGTTCGTGACTTCGTCTTCACTGCGCAACAACTCGAAAGACATCGAGGTCATGGAAGCAGTGAGGTGAGTCAGAGTGCGGGCCGTAAGGCCAAGTAGTTCCATCAACAGTTGTTCTTTCGATTCCATTCCAAGGGCTTCCCGCGTCGCTCGTGTCCTAGTTATAGCAAATATTCCGAGCAAGACACATTGCCCGCCAAACGCTCGAATGACATATCGAAAACCGACCGTCAGCGTGTCGCCCGCGCCCTGTTTGATTGCCAAGCCCGGCAAGCCCGGTGTACAAATGGTTAGCTGCTGTCAGGAAACAGGCTTCAAAAGCGCTACTGCGGTCACCCCGTAGCCCCTCTGAAATCCCCTAAACACCGTAGCCTATTGGAAAAACGCGACATTTAATGTCAATATCGCGCCTCCCCCTATTTCGTCGCCCCGTGCGGCTTACGCCGCAGGTCTCGCCCGTTTTTCAGTTAAACAAGGCTTTGAGTATCTGCGGTCTGTTGCAAAAAGGTAGTCAATGATGAGCGCAAGGCACTTTCTCTCCCTGATGGATTGCACGCCCGAAGAGCTGGTCAGCGTGATCCGTCGAGGCGTTGAGCTCAAGGACCTGCGTAACCGCGGCGTACTGTTCGAGCCTTTGAAGAACCGCGTCCTGGGGATGATTTTCGAGAAGTCCTCGACCCGCACCCGCATTTCGTTCGAAGCCGGCATGATCCAGCTCGGTGGCCAGGCGATTTTCCTGTCGCCACGCGATACGCAACTGGGTCGTGGCGAGCCGATCGGCGACTGCGCCATTGTCATGTCGAGCATGCTCGATGCGGTGATGATTCGTACCTTTGCCCACAGCACCCTGACCGAATTCGCCGCCAACTCCCGCGTACCGGTGATCAACGGCCTGTCCGATGACCTGCATCCCTGCCAGTTGCTGGCCGACATGCAAACCTTCCTCGAACACCGCGGTTCGATTCAAGGCAAGACCGTGGCCTGGATCGGCGATGGCAATAACATGTGCAACAGCTATATAGAAGCGGCGATCCAGTTCGACTTCCAGTTGCGCATCGCCTGCCCGGAAGGTTACGAACCCAACCCCGAGTTCGTGGCTAAAGCCGGCGATCGGGTGACCATCGTCCGCGATCCGCAGGAAGCCGTGCGCGGCGCGCACCTGGTGAGCACCGACGTCTGGACCTCCATGGGCCAGGAAGAGGAGACCGCCAAGCGTCTGAAGTTGTTCGCACCGTTCCAGGTCAACCGTGCCCTGCTCGACCTGGCCGCGCCGGACGTGCTGTTCATGCATTGCCTGCCGGCCCACCGTGGCGAGGAAATCAGCCTCGACCTGCTCGACGACTCGCGTTCAGTGGCCTGGGATCAAGCCGAAAACCGTCTTCACGCACAAAAGGCCCTGCTCGAATTCCTCGTTCCGCCTTCGTACCACCACGCATGAGCCAGCCATTACTGCTGAACCTGCGCAATCTGGCCTGTGGTTATCAAAACCAGAGGGTCGTGCAAAACCTCAACCTGCATTTGAATGCCGGCGATATCGGTTGCCTGCTGGGGTCTTCGGGCTGCGGCAAAACCACCACCCTGCGGGCGATTGCCGGTTTCGAACCGGTGTACGAAGGTGAAATCCAGTTGGCGGGCGAGACCATCTCCAGCGCCGGCTTCACCCTCGCCCCGGAGAAGCGCCGAATCGGCATGGTGTTCCAGGATTACGCACTGTTTCCGCATTTGAGCGTGGCCGAGAACATCGCTTTCGGGATCCGCAAGCATCCGCAAAAGGATCGCATCACCGAAGAGCTGCTCGAACTGGTCAACCTGAAAAACCTCGGCAAGCGCTTCCCCCATGAACTGTCCGGCGGCCAGCAGCAACGTGTGGCATTGGCCCGCGCCCTGGCGCCGGAACCGCAACTGCTGTTGCTCGACGAACCGTTTTCCAACCTCGATGGCGAATTGCGACGTAAGCTCAGTCATGAAGTACGCGGCATTCTCAAGGCTCGCGGCACCAGTGCGATCCTGGTAACCCACGATCAGGAAGAAGCCTTCGCGGTCAGCGACCACGTGGGCGTTTTCAAGGAAGGTCGCCTGGAACAGTGGGACACGCCCTACAACCTCTATCACGAACCCCTGACGCCATTCGTGGCCAGTTTCATTGGCCAGGGTTACTTCATTCGCGGTCAGTTGAGCAGCCCGGAATCGGTGCAGACCGAGTTGGGTGAATTGCGCGGCAACCGTGCCTACACTTGGCCAATCGGTTGTGCCGTGGACGTATTGTTGCGTCCGGACGATATCGTCTATGCGCCGGATAGCCCACTGAGGGCGCAGATTGTTGGCAAGAGCTTCCAGGGGGCATCGACTCTGTACCGCTTACAGCTACCTACGGGCGCGCAGCTGGAGTCTATTTTCCCCAGTCATGCCGATCATCTGGTCGGTGCCGAAGTAGGCATTCGAGTGGCGGCTGAACACCTGGTGCTGTTCCAGGCCTCCGGCAGCACCGCAGCGCAGATTCCAGTGATCGAATCCGGTGTCCGACGGCACAGCACCGCTAGTTGAAGAACGCGGACATGTGGGAGCGGCGATGGGCGATCCCACATTGGATTTGGGTTAATCCACATTAGTGTTCCGCTCGCAACCAGCGTCGCATTCCCGCCAATACACACTCTCCCCCCTTCCAGTTGGTAGAACAACTCCCCCGCTCCGCGCCGAACACTGATGAGCCTTCTGCTCAGGCACGACCGATATCGGCGAACTTCGCCTGTGTGTGTTCGGCCAACACGGCGGGCGCCAGTTCAACTTCCAGACCGCGCCGTCCGGCGCTCACGAAAATGTTGGAAAAAGGCTGAGCCGACTGATCGATAAAAGTGCGCAGGCGCTTCTTCTGCCCGAGCGGACTGATGCCGCCCAACAGATACCCCGTCGACCGCTGTGCAGCCGCGGGATCGGCCATTTCGACTTTTTTCACGCCGGCGGCCTGCGCCAGTGCTTTCAAATCCAGACTTCCGACGACCGGCACCACCGCCACCAACAATTCCCCCTTTTCGCTGGCCGCCAGCAATGTCTTGAACACCTGCGCGGGGTCCAGGCCCAGTTTTTCCGCGGCCTCCAGACCATAGGACGCTGCCTTCGGATCATGTTCGTAACTGTGCACGCGATGTTCGGCACGAACTTTTTTCAACAAATCCAATGCGGGGGTCATGACAGCTCCAGACTTGGCGGCAGAAGAAAAATACTGCGCAGGATTCTAGGTTATTGATCAATAAAAGGCTCTATTGCGGTGCTATTTCCAAGGCCTGGCCGGGCTTTCGGTCGTTCGTCCACACGCCTCTCGCCAGATGAACGATGCAATCATTCACAGGACTAATAGTTTAAATATGACTGATGGTTCACTTTCGACCTTTGACAGCAGTGCTTCTTGTCTATATTTTTTCGAATGTGAACACTGTACGAATGTCTCACCGCAGCACCCGGCAGTAAGCCGAGCACAGGATGGGGATCCTGCCTCGGTGAAAATCGCGCTTTGACCTTGATGAAAAGGCGCCAGACAACAACAAAAACGAGGTTTTCAATGACAACTGCTTTACAACAACCGTCAATCTCCAGCCAATGCATGGCCGAGTTTCTGGGTACTGCACTGCTAATCTTTTTCGGTACTGGCTGCGTTGCCGCGCTCAAGGTAGCGGGTGCCAGCTTCGGACTGTGGGAAATCAGCATCATCTGGGGGGTTGGCGTCAGCATGGCGATCTACCTCACCGCCGGCGTTTCCGGTGCGCACCTCAATCCTGCCGTGAGTATCGCGCTGAGCATTTTCGCTGACTTCGAAAAGCGCAAACTGCCTTTCTATATCTTCTCCCAGGTCGCCGGCGCCTTTTGCGGAGCCTTGTTGGTTTACACGCTGTACAGCAACCTGTTCTTCGATTTCGAACAAACTCACCAAATGGTTCGTGGCACCCAGGCCAGCCTTGAATTGGCCTCGGTGTTCTCCACCTTCCCGAACCCCGCCCTGTCCACCGCCCAGGCCTTTTTGGTTGAGGTGATCATTACCGCCATCCTGATGGGCGTGATCATGTCGCTGACCGACGACAACAATGGCCTGCCAAAAGGGCCATTGGCACCGTTGCTGATCGGCCTGCTGATTGCCGTGATCGGCAGCTCGATGGGCCCGCTGACCGGCTTCGCGATGAATCCGGCCCGCGACTTCGGTCCCAAACTAATGACTTTCTTCGCAGGCTGGGGTGAAATTTCCTTCACTGGCGGGCGCGATATCCCGTACTTCCTGATCCCGATTTTTGCACCGATTGTCGGTGCCTGCCTCGGTGCTGCAGCTTATCGCGGGCTGATTGCCCGTCATCTGCCCAGCGCCATACCTGCTACAAAGGATGCAACACCGGCCATTGACGGCAAACCAAGAACGTCTTGAAACCGTTGGCGCGCGATCTTGCCCATATGGTCCCGCGCCTGACCTCACTTCCTAATTTTCGTCCAAGGCAATCGACATGACCGACATTCAGAATAAGAACTACATCATTGCCCTCGATCAGGGTACGACCAGCTCTCGCGCGATCATTTTCGACCGTGACGCGAACGTGGTCTGCACCGCCCAGCGTGAATTCGCACAGCATTACCCGCAAGCCGGTTGGGTCGAACATGACCCGATGGAAATCTTCGCCACCCAGAGCGCCGTGATGGTCGAGGCCCTGGCACAAGCCGGCCTGCATCACGATCAGGTCGCGGCCATCGGCATCACCAACCAGCGCGAAACCACCGTGGTCTGGGACAAGACCACCGGCCGCCCGATCTACAACGCGATCGTCTGGCAGTGCCGCCGCAGCACCGAAATCTGCCAGCAGCTCAAGCGCGATGGCCACGAGCAATACATCAGCGATACCACCGGCCTGGTCACCGACCCGTACTTCTCGGGCACCAAACTCAAGTGGATCCTCGACAACGTCGAAGGCAGCCGCGAGCGTGCGCGTAAGGGTGAACTGCTGTTCGGCACCATCGACAGCTGGCTGATCTGGAAATTTACCGGCGGCAAAGTGCACGTCACCGACTACACCAACGCCTCGCGCACCATGCTCTTCAATATCCATACGCTGGAGTGGGACGCGAAGATGCTGGAAGTCCTCGACATCCCGCGCGAGATGCTCCCGGAAGTTAAATCGTCGTCCGAAATCTACGGCCACACCAAAAGTGGCATCGCCATTGGCGGTATCGCCGGCGACCAGCAGGCCGCCCTGTTCGGCCAGATGTGCGTCGAGCCAGGCCAGGCGAAAAACACCTATGGCACCGGTTGCTTCCTGCTGATGAACACCGGCGACAAAGCCGTGAAGTCCAAGCACGGCATGCTCACCACCATTGCTTGCGGTCCGCGCGGCGAAGTGGCCTATGCCCTCGAAGGCGCGGTTTTCAACGGTGGCTCCACCGTGCAGTGGCTGCGTGACGAGTTGAAAATCATCAACGACGCCCACGACACCGAATACTTCGCCAACAAGGTCAAGGACAGCAACGGTGTGTACCTGGTGCCGGCCTTCACCGGGCTGGGCGCTCCGTACTGGGATCCGTATGCTCGCGGCGCATTGTTCGGCCTGACTCGCGGCGTACGCGTGGATCACATCATTCGTGCCGCGCTGGAATCGATTGCCTATCAGACCCGCGACGTTCTGGACGCCATGCAGCAGGATTCCGGCGAACGCCTCAAGTCCCTGCGCGTGGACGGCGGTGCAGTCGCGAACAACTTCCTGATGCAATTCCAGGCCGACATCCTCGGCACTCAGGTCGAGCGTCCGCAAATGCGCGAAACCACCGCATTGGGCGCGGCTTACCTGGCGGGTCTGGCGTGTGGTTTCTGGGGCAGCCTGGACGAGTTGCGCGGCAAGGCAGTGATCGAGCGCGAGTTCGAACCGACACTGGACGAAACCGCGAAGGAAAAACTCTACGCCGGCTGGAAAAAAGCCGTCAGCCGCACTCGTGATTGGGAACCGCACGAGGGTGCTGAATAAGCCATGCTGAGGGCTCGTATCAGTATGTAACTGGCAGGGAGTGGATTCGTGCGGCATCATGGGCAAATTTTGCACGGCAGCCCAAAGGAAGCCCCATGAATCTGCCTCCCCGTCAGCAGCAAATTCTCGAACTGGTCCGCGAACGCGGCTATGTCAGCATCGAGGAAATGGCTCAGCTGTTCGTCGTTACACCGCAAACCATCCGCCGCGATATCAATCAACTGGCGGAAGTCAATCTGCTGCGTCGCTACCATGGCGGCGCCGCCTATGATTCCAGCGTCGAAAACACCGCCTACGCCATGCGCGCCGATCAGATGCGCGATGAAAAGCAGCGTATCGGCGAAGCCATTGCCGCTCAGATTCCCGATCACGCCTCGCTGTTCATCAATATCGGTACCACCACCGAATCCATCGCCCGGGCGCTGCTCAACCACAACCACTTGAAGATCATCACCAACAACCTGCACGTGGCCTCGATGCTCAGCGCCAAGGACGATTTCGACGTGCTGCTGACCGGTGGCAACGTGCGGCGTGACGGTGGCGTGGTGGGTCAGGCGAGTGTCGACTTTATTAACCAGTTCAAGGTCGACTTCGCCCTGGTCGGCATCAGCGGCATCGATGAAGACGGCAGTTTGCTGGACTTCGATTATCAGGAAGTACGGGTATCCCAGGCGATCATCGCCAATGCCCGGCAGGTGATTCTGGCGGCTGACTCCAGCAAATTCGGGCGCAATGCCATGATTCGCCTGGGGCCGATCAGCCTGATCGATTGCCTGGTCACCGATCAACAGCCTTCGCCAGCCTTGGCGCAGTTGTTGAGCCAGCACAAGATTCGGCTGGAAGTCGTTTAACCCCCCCACATTTTCGTCGCCTGTACCGACGCCATCGCGGGCAAGCCCGCTCCCACAGGATCTGTACATAATCTGTGGGAGCGGGCTTGCCCGCGATGGCGGCCGCACCCGCAACACACCTCTTGCGCCCTACCGCACATCTAAATGTTCGAAAATTTTCCTTTAACAGCCCTTCGATCAGTATTTTCAATCGAAGATGACTGGCTGTGCGCGTCTTTATGAGCTAATATTTTCGCAAATGAACATTAATGTTCGAATTCCAATATAGAAAATCAAAAGCCCGAGGCCAGCCGATGCCCACTTCTACCTTGCCTTCGCCCCCTCTCGCCGAGGTTTACGATATCGCCGTCATCGGTGGTGGGATCAATGGCGTGGGGATCGCAGCGGATGCCGCCGGTCGCGGTCTTTCGGTGTTCCTTTGCGAAAAGGATGACCTCGCCAGCCACACCTCGTCCGCCAGCAGCAAGCTGATCCACGGCGGCCTGCGCTATCTCGAACATTACGAATTCCGTCTGGTGCGCGAAGCTCTCGCCGAGCGCGAAGTACTGCTGGCCAAGGCGCCGCACATCGTCAAACAGATGCGCTTCGTGCTGCCGCACCGCCCGCACCTGCGTCCGGCCTGGATGATCCGCGCCGGCCTGTTTCTTTATGATCACCTCGGCAAACGGGAAAAACTCGAAGGTTCGAAAAGCCTGAAGTTCGGCCCGGACAGCGCCCTGAAAAGCGAAATCACCAAAGGCTTCGAATATTCCGATTGCTGGGTCGATGACGCTCGCCTGGTCGTGCTGAACGCCATGGCCGCCCGCGAGAAAGGCGCTCACGTCCATACCCAAACCCGTTGCGTCAGCGCCCGTCGCACTAAAGGGCTGTGGCACCTGCACCTGGAACGCGCCGATGGCAGTCTGTTTTCGATCCGCGCCAAAGCGCTGGTGAATGCGGCCGGCCCGTGGGTCGCCAAGTTCATCCGTGACGACCTGAAGATGGAATCGCCGTACGGCATCCGTTTGATCCAGGGCAGCCACCTGATCGTGCCGAAGCTATATGAAGGCGAACACGCGCACATTCTGCAAAACGAAGATCAGCGCATCGTCTTCACCATTCCATACCTGAACCACTTCACCCTGATCGGCACCACTGACCGCGAATACACCGGCGACCCGGCGAAAGTGGCAATCACCGAAGGCGAAACCGATTACCTGTTGAAAGTGGTCAACGCCCACTTCAAGAAGCAACTCAGCCGCGAAGATATCCTGCACAGCTATTCCGGCGTTCGTCCGCTGTGCAACGACGAATCCGACAACCCGTCGGCCGTCACCCGCGACTACACCCTGGCGTTGTCGGGCAGTGGCGAAGAGGCGCCGCTGCTATCGGTGTTCGGCGGCAAACTGACGACTTACCGCAAACTCGCCGAGTCGGCGCTGGCGCAACTGGCT
This sequence comes from Pseudomonas sp. JL3, assembly GCF_031570575.1. Lineage (NCBI taxonomy): Bacteria > Pseudomonadati > Pseudomonadota > Gammaproteobacteria > Pseudomonadales > Pseudomonadaceae > Pseudomonas > Pseudomonas sp. JL3. Next base: position 246,995 of record NZ_JAKWJK010000007.1, read on the forward strand.
CCGTACTTCACGCATATCAAGCCAAGCTGGACCGCCAGCGCCACCCTGCCTGGCGGCGAAGACATGACCACGCCGCAGGCTTTGAGCTCGCGGATCCGCGACAAGTTCGACTGGGTACCCACCGAGATCGCCCGACGCTGGGCCACCACTTACGGCAGCCGCACCTGGCGCATGCTCGAAGGTGTGGATAGCCTCAGTGACCTGGGCGAACACATCGGCGGCGGTCTCTACACCCGCGAAGTCGATTACCTGTGCAGCGAAGAATGGGCAACCACCGCCCACGACATTCTTTGGCGCCGCACAAAGCTTGGGTTGTTCACCACCCCGGCGGAGCAGCAAAAGCTCAAGGATTACCTGAATAAGGTCGAACAGAACCGTAGCAAGATCGAAGCGGCCTGATCGGTAATCCGGTTGAAACAAAGCCCCTGAATCTCACGATTCAGGGGCTTTTTATATTCCGAACACACCTCGATCCCCCTGTGGGAGCCGGGCTTGCCCGCGATGACACCAGCACAGCCGCTAATAATGTCGACTGACACACCGCTATCGCGGGCAAGCCCGCTCCCACAGGGTTTGAGCAAGACCCAAGATTGTATTCGGTTTTCCGAACGCGACTTGTCGGTCGATTCGGTTAACCGGATTATCCTTGGCAAAAATTAACGCTATAAATATTTAATACCTTTATAAATCAATAACTTGATCTATACCGCCTGGCCTGGCACGAGTCATGCTCTACACTCTTGGACGAATGTCCGCTGCGCCAACCCTTCAGGAGCCGGCAAGCATTCGAAGCACAAAAAAGGGCCGATGAACTGGCTCCATATAAAAACAATGTCGAGGAAAATTTGATGCGCATCGTTCCCCATCTCCTGGGCGCAGCCATTGCTGCCGCTCTGATTAGCACTCCAGTTTTCGCAGCCGAACTCACCGGCACACTGAAGAAGATCAAAGAGTCCGGCACCATCACCCTCGGGCATCGTGACGCTTCCATTCCGTTTTCCTACATCGCGGACGCTTCCGGCAAACCGGTTGGCTACTCCCACGATATCCAGCTGAAAGTCGTCGAAGCCATCAAAAAAGACCTGGACATTCCCAACCTTCGGGTCAAATACAACCTGGTGACCTCGCAAACCCGTATCCCGCTGGTGCAGAACGGCACCGTGGACCTCGAGTGCGGCTCCACCACCAACAACGTCGAACGTCAGCAGCAAGTGGACTTCTCCGTCGGTATCTTCGAAATCGGCACCAAGCTGCTGGCCAAGAAAGATTCCCCGTACAAAGACTTCGCCGACCTTAAAGGCAAGAACGTCGTGACCACCGCCGGCACCACGTCCGAGCGCATCATCAAGTCGATGAACGCTGACAAGCAGATGGGCATGAACGTAATCTCCGCCAAAGACCACGGCGAATCCTTCCAGATGCTGGAATCGGGGCGCGCCGTGGCTTTCATGATGGACGACGCCTTGCTGGCCGGTGAAATGGCCAAGGCCAAGAAACCGACCGACTGGGCCGTGACCGGTACTCCACAGTCTTACGAAATCTACGGCTGTATGGTTCGCAAGGGCGACGCGCCATTCAAGAAGGCTGTGGACGACGCCATCATCGCGACCTACAAATCGGGCGAGATCAACAAGATCTACGAAAAATGGTTCATGCAGCCAATTCCGCCAAAAGGCCTGAACCTGATGTTCCCGATGAGCGAAGAGCTCAAGGCTCTGATCGCCAATCCGACCGACAAAGCGGCTGACGAAAAGAAATCCTGATTTCTGACTAACCTTATCCCCTGAGATGGCCTGCGCCTTCTCAGGGATTTGTCACTCCCTGCTGGCATTTTTGGAAACACTCGAACCGGTGGTTGTCGAGCCGCTCGTGTGTGCCTGATCGTCATGATCAGGCGGGAACGGAGATTCCCCAGGCGGGCATTTGTAAATCGAACGAATCCGAGGGGAGACCCTAATGAATTACAACTGGGACTGGGGCGTGTTCTTCAAGTCCACCGGCGTGGGCAGCGAGATTTATTTCGACTGGTACCTCTCCGGTTTGGGCTGGACCATCGCCATTGCCGTCGCAGCCTGGATCATCGCGCTGCTGCTGGGCTCGATTCTGGGCGTCATGCGCACGGTGCCGAACCGCATCGTATCGGGCATCGCGACCTGCTACGTCGAACTCTTCCGTAACGTGCCGCTGCTGGTTCAGCTCTTCATCTGGTACTTCCTGGTGCCCGACCTGCTGCCTGCGGACATCCAGGAGTGGTACAAGCAAGATCTCAACCCGACCACCTCGGCCTTCCTCAGCGTCGTCGTGTGCCTGGGTCTGTTCACCACCGCTCGGGTTTGCGAACAAGTGCGCACCGGTATCCAGGCGCTGCCTCGCGGCCAGGAATCCGCTGCCCGCGCCATGGGTTTCAAGCTGCCGCAGATTTACTGGAACGTGCTGCTGCCCCAGGCTTATCGCATCATCATTCCGCCGCTTACCTCGGAATTCCTGAACGTATTCAAGAACTCGTCCGTGGCATCGCTGATCGGCCTGATGGAGTTGCTCGCGCAGACCAAACAGACCGCCGAGTTCTCCGCCAACCTGTTCGAAGCCTTCACCCTGGCAACGCTGATCTACTTCACGCTGAACATGGGCCTTATGCTGCTGATGCGCGGTGTCGAGAAGAAAGTCGCCGTACCGGGCCTGATCTCCGTAGGGGGTAAATGATGGAATTCGACTTCTCGGGCATCATCCCTTCCCTGCCGGGCTTGTGGAACGGCATGGTCATGACCCTCAAGCTGATGGCCTTGGGCGTGGTCGGCGGGATCATCCTCGGCACGATCCTGGCCCTGATGCGCCTGTCCCACAGCAAACTGCTGTCGAACATCGCCGGCGCCTACGTTAACTACTTCCGTTCGATTCCATTGCTGCTGGTCATCACCTGGTTCTACCTGGCGGTGCCGTTCGTTCTGCGCTGGATCACCGGTGAAGACACCCCAATCGGCGCATTCGCTTCGTGCATCGTGGCATTCATGATGTTCGAAGCGGCGTACTTCTGCGAAATCGTCCGGGCCGGCGTGCAGTCGATTCCCAAGGGCCAGATGGCTGCTGCCCAGGCATTGGGCATGGGCTACGGCCAGATGATGCGATTGATCATCCTGCCGCAAGCGTTCCGCAAGATGACCCCGCTGCTGCTGCAACAGAGCATCATCCTGTTTCAGGACACCTCGCTGGTTTACGCGGTGGGTCTGGTGGACTTCCTCAATGCCTCGCGCGCCAGTGGCGACATCATCGGCCGCTCCAATGAGTTCCTGATCTTCGCCGGTTTCACATACTTCATCATCAGCTTTGCCGCCTCGCAGCTGGTCAAGCGTCTGCAAAAAAGGTTTGCCGTATGATCTCTATCAAGAATGTCAACAAGTGGTATGGCGACTTCCAGGTACTGACTGACTGCAGCACCGAGGTCAAAAAAGGCGAAGTGATCGTGGTGTGCGGGCCGTCCGGTTCCGGCAAATCCACCCTGATCAAATGCGTCAACGCGCTGGAACCGTTCCAGAAAGGCGACGTGATCGTCGATGGCACGTCCATCGCCGACCCGAAAACCAACTTGCCGAAACTGCGTTCGCGCGTGGGCATGGTGTTCCAGCATTTCGAACTGTTCCCGCACCTGAGCATCATGGATAACCTGACCATCGCGCAAATCAAGGTGCTGGGCCGCAGCAAGGAAGAAGCCAGCAAAAAAGCCCTGCAACTGCTTGAGCGCGTCGGCCTCTCCGCCCACGCCAAAAAGCACCCGGGCCAGCTTTCTGGTGGTCAGCAACAGCGTGTGGCGATTGCCCGTGCGCTGGCGATGGACCCGATCGTCATGCTGTTCGACGAACCGACCTCGGCGCTGGACCCGGAAATGGTCAACGAAGTGCTCGACGTGATGGTGCAACTGGCCCACGAAGGCATGACCATGATGTGCGTGACCCACGAAATGGGCTTCGCCCGCAAGGTAGCGGACCGGGTGATCTTCATGGACCAGGGCAAGATCATCGAAGACTGCAAGAAAGAAGAGTTCTTCGGCGACATCAACGCCCGTGCCGAGCGTACACAGCACTTCCTCGCGAAAATTCTGCAGCACTAAACATCGGACGCCGCTCCCCCTGTGGGAGCTGGCTTGCCTGCGATAGCGGAGTGTCAGTCGACATCATCATTGACAGACCGACCGCTATCGCAGGCAAGCCAGCTCCCACAAGGATCTGTGGTGACCTATAGATTTGTGTTGTGGTTGACCCAAGGCATCTGTGATGAAATGCGACTCCACCCTCTATCGCGCCGCGCCGCCATCACTCGCCGTGAAACCCCGTTTGATTCGCCATCTGTTCCTGCCGCCGCTGGTCATCGCCCTGATGATCGGATTGGGTTACATCGGCTTCTGGGTCAGTGAACACTACGGAATTCGCAGCCTCAGCGAGAATGGCCAGCGTCAGCTGGAACTGCACGCCCGCGCCGTCGAGAGCGAGATCAGCAAATACACCTACCTACCCAGCCTGCTGGAACTTGAATCCAGTGTTTCAAAACTGCTGGCCGACACATCGCCGGAACACCGGCAGACGGTCAACGAATACCTTGAAGGCCTGAACCGGCGCAGCCGCAGTCGGGCCATTTATGTGATGGACACCACCGGTCGCGTACTGGCCACCAGCAACTGGCGCGATGTCGACAGTTATCTGGGTGAAGACCTGTCCTTCCGCGCCTATTTCCAGAACGCCGTGCGCGGTCAGCCGGGGCGATTCTATGGTATTGGCAGCACCAGTGGCGAACCCGGCTATTACCTGGCTCATGGCCTGGAAGAGCACGGCAAGATCATCGGCGTCGCCGTGGTCAAGGTTCGCCTCGAAGCCATGGAAGAACGTTGGCAGCGCGCGCGCCTGGAAGCCTTCGTCAGCGACGAGAACGGCATCATCATTCTCTCCAGCGATCCGGCGCGGCGGCTTAAATCGGTTGTGCCATTGAGCGAGGAAACCAAGGAAAAGCTGGCCCGTAGCCTGCAGTACTACTGGTTTCCACTGAACGAACTGCAACCGCTGGCGCGGGAGAAACTGGCCGAAGGCGAGGAAAAGCTGACCTTCCCCGCCAACAGCGAATTGATGTCCGATGAAGAGAACATCAGCTACCTCTCGCAAACCCGGCCGCTGAGCGATACCCCATGGAATTTCACCCTGCTCACCCCCCTGCAGGATTTGCGGCGTGAAGCGATCAATCAGGGGATTCTGGTGGCGGTGGCGTTTGCCCTGGTGGCGTTTCTGCTGATTGCCTGGAACGAGCGGCGCAAGGTGATCGCCACCCGCCTCGCGGCGCGCGAAGCCTTGCAGGAAGCCAACAATCAGCTGGAGCGTCGGATTACCGAACGCACCACCGACCTGCGCGCCAGCAACGAACGGCTCAAGGGCCAGATCCGCGAACGTCGGCAAGCGGAAGAGACGTTGCGCCGCGCCCAGGATGAATTGGTCCAGGCCGGCAAACTGGCCGCCATCGGCCAGATGTCCACCAGCATCGCCCACGAATTGAACCAGCCGCTGGCCGCCTTGCGGACCTTGTCCGGCAATACCGTGCGTTTTCTGGAACGCGGTCAGCTGGATGTGGCCAGCACCAACCTCAAGACCATCAATGAACTGATCGACCGCATGGGCCGGATCACCGCCAGCCTGCGTTCCTTCGCCCGGCGCGGTGATGACAAGGGCCAGGCCAGCTTTGGAAAAGCCGTAGACGCCGCCCTGCAATTGCTGGGCAGCCGGATGGAAAGCGCGCACCTGCAATTGCACCGCGACCTCGAAGATGTACAGGTGCAGATCGACCAGACCCGTCTGGAGCAAATCCTGGTCAACCTGATCGGCAACGCGCTCGATGCCATGCAGTCGCAACCCCAGCCGGCATTGTGGCTCGAAGGCGAGGAATTCGACGGCAAATATCGTCTGCGGGTACGCGACAACGGCCACGGCATCGATGCCGAAGCGCGCAAGCATCTGTTCGAACCGTTCTTCACCACCAAACCCGGCGAACAAGGCCTGGGCCTCGGCCTGACGCTTTCAGCCAGCCTGGCCGCCGCCACCGGCGGGCATCTGGGTGTCGAACACCCGGCCAGCGGTGGTACCACCTTCGTCCTCAGTTTACCGTTGGTAAGCCCCACTCCCGCCGAGCCAATATGAACAACGACCTTAGTGTGCTGATCGTCGAAGACGACCCCCATGTCCTGCTGGGTTGCCAACAGGCGCTGACCCTGGAAGACATTCCCTGCGTGGGCGTCGGCAGCGCCGAAGAAGCGCTGGAGCGGGTCGGCGATAACTTCGCCGGCATCGTCATCAGCGACATCCGCCTGCCGGGCATCGATGGCCTGGAACTGCTGACCCGGCTCAAGGCCCGTGATCGCAGCCTGCCAGTGGTGCTGATTACCGGCCACGGCGACATCTCCATGGCTGTCGGCGCGATGCAGAAAGGCGCCTACGATTTCATGGAGAAACCCTTCTCCCCGGAACGCTTGGTGGACGTCGCCCGCCGCGCGCTGGAGCAACGCAGCCTGGCGCGGGAAGTGTCGTCGTTACGTCGACAACTGTTCGAGCGGGATTCGCTCGAAGGCCGGATCATCGGGCGTTCACCCGCGATGCAGAACCTGCGGGAACTGATTGCCAACGTCGCCGATACCTCGGCCAACGTGCTGATCGAAGGCGAGACCGGTACCGGTAAAGAATTGGTTGCGCGCTGCCTGCATGACTTCAGCCGCCGGCACAGCAAACAGTTCGTCGCGCTGAACTGCGGTGGCCTGCCGGAGAATCTGTTTGAAAGTGAAATTTTCGGCCACGAGGCCAACGCCTTCACCGGTGCCGGCAAGCGGCGGATCGGCAAGATCGAACACGCCGATGGCGGCACGCTGTTCCTTGACGAAGTGGAAAGCATGCCGCTGCCGTTGCAGATCAAACTGCTGCGGGTGTTGCAGGAACGTACCCTTGAACGCCTCGGCTCGAACCAGAGCGTGGCGGTGGATTGCCGGGTGATTGCCGCGACCAAGTCCGATCTGGATCAATCGAGTAAGGCCGGCGAGTTTCGCAGCGACCTGTATTACCGCCTGAACGTGGTGACTCTGGAATTGCCGCCGCTGCGCGAACGCCGTGAAGACATCCTGCAACTGTTCGAGCATTTTTTGCAGCAGTCATCCCTGCGCTTCGACCGCGCGGTGCCGGAGCTGGACAATCAGACTGTATCGATCCTGATGAGCCATGACTGGCCAGGCAATGTGCGCGAATTGCGCAACGTCGCCGAACGCTTCGCCCTCGGCCTGCCGGCCTTCAAAAAATCCGGTGCCAGCGGCAACAATCAGGGCCTGGCCTTCGCCGAAGCGGTGGAAGCCTTTGAACGCAACCTGCTCAGCGATGCCTTGCAGCGCAGCGGTGGCAACCTGACCCAGGCCAGCCTGGAACTGGGAATGGCCAAGACCACATTGTTCGACAAAGTGAAGAAATACGGGCTGAGCCATTGATGGACCTGATTTTCAAAGCAACCCTGGGCGCGGCGGTGGTGGTGATACTGGCCATGCTGGCCAAGACCAAAAACTATTACATTGCAGGCCTGGTGCCGCTGTTTCCGACCTTTGCGCTGATCGCCCATTACATCGTCGGCAAGGGGCGCTCGCTGGATGATTTGAAAACCACCATCGTGTTTGGCATGTGGTCGATCATTCCGTACTTCGTCTACCTGGCGACCTTGTATCTGATGGTCGACCGGATGCGCCTGGAGGCTTCACTGGCGGTGGCGGCGGTGGCGTGGTTGATGGCGGCGACGGTGCTCGTGACTGTCTGGGTTCGCCTTCACGGCTGACCGCGATCTTCTGTAACTGATCGTTCCCACGCGCAGCAAAGGAATGCAGCCCGTGACGCTCCGCGTCACTGGACGCGGAGCGTCCCTAGAGGCATTCCCACGCAGAGCGTGGGAACGATCGAGTGTGTAACGTCAGTTCAACCGTTGACCGTTCCGCCCTTGGCTTCACTCATGATCTGGCGAATAGCACCGACAAACGTCTCCACCGGCTGCCCGCCACTGACGGCATACTGCCCGTTGAATACCACCGTCGGCACCGAATTCACGCCGCGCGATAACCACAACTGTTCTTCTTCGCGAACCTCTTTGGCGAATTCATCGGAGGCCAGAATCGCCTCGGCCCGCTGCCGGTCCAGCCCCACGCTTTCGGCGATCCGGGCCAATTGCCCGTGATCGGACGGATTGCCACCCTCGGTGAAATACGCCTTGAACAGCGCGTCTTTCAGGTTGAACTGCAACCCTTCCAGCCCCGCCCAATGCAGCAAGCGATGAGCATCGAACGTGTTGTAGATGCGGCTGTTGCCGTCCGTGCGAAAGGCAAACCCGACCTCGGCGCCGCGCGCGCGGATCATTTCGCGGTTCTTCTGCGATTGCTCAGGGGTCGAGCCGTACTTTTCGCTGATGTGTTCGGTGATGTTCTGGCCTTCGGGGCCCATCTTCGGGTTCAGTTCGAACGGCTGGAAACGGATCTCGGCCTGGACTTCGTCGCCGAGCAAATCCAGGGCACGGGTCAGGCTATACAGACCGACAACGCACCAGGGGCAGGACACGTCGCTGACGAAATCGATTTTCAGGGGGGTACTCATCATTTACCTCGCAGGCTTGAATCGCGCCGGAAAGTTTGAACGATACACCCGCAGGCTGAGCCTGTGTGGCCCAAAGATACCCCACGCAAACCCAGCACCCTTTACCTCATCGCCCCCGACGCCGATAACGAAACCCTGCTGGTCAACGCCTGCGAATCGCTGGCGGCGGCGAGCGTGATGTTGAGTGATTTCGCGGGGCTGCTGAACGGTCCGCAGCGCAATACCGTGCTCGGCATCCAGAACTCCGTCATGTTGGGTGAACTGGCGGTGAACCGGATGCTGGATAACTTCGCTCCAACGTAAGACAGCCTCCCCTGTAATTGAGGCGCTTTTGTGGCGAGGGAGCTTGCTCCCTCGCCACAAAAGCCTGCTCCCACATTGGATTTGGGTGTTATAGAAGATTGCGTTCGGCCACCGGATCGATCTGTGCCCAATGCGAGGTGTCTTCTCGGTGGGCCTGCAAGTACGGCAACACTGCCGCCAATAACGGCGCTTTGAACGCCTCTTGAAAACGATGAGCCAACCCCGGAATCAGCTTCAACTGACTGCCACGGATATGCGCAGCCAGGTGCACGCCATGCATCACCGGCAACAACGGATCGGCGGTGCCGTGAACCACCAGCGTCGGTACCCGCAGCTGGTTGAGCAGCGCCACGCGGCTGCGTTCGGCGAGGATCGCCATGATCTGGCGCTTCACGCCTTCAGGGTTAAACGCCCGGTCATAGGATTGCGCCGCCTGCTGCAACAACGCCTGCCGGTCATCACCCACCGCCGGGCTGCCCAGTGCAGCCAGTAAATCGGCCTGTTGCTCCAGCGCCACCTCGCGATTTGGTGCGCCGCGTCGCGCGAGTAACTGCACCAGCGCCGCACTCGGCGCCGGCAAACCTTCGGCACCCGAACTGGTCATCAGCAACGTCAGGCTCTCGACACGCTGCGGTGCCATGGCCGCCATATGCTGGGCGATCATCCCGCCCATGCTCGCACCCAATACGTGGAATTGCTTGACGTGCAAGGCATCCATCAGTCCAAAGGCATCGTCCGCCATGTCGGTCAAGGTGTACGGCGCCGATACCGGCAAGCCGAGTTTGTAGCGCAGCACTTCGAACGTCAGGTTGGCGTCGACAGGCGTCTGCCGCCAAGTCGACAGGCCAACATCGCGATTGTCATAGCGAATCACCCGAAATCCCTGCTGACACAGCGCAACCACCACCTCGTCCGGCCAGTGAATCAACTGCCCGCCCAGGCCCATCACCAACAACAACGCAGGGTCCGAGGCACGGCCAATGCTCTGGTAGGCCAGGCTCACCTGCTCCAGATCGACCCGCTCGGTCGGAACATTGACATCGCAACGAGATGCCGCAAGAGACGGAAAATTGAACAATACAGCGGCCAGAAAGACCGCTGTGGATAAAAATCGTGCACGCATGAAAAACACCGAAACGCAGAACTCCAGTAGAGCGCGAGTCTGATGAAGTTTGTTCAAGCGCGCTGCCACAGTTACGTGACAGTTTGATGAAGATTGCTGAATGGTCATTTCCGGGCACAGCGTATTGATCGGCACCGGTGGCGAGTGGATGTCGTAGACGCCCGGACCGATGTAACGGTTAACCAAACACGTCCAGACCGGAGCCACAATTGAAGTCAGACAAAAAACAGGACGGGGTTGTTTAAGCCATCCCCCGAGCAACAAATCTTCGACGCTATAAAGCGCATCAGCGTCAGGTCACACAGGGCTGAGCTCACATCCGAAGTCACCCTGCTGAATGGACGCCTCAGCGAAGCCAATGCCGTTGAACCCCTGATGGCGGGTATCGACAAGATGGCGACAGTTTGCAGCATTGAGTTGCAATCAGTCTCTAACGCGCCGTCACTGCTCCGGTTCGCGCGTTCTTTCGTGAATGGAGAACCTCATGACCGCTTCCCCTCCTACCTCTCGATGGCGACGTTTGACACAATCAAGCTGTACATGGGCCACGGTTAAAGTCGCCTGTACCGGAATGGAGATGTCGCTTAAACATCTCCATTCTCTGTTTCTTTATTCCTCCCGTTTTTCCCAAGTGCTATGCACAACGCCCCTGCAGAAATCACTCGCCGCAATTCATTCCCACTGCTGATGAGGATCTATATTTTCCAGCTCCGGAAAATTCATGTTACCCAGCGTCAAATCACTTGCTGCCAGATAATCACTCTGAAGGGCTGTTACCGTAGAGCCTGCGCTGTCGCAAACATATAGGCGCGAGTCGTCAGGACTGATCGCAAGCCCGCGTAAATGTCCGGCGGCTGGAATATAGTGAGTACTGAAGGTGAGTGTATTAATGGCCAGTATCTTTTGAGTTGCCCAGAGTGAAACATACAAAAATGTGCCATTTGAATTAATCACAATATGCATTGCATAGGAGTCGACGGACAGGGTTCGAATTACTTTATGTGTGACGGTGTCGATGACGGATATCAGGAGCGCATCCATATGAGCGACATAAAGATAACGATTATCCAGGCTTAATACACAAGTCCATGGTCCTTTTGCGACCGGAATGTTGTGAATAACATTTTGGGTTGCGGTGTCGATAATCGATACATAGCTTTGAGGGTAATAGATGCAGATATAGAGGAATTTTCCATCTTTGGTAAAAGCGCCTCCTTGTGGCCGTTCACCTACAACAACAGGGCGAACGACGGTGGTTGTTGTATTTATCAGGGAAATGGTCGTTGTCCCTTCATGGCTGATGTAGAGTTCGGTTCCACTCGGGTTGAGCGCGATATGTGATGGGACCGGAGCCGTCGTGACCGTTTTGACCACGCGCCCTGTAAGGGACTCGATGAACGACACTGTGCCGCCGCTGTATGAGTGGGTGACGTAAATAAAGACGTCGTCCAGACTGACAGCAATGTAAGCGCACTGTTTGCCAATATTGAAGTAATTTATTGGCCTGTTTGTGGATGTTTCAATGACGCAGATAGTCTTGGAAGGCGGACTGGTAACATATGCCTTAGTACCGTCATGGCTCATGGCAACTACATAAGGCAGGAGGCCCAATTCGATTCTGCCTGGAGTGGCATATGACTGAATCAAAACGTCCGCCGTTCCTGTCTGAGTCGCGTAGGTGGCGGTAAGACGTTCAGTCGCCGGGCGGCGCGCCCCTTTTACTCCGCTGACAGTGATCAAGCCGAAAGCATCTGTGATGAACTCTCGCACACCGGTACCACCGTCGGCGTAGTTGAATCCGTTGGGGAGGGCGACTGACACTATGGCCTCTGCGACAGGCTGTGTCTCTGTTCCTATACGAATAATGACATTCTTCAGTCGTCCGGCAGGCGCGATGAGATAAGGGCCGTTGATAAATGTCGGTATCGCTGACATTTTCAATACCGTCAGTGATAACTCCAACGAAGGCGTCTCCACTCCATTACTGATCAGAACCCAACGCAACCTGAGGTCTTTGCCCTGATGCTCTGTGAGAAGCGCGGAGCTGAGAGTGAAGTTGGCTCGTTTGTTATTGTTTAACCTAACCGTCGCAAACTCCGGTGTACCGGGAAGTGCATTGAGCGCCTCGAGTCGCGCCTCGTCCCCATCGTGTGCGGTCAAATGTTCGACTCGCACCCTTACTCCATCCGGATAAAGTGACGGTTCGATCGGGTTCTTGGCCGGTGCCACCAGAAATGGCGGCTGCAGATCAATGGGGTTGTCCCCTATCACCCGCGCCGCGGCGGTTTTGGAGCTGCCGATCAGCGTGCTATTCCTGAGTTGCTCATACGTCACCGTCACCGTGCTGCCGGCAACCACCTTGTCGTTGGGCACCTGAAGAATGCAGGGTTTTTTCTGCCCGAACTCGTCGGCTTCAATGATCCCGCTCACCGGCACCACAACGTCTGGTTTTCCTTCGAGCTTGGCGGTGTAGGTGGCGTTGATCGCGTCTCCCGTCTGAAAACGATCGTCAGCCGTCACGACGATCACCAACAGCGGATTACCCGCCAGTTTTTCCAAATCGATGAGGCCCGGATCGTCGTCAGGATCGTTCTGAATTTCCCGCAGAATCGGAGCCGGCAGGCGAGTGCCGGCCAGATCTTCGTCCACGGTCTGCGAGGCCGACCACACCGCATCGGTGTCCGGCGTGTTGCCGAGCTGGTCGGTGACGGTGTAGGAAAAGTCGAGTTTACCACTCGGTCTTTTAGCGCTTTCCAGGTAGGCGCGGGTCACGGTGAAGTACACTGTGATCGGGAGCGGCGAACCCGGATCCGGCGGCTGGGGTGCTTCGAACTTACCGACCTGATAGGTCATGAGTTCGCCGTTGCACTTCAAACTGATGCGGTCGTAGGCCCGGCAATAGGGGTAGGACACGCACACCTGCGCGCTGACGAAATCCGGGCCGACGCCGTTCTTGATCGCGTCGGGTAACAGTAGCTCGAGCTCCGAATGCCCGTCGATTTCGGGTTTGGTGTCTTTCAAACCGGGGCGGATCTTGTTGTAGAGCAGGGTCAGCGGTGGTGCGGAGGTGCCGATATTCTGGCTGCCGCGTTGGATGGAGTAGACCAGCTCGTTGACCCGGTTAGGATGCAGTCGGCCTTTCGGAATGCGCAGGGTGGTGGTGGCATTTACGTCGACAATGATTTTGGACTCGAGAACGGCGGTCTCCCCGACCAGCCACAGCGCCATGACATCGCCGGGATTCATCGTGCCCGACAGCGGCGGATCGACCTCGACAGTGGCGCCCCCGCCATCGATGACCAGGTCGTAAATCACCATCGAGATGCCTATGTCGGCGCCTTCGACCGGTCGGGTTGCGCCCAGTACGCGGGGCAGATCGAGGGCCAGTACAATGTTTTCGGGAGATTCGAGGAGGGTCATGGCGGCTGCTCCTGCATGGGTTGTTGTACAGGTGCCATGAAATGATGGCGACGGGCCTCTGCCTACTGTCAGATCTGACAGTTGCGACGAGTGGTCGCGAGGTAAGTGCAGAACTTTGTGGCTGTCCCCTCGCCACAGCGCTTCAAGATCAAAAGATCGCAGCCTGCGGCAGCTCCTACAGATTCGGTGTTCGCCGCCATACCGCAGTCGACACAACACCTGTAGTAGCTGCCGCAGGCTGCGATCTTTTGCTTTTTCGGGCTAACCCTGCGGATCAAGATTATCGGCGGCTTCGTGGAGTTTTTGGAGTCGAGGGATTCGTAGGGGGATGCCGGATCGGTTTCCGGTGGGTTGGGTATTGGTTTGAACATGTGAAGCTTTTTGATGAACCGCCTCTGATTCCAGAGGCGGTTTTTTGTCAGTCGGCCAATCAGGCCAACTGGCTACGCAACTGCCGCGCCGCCGCGACCATGTTCACCAGTGCGGCTTCTGTTTCCGGCCATGCGCGAGTCTTCAACCCGCAATCCGGATTGACCCACAACCGCTCCGCCGGAATCCGCTTCACCGCTTTGTTCATCAACTTCACCATCTCGGCCGTGTCCGGCACCCGAGGTGAGTGGATATCATAGACGCCCGGGCCGATGTCGTTCGGGTAGTCGAACGCTTCGAAGGCCTCCAGCAATTCCATGTCCGAGCGTGAGGTTTCGATGGTGATCACGTCAGCATCCATGGCGGCGATGGACTCGATCACGTCGTTGAATTCGCTGTAGCACATGTGGGTATGAATCTGGGTTTCGTCGCGCACACCGGATGCACTCAGGCGGAAGGCTTCTACCGCCCAGTCGAGGTATTCCTGCCATTGCGCCCGGCGTAGCGGCAGCCCTTCGCGGAACGCGGCTTCGTCGATCTGCACGATTTTGATGCCGGCGTTTTCCAGGTCCACCACTTCATCGCGCAAGGCCAGGGCCAGTTGCTGCGCCTGAACTTTTCGCGAAACGTCTTCGCGCGGGAACGACCACATCAGCATGGTCACGGGGCCGGTGAGCATGCCTTTCATGACCTTGTCGGTCAGGCTCTGGGCATAGGTGATCCAGTCGACCGTCATCGGCGTCGGACGGCTCAGGTCGCCATAAATGATCGCCGGTTTGACGCAGCGCGAACCGTAGCTCTGGACCCAGCCGAACCGGGTGAACAAGTAACCGTCCAGTTGTTCGGCGAAGTACTCGACCATGTCGTTGCGCTCGGCTTCACCGTGCACCAGCACGTCCAGGCCCAGGCGTTCCTGGATTTGCACGGCGTGGCGGATTTCGCTGTGCATGGCATCGGTGTAATCGTTGGCCGACAGCTTGCCTTGCTTGAAGGCCTGACGCGCCAGACGGATCGAACCGGTTTGTGGGAACGAGCCGATGGTGGTGGTCGGGAACGCCGGCAGTTTCAGCCGTGCCTGTTGTTGTGCGATGCGTTTGGCAAACGGCGAATGGCGTTGGCTGTCTGCCGCGCCGATGGCGTTGATTCGGGCCTGCACATCCGCTTTGTGGATACGCGGAGATTGAGCGCGACTGGCCGCAATGGCGCGACTTTCAGCCAGTGCGGCTTGCACTTTGGGCGCTTGCGGGTCGTTGAGGGCATCACGCAGCACGGCGATTTCACCGCACTTCTGCACGGCAAACGCCAGCCAGCTTTTCAGTTCCGGGTCGAGTTTGTCTTCACGCGCAAGATCCACCGGGCTGTGCAGCAGCGAGCAGGAACTGCTGACCCACAGGTTATCGCCGAAGCGCTCCTGGGCAAATTGTAGTTGGGCCAGGGCTTGCTCCAGTTCGCAGCGCCAGACGTTGCGGCCGTTGACCAGACCCACCGAGAGAATCTTGTAGGTGGGCAGACGATCCAAAACCTGGCCGAGCTGATCCGGCGAGCGCACTGCGTCGATGTGCAAACCTTGTACAGGCAGGCCGACAGCCAGACCGAGGTTGTCTTCCAGGCCACTGAAGTAAGTCGCCACGAGTTTTTTCAGCGGCGAGTATTGAAGGATGTGATAGGCGCGTTCGAAGGCGTTTTTCCAGGCTTGTGGCAGGTCGAGGGTCAGGATCGGTTCGTCGATCTGCACCCACTCCACACCTTGAGCAGCGAGGCGGCCGAGGATTTCGCCGTAGATCGGCAGCAGGCGCTCCAGCAGGTCGAGTTTGTCGAAGCCATCACCCTTCGCCTTGCCCAACCACAGGTAAGTCAACGGGCCGATGATCACCGGTTTGACGTTGTGGCCCAGGGCTTTGGCTTCGTCGACTTCATCGAACAGCTGTTCCCAGCTCAGTTTGAATTGTTGGTCTGCGCTGAATTCCGGGACCAGGTAGTGGTAGTTGGTGTCGAACCACTTGGTCAGTTCCTGAGCATATTGCGCCTTGCCATGTTCACCGCCGCAGCAGGCTGCGGTAGCGCCACGGGCCATGGCGAACAGGGTGTCGAGTGTCGGCAGGCCGCGGGCATCCTTGCTATTGTCGAAGCGCTCGGGGATGACACCGAAGGTCAGGGAGTGAGTCAGTACCTGGTCGTACCAGGCGAAGTCGCCTACGGGCAGCAGATCGATGCCGGCGTCTTTTTGCAATTGCCAGTGGGTGGCGCGCAATTGGCGGCCGACGCTTTTCAATGCGTTCTGATCGAGGTCGCCCTTCCAGTAGGCTTCGAGGGCTTTTTTCAGTTCGCGGTCTGCGCCGATGCGCGGGAAACCTAGGGTA
Organism: Pseudomonas sp. JL3; assembly: GCF_031570575.1. NCBI lineage: Bacteria > Pseudomonadati > Pseudomonadota > Gammaproteobacteria > Pseudomonadales > Pseudomonadaceae > Pseudomonas > Pseudomonas sp. JL3. Next base: position 263,209 of record NZ_JAKWJK010000007.1, read on the forward strand.
TGGGCCAATGCCATGATGAGAATCCTCCCTGTAAAAGATGCGCTATTGTCGACAGCCCACCCAACATGAGACAAACTCAACCTTTTCGTGTTGATCACAAGTTTTCCTCATGGAGCCCCCGGTGCTTGAAATCCGTCACCTGAAAACCCTGCACGCCCTGCGCGAAGCCGACAGCCTGGTGGATGCGGCCGACCGCTTGCACCTGACCCAGTCGGCGCTGTCACACCAGTTCAAAGAGCTGGAAGAACGCATGGGCATGCCGCTGTTCGTGCGCAAGACCAAACCGGTGCGCTTCACCAGTGCCGGCTTGCGCCTGCTGCAACTGGCCGACGCCACTCTGCCGTTGCTGCGCGGCGCCGAGCGTGACATTGCGCGACTGGCCGGTGGCACTGCGGGGCGTTTGCACATGGCGATCGAGTGCCACAGTTGCTTCCAGTGGCTGATGCCGACCATCGACCAGTTCCGCGATGCCTGGCCGGAAGTCGAGCTGGACCTGGCCTCCGGGTTCTCCTTCGCCCCGCTGCCGGCACTGGCCCGAGGCGACCTGGACCTGGTGGTGACCTCCGACCCGCTGGAACTGGTCGGGATCACTTACGTGCCGTTGTTCACCTACGAAGCCATGCTCGCGGTGGCTAACCAGCACCGCTTGGCGAGCAAGCCGTACATCGTGCCCGAAGACTTGCTCACGGAAACCTTGATCACTTACCCGGTGGAGCGCGATCGGCTGGACATCTTCACCCGCTTCCTGGAGCCGGCCGACATCGAACCGGCCCAGGTGCGCACCTCGGAACTGACGGTGATGATGATGCAACTGGTGGCCAGCGGTCGCGGCGTCTGCGGCATGCCCCATTGGGCGCTGCATGAATACAGTTCACGGGGTTATGTGAAGGCCAAGCGGCTTGGCGAGAAAGGTTTGTTCGCGACGCTTTACGCCGGGATTCGCGCCGACATGCTGGATGCGCCATACATGCGCGACTTTTTGCTGACGGCCAAGGACACGTCGTTTTCGACGCTGGATGGGGTTAGTGCGGTGCGATAGAGCAACCGATCAAGGCTCAGGGGTAATCTCGCGCCACATATGGATCTTGTCGAAGTAGTCTTCGCCGACTCGCACCGCTAATGGTTCCAGACCGAACTGCACGAAACCGCAACGCTGATACAGCTTGAAGGCGGCTTCATTGCCGGCGGTGACGGTCAGCTGGATCAGCCGCAAGCCCTGACGGGTCTGCGCTTCGTCCAAAACGGCCTGAACCAGTTGAAAGCCAAGGCCACGCTGCCGAACCTTGCCTGTCACGTACATGCCAAACAACGTCGCCTTGTGCCGGGCCTTTTCCCGAGGTTCAAACGCCAGGCCGACGATGCCTGCCAATTTGCCCTCTTCGAACGCCCCGAACACTACATCCAGCTTGCTGCTCAGCCGCGATTCCCACCAACTCAGCGGCATCGTCGCGCGCTCGCGCACCGTGGAAGTGAACGCCTGAGGATGCAAGTCATAGGCCTCAAGCATCAGCGCCCGGTAATCCAGGGCATGGCTGGCATCAAGCCGTTGAATCCACATCTTCAGGCCGCTCGCCGCTGCTCAAGCATCAAGCGCACCGCCAACCCGGACAGCACAAAGCCCATGAAGTAACGCTGCATCGCCAGCCAGTTCGGGTTGTTGACGAACCAGGACGCGATGCCCGCGGCAAACAACGCGATCAGCAGGTTGACGCTGAAACTCACGCTGATCTGGGTCAGGCCGAGGACGATACTTTGGGTGAACACCGAACCGTGCTCAGGGGTAATGAACTGCGGAAACACCGACAGGTAAAACACTGCAATCTTCGGGTTCAGCGCGCTGGTGAGAAAGCCCATGGTGATCAACTTGTGCGACGAATCCGCCGGCAGCTGCTGCGCCTCGAACGGCGAACGCGCACCGGGCTTGACCGCCTGCCAGGCCAGCCACAACAGGTACAGCGCACCGGCCCACTTCAGCACTTCGTAGGCCACCGGCACTGCCATAAACACCGCGGTCAAACCCGCGGCGGCCGCGAACAGGTGCACTAAAAATCCCGCGACCACGCCGAGCAACGAAGTCACTCCGGCCTTGCGCCCCTGGCAGATTGAACGAGAGATCAGGTAGATCATGTTCGGCCCGGGCGTGAGCACCATCAGCAGCGCCGCAGCGGCAAAAATCAGCAAGTCTTGAAGCGGAATCATAGGCACTCTCCATCCCTGGACGATCAGGCGGTTGCGATCAGTGAAGCTCGATAAAACGGCAAGATCAGGTCCCGTGTCAATGGCGCCAGCGGGACATCGCCGTCGGTGGCCGGATCGATCCAGCGCACTTCTTCAATCTCTGCTGCCGGGGAAACGTGCGCATCGATGGTCAGCTGAAAGAGTTCGGCCTGTACGACATAACCCGGCTCATTGGCGGCCGGTGCCGAGAACTGTCCCAGGTAGGCGGCATGCGTCGGATCGATGACCAGCCCCAACTCCTCTTCCAGCTCACGGGCGAGGGCATGGACCGGTTGTTCATGGGCCTCGATCTTGCCCCCCGGCTGCATGAACGCCTCGGTACCGCGCTTGCGCACCAGCAGGGTGCGACCGTCGGGGCCGATCAGCAGGGCAGCGGCAATGCGGATGAGGCGGGGCGAAGCGGCGGATGAATGCGTCATGGATCGTGATTGGCCTTGGGTAAAAGCAGCAAGGATCACATGCGCGATGGTTCTTCGTCACGCCGAAAAAACTCCCTGTAATTGAATGGACTCGCCCACGCCGAGGCGTCTA
>NZ_JAKWJK010000070.1:0-697 GCF_031570575.1 Pseudomonas sp. JL3
ACCGGCACCGTGGATGAAGGCGGCCAGATCACCTACACGGCGACCCTGACCAATGCGGCCGGCACGCCGGTCACCGTGACCCTGTCGAACGGCGCCGTGATCACCATCGATGCCGGTAAAACTACCGGCTCTGTGACCGTCGACGCACCAAAGGACGACGTCTACAAAGATGCCGGCACCGTCGAAGCAACGATCAAAGATGCGACTGGTGGCGGTTTCGAGAACCTGGTGACCAGCGACACCCCGGCGGTGACCACCGTCNTAAAACTACCGGCTCTGTGACCGTCGACGCACCAAAGGACGACGTCTACAAAGATGCCGGCACCGTCGAAGCAACGATCAAAGATGCGACTGGTGGCGGTTTCGAGAACCTGGTGACCAGCGACACCCCGGCGGTGACCACCGTCAATGACACCATCGATACCAGCACCGTTTCGCTGACAGCCACCGCGAATGTCGCCGAAGGCGAAACCGTGGTCTACACCGCGACGGTCAGCGCACCCGTCACCGGTGCGCCAGTGATCGTCACTCTGTCCAACGGCCAGAGCATCACTATCCCGGTCGGCGAAACCACCGGCAGCGTGAACTTTGTCGCGCCAAACAGCCCCCTGGCGGGCGGCAGCTCCCTGAGCGTCAAGATTGACGGCGCAACGGGCGGTAATTACGAGAAGCTGGAAGTCGACGGCAAATCGGCGGA
>NZ_JAKWJK010000071.1:0-549 GCF_031570575.1 Pseudomonas sp. JL3
CGGCAGCTCGCCCGCCGGCCAGGTGAGGGTCGATTGGGTCAACAGCGCCCGGGGCTGACTGTCCTGCAGCATGAACGCCATGCGTTCGGCGGGGTGGGCGGGATCGATCGGCACATAGGCCGCGCCGGCCTTGAGCACGGCCAACAGACCGACGATCATTTCCAGGCTGCGTTCGGCACAGATCGCCACCCGCTGATCGGGTTGCACGCCGAGGACCAGCAACTGCCGGGCCAGGTGATTGGCCCGGCGGTTGAGCTGGCGATAGGTCAGTTGCCGCGTTTCGCAGACCAGCGCCACCGCTTCGGGATTGGCCTGCACCTGGGTTTCAAACAGGGTATGAATCGGCTGTGGGGCACCGAACTCGGTGACGGTACGGTTGAAGTCGCGCAGCAGCAGTTGGCGCTCGGCGTCGGGCACGACGTCGAGGTGGCTGGCCAGGCGCTCGGGAGCCTGTTCCAGGGCGTCGACCAATGCGGTCACGGCCTGCGCGAGGTAGGCGGCGATCCGCTGCGGGTCGATGCCGGTGATGGATTGAGCGGTCAGGGAGAA
>NZ_JAKWJK010000072.1:0-482 GCF_031570575.1 Pseudomonas sp. JL3
GTGGTGGTGGTCGAGCAGGACGTGCTGCTGTCGCAAGAGCGCTTTCGTGCGCTGCTGCTCGAGCAGTCGATCAGCGTGCTATGGATGACCGCAGGCCTGTTCCATCAGTACGCCCAAGGCCTGATGACCGTGTTCGGGCAGTTGCGCTACCTGATCGTCGGTGGCGATGTGCTCGATCCCGCAGTGATCAGCCGGGTGCTGCAAGAGGGCACGCCAGCCCACCTGCTCAACGGNCAGTACGCCCAAGGCCTGATGACCGTGTTCGGGCAGTTGCGCTACCTGATCGTCGGTGGCGATGTGCTCGATCCCGCAGTGATCAGCCGGGTGCTGCAAGAGGGCACGCCAGCCCACCTGCTCAACGGCTACGGCCCGACAGAGGCGACCACCTTCACCACGACGCATGAGATCAAGGCCGTGGGCGAGGGCAGCATTCCGATCGGCCGCCCGATCGGCAACACCCGGGTCTACGTGCTGGACGCTTA
>NZ_JAKWJK010000073.1:0-473 GCF_031570575.1 Pseudomonas sp. JL3
TCGTTGCGCCCCAGGTATTCGATGTTGCCGTCCGGCCGGTAGCGGCCGAGGTCGCCGGTGCGATACATGCGGGCATGCGGGGCGCGGCTGAACGGATCGCGGAGGAAACGCTCGGCGGTGAGGTCGTCGCGGTTGAGATACCCCCGCGCCACACCCGCACCGCCGATGTAGATTTCCCCCGGCACGCCCAGCGGCACCGGTTGCCCGTGCTCATCCAGCAAATAGAACTGGGTGTTGGCCACCGGTTTGCCGATGTGTGCGGCNGCACGCCCAGCGGCACCGGTTGCCCGTGCTCATCCAGCAAATAGAACTGGGTGTTGGCCACCGGTTTGCCGATGTGTGCGGCAAAGCCGTCTTCGCGGGCCATCGACACCCAACTTGAGTAGGTGGTGGTTTCCGAGGGGCCGTAGAGGTTGCACAGGCGTTTGACCTGGGTCTGTGCGAACAGGTTCTCCACCAGGCTGCGCTTGAGC
>NZ_JAKWJK010000074.1:0-410 GCF_031570575.1 Pseudomonas sp. JL3
GAATGGCGCGTGGTCGGGCACTGGACCGATGAGGGCGACACTTACCAGTTCGACTATGACCTCGTCGCCGGTGTCACGCGCATCACCGATGGTCTGCAACGCGTCAGCACACGGCGCTGGAACGCCCAGCACCAGATCACCGAATACACCGACAACCTCGGCCAGACCTGGCAGTTCGAGTGGAACGACGAACGCCAATTGCTCAACGCCACCGACCCACAGGGCGGGCGCTACGAATACAGCTACGACGACGCCGGCAACCTGATCGGCGAAACCGACCCGCTGGGCCGCAGCGACTCGACCTTATGGCTCGAGCACTGGGCCTTGCCGCTGGTGGAAACCGATGCCGCGGGCAACAGTTGGCAATATCGCTACGATCAGCGCGGCAACTGCATCGCCGAAACCGATCC
>NZ_JAKWJK010000075.1:0-406 GCF_031570575.1 Pseudomonas sp. JL3
GACTGGCTGGCCTGTTCCACCTGCTGGGCCAGGGTGCTCAAAGACGTCTGGGCAAACAGTGTGCGCAGGTCGATCTCGACGCCGAGGTCCTGATGCAGACGCGCCTGCAATTGCACGGTGAGCAGCGAGTGGCCGCCGAGCTCGAGGAAACCGTCATGGCGCCCGACCTGCTCCAGGCCGAGCAGGGTTTGCCAGATCCCGGCGATGGCGATTTCGGTGTCGCCCTGGGGCGCCTCGTAGGCCTTGCTGGCCAGGGACTCCTGGCCCGGTGCGGGCAGGGCCCGGCGGTCAAGTTTGCCGTTGGCGGTGAGGGGCAGGGCGTCGAGGTGCACGAAGGCGCTGGGCACCATGTATTCGGGCAGGTGCTTGAGTAATTCGCTGCGCAACTGTTCGGCGCTGGCCGGTT
>NZ_JAKWJK010000076.1:0-383 GCF_031570575.1 Pseudomonas sp. JL3
ACCACTTCGATGCGGCCACCGCAGGTCAGCGGCGCGAAGCACTCGTAGACCGCGAGGTCGAAATTCAGCGAGGTGGAGAACAGGGTTTTTGCCAGGGTTGCTTCATCAAACGAACGGTGCGCCCAGGTCAGGAAGTTCACCGTGTTGCGGTGTTCGATCATCACGCCCTTGGGCAAACCGGTGGAGCCGGAGGTGTAGATCAGGTAAGCCAGGTGCGATGAGGTCAGCTCGACAATCTCCGGATTCAAGACGGATTCGTCCTGCCAGACATCGCTGTCGAGGTCGATCACCGGCACCGAAGCTTCGGCCAACAAGCTACGCGTGGCCGCTTGCGCCAACACCGCCGCCGGGGCGCTGTCCGCCAGCATGTAGGCAATCCGGTT
>NZ_JAKWJK010000077.1:0-360 GCF_031570575.1 Pseudomonas sp. JL3
GTGCTGGATACGTTTCCGCTGACCGCCAACGGCAAGCTGGATCGTCGTGCGCTCCCTGCGCCCGACGCCGAAGCCTACGCCAGTCGCGAATACGCAGCGCCTCAGGGCGAAGTCGAACAGACATTGGCGCAGCTTTGGGCCGAGGTGCTCAAGGTCGATCGGGTCGGCCGCCACGATCACTTCTTCGAACTGGGCGGCCATTCGCTGCTGGCGGTGAAGCTGATCGAGCGCATGCGTCAGGCGGGTGTGAGCGCCGACGTGCGGGTGCTGTTCAGCCAGCCAACCCTGGCCGCGCTGGCGGCGGCGGTCGGCAGCGGCAAGGAAGTGAACGTTCCGGCGAACCTGATTCCATCGAGTTGC
>NZ_JAKWJK010000078.1:0-317 GCF_031570575.1 Pseudomonas sp. JL3
AGCGTCACCAGTACCATCGTGATCAACATCGTCGATGACGTACCCACCGCTCACGCCGATGCAGTCTCGGTGGCGGAGGGTGGAACGGTCAGCGGTAATGTGTTGGGCAATGATGTGATTGGTGCTGACGGCCCTGCGTCGGGTGGAGCAGTGGTCGGCGTGCGCGCTGGTAGCGACACTTCGACTTCGGCCATTGGCGGCCTGAACACGCAAATCAACGGCACCTACGGCTACCTGACCTTGGATGCCAACGGCAACGCCGTGTACCACAGCAACCCGAATTCGGTCAGCGCGCCGGGCGCCACGGATGTGTTCAC
>NZ_JAKWJK010000079.1:0-316 GCF_031570575.1 Pseudomonas sp. JL3
GCTCTATCGACTACCTGGGCCGCAACGACGACCAGGTGAAAGTCCGTGGTTTCCGTATCGAGTTGGGCGAGATCGAGGCGAAACTGGCGGCTTGCAACAATGTGCGTGAAGCGGTGGTGATCGTTCGCGAAGACGAGCCGGGCGACAAGCGCCTGGTGGCTTATGTGATTGCCCGTGACGGCATGCACCTGTCGGCCGCTGATTTGCGCACGCAATTGTCGGGCTTGCTGGCGGAATACATGGTGCCGGGCGCCTTCATGACGTTGCCATCCTTCCCGCTGACCGCCAACGGCAAGCTGGACCGTCGTGCGCTGCC
>NZ_JAKWJK010000008.1:0-227698 GCF_031570575.1 Pseudomonas sp. JL3
ACAGTAGGGGCGAGTCCATACATAGGAGCGAGGCTTGCCCGGCTTCACACTGTATGCCTGATTCACCGTGCAAAGGCCTTCGCGGGCAAGCCTCGCTCCTACAGGTGATTTCATTCGGTCTGAACAGCCTCGAAACTTTGAGACGACGGCTCCCGTCGAATCATCCCCTTCATCTTCCACTCAAACGCCAGTGTCAGGCTCACCGCCGCACATGCCAGTCCCAGTGCCAGGCCCCACCAGACCCCCGTTGGCCCCCAGTTCAAATGGAAAGCCATCCACCAGGCGGCCGGCGCGCCGATCAGCCAATAGCAACCCAAACCCACCAGGAACGTGGTCTTGGCATCCTTGAGCCCGCGGATGCAACCCATGGCGATGGTTTGCGTGCCGTCGAACAGCTCGAACCATGCCGCTACCGCCAGCAGGCTCACGGCCAGGTTAATGACTTCGCGAAACGCCGGGTCGTTGTGGTCCAGGAACAAACCGATCAACTGATGCGGCAGCAGCCAGAAGACCATCGCAAAGCCGAGCATGGCCGCCGCACCAAAGGCGATCCCGACCCGTCCGGCCAACCGCGCATCAAGCAATTGCCCGGCGCCGTAATGCTGGCCGATGCGCATGGTGATCGCGTAGGAAAGCCCCGCCGGGATCATGAACGCCACCGAGACGATTTGCAGGGCGATCTGGTGCGCCGCCAGTTGCGTACTGCCCATGGTGCCCATGCACAGCGCGGCGAAGGCAAACAGACCGACTTCCACCGCATAGGTCCCGCCAATTGGCAGGCCCAGGCGCCACAATTCCTTCAAGTACTGACGGTTGGGCCGCGACAGCCCCTGACGCAATGGATACGCGTCGTAAGCCGGATGCCGACGAATGTGTAGCGCGAGCGCCAGCGCCATGAGGTTGGCAACGATCGCCGTGACCAGCCCGATGCCCACCAGACCCATTTTCGGCAGGCCGAACATGCCGGTGATCAACGCATAGTTGAGCAGGAAGTTGGCCACGGTGCCGGCGAGGCTGATGACCATCACCGGTGTCGCCCGGCCGATGGCGCTGGTGAAGCCGCGCAGCGCCATGAAGCTCAGGTAGCCGGGCAGGGCGAACGGCAGGATCAACAGAAACTGGCCGGCCGCCTGAACGTTGGTTGCGGTCTGTCCGAACAGCAGCAACACCGGTTTGAGGTTCCACAGCAGCAACCCCGCCACCAGTGCCATCAACCAGGCCAGCCACAACCCGGCCTGGGTCAGTCGCGCGGCGCCGATGATGTCGCCCGCGCCCTGACGGATCGCCACCAGGGTGCCGACGGCGGCGATCACGCCGATGCAGAAAATCGACACGAACGAATACGTCGCTGCGCCCAGACCACCACCGGCCAGCGCCTCGGGACTCAGGCGCGCCATCATCAATGTGTCGGTGAGGACCATCAGCATGTGCGCCAACTGCGAGGCAATCAACGGCCCCGCCAGCCGCAGGATGGCCCAGAGTTCAATACGCGCTGGATGCTGCATGATCATCACGCTCGATTGTCAGAGAGAACAGGAAGCGTCGATTCTCGGCGCTCTGCGGGGTTTCCACAAAGGGATAAAAAGGATGGGTGGCATGATTAAAACTCATGCCAGGGACTTTCTGATAAGTTGAGGCAACCGCGCTATAGGAGCTTTCCCAATGTCTCGTCGTCTTCCTCCCTTGTATGCCCTGCGAGCATTCGAAGCGGCGGCGCGACATAGCTCGTTCACCCGCGCCGCCGAAGAACTGTCGATCACCCAAAGTGCGGTCAGCCGGCACATTCGTACGCTCGAAGAGCATTTCGCCTGTCGGCTGTTTCACCGCAGCGGGCGCAACCTGCAACTGACCGAATCGGCGCGGCTGATCCTGCCCGGCATTCGTGAAGGCTTCACCGCCCTTGAGCGGGCCTGCAATACCTTGCGCGCCGAGGACGACATCCTGCGCATGAAAGCCCCGTCGACCCTGACCATGCGCTGGCTGTTGGCGCGGCTCAGTCGTTTTCGACACCTGCGACCGGGGAACGAGGTGCAATTGACCAGCGCCTGGATGGACATCGATACGGTGGACTTCAACCACGAACCCTTCGACTGCGCTGTCATCCTCAGCAACGGGAATTTTCCACCAGACTGGGAGGCGACTTTCCTGTTCCCCGAAGAGCTGATTCCGGTGGGCGCACCGAATCTTCTGAAGGATCAACCATGGGACGTTGCGCGCCTGGCCAGTACCGAGTTGCTGCACCCGACGCCGGACCGTCGTGACTGGCGCAACTGGCTGGAGCGCATGGGCCTGACCGATCAAGTCTCGCTCAAGGGCGGGCAGGTATTCGACACGTTGGAGTTGGGCATGATCGCCGCTGCCCGAGGTTACGGCGTGTCCATGGGCGACTTGCTGATGGTGGCTGAGGATGTTGCGCAGGGACGTCTGAGTTTGCCGTGGCCGACGGCCGTCGCCAGTGGTGAGCATTATTACCTGGTCTGGCCGAAAACCCGCCCCGGCGGTGAGCGTTTGCGTCGCCTGAGCGATTTCCTGCAAGGCGAAGTCCGGGCCATGGAATTACCGGATGTCGAACGCCTGGGCTGAATCGATGGAGCCGCCGCAATGGCGGCCTTGAGCCATATCCCCGTTAATTGCTCAAGTATTCAGCTTTGCCGCCGAAAATCTGCTGATGGCACCGTCGTGCAGGTTCCATGTTTTCCCCACAATCAGAAATTTTGCCGAGTGTGCGACGGGTCAGAATGATCCGGCCACTGGGTCAGGAGCTGTCATGTCTCAACCTCGTGCTCGGATTGCCTCACAGCTGGGTCTTGCGCTTGCCGTGATTCTGGCGATTGTCATCAGTGGCAGCACAGTATTTGCCCTGCGCTCGCTTGACTCGGCCAACCTCGCCACCCGCGAAGAGCATCTGGCCAGTGAGGCCCGCTTGCTTGCCGATCAGCTGAGCACCTTTCACGGCACCTTGCGTGAAAGCACCCAGCGCCTGGCCGGCCTGTTCGAGAAGCGCTTCAGTGCCGGTTTGAGCGTGCATCCGGATGAGCCGGTGACTGTGGCGGGTGTGCAGACTCCGGGCCTGCACCTGGGCAGTGATGTGTTGAACAACAACTTCGCCGAAGTCGACGAATTCAAGCAAATGACCGCAGGCGTCGCGACCGTGTTCGTGCGCAGCGGTGAAGAGTTCATTCGGGTCAGCACGAATGTCACCAAACAAGACGGCAGCCGTGCCATTGGCACGCTGCTCGACCACGCGAATCCGGCTTACGCCCGTTTGATGGCGGGGCAGAACTATGTGGGTCGAGCTTTGCTTTTCGAACGCTTCTACATGTCGCAGTACACCCCCGTACGCGACAGCAGCGGTAAGGTCATTGCCGTGCTGTACGTGGGTTTCGATTACACCGACGCGCAGAACGCGCAGTTCGCCAACCTCAAACGCTTCCGCATCGGTCAGACCGGTTCGCTGGCATTGCTGGATGAACAAGGCAAATGGCTGGTGCCTATTGCCGGTGTGGAGGCACTGGATCAGGCGGTCTCGAGCATCGTCGGTCTGGCCAAAACACCGGGCAAAGGCGACTTCTGGAACGACAAGTCGCAAGACTTTTACAGTGTTGCCGTACCGTTCGAAGGCGGGCCGTGGTCGGTGGTGGCGAGCATGCCGAAAACCGAAATCCGCGCCGTGACCTGGAGCGTCGGCATTCAATTGGCGATCGGCAGTCTGCTGGCGATGCTGCTGGCGGTGGGGGCGGCGGTCTGGTTGCTGCGCAGCAAATTGGCGCCACTGGGTGACTTGGTGCGCCAGGCCGAAGCCTTGGGCGCTGGTGATTTGAGTGTTCGCCTGAACGTGTCGAGCAATGACGAAATCGGCCAACTTGCCCGCGCCTTCAATCAGATGAGCCAGGCCCTGTCGACCATGGTCGAGCACATCCGCAAAGCCTCGGGTGAGGTCAACAGCCGTGCCCAGGCGTTATCCGGTTTGTCCGGTGGCGCCTATGAAGGGATGGAGCAGCAGTCCGGCGAAATCACCAGCATGGCCGGCGCCGTGGAAGAGTTCAGCGCCACCTCGCTGAACATTGCCGATAACATGAGCAACACCCAGCGTCTGGCGCAGGAAAACGCACAGCAAACCCAGATCGGTCGTACGTCGATGGACGAAGCGTCCTCATCCCTGGAGCAAATCGCCGGTGCACTGAACAGCACCGCGACGGTGATCAATACCTTGGGCCAGCGCTCCCAGGAAATCGGCGGCATTGTCGGGGTGATTACCGCGATCGCCGAACAAACCAACCTGCTGGCGCTCAACGCAGCCATCGAAGCCGCCCGCGCCGGTGAGCAGGGCCGTGGGTTTGCGGTGGTGGCCGATGAGGTGCGCAACCTGGCCTCACGCACCCGCCAGGCCACTGACGAAATTTCCGGGATGATTCAAAGCATCCAGCAGGAAACCGGCAACGCCATCAGCACCATGGAGCAAGGCAATGTGTTGATGCAGGAAGGCCTGTCGCGCAACGCCAACGTTGCTTCGGCCCTGGCACGGATCGACGAGCAAAGCCGCTCGGCCGGTCAGCAATTCGCCGCCATCACCACCGCCACCCAAGAGCAAAGCAGCACCGCGACCTTGCTCAGCAGCAATCTGCAAAGCATTGCCCTGGCGAACAGTGAGCAACGGGAAGTGGTGTCGAACCTGGCGGTGACTGCCAAAGAGCTGGAGAAGCTCGCGGCGGATTTGCGGCATGAGGTTGACCGGTTTCGTTGAGTCGCCTCTGAAACCGCTTTCGCGAGCAAGCCCCACATTTAGACCTGCGGTGAACACAGTATCTGTGAACGCTAGAGAGCATGTGGGAGCGGGCTTGCCCGCGAAAGGATCGACTCGGTTCCCGATTTCCCCCCCAAACCTGTGGATCAACTATCCGATTGTCTTTCTTTGGTGTTTGCGCCGCTATCTCGGTTTTTATGCTTGCTGAAACGTTTCTTCACGTTTATAAAAATGGCACAACTCCAATAAAGGCTGCTGCCATGACCCCGCTCAAACTCTTCGTTGCTCTCAGCGCACTGTCCGCTGCCTCCCAAGCCATGGCCTGGGACTACGTCCTGCTCGACACCGACAAAGCCGCCCAGAACTGGCAGATCACCAGCCAGCAACTCGGGGTAAAAACCGACAAACCCTTCAGTGTGACCCTGCGCACCTTGCACGGCGGTCGGCAGGAAGGCGTGAGCATCGTCGACATCGATAACGGCACGATGAAACTCTCGGTGGTGCCGACTCGCGGCATGAACGTCCTGCAGGCGTCTGTAGGCGATGTGCGCATGGGCTGGGATTCGCCGGTCAAGGAAGTGGTCAATCCGTCCTTCATCGAACTCAACGGCCGTGGTGGCCTGGGCTGGCTGGAAGGATTCAATGAACTGGTCACCCGCTGTGGCTACGAATGGGTCGGCCACCCCGGCATGGACAATGGCGAACTGCTGACCCTGCACGGTCGCGCCGCCAACATCCCTGCGAACAAAGTCACCCTGCACATCGATGAAAAACCGCCGTACGCCATCAGTCTGCGTGGCGAGCTGAAAGAGCAGGCGTTCAAGAAAGTCGACTTCTCGGTCGCGACCGAACTGGTCACCGAACCCGGCAGCGTAGTGTTCACCCTCAACGACACCCTGAGCAACAACGGTGACTATCCGAAGGAATACCAGGCGCTGTACCACAGCAACTTCAGCACTCCGTTCCTGGAACAGGGCGCCCGCTTCGCCGCCCCGGTGAAACAGGTGTCGCCGTTCAACGACAAGGCCAAAGGCGATCTGCCGGACTGGCAAACCTACCGCGCGCCGACCAAGGACTACGACGAAACGGTTTACAACGTGGTGCCGTATGCCGATGCCAAGGGCGATACGTTGACCGTGCTGCATAACAAGGCCGGCAGCCTGGGTGTTTCGGTCGGCTTCAATACTCAAACACTGCCCGTGTTCTCCCTGTGGAAAAACACCGATACCCAAGGGCAGGGCTATGTCACGGGGCTGGAGCCGGGGACGAGTTTTTCCTACAACCGCCGGTATCAGCGGCCACTGAACCTGGTGCCGACGATTGGGCCTAAGGAACAGAAGCAGTTCGGGATCAGCTACAGCTTGTTGGCGGATAAGGCTGCTGTGGATAAGGCGTTGAAGCGGGTGAGCGAAATTCAGGGCGGGCGGGAGACTGAGGTGCGGCAGACGCCGTTGGTTGATCTCACCAAGGGGTGATGCCTGCTAATTTGTGCTCGGCCGGTATTGCAGTGCCTCGGCCAAGTGCTCGCGGGTAATTCCATCGACTTGCTCAAGGTCCGCCAGGGTGCGCGCCACTTTGAGCAGTCGATGGGCTGACCTCAGCGACAAGGTCAGCCGTTCACACGCCGTTTCCAGCCAGGTTTGGTCAGCAGTGACGTGAATCGCGCGAGCCCTCCCAAAATGCCCTACCGGGTTTTCAGTGCATTGGCCAGGCGCAGCATGGCCGCTTCGATTTCATAAGCGGTCAGCGACGAGTAACCCAATAACCAGCCTTGTTTCTTCTCCTCACCGGCGTACAACCGGCTCAGACCGGAAAGCTGAACGCCCGCGCTGGCTGCTTGGCGGATGGTTTTTTCTTCAGACCAGCCATCGTGCAGCAGGCAGGGAATTTGTAGCCCGCCAGGAGGGCGCAAGGCGGTAACGATGCCGTCCAAGTGCTTACCGATCGTGTCGAGCATGATGGAGCGGCGTCCGGCATACAGCTTGCGCATGGCTCGGACGTGGGCGTTGTAATGGCCGTCCTCCATAAAGCGCGCCAGGGTCAGTTGCAGAATTTGGGGTGTATGGCCGTCAATCATGCTGCGGGCGTAGGTAAAAGCCTTGATCAGCTCGTGGGGCAGTACCATGTAACCCATTCGCAAACCGGGGTAGAGGGTCTTGCTGAAGGTGCCGATATAGAGCGTACGCTGATACTTGTCCAGACCCTGTACGCAGGCGGTCGGTTGCCCGTCGTAGTGAAACTCGCTGTCGTAATCATCTTCGATGACCCATTTGCCTTTCTCCGCTGCCCAGTTGATCAACTCAAGACGACGCTCCAGTGGCAAGGTTGCGCCGGTGGGGTATTGATGAGAAGGCGTGACATAAACGCAATTGGCGCCGCTGCGGTCGGCGTGCAGCAGGTCGGTGCGTATGCCCAGTTCATCGACATCGATGGGAAGAACGTTGGTCTCGGCGGTTTCAAAGGCTTTCTTGGCGCCATAGTAACCCGGGTTTTCCAGCAGGATCGGTTTGCCGGCGTCCACCAGCAACTGCGCACACAGAAAAAGAGCCTGGCGAGTGCTGCTCAATACCATGATCTGGTCGGGGGAGCATTTGGCCCCGCGCTCGAGGTTCAAGTAGGTGGCGATGGCCTTGCGCAGCGGCTCGGCGCCTTGCGGGTCGCCGTGCAACAGCACGTTGGCGCGATAGTCCTTCATCACCTGGCGTTGCAGGCGCTCCCAGACATCGGTAGGGAAGGTACGGGTTTCCGGCAGCCCGGTCGCAAACGCCTTGATTACCTGCTGATCGTTCACGCCGCCACTGTCGAAGATCATCCGCCCGCGCTGGCTCAATCCCGCCCCCGGTGCCGCCTGACTGCTTTTGACTTCCTGCGCCTTGATGCGTCGGCGCGCTGCGCCGCGCAATTCGGTGCCCAGCGTTTCACAGACATAACTGCCAGCCCCCTCGCGCCGCACGATAAAACCGTCGCGGTGCAGTTGCACGTAGGCGTTTTCAACGGTGTCGCGGGCAATCCCGAGTGACTTGGCCAGGACCCGGGTCGCGGGCAGCTTCAAGCCTGGGGCAAGGGCGCCATCGAGGATCAATGCACGCAGTGCGCGCTGAATCCGCTGATGCAGATTCAACAGCTGAAACTCAACATCGTTGAGGCGCATTTTCAGCGTTTCCAGCTCGAACGTTTTCGCCATGCGGTCTGCCTGATCTTATTAAATTGGCCTGCAAAGGCAGGCCAGTCTATCCGTAGAATCCGCCCCTCGTCACTGCCTTTGCGCTCGGTGATCGGTCGATGCATTGAGCGACTTCATGAAGAATTTTGCCCGCGGGCTGAGGCAGGGATCGCTTTCAGTCACAGCAAGCGGTCTGGTAAGTGGTCTGGCCTTCTGCGAGAAAGTGTAGGGGCAAAACATGCCATTTCAACGTTATAAATCCGCCCTTATCCGGGACAGGCACCTCGTTTTGCAAGGAGCAAAGCCATCATGTCGTCTTCAGCATTGCCATCGCCCCTGCGTCTACGGGACCTTATGCATCCGATTGTCGCCGGGCTGATTTCAGTCATCGTCAACTATGGCGGCACTTTCATCCTGGTCTTTCAGGCCGCCAAAGTGGCCGGGCTCAGCCCAGAGCTGACGGCGTCGTGGGTATGGTCGGTGTCGATTGGCGTGGGCATTACCGGGCTGTTTCTGAGTTGGGTGAGCCGTGAGCCGATCATTACCGCCTGGTCGACACCCGCGGCGGCTTTTCTGGTCGTCGCGCTGTCCACCACGCCTTACGCCGAGGCGGTGGGTGCGTACATTATTTCGGCCGCCGCCTTCGTGCTGCTGGGTTTGTCCGGTTGCTTCGAAAAACTCATCCGCCTGATTCCGTCGGGTGTGGCTGCGGGCCTGCTGGCCGGTATCTTGCTGCAGTTCGGAATCGGCGCGTTTGGTGGCATGAGTCTTGACCCAGTGTTGGTCGGGTTGCTGATTGCCGCTTACGTTGTGCTCAAGCGCTTTACCGCGCGCTACGCGGTGGTGGGCATTCTGGTGCTGGGGCTGGCGTTTCTTCTGACGCAGGGCCGTGTAGAACTGTCGGGGCTGGCGCTGCAATTCGCGGCACCGGTATTCACCCAGCCTGAGTTTTCGATCAATGCACTGCTCAGTGTGGCACTGCCGCTGTTCCTGATCACGCTCACCGGCCAGTACATGCCGGGCATGCTGGTGCTGCGCAACGATGGCTTCAGCACCAGCGCTAATCCTATCCTGACTGTCACAGGGCTGGGCTCCTTGCTAATGGCGCCCTTCGGTTCTCACGCCTTCAATATCGCGGCCATCACGGCGGCCATCTGCACCGGCAAAGAAGCCTCGGAGGATCCGTCCAAGCGCTGGATCGCCGGGGTTGCTGCGGGACTGTTCTACATCCTCGTAGGGATTTTCGGGTTGACCCTCGCTGCAGTGTTCATGGCGTTACCGGCCACCTTCATTACGACGCTGGCCGGGCTGGCCCTGCTCGGCACTATCGGCGCGAGCCTGGCCAGCGCCATGGCTGACGTCAAAACCCGCGAAGCCTCGCTGATCACCTTTCTGGCGTCCGCCGCGAACATCACCTTGCTGGGGATTGGTGGGGCGTTCTGGGGATTGCTGATCGGTCTGGCGGCTTACGCCTTACTCAATGGCCGCTTACCGCGTCGCGAGACGATGGTCATTCCGGCTGCCGACGTTGTTGTGACGACCAAAGGAGCCACCCACTGATGTTTGATCAATTGGAAAAAACCGTCACCCTGCACGAGCGTCATGGCCGTTACCCACAGGCCACCAGCGTCGAGGACTTTCGCCGCAACCTGGCAGCCGTGCAGCAGCGGATCGCTAACGCCTGTCAGCGGGTTGGACGTGATCCGGCGAGTGTGCGCCTGCTGCCGGTCAGTAAAACCTTTGACGAAGCTCATCTGCGTCTGGCCTACGCTGCCGGCTGCCGGCTACTGGGTGAGAACAAAGTGCAGGAAGCGCAGCGCAAATCGCAGGCCATGGCCGATCTGGCCGACTTGCAGTGGTCGGTTATCGGCCACCTGCAAACCAATAAGGCCAAGCAGGTGGCGCGTTTTGCCAGTGAGTTTCAGGCGCTGGACAGCCTGCGAGTGGCCGAGGCCCTGGATCGTCGCCTGCACATCGAGGGGCGCCAGCTGGATGTGTTCGTTCAGGTCAATACCTCCGGCGAAGCCAGCAAATACGGCTTGGCGCCCGAAGCCGTCGCGGACTTTTTGTCCGCCCTGCCGGCGTTCTCGGCGTTACGGGTGCGTGGGTTGATGACACTGGCGCTGTTTTCGGCCGACGTGCTCCGTGTCCGCCCTTGCTTTGTACGGCTGCGCGAACTGCGCGAGCGCTTGCGCCAGCGCGCCCCGGCGGGCGTCGGGCTGGAGGAACTGTCCATGGGCATGTCCGGTGATTTCGAAGTCGCCATTGAAGAGGGGGCCACCGTGGTGCGTGTTGGTCAGGCCATCTTCGGCGCACGTGCCATGCCGGATGCCTACTACTGGCCGACCGCGGATGCCCATCCGGGAAGTGATGAGTAGTCGTCGCTGACATTCCCCTTAACATCTTGATCCAGCTCTACAGGAAGCCAATCCGATGTACGACTCAACGCTGACCCTTAAAGCATTCGACGCCGAGCTGTGTGAGGCGATTCATAACGAAGAACATCGTCAGGAAGACCACGTCGAACTGATCGCTTCCGAAAATTACGCCAGCCCTCTGGTGATGAAAATCCAGAGCACCGTGCTCACCAATAAATACGCCGAAGGCTATCCAGGCAAGCGCTACTACAGCGGCTGTGAGTATGTCGATGTGGCCGAGCGCCTGGCCATCGAGCGGGTCAAGGCCCTGTTCAACTGCGACTACGCCAACGTGCAGCCGCATGCCGGTGCCCAGGCGAACGCCGCGGTATTCCTGGCATTGATCAATCCCGGCGACACGGTGATGGGCATGAACCTGGCCCAAGGTGGCCATCTGACCCACGGTAATCCTTCAAACTTCTCGGGCCGTCATTACAAGATCGTTCCTTATGGCCTTGACCCGGAGACGGGCTTTCTCGACTACGACGAGATGGAGCGTATTGCTCTGGAAACTCGACCGAAGATGCTAATCGGTGGTTTTTCTGCCTACTCTCGGTACAAAGACTGGGCGCGCATGCGGGCCATTGCCGACAAGGTCGGGGCCATTTTCTGGGTCGACATGGCCCACGTCGCAGGTCTGGTCGCCGCTGGCGAATACCCGGACCCATTGCCGCATGCCCATGTGGTCACTAGCACCACGCACAAGACCCTGCGGGGCCCACGGGGTGGCTTGATTTTGTCCAAGGGGCAAGACGAAGCATTCTACAAAAAGCTCGATTCTGCGGTATTCCCAGGTGTCCAGGGCGGTCCATTGATGCACCAGATCGCCGCCAAGGCCGTCGCTTTCAGGGAAGCACTGAGGCCCGAGTTCAAAACCTATCAGGCACAGGTGGTGATCAACGCCCGGGCCATGGCGGCCGTGCTGCAAGAGCGGGGTTACAAGATCGTCTCCGGTGGCACCGATAACCACATGATGCTAATCGACCTGTCCGACAGGCCCTATACCGGCAAGGAAGCCGATGCGGCCCTGAGCAATGCCTATATCACCGCTAACAAGAACTCGGTGCCCAACGACCCGCGCTCACCGTTCGTGACCTCCGGGCTGCGCATCGGCACCCCGGCCATCACCACCCGTGGTTTCGGCGTGATCGAATGTGAACAATTGGCGGGCTGGTTGTGCGACGTACTGGACGCCCTGGAAAACGGCAACAGCGAGAAGGTGGGGCATCACGTGCGTGAACAGGTGGTGGAGCTCTGCCGCCGTCATCCTGTCTATCGTTAACCCTGTTACTCCGGGCTATTGCCAGGCTGATGTCATCATTGGGCGAAAAACCAGGCGCGCGGCAAGACGCCTGGGACGAATGGGTGCATCCGATGCCAACCTGTTGCATCTCTAGCTGGGTGCTGATGGCCGATATTGCAGTGCTTCGGCTACGTGGCTGCGACCGATAGCGTCTACTTGTTCCAGATCCGCCAGGGTACGGGCGACTTTCAGTAGGCGGTGAGCCGCACGAAGCGAAAGAGTTAGTCGCTCGCAGGCGCTTTCCAGCCAACCTTCATCTGCTTTGGATAACGCGCAATGCTGGCGTAGCCCTGGCAGGTCGAGAAAGGCGTTGGCGCAGCCCTGACGCTGTTGCTGACGCTCCCTGGCCTGGGCGACCAGGGCAGAAGCGCTGGCCGTGTCGTCACCGGTTTTGATCGGGTTCAGTGCCGTGCTTTCCCGGGCTACGGTCAAATGCAGGTCGATGCGGTCCAGCAAGGGCCCGGACAATTTGTTGCGATAGCGCTGAACCATGTCCGGTGTACAGGTGCAACGGCCGCTCGGCTCGCCAAGATATCCACAGGGGCAGGGATTCATCGCGGCGACCAGTTGAAAGCGCGCCGGAAAGCGCACGCGGTCCTTGGCGCGGGAAATCACGATGTGGCCGGATTCCAGTGGCTCTCTCAGTACCTCCAACACCTTGCGATCAAATTCCGGGAGTTCATCGAGGAACAGCACACCATGGTGAGCGAGGGTGATTTCGCCCGGTTGTGGTTTCGAGCCACCGCCCACCAGTGCTGGTCCTGAAGCGGAGTGGTGTGGCTGTCGGAAGGGGCGCTGTGGCCAATGACTCAACGGCACGCAACTGGCGACCGATTGAATCGCCGCCACTTCCAACGCCTCACTCTCGATCAATGGCGGTAGCAGCCCCGGCAGACGACTCGCCAATAACGTTTTCCCCGTCCCCGGCGGTCCGCTGAACAGCAAGTTATGAGCTCCCGCCGCTGCAATCAGCAAGGCGCGTTTGGCCGCGAGTTGCCCCTGCACTTCATTCAAATCGGGGTAGGGTTTGCTGGCGTAGAGCAAGCCATTGGAAGCGTAGGGTTCGATGGGCGTGTGGCCATTGAAATGCGCGACCGCCTCCAGCAAATGATCCACCGCAATCACTTTCAACCCCGACGCCAAGCAGGCCTCCTCGGCATTCGCTCGTGGCACCACCAGCGTGCGCCCGGCCTTGCGCGCTGCCAGCGCCGCCGGCAACACACCCCGAACCGCCCGCACAGCGCCCGACAACGCCAGCTCTCCCAGGCACTCCACGTCATCCAGCGTCAACGTCGGCACCTGCACACTGGCCGACAGAATCCCCAAGGCAATCGCCAGATCGAACCGTCCGCCGTCCTTCGGTAAATCCGCCGGGGCGAGATTCAGAGTGATGCGCCGAGCCGGAAATTGCAGGCCTGAATTGATGATCGCGCTGCGTACCCGATCCTTGCTTTCCTTCACGGCCGCTTCGGGCAAACCGACCATCGTCAGTGACGGCAAGCCGTTGGCCAGATGCACTTCTACGGTAACGGCGGGCGCTTCCACGCCAACCTGGGCGCGGCTGTGGACGATGGAGAGGGACATGGTCGTTCCTTGAGCTGACAGGGAACCGCTTCCTGCGGTTTTTGAAGGGTAGCCGGGGAGTGAGGGTTTAGCGTGGCGGCAAGGGAAGGAAACTTTCGCAGGATGTTGCGAGTTTTGGTGAGCTAATTCGGGAGCTTCGTCAGGCTCGTGCCTGCAAGCCAGCCACTCGGTTCAAGTTCTTTGCCCTGAGCAGCTGCGACATCAAAAAAGCGGCGTTGATTGACCGATACGCTCCTGGCTAACCGGAGTGCCTCAGCATGGTGTTCAGCGACGAGTAACTGTCTGGCTTTTTGTTTTTTAGATTTCATAGCGACCTCTTTTGGCTTTGTAGATTGTTTTTTTGGTCAATCAGCTTAAGCGGTGGACACGGTTTTGATGCAATGGGAATTGGCGCTTGTTTTTGTAGGATCCGGCTGGATTTCGAAAGCCTTCTGAAGGGCGCAGGTAGTCTTTTTCCTAAAGTTTTGAAAGGGTGGCCAAGAATCGCAACACCGCGTTTGCATAAGTGAATTCAGGTTATACACTCAAGATTAATGCATAACGTTAAGCTTTAAATTATGATCGTTAGCTTTAAGTGTTCTGAGACCGAGTACCTGTTTCGCAGCGGAAAGACCCGTATGTGGTCAGCCATTCTGAGTGTCGTGGAACGAAAGCTGACGATGCTTGATGCTGCTGCCGTGCTGATGGACCTTCGATCACCACCAGGCAATCGATTGGAGGCGCTGGAAGGAGATCGAAAAGGTCAGCACAGCATCCGCATCAACGCTCAATGGCGAATTTGCTTTGTTTGGGGTCTTAACGGGCCAGAGAATGTCGAAATCGTCGATTATCACTGAGGTGAGTAATGACTAAGAATGGTATGCGCCCGGTTCATCCTGGCGAGATCCTCAAAGAGGAATACCTGGAGCCTCTGAGCCTTACGGCTGCGGCCTTGGCCAGAGCGTTGAGCGTTTCGACGCCTACGGTGAACGACATCGTGCTTCAGCGTCGAGGTGTCAGTGCCGATATGGCTCTAAGGCTATCTATCTGCCTGGACACGACTCCCGAGTTTTGGCTGAACCTGCAATCGACATACGATTTGCGAAAAGCCGAGATCGAACGAGGGGCTGCGATCCGGGATCAGGTTGAGCGTCTTCCGCACTGTGCTTGATCCTCTGCTCCTGAACGAACCCCACGCTACGAACGTGGGGTTTTTTTGTCGTTCAGAATGCCTGAAGTATTCGCGACGCACGTTTCCACCACGGCGCATTGACCGAATGCTGTGGCTGTTCTCGATCTGGCAGGATCTGCGGAACATCCTGCAATCGAATCCACGGCTGGTTATTCCAGTGCAGCAAACTCAACGACATCTCCGGCCAATTCAGTAGGCTCAGCATCGGGCGCTCTGTTGAGGTGGGTTGTTGGGCGTCTCTGAGGGCTGGCACGACATCGTGGGTCAGCCATTCGCGCAGGCCTCGGTATTCGGGGCAGTAGTGGTAGATCAGTAACGCGTAGACGCCGGATTCGCTGATCAGCAGTGTGTTTTCTACGGTGCCGTGGATGAGCATTCGCACGGACTGGTGTTGGTCGGGATCGAGTTTTCGTAACGCTCGTTCGTCGAGGAAAAGCCTGAGCAATCGGCCGAGGTCGCGGGCGCTGAACCAGGGTTGGTTTTCCAGGAGGAGGGCGTGGAGGTGGAGTTTGTGGCGGGTGAAGATGTGGGGGATCAGATAAGCGTCATCGCGATTCATTGATACAGCTCCTTTTGCTTAAGGGGCTGCCGGCAATTGTCGCCAAACAATTGGGTGGCAGCTGTACGCGGGTTGGCGAACCGGAGCAAAAGGAACCCGGCAGACCCGAAGATCTCCCACGCACAGCCGCCATGACTCGATGTGGCGGAAATTAGCCCGCCGTCGGATGGTCGTTGTGCACCTTAAGCTTCAGGTCGCCAAACCCAGTGCTGAACATTCAGCAGTAAGGTGAGCTTAGGAACCGGGGCCTTACGACGCAATCGGACGGCGGTGGTGTTCTTTGTAGGACGTTGCCGGGATTTTTGAGGGCTTAAAGATCAAAAGATCGCAGCCTTCGGCAGTTCCTACAGAACACATTGAATGATCGTTCCCACGCTCTGCGTGGGAATGCATCCCGTGACGCTCTGCGTCACATCTGGAGCGGAACGCGGAGCGTCCCTGGCGGCATTCCCACGCAGAGCGTGGGAACGATCAGGTTACTCGGCGTCAGCAGGTGGATTGAGCTTCGCTTCCAGCTCCGCCACTTTCGCCTCAAGGCTCTCCAACCGTGCCCGGGTCCGTGCCAGTACGACCATCTGGCTATCAAACTCTTCCCGGCTCACCAGGTCCAGCTTGCTGAAGCCGCTCTGCAACAGAGCCTTGAACTGGCTTTCGATTTCGCTTTTTGGCAGCGGGGTGTCGCCGCTGAAGAGGCGGGAGGCGGTGCCGCTCAGGGCGTCGAGGAAGTCTTTGGGCGCGAGCATGGGAAATGTCCTGTCAACAATGGCGGGCAGTGTATCACGCAGTGTCTATAGTCAATCTCGGCAGCTGCGATGCACGCTTTTCGCGCAGTCGATTGGGCAGTCGCGCACTGTTGTTGTGCGTAACGGTTGCGCCAATCGGTCGAAAGGCGCTTTGGCAGCGGCCAAGGTATTGAAATCAATGGGTTTTGGATAGATGGCAAGCTTTCTGCTTAGTCGCTGGTGACCCATGCACTGATGCAGTCGCTGTGACGAATGCAGTGCGCCAAGCGGAACGGGGGAAGTTTCGTGCGGAGTGGTTCGCTGGCGTCGGACGGGCAGGTAAGGCCGACGATGCGTTACAAAGCCAGGCACTGCGCTTAGACTTGAGTCGGGTTTGTTTTCCTGGGGCAAGTCCACCAATTCGGGAGAGAGTTTTCATGAAGCTAGTCACTGCCATCATCAAGCCGTTCAAACTGGACGACGTGCGCGAGTCGCTGTCCGAGATCGGCGTGCAGGGCATTACCGTTACTGAGGTCAAAGGCTTCGGTCGGCAGAAGGGTCACACCGAGCTGTATCGCGGCGCGGAGTACGTGGTCGATTTTCTGCCCAAGGTGAAGATCGATGTCGCCATTGACGACAAGGATCTGGACCGGGTTATCGAGGCGATAACCAAGGCCGCCAACACCGGCAAGATCGGTGACGGCAAGATCTTCGTGGTCAATCTGGAACAGGCGATTCGCATCCGTACCGGCGAAACCGATACCGACGCAATCTAAGCCGCCACAAACCCAACGCCCCAGGAGAAAACAATATGACTCTGCGTAAAATCGCAGGGCTAGGAGCCCTGTTGTCCCTCGTAATGCCCGGCCTGGCCATGGCGGCAGACGAGGTGGCGGCCCCAGTCCTCAATTCCGGCGATACCGCCTGGATGATGACCTCGACAGCCCTTGTGCTGTTCATGACCATTCCCGGCCTCGCGCTGTTCTACGGCGGCATGGTTCGCTCGAAAAACATTCTTTCCGTGATGATGCAGTGCTTCGCCATTACCGGTTTGATCAGCATTCTGTGGGTCATTTATGGCTACAGCATTGCGTTCGACACCACCGGCATGGAGCAGGGCGTCGTCAACTTCAACTCGTTCTTCGGCGGCATGGGCAAGGCGTTCCTCGCCGGTGTCACGCCTTCGAGCCTGACCGGTCCCGCGGCGCTATTCCCCGAGGCGGTCTTCATCACCTTCCAGATGACTTTCGCCATCATTACCCCAGCGTTGATCGTCGGTGCTTTCGCCGAGCGGATGAAGTTCTCCGCCATGCTGGTCTTCATGGGCATCTGGTTCACCCTGGTTTATGCACCGATCGCGCACATGGTCTGGTCCGGCAACGGCGGCCTGATGTGGGACTGGGGCGTGCTCGACTTCGCCGGCGGCACCGTGGTGCACATCAATGCCGGTGTGGCCGGTCTGATTGCCTGCCTGGTATTGGGCAAGCGTAAAGGTTTCCCGACCACCCCGATGGCCCCGCACAACCTCGGCTACACCCTGATGGGCGCCGCGATGCTGTGGATCGGCTGGTTCGGCTTCAACGCCGGTTCCGCTGCCGCCGCCAACGGCACTGCCGGCATGGCGATGCTGGTCACCCAGATCGCCACCGCTGCTGCGGCGCTGGGCTGGATGTTTGCCGAGTGGATTACTCACGGCAAGCCAAGCGCACTGGGTATCGCTTCGGGTGTTGTGGCCGGTCTGGTTGCAATCACTCCGGCGGCAGGCACCGTGGGTCCGATGGGCGCTTTGGTGATCGGTCTGTCGGCGGGCGTGGTGTGCTTCTTCTGCGCCACTACCCTGAAACGCAAACTCGGTTATGACGACTCCCTGGACGCCTTCGGCGTGCACGGTATCGGCGGTATCCTCGGCGCGATCCTGACCGGTGTGTTCGCGGCACCGGCCCTCGGTGGCTTCGGCACCGTCACCGACATCGGTGCACAAGTCTGGATTCAGTGCAAAGGCGTGGGCTTCACGGTGATCTACACCGCGATCGTCACGTTCATCATCCTCAAGGTCCTGGACGCTGTCATGGGTCTGCGTGTTACCGAGGAAGAAGAAGCTGTCGGCATCGATCTGGCGCTTCACAACGAACGCGGCTACAACTTGTAAGCACGCGCATGAAAAATTTGCCCGGCTTGCCGGGCATTTTTTTGTCCGGGATTTGTCAGTGAAGGAAGGGCTGAAAGGTTTTTTCATACACGTTCAGTCGCGTTTATGACGGGCGTTTTTCTGCGGCCAATGGCTTACACGATTGAAGGAATATTAGGGCCTTTGTTTTTTTCCAGAGCGCGCTAGAATGCGCCCCGAACGTGCGGAGAACAGTATGTGGCAACAGACTCTGATCACCTTGCGAGCACGGCCCCGAGGCTTTCATCTGGTAACGGACGAATTACTCGCCGGCTTGCCTGAACTCAAGGCGTATCGAGTCGGTCTGTTGCATTTGTGGTTACAGCATACCTCGGCGTCGTTGACCATCAACGAGAACGCCGATCCGGCGGTACGTCGCGACTTCGAACGATTTTTCAATCGTCTGATCCCACAAGGAACAGACGGCTATGAGCATAACGACGAAGGCCTGGACGACCTCCCGGCGCACTTCAAGGCCAGCGTACTTGGCTGTCAGCTCAGTTTGCCGATCTCGGCAGGCCGACTGGCGTTGGGGACCTGGCAAGGTGTTTATCTGGGCGAGCACCGTGATCATGGCGGTGCCCGTAAAGTCCTCGCCACCGTGCACGGTGAAGGGGCATAAAACCGCTGGTTACCAGCGGTGGTTGATTTTTTTCCGGCAGCCGTCGACAGACGGCAAAGCTGGGCTATAACTAATCTGCTTTTCGCAAGTCATGAGGTAGAACATGAGCGACGATGATCTGGAAAACGACGACCTCGAAGTAGGCGACGACGAAACCGAAGAAGGCCTTGAAGCGGCGGCAGAAGACGTCGCTGAAGACGACGGTGGTGATGTGCCCGTTCCGACTGCCAAAGGCAAGGCCAAGGCTGCGGTATCGGTCGATGAGCTGCCGAGCGTCGAAGCCAAAAACAAGGAACGCGATGCCCTGGCCAAGGCCATGGAAGAGTTTCTGGCACGGGGCGGCAAGGTGCAGGAAGTGGAGGCCAATGTGGTCGCCGATCCTCCCAAGAAGCCTGATAACAAGTACGGCAGCCGGCCTATCTAAGCGCCTGTTTGTTGCTTGCTGAAAAAGCCCGCCGTCGCTGCGGGCTTTTTCATGGGTGAGGATAAGTGGGCCCGCGAAGGCGATCTCAAAGCTGCTACGAAACCGAATTCCACCGCGCCAACAACCCCGGCAATTCGTTCAGGCTACGGATCTCGGCATCCGGTACCTTCTCGGCTTCCCACACCTTGCCCGCCGGGTTAAACCAGATTGCCCGCAACCCCGCCTGCTGGGCGCCGGCAATGTCATCGCCAGGATGGTCGCCGATATGCACCGCTGTTTCGGCGGTCGCGCCGCCCCGCTGAAGCGCTTCATGAAACAGTCGCGCATCCGGTTTGGCGATGCCGATGTCTTCGGCGCACAGGGCAAACTTGAAGTAGTCCGCCAGCCCCAGTCGGCGCACATCGGCGTTGCCGTTGGTAACCACGCCAAGCGCATAGTGATTGGCCAGAATTTCCAGGGTCGGTTGCACCTCCGGGAAGATCTCCAGCTGATGCCGCGCATGCAGAAACACTTCGAAACCCTGATCGGCCAGGTTAGATGCGTCGGTATGCCCGTAACCGGCTTCTTCCAGCGCATGGAACAACACCCGCCGACGCAAGGCACTGATGCGGTGCTTGAGGCTCGGTTCGTTGCTCAGCACTCGTTCGCGAATCGACCACAGATGTTCCACCGGCACCGCGCCCAGGTTCGGCGTGTGCTCGGTCAGCCATTCACGCAATATGGCTTCGGCGCTGGCAATCACTGGGGCGGTGTCCCACAGGGTGTCGTCGAGGTCGAAGGTGATCAATTGGATGGTCATGAATCATCGCCTTTAATGCGTTTGGCCCGTGGATGGGCACTGTCGTAGACCGTCGCCAGGTGCTGGAAGTCCAGGTGGGTATAGATCTGGGTGGTCTTGATGTCCGAGTGGCCGAGCAGTTCCTGTACCGCCCGCAAGTCCTGGGAGGACTCCAGCAAATGGCTGGCGAAGGAGTGTCGCAACATGTGTGGGTGCAGGTTCTGCCCCAGCTCGCGTTCGCCAGCGGCCTTGACCCGCACTTGAATCGCCCGTGGACCGAGGCGCCGGCCTTGCTGGCTGACAAACACCGCGTCGTCCGCCGGGTTGGTCATGGCTCGTAGCGGCAGCCACAATTCCAGCGCTTCGCGAGCCTTTTTGCCCACTGGCAACAGGCGGGTTTTACTGCCCTTACCCAGCACCTGAACCATACCGTCAGCCAGATCCAGCTGATCAAGATTGAGCCCCGTCAATTCAGAAAGGCGCAGGCCGGAGGAATAGAACAACTCCAGAATCGCCTGATCCCGACGCGCCAGAAAGTCATCCTCAACCGCGCCCTCCAGCAGTTGTAGCGCGCGGTCGGTGTCGAGGGTCTTCGGCAGGCGGCGTTCGCCCTTGGGCGGTGCCAGGCCATTGGCCGGGTCGTGATCGCACAGGCCTTCGCGGTTCAGATAGTGATAGAGCCCGCGCACTGCGGAGAGCAACCGCGCCAGGCTGCGGGACGATTGACCTTGGGAATGCAGGCGAGCGATCAGGCTGCGCAGGCGCTGGATGTCCAGCGCGGCCCAGCTGTCGATGTTCTGTTTGGTGCACCAGCCCAGCACTTTGTCGAGGTCGCGGCGGTAGGCGTACAGCGTGTGCGGCGACACCTGCCGCTCACTGCGCAGGTGTTCGCAGTAAGCGTCCAGTTGTCGTTCCATGGTCAGCGTACCGAGCGCAGGGAGCTGTTGACCCGTGGCAGCACGCGGCCCATGACTTCGGCGATGTAGCTGAGGAACAACGTGCCCACCGAACTCTTGTAGTGCTGCGGATCGCGGCTGGCGATGGCCAGAACACCATGGATGCCCTGGTGACTGATGGCGACGACGGCGGTGGAGCCGATCTGCTTGCGCTGTTCTTCGCCGAACAGGAAGTCCAGTTCGTGTTCCCGCAGGCTGCCGCTGACGCTTTTATCTTCCGAGAGCAAGCCGCCGATGGCTGTTTGCGCGTCGGCATGCGTCACCCAACGGCCCACCGGCATCGGGTTGTCGCCCAGCAGGATCAGGCTGACGAAGGGCACCTGGAAGTCCTGACGCAGACTGTCTTCAACGCTGATCACCACATCTTCCAGGCTGGTGGCGTCCATCAGCGCGAGAATCAGGCGGCGGGTCTTGTCGAAGAGTCGATCATTGTCCCGGGCCACGTCCATCAAGTGCGAGAGACGATGACGCAACTCGATGTTGCGGTCGCGCAGAATCGTCATCTGGCGTTCGACCAGCGAAATGGTGTCGCCGCGCTGGTGCGGAATGCGCAGGGCCGGGAGCAGTTCTTCATGCTCGATGAAGAAATCCGGATGAGCCTCCAGGTACGCGGCAATCGCCGCCGCCTCAAGGCTTTCGGAAGGGGATTCGTCGGGCTGTAGGGCGGGAACCTGGGGCTTGTCGGTCATGGATTTGGCTCACTCAAAGACGCACTTGTCCTTCGTATACGCGCACTGCCGGGCCGGTCATCATGACCGGTTGGCCAGGGCCTGCCCATTCAATGGACAGACGCCCGCCAGGCAGGTCGATCAATAGCGGCGAATCCATCCACCCCTGGCTGATCGCAGCCACTGCAGCTGCGCAAGCGCCGGTACCGCAGGCCTGGGTTTCCCCGGCCCCGCGTTCCCAGACGCGCAACTGCGCACGGCTCCGGTCGATGACCTGGAGAAAACCGACATTGACTCGCGCCGGGAAGCGCGGGTGATGTTCGATTTTCGGCCCCAGTTCATGCACCGGTGCGTTGTTGATGTCGCTGACCCGCAACACGGCATGGGGGTTGCCCATGGACACTGCGGCCAGTTCGACCGTGGTGCCGTCGACGTCGACCTGATAGCTCAGGGCCTGGCTCGGGGCTTCGAATGGAATCTCGGCCGGCACCAGGCGCGGGGCGCCCATGTTGACGCTGATCTGACCATCGTTGCGGATGTCCAGTTCGATGATGCCGCTTTTGGTCTCGACGCGAATCTGCCGCTTGGCGGTCAGGCGCTTGTCGAGCACGAAGCGGGCGAAGCAGCGCGCACCGTTGCCGCACTGTTCCACTTCGGAGCCGTCGGAGTTGAAGATCCGGTAGCGGAAGTCCACGTCCGGGTTACTCGGCGCTTCGACGATCAGCAACTGATCGAAACCGATGCCGGTGTGCCGATCGCCCCATTGCTTGGCATGTTTTGGCAGGATGTGCGCGTGCTGGCTGACCAGGTCGAGAACCATGAAGTCGTTGCCCAGGCCGTGCATCTTGGTAAAACGCAGCAGCATGGGTTTACTCCGGCAGCAGGCTTTCGCCAGCAAACAACTCGGCTACCGTCTCACGGCGACGCACTTCAAATGCCTGATCACCGTCCACCAACACTTCAGCGGCACGGCCGCGGGTGTTGTAGTTGGAACTCATGACAAACCCATAGGCACCGGCCGAATGCACGGCCAGCAGGTCGCCTTCTTCCAGCGCTAGTTGACGATCCTTGGCCAGGAAGTCGCCGGTTTCGCAGATCGGGCCGACGATGTCGTAGGCGCGAGCGTCGCTGTTGCGCGGGCGCACGGCGGTGACGTCCATCCAGGCTTGATACAGCGCCGGGCGGATCAGGTCGTTCATGGCCGCGTCGACGATGGCGAAGTCTTTGTGTTCGGTGTGCTTGAGGTACTCGACCTGGGTCAGCAGCACGCCGGAGTTGGCGACGATGAAACGGCCCGGCTCGAACACCAGCGCCAGGTCACGGCCGTCGAGACGCTCGCGCACGGCTTTGATGTAGTCGGCAGCCAATGGCGGCTCTTCATCGCGATAACGCACGCCCAAACCACCACCGAGATCGATGTGGCGCAGGTAGATACCGCAATCGCCGAGGCGATCGACCAGGCCCAGCAGACGGTCGAGGGCATCGATGAATGGCGGCAGAGTGGTCAGTTGCGAACCAATGTGGCAATCGACGCCGACCACTTCCAGGTTAGGCAGTTGCGCGGCGCGGACGTACACGTCTTCGGCGTCGGCGATGGCGATGCCGAACTTGTTCTCTTTGAGACCGGTGGAGATGTACGGGTGCGTGCCGGCATCGACGTCCGGGTTGACGCGCAGCGAGATCGGCGCGCGAACGCCCAGCTCGGCGGCGACCACTTGCAGACGCTCGAGCTCGTCGGTGGATTCGACGTTGAAGCAGTGCACGCCGACTTCCAGCGCCCGACGCATGTCGTCACGGGTCTTGCCGACACCGGAGAACACGATCTTGTCAGCCGTGCCGCCAGCGGCCAGTACGCGCTCCAGCTCGCCACGGGAAACGATGTCGAAACCGGCGCCCAAACGCGCCAGGACATTCAGCACGCCCAGGTTGGAGTTGGCCTTGACCGCAAAGCACACCAGGTGCGGCATGCCGGCCAGCGCATCGGCGAAAGCCAGGTACTGGGCTTCGATGTGGGCACGGGAGTAGACGTAAGTCGGTGTACCAAAGCGTTCGGCGATGGCGGACAGGGCAACACCTTCCGCGAACAGCTCACCGTCACGGTAGTTAAAAGCGTCCATAGCGTTCCCTTAGTAGACGTCGTGCTTGTGTGCTTTCGACGGAGTCTGCTGCGACGATTTGGCTTGCTCTGCAGGGTCCTGATTTTCATCAGGCAGGTACAGCGGGCCTTTTTGACCACAGGCCGATACAAGGCAGGCGACCGCGACGAGCGCAGCAAGGGAAGAGATCAGGCGCTTCATGGCGAAATCCTTGAAAATGCGTTAATTGCGCCGGAGTATACCGGCCACCCGGCAGCTTGCCTATGCGACGCACCTCCCGTCCGGCGGGGCTTGGCCGGATGTGCGTCGGTTTAATGCAAGCCCGCTCCCACAGATCGGCGCTTGGACGTTATCCTTTGCAATCACCGGGGCTCGGCCGTATCTTGCGGCGCTTGAGCGTGAGTAGACACTTTTTGAGGTTCCCGCAATGAGTTTGACCGAAGCCCGTTTCCACGACCTGGTCGATGCCACCCAGCAGACGCTGGAGGATATTTTTGACGAGAGTGGCCTGGATATCGATCTGGAGAGCTCGGCCGGTGTGCTCACCGTCAAGTTCGAAAACGGCAGCCAATTGATCTTCAGCCGTCAGGAACCTCTGCGTCAGCTGTGGCTGGCGGCCGTGTCGGGCGGCTTCCACTTTGATTACGACGCAGAGAGCGAGCGCTGGATGTGTGACAAAAGTGAAGAGCAGCTCGGTGAGATGCTTGAGCGCATCGTCAAGCAGCAGGCCGACGTCGAACTCGACTTCGAAGGTCTGTGAGAACGTGACCCAGCCTGCGCCCGTTCGTCCGCCCAAACCGCTTTACAGCAATGTCAGCCCGGCGGTGCCTTCGCCGTGCAGCGGTGTGTGTCGGCTGGATGAACAGAAGGTTTGTCTGGGGTGTTTTCGGCATGTCGAAGATATTCGCGAATGGCGCTCGGCCGATGATGAGCGGCGGCGGGTGATTTGTGCGCAGGCCTCGAATCGTAAGGCCACCGCCAGTTCACTGTAGGAGCGGAAAACCGTCCGCCGCCCCTCACTTGTATATTTATTGAGCTGTGATAGTGTCCAGAGACGCCTCAACCCACCGAGGCTCGTGAAAACCCCGCCTTTTTCTGGCGGGGTTTTGCTTTTTTCGTGCAGAAGAAAGGAGTCTGCCCTGATCATGACCGCACCTTCCATCACCCTTACCCGTCTGGACGTACAACGTCTGGAGCGCCTGATCGACAGCCTGGATGACACGCTGCCGGGCGTTATCGCGCTGCAAACCGAATTGGATCGCGCCGATACCCTGGTCGGTCACGAAGAGGTGCCAGCCGATGTCGTGACCATGAATTCCCGTGTGCATTGCCGTGAAGAGAGCAGCGGCAAGGACTATCACCTGACCTTGGTCTACCCCAAGGATGCCAACGCCGACGAAGGCAAGATTTCCATTCTGGCACCGGTCGGCAGCGCCCTGCTGGGCCTGAAGGTCGGTCAGCACATTGACTGGCCAGCGCCGGGTGGCAAAACCCTGAAACTGACCTTGCTGGCAGTCGAGTCGCAACCGGCCAATGGCGGCGACTTTCCGGAATAAAACCCTCAGACCTGCTCGAGCGCCTCGTTCAGTGCGCGTTCCAGGTCGGCCTTGTAGCGCAGATACAGCTGGCTTGAACCCTGACCATCACCGAGCAGGCCCGACAGGTCCAGGTCGGTGATGTAGCAGCGATAGCGTTCAGCTTCGCGGCGCTGCTCGACGATTTCCCCAGCGACCACACTGAACAGTTGGTCGCCATATTCCAGCTCCGAAAACTCCCGCTGATTGCAATACAACGTGACCTGTACCTGCTCTGGTGCGGCTTTGCCGACGATCGCCTGCACGTCATAGAACGGTTTGTTGACCGGCGTTTGCGGCGCCGGTCGGGCTTCGACCCGACGCGCCCGTGCGGTACCTGAAGGCAATAACTGGTAATACAAAGTCTCCAGGCTCAGTGGCTGGGCTGCGTCCATCGGCAGCAAGGCATCGCGTCGGTACTGGATCGATTGCAGGAAACGTTGCAGTGGCACCAACAGGCTTTGTTCATCGTGATAAGGCAAGCGCTGCTGCCACAAGGCATTGAACTCATCCAGCACATACAGATCCGCCTGGTGTTCGTTGATCCGGTAGAACACCTGAACGCAGTCGGGTTGCCCCATGGGCAGGATCAGCGCCAGATCGTGGTCTTCCAGTGCCGTCGGGTCCAGATGAAACGGGCTGTAGCTCGCCAGCTCTTCGCCGAGGTAGTCGAGCAGCGCCGGCAGGGTAGCAAGGGCGACATGATTGACCTGGCCCGGCACCAGCTCCAGTACGTGGTAATGCTGCTGGACCTGTATCAGGTAACGATGATTGAGTTTGCTCAGCAGCAGGTTCTGCGCGGTGTCGAGGATTTCTTCGACCCGCCGGGCAATGAATTGCGCGCGGTTGTGGCAGAAACAACGCACCCGCAGCTTGGGTTGTTGTGGCCCGTCCGGCAGGTTATTGAGGTAATCGCGCAGACAGTCGAGCAGGGCGTGGGGGCCATCAAAACGGCTGACCAGCACTTCGTTCCAGCTATTGAGCGTGACCTGATCCAGGGTCAGCACCAGGTTTTCCCGCACGCCGGCGTAGCTCAGGGAATCGGTGCGCTCGGTGGTCATCAGGATGTTCAGGTCGCGATGGTGCTTGAGCGGATCGACGCCGACGTTCACCAGGATCAGTATTTCGCTCGGCACGCTGGCACGCAGCAAAGGCTCTTCGGCGACTGTGGCCAGGGGCAGGGCGATGCTTTGTTGCAGGCTGCCGAGCAGGTTGAACAGTTCGAACTCGCTCAAATCGCTGGTGCCGGGGTGCAGGGCCAGGCGGGTGCTATTGTCGATCACGCCGTTACGGTGGCACCAGGTGAGCAGCTCCAGTAACTGACGGCTGCGCTTGATCGGCGCGAAATGTTCCCACTCATGGGCGGCCAGGCTGCCGTTGTACAAACCCCATTGGGTTTGCCCCGGTTCTTTCTTGTTGGGCGCCTGCACCAGCGTCAGAGTGTCTTCGGCCAGGTCGGGAGCGATGCCCGGGTTGATGAATTCGACCTTGTCGGCCTTGCGCTCGAAGGCCGCGTACAGCCGCCGGCCCAGTACATTGAGGTCGCGTTTGTTGATCAGGCTTACGGTCTGCTCGTTGCGGGCAAACTGCGTGAGGAAGCGGTAGCTGTAATTCAGCTCGCCAACCAGGGCTCGACGTTCGGCGCTGACCTGGCGGACTTTCCATTGGCTGCGGCTGTCGAGCAGCGCGAGCTGGCGCTGATCCCAATGCCATTCGTGGGCCAGGCGTTCGAGCAACGAACGCTGCCAGCTCTGGGTGCGACCGCTGCTGGCGGTGAGCTTGCGATTGACCTTCAAGTACAGCGCGCGGCGTACCAGCTCCAAACGTTCCGGTTCACCCCGGGCAGTGAGGTATTCCTCGATTCGCCGGTAAACCACGACGTATGGATCCAGTTCATCGAGGTCCAGTCGATTGGCAAACACCGCCTGCTTGAAGCGCAGGCTCAGGCAATGGACCTTGGGGTGTTCGCTGGCGTAGACCTCGGTCAGCAGCAGTTTGAGCACTGATTTGTACGGTGACTCGATGCCTTTGAACAACTGCCAGAGCCCGGCACCGATGAATTCCCCGGGCGGAATATAGGCCAGATGCCCCAAGTCCAGGGTTTCGTCGGCACGAATGAAACGCTTGGATAACAGCGTGTGGGTATAACGGTCGTACGCCGCCTCTTCATAAACCGGCACCAGCCACCAGATGGGGGTGCGCCCCGCCAGCCAAATCGCGGTGCGGTAGAACTCGTCCAGCAGCAGATAGTGCTGGGTGGTGCCGCAGTCTTCCGAACTCAGTTGGGTATCGCGCTCGCCGAGCACGAAGCGAGCCGGGTCGATCAGGAAGAAATGCGCCTCGGCACCCTGGCTGGCGGCCCATATCTCAAGCAACTGGCATTTCTTGCGCAGCTCTGTGAGCTCGCTTTCGCTCAAGTCCGGCCCGTGACAGACCCATACGTCCATGTCGCTCTGATCGGCCTGGGCCAAGGTGCCGAGGCTGCCCATCAGGAACAGGCCGTGAATCGGTCGCGGCGGATTGCTGCCGTGGCGCGGCTTGTAGGAAAACGAGCGCGTCAGGCGCTGGGCTTCGGCGAGGGCGTTGGCGTCAGGTTCGAAATTCGACAGCCCGGCCGGGGTGCTACCTGAAACATATCCAGGCAACAGCGGGTGATTGACGTGGAAAAACAGCGGCAACAGGGTCAGAACCGTTTGCTGGCGGGGCGACAACCCTTCCATGGCACGGGCCATCCGGCCCTCGTTGAGCTTCAGAAAGCGGGCGCGCAGCTGGCTGAGAACCTTGCGGTCGATTCCCTCGTCCAGATCGGGGCGGATTTCATGGGTGCGGGTCATGTCAGCTCAATCCGGCTCGCGGGGCTCGGACGTGGAGGGCTCGGGATGAGGGGCAGTTTAGCGCCTCGGCCCCGGGACTTTTCAGCGGATTTTGTATTTCTGGCGTCAGATTTCTATCGCACGGCGACAGCGGGCACCAAAGTGTGCCCGCGGAAATCCCGTGACAGAGGTTTCCGTGGGCGATGCGGTGAGGCTCAGGCTGTTTCGCGCACGGACAGAATGGTTAGAACGGTTTGCACATTTTGTGCAGCGTCACGCCCCAGGCTGGTCAGATAACCGCCATCGGGCTGGGTGATCAATTCTTTGTCGAACAGTCTTTGGGCGGCGGCAATGGCTTTCGGGGCAGCGGTCTGATGAATTTTCAAACCTTCCTGGGAACTGTCCAGGTTGAAGAGGGCGAGGATTTCCAGTTCGGCAACCAACTCAGGGGTAAGCGACATAAGGACTCCAGACTTTCTAGGAATTGGACGATAGCGCTCCTAAGGTGATCCCACTCGCGCAGCATGTCCAGTGCTCGTAACAGGGTTTTTTCGCCCCGGGGGGAGCATTCCCTGGCGAGGGCGTGGTTTCTGTAGGAGCGAGGCTTGCCCGCGAAGAACGATATCGCGGTCTTCCTGAAAAACCGCGTCATCGTTCTTCGCGGGCAAGCCTCGCTCCTGCGGATTTGGGGAGTTATTTCTTTTCCGGCGGCAACTCTGGCAGAGCGCGCAGTGCAGCTTCGTACCATTCAGTGTTGAACGCGCGGTCTTCTTCGAGGATCGCGTCGATTTCCACCGCCAGCACGTGGGCCATCAGGTTGAGGATTTCTTCCCGCTCGTAACCCACCAGGGTCAGCTTGTTGAAGGTCGCCTTGGCCGCTGGCGGGTTGTCGCTTTCGATCTGGTTCTCGATCGCTTCGATCAGCGTCGTTTCGGTGAACGCTTCTTCGTCGTTATCGATGTCGTTTGGCTCGCTCATGGCAGGCTCCTCAAGGAAAGGCGGCCAGTTTACCTGCATTCAGCGCTGTGATGCTGCTGGCAAGAAGTGCCCGGGCGTTCTATAAATGGCGCTACCAACCCCTGCACGGCCTGGAGGCTATGTAATGCTCAAGCTTTATGGATTTTGCGTCAGCAACTACTACAACATGGTCAAGCTGGCGTTGCTGGAGAAGGGACTGCCGTTTGAAGAGGTGCCGTTTTACCCAGGCACTACCCCCGAGGCGCTAGCTATCAGCCCACGTGGAAAGGTTCCTGTGCTGGGCGTCGAAGAAGGTTTCATCAATGAAACCAGCGTGATTCTCGAGTACCTTGAGCAGAGCCAGAAAGGCACGCCGCTGCTGCAGAGCGAGCCTTTCGAGCGAGCGCAGGCGCTGGCTTTGGCCAAGGAAATCGAGTTGTACATCGAGCTGCCGGCGCGCGCCTGCTACCCCGCAGCGTTTTTCGGCATGTCCGTGCCGCAGGCTATCCAGGAAAAGACCAAGGCCGAGTTACTGCTGGGGTTTGCCTCTCTGGGCAGACACGGCAAATTCGCTCCTTATGTGGCGGGTGACAGCCTGAGCGTGGCCGATCTGTATTTCCTCTACAGCGTGCCGATGGCCTGTGCCGTGGCGCAGAAGCTGTTCGATATTGATCTGCTGGCCGAGATGCCGGCGGCCAGGGCGCTGCTGGAGCGTCTGGAGCAGAATCCGCATGTGCAGCGGATCGCAATGGACAAGGACGCGGCGATGCCAGCGTTTCTGCAGATGATCGCGTCCAAAAAGTAGGTTTTGTAGTGCTCTGAAGTCAGTCATCGCGGGCAAGCCCGCTCCCACAGGTTTCTCTGTCTGCCATAGATTTTGGCCAATCGGAGATCCTTGTGGGAGCGGGCTTGCCCGCGAAGCTTTTTAACGGCTGGCGAGCAATGCCTGACCGCGAGCCACGGCAGCCTTGACCTGCGCCGGCGCAGTCCCGCCGATGTGGTCACGGGCATTCACCGAGCCTTCCAGGGTCAGCACGGCAAATACGTCCTGCTCGATCTGATCGCTGAACTTGCGCAATTCATCCAGGCTCATTTCCGCCAGGTCCTTGCCACTTTCCACGCCGTACTTCACCGCGTGGCCAACGATTTCGTGGCAATCACGGAACGGCAGGCCACGGCGAACCAGATAGTCAGCCAGGTCGGTGGCGGTGGAGAAACCGCGCAGAGCCGCTTCGCGCATCATCGCGTGCTTGGGCTTGATCGCCGGGATCATGTCGGCAAAGGCCCGCAGCGAGTCGCGCAGGGTGTCGGCGGCGTCGAACAGCGGTTCCTTGTCTTCCTGGTTGTCCTTGTTGTAGGCCAATGGCTGGCCTTTCATCAGGGTCAGCAGGCCCATCAACGCGCCGAATACCCGGCCAGTCTTGCCGCGAACCAGCTCTGGGACGTCCGGGTTTTTCTTTTGCGGCATGATCGAACTGCCGGTGCAGAAACGGTCCGGCAGATCGATGAACTGGAACTGCGCGCTGGTCCACAGCACCAGCTCTTCGGAGAACCGCGACAAGTGCATCATCGCGATGCTCGCGGCCGAGCAGAACTCGATGGCGAAGTCGCGATCGGACACGTTGTCCAGGGAGTTACCGCCGACTGCGTCGAAGCCCAGCAGTTGAGCGGTGTACTCGCGGTCGATCGGGTAAGTGGTGCCGGCCAGCGCGGCGCTGCCCAACGGCATGCGATTGGTGCGCTTGCGGCAATCCACCAGACGCTCGTAGTCGCGGCTGAGCATTTCGAACCAGGCCAGCATGTGGTGCCCGAAGGTCACCGGCTGCGCGGTTTGCAGGTGAGTGAAGCCCGGCATGATGCTGGCGGCTTCGCGCTCGGCCTGCTCCAGCAAGCCTTGTTGCAGGCGAGTGATTTCGCTGAGGATCAGGTCGATCTCGTCTCGCAGCCACAGGCGGATGTCGGTGGCGACCTGGTCGTTACGGCTGCGACCGGTGTGCAGCTTTTTACCGGTGACGCCGATGCGGTCGGTCAGACGCGCCTCGATGTTCATGTGCACGTCTTCAAGGTCGATGCGCCAGTCGAACTGGCCGGCCTCGATTTCACCCTGGATGGTGTTCAGGCCATCGATGATGCTGTCGCGCTCGGCATCGGTCAGCACGCCGACCTTGGCCAGCATGCTGGCGTGGGCGATCGAGCCCATGATGTCGTGGCGATACAGGCGCTGGTCGAAGGTGACGGAGGCGGTGAAGCGGGCGACGAAGGCGTCGACGGGTTCACTGAAGCGGCCGCCCCAGGACTGATTGGTCTTGTCAGTGCTCATGAATTCGCTCGTATCGGCTTGAAGAAAGATGGCGTGGAACGCTGACGCGGATAATAACAGGGTTGCCAATCCTGTCGCTGATACTGGTCGACAGGTTTTTTTCTCATTGCGCTGCCCCTGCTCGAAGCAAGCGATGCGGAAATTGCGCAACGATATTTTTCAATTGAGCAATAACGTCCCGGCAACCGTCTACAGTTGGACAGAGGATCAGCGCACTTCTCGATGCTGCAGCTGACTATAGAGAGAAGAGGGGTGTTCATATTGTGTATCAGCAAACCCTACGGCGATGCCTCGCCAGTGCGGGCCTGGGCCGCCAGTCACGCGGCAGATGAAAATTTAGCCGCCGGTCTCGCGGCACTTTTTGGCCCTCGCGCTAGTCTTAGCGTGGATCGCGGTGACGGACGTCACTTCACCTGTCTACGCTATCCTTGTGCGAGACTCACGCAGGAATCCAGCGCAATATGAATGTCCTGATCGTTGATGACGAACCCCTGGCCCGCGAGCGCCTGAGCCGAATGGTCGGCGAACTCGAGGGATACAATGTCCTGGAGCCCAGCGCCACGAACGGCGAAGAGGCGTTGGCACTGATCGACAGTCACAAACCGGATATCGTGCTGCTCGATATTCGCATGCCGGGCCTCGATGGCCTGCAAGTGGCTGCACGATTGTGCGAACGCGAAACCCCGCCCGCCGTGGTGTTTTGCACCGGGCCCGATGAATTTGCCGTGGAAGCCCTACAGGCCAGCGCCGTGGGCTATCTGGTGAAGCCTGTGCGCACAGAACAGTTACACGAAGCATTAAAGAAAGCCGAGCGACCCAATCGCGTCCAGCTCGCGGCCTTGACTCGTCCGGCAGCCGAAACCGGTAGCGGTCCGCGCAGCCACATCAGCGCCCGCACCCGAAAAGGCATCGAACTGATTCCGTTGGGTCAGGTGGTCTACTTCATTGCCGACCACAAGTACGTCACCTTGCGTCATGAAGGCGGTGAAGTGCTGCTCGACGAACCACTCAAGGCCCTCGAAGACGAATTTGGCGACCGTTTCGTGCGGATCCACCGCAACGCCCTGGTTGCTCGCGAACGCATCGAGCGGCTGCAACGCACGCCCCTGGGGCATTTCCAGCTGTTTCTCAAAGGACTGAACGGCGATGCCCTGATCGTCAGCCGACGTCATGTGGCCGGCGTGCGCAAAATGATGCAACAGCTTTAAGGGCGGATTTCTACCCTATTACCGGACATTGAGGGCCAGGGAGGCCATGCGGTTTCTGATACAAGTCAAAGTGGATTTGGCTGAGCTGTTATTATCCGCCGTATCTATTCAGTACGGATTGATTGATCCATGTCCTCTCGCGAAATCCGCATCGCCACCCGCAAAAGTGCTCTCGCCCTGTGGCAGGCCGAATACGTCAAGGCTCGTCTGGAACAGGCCCATCCGGGCCTGCTCGTGACGCTGGTACCCATGGTCAGCCGCGGCGACAAGCTGCTCGATTCGCCGCTGTCGAAAATCGGCGGCAAGGGCCTGTTCGTCAAGGAACTGGAAAACGCGCTGCTGGAAAATGAAGCCGACATCGCCGTGCATTCCATGAAAGACGTGCCGATGGACTTCCCCGAAGGCCTCGGTCTGTTCTGCATTTGCGAGCGCGAAGACCCACGCGATGCCTTCGTTTCCAACACCTACGCCAGCCTGGATGAGTTGCCCAAAGGCAGTATCGTCGGCACCTCCAGCCTGCGTCGTCAGGCTCAGCTGTTGACCCGTCGTCCGGACCTGGAAATCCGCTTCCTGCGCGGCAACGTCAACACTCGCCTGGCCAAGCTCGATGCCGGCGAATACGACGCTATCATCCTCGCCGCGGCGGGTTTGATTCGCTTGGGCTTCGAAGACCGCATCGCTTCGGCCATCAGTGCCGAAGACAGTCTGCCGGCCGGTGGCCAGGGCGCGGTCGGTATCGAATGCCGTAGCGCCGACACTGAAATCCACGCGCTGCTGGCGCCGTTGCATCATCAGGACACGGCCATTCGTGTTACTGCCGAGCGTGCTCTCAACAAACATTTGAATGGCGGCTGCCAAGTGCCAATTGCTTGCTACGCCGTGCTTGAAGGTGAGCAGATCTGGTTGCGTGGGTTGGTAGGCGATCCGAGCGGCGGTCTACTGCTCTGCGCCGAGGCCCGTGCGCCACGGGCTGATGCCGAGGCATTGGGTGTGCAAGTGGCCGAAGACCTGCTGAGCCAGGGCGCCGCCGACATTCTGAAAGCAGTCTATGGCGAGGCAGGGCACGAGTGACTGGCTGGCGCCTGTTGTTGACGCGCCCTGCGGATGAATCGGCGGCGCTTGCCCGTGTGTTGGCCGACGCGGGGGTTTTCAGCAGCAGCTTGCCGCTTTTGGATATCGAGCCGATTCCCGCCTCTGACACAATGCGCGAAGTGATTCAGAACCTGGAACGCTATTGCGCGGTGATCGTGGTCAGCAAACCGGCCGCCAGAATCGCGGTCGATCTGCTCAACCAGTACTGGCCGCAGCCACCGGCTCCGAAATGGTTTAGCGTGGGCGCGGCGACGGCGCAGATCCTCGAGGATAACGGACTGGATGTGAGCTTCCCGGTCGACGGCGACGACAGCGAAGCATTGCTTGAGCTTGTGCCGTTGCGTGAGGCTGTTATCCGACCCGATCCGCGGGTGCTGATCATGCGCGGGGAGGGTGGCCGCGAGCTGCTGGCTGAGCGTTTACGCGAGCTTGGTGCTAGTGTCGAGTATCTGGAGTTGTACCGACGCGGTTTACCGCGGTACCCGTCGGCAACGCTGCCTGACCGGATCAAGGCGGAACACTTGAACGGGCTGGTGGTCAGCAGTGGACAGGGTTTTGAGCACCTGCACCGACTGGCTGGCGATGCCTGGCCGAGCATGGCGCGGTTGCCGTTGTTTGTTCCAAGCCCCAGGGTCGCCGAGCTGGCACGTGCCGCCGGGGCCCAAACAGTTGTGGATTGTCGTGGCGCCAGTGCCGCGGCATTGCTGGCGGCGTTACGGGAACATCCCGTGCCCGTTTTCTAATGCAAAGGATGGATACGTGAGCGAAACAGCCTTGCCTAAAGATGACGTCCGGCCCGTGCTTGATGCACCGGCTGATGCACCGGTTGAAACTGCGCCACCTGCTGTTGAGCAGCGCCGAGGCAATGGGTTGGCAATCGTCGCGCTATTGTTGGGCGCGGCCGGAGTTGCCGTGGGCGGTTGGGGAGTCTGGCAGGTGCGTCACCTGCAAGCCAATAACCAACAACAGTTGAGTCAACTACAGGCGTTGAATGATCAGGCGCAGAGCCTGAAGCTCAACGAGCAACGCCTGACGGCTCGCCTCGAGCAAATGCCTGCCGCCGAGGAGCTCGACGCACGCAGTCGTCTGGTCACTCAACTTCAGGGCGATCAGCAGCGTCTGAATCAACGTCTGGAAACCGTCCTCGGTGCCAGCCGCAAGGACTGGCGTCTGGCTGAAGCCGAGCACTTGCTGCGTCTGGCCAGCCTGCGCCTGTCTGCGTTGCAGGACATCAGCAGCGCCCAGGCTCTGGTGCAGGGCGCCGATGAAATTCTCCGTGAACAGAACGACCCGGGGGCTTTTGCCGCTCGCGAGCAAGTGGCCAAAACCCTGGTAGCCCTGCGCAGTACCGAACAGCCGGATCGCACCGGGCTGTTCCTGCGACTGGGTGCCTTGCGCGATCAAGTGATCAACCTCACCGAGTTGGCGCCTGAGTACAAGGACCGTGGCGAATCCCTGCTGGGCCTGACCGCCGATGGCGACGGTGCCAGTCGCTGGGCGCAATGGTGGGATCAGATCTCCCGTTATATCCGCATCGATTTCAGCGCTGACAAGAATGTCCGGCCGTTGCTGGCAGGACAGAGTCTGAGCCAAGTGCGTCTGGCCCTGAGCCTGGCGCTGGAGCAAGCACAGTGGGCCGCGCTCAATGGCCAGGCCGCGGTTTACACCCAGGCGCTGGCCGAAGCGCGGGACGTGCTCAAGGGCAATTTCAACCCGGACAACCCTCAGAGCAAAATCATGCTCGAGCAGGTGGTCGAACTGAGCAAGCAGCCGGTCACGGTGGTCACGCCAGATCTGACAGGCACGTTGAGTACGGTTCAGGCCTATCTTGAACGGCGCAACGTCAACGCCGAGGATTCGGTGAAACCTCTGGCCAAACCTGCCGCGAACACTATGCAGGAGGCCACGCCATGAAGCGCCTCTATGTGATCGTGTTCGTGGTCATCGCCGCTGC
This sequence comes from Pseudomonas sp. JL3, assembly GCF_031570575.1. Taxonomy (NCBI): domain Bacteria; kingdom Pseudomonadati; phylum Pseudomonadota; class Gammaproteobacteria; order Pseudomonadales; family Pseudomonadaceae; genus Pseudomonas; species Pseudomonas sp. JL3. The sequence goes on from NZ_JAKWJK010000008.1 coordinate 35,293, forward strand.
CGCCGCGCTGGGATTGGCGATTGCCGAGCATTCCGGCTATGTGCTGATCGCCTACAAAACTTTCCGTTACGAATCGAGCCTGTGGGCAACTCTGGCCCTGGTGGTCGTGCTGTGGCTGGTGTTCTGGGGCATCAAGGCGTTGATTGAGCTGGTGACGACTTCCGGTGGAGTGGTCAACCCATGGTCACGGCGCAATCGCAGTCGACGGGTGCAAGTGGCGATCGAGCACGGTCAGCTGGATCTGGCCGAGGGCCGCTGGGCCAGTGCGCAGCGTCATCTGTATCGCGCAGCGGAGGCCGAGCGCCAGCCGTTGCTCTATTACCTCGGTGCCGCCCGCGCCGCGAACGAACAAGGTCACTACGAGGAAAGCGACAACCTGCTGGAGCGCGCCCTCGAGCGGCAGCCCCAGGCCGAGCTGGCGATTGCCTTGAACCATGCCCAATTGCAGACTGACCGCGGCGACACTGAAGGCGCTCTGGTCACCCTGCAAGCCATGCACGAGCGTCATCCTCATAACGTCCAGACTCTGCGCCAGTTGCAGCGCCTGCATCAGCAGCGGGGCGACTGGTCGGCAGTGATTCGCTTATTGCCAGAGTTACGCAAGGACAAGGTGCTGCCACCGGCGGAACTGGCTGAGCTGGAGCGCCGCGCCTGGGGTGAAAATCTTTCGTTGGCGGCGCACCGGGAAGAGGACGGAACGGTTGGTCTGCAATCGCTCAATCGCGCCTGGCAGCAACTCACCGCTGCTCAGCGTCAGGAACCGCAACTGGTGCTGGCCTATGCCGAGCAATTGCGGCAACTGGGGGCGCAGGTAGAGGCCGAAGAGGTCCTGCGTGCAGCCCTCAAGCGCAAGTACGACAGCCATCTGGCACGCCTGTACGGGCTGGTTCGCGGCAGCGATCCGGCCAGGCAACTGCACACCGCCGAGGGTTGGCTCAAAGATCATCCCGCCGATCCGAGCCTGTTGCTGACGCTGGGCCGTTTGTGTCTGCAAAGCAGTCTATGGGGTAAGGCCAGGGATTATCTGGAAAGCAGCCTGCGTGTGCAGCGCAACCCTGAAGCCTGCGCCGAACTGGCGCGATTGCTGGCGCAACTGGGTGACACCGAACGCAGTAATCAGCTGTTCCAGGAGGGCTTGGGTCTATTGGATGAGCGCTTGCTGGCGGCACCGCTGCCGGTGCCGGCTCACGTTTGATTCGCGCGCGGGGCCAATGTAGGAGCTGCCGAAGGCTGCGATTTTTTGATCTTCTTATAAAAGAGCGCAGTCGCTTCGAATCCGCCACTGTTTCAGCGTTGTAATCCTTCACCGGCAAAGTCCTACAAAGGACTACATCAAATCCTCTCGACACTGTCGGGAATTCCCTACACTTCTGGTGAAGTGTCCGTGGCGGCCTGCCTTGAAAGGCTGCCGCGCTTTCCTCTACCGTAACCACCTGTCTCTACTGTTACGGAAAAGCCATGTCTTTGGCCTGCTCACGCTCCTTGTTTTTCATGGTTTTCATTGCAGGTGCCCTGGCCTTGGGCGTTTCCTATCACCTGGAATATGTGGTCGGCCTCAAGCCTTGCGGGTTGTGCCTGTTGCAGCGAGTTTGCCTGGCACTGCTCACGACTGTCTGCCTGGCGGCTTCAGTGCAGGGACCTGGCCGCTTTGGATCCTTCCTGTATTGGTTGCTGGGTCTGCTTTGCAGTCTGGCGGGTACCGTCACGGCATGGCGGCAAGTTCTGTTGCAGAGCAATCCGGTGCATCAGCTATCGGCATGTTCGCCCAATTTGGCCGATCTGTTCGCCAGTACGCCCTGGTTGTGTGTCGTGCAGCGAATGTTTAAAGGAACCGCCGACTGTGCGGAAATTTCCTGGACGCTGTTCGACCTGAGCATCCCGGAATGGAGTCTGCTGTTCTTCGTTGCGATGATGATTCTGGGCGGGTATCAGTTGTTGCGCCTTGTCTGGATCGCATGTCAGCGACCGCTCAGCGGCGAGTCGTCGCACCGGGTACTGCCAGGTGATTAAACACTTGTATGAACTTTATCTCCTGCGTACCTTGAAGCCATAGGCGCGCGGGCATAATCTGGCCCGCACGTGTCATTGGAATTATGTTGCTCGTTGCTGTTCTGCCTGACCAAGACCGGATGTGCCGAGTGTTGGGGGCAGGCGTAGAACGGCATGACCCATTAGGGAAGTGAGATCGCCATGTTAGATAGTTGTCAGAATGCTCAGGAACGCTGGGGTGGGGTTCATAAGCTCATTGACCGCTGGCTACAAGAGCGTGAAGAGTTGGTAAAGGCATTCCACGACTTGCGAAATGCCAAACCGGCTTTCGCCGACAAGTCCTTGAACGGTCGGTTCTGCGAGATTCTTGTCGATTATGTTTCTGCCTGGCACTTCGAAGTGAGCGAGCATCTGGTCAATGAGGCGAAGGCCTTTGGCGACGATGGCGGCCTTGAACTGGTGAAGCAGATCAACCCGCGTATCGACGTGAGCACCGAGATGGCCCTGTCCTTCAATGATCATTGCCACAAAGGTGATTGCAACGATACGGAGCGTTTCGCTGAAGCGCTGGAAAAACTGGGCAGCCAACTGCGTGAGCGCTTCGAGCTGGAAGATTGCCTGATCGAAGTGCTGCACACTGCTCACAAGGAAGAAAGTTCGGTTCAGGCCTGAACCCTTCTCGGCTAGAAACTGAAAACGGTGCGCAAGGCGCGCCGTTTTTCGTTTCCGGCATTCAGCTTGTAGCACCCCGCAATTCGACTTCGAATACCAGCGGGGTGAACGGCGCGATCAAGTCGCCGGCACCGTCGGCACCATAGGCTTGGGCCGATGGAATCACCAGACGCCATTTCGCGCCGACCGGCATGTTTTGCAACGCACTGCGCCATCCGCCGATTACGCTATCAAGACTGAACCACTGCGGCTGGCTGTTCTGGTCGAACACTGTGCCGTCAGGCAGGCGTCCGATATACAGCACCTGGACCTTGCCATTGGGGCCGGCCTTGGTACCGGTGCCCGGCGCCAACTCTGTCAGCAATATTCCATCGGCCATTTCGCGAACGCCAGGTTTGGCTTTTTCCTCGGCTAGAAAACGTCGCTCGTTTTCCAAAGCCAATTCGCTTTGCGGCACAGGCGATTGCATGGCAACCCGGGCTTCATGCTCGGCCAGAATCTGTTCGATTCGCTCATCTTTCAGTGCCAGCGGCTTGCCTTGATAGGCTTGCTGCAAACCTTCGAGCAGGGCCTGGAGTTGCAGATCCGGAACTTCCTGGCGCAAGCGTTCGCCAAGGCTTGCGCCCAAGCTGTAAGCGAGATCGTGAGCGTCATTTGCGGCGATTTTTTCGGCGGCCTGGGCCACGGAAAAAAACACGCACAGCGATAAAAAAAGGTAGCGCGACATGGGCACTCTCCGACCTGAGATGCGCAGGATTATGCCAGTGCGAATGCGCTCGAAGGTGAACTGGTTTTATCTAAGCGCAGAACTTTTTTGATTCGTTGCAACGGAGTACTTTAGATACTGTCAACATGCCCTAGCGGCGGTAGCAGCAGAGGTCTAGTATGAGCCGCATTCACGTCAGCCAGGAGGTAAACCATGTCGGCCACCAAGAAGCCTGTAAATACTCCGTTGCACTTACTCCAACAACTCTCGGGCAGCTTGCTCGAGCATTTGGAAAACGCTTGTTCCCAAGCTATGGCTGATGCTGAAAAACTGCTCGCCAAGTTGGAAAAGCAGCGCGGAAAAGCGCAGGAAAAACTGCACAAATCCCGGACCAAATTGCAGGACGCTGCGGCGGCCGGCAAAGCCAAGGCGCAAGCCAAAGCCAAAGATGCGGTGAAAGAACTTGAGGACTTGCTCGATGCCCTCAAGGATCGCCAGTCCGAAACGCGCAGCTACATCCTGCAACTCAAACGCGACGCTCAAGAAAGCCTGAAACTGGCCCAGGGTGTCGGTCGTGTCCAAGAGGCTGTCGGCAAGGCGTTGTCCCTGCGTTCGGCCAAGCCAGCTGCGGCACCTGCGAAGAAAGCCGCTGCCAAACCGGCTGCTGTAAAAGCATCGGCCAAGCCTGCTGCCAAAGCTGTAGTGAAAGCCGCAGCCAAGCCAGCTGCAAAACCGGCGGCGAAAAAACCAGTCGCTGCCAGTGCTGCGAAACCAGCGGCTAAAACGACGGCTGCCAAACCTGCCGCCAAGCCAGCTGCTGCTAAAACAGCTGCAAAAACCACCGCGGCAAAAACTGCAGCGGCAAAACCAGCGGCTAAATCTGCTGCCAAGCCAGCCGCTAGAACTGCCGCCGCTAAACCGGCTGCCAAGCCAGCCGCTAAACCTGTCGCGGCTAAAACCGCCGCAGCCAAGCCTGCTGCAAAACCAGCGGCTAAACCCGCTGCCAAGCCAGCCGCTAAACCGGCTGCCAAAACTGCTGCTGCGAAACCTGCTGCTGCCAAACCAGCCGCCGCAAAAACGGCTGCAAAACCGGCTGCAAAACCAGCAGCTAAGCCAGCAGCAAAACCGGCCGTGAAAAAGCCAGTCGCCACTGCCAAGCCGGCCGCTGCGCCAACGATCAAGCCAGCAACTCCGGCCCCGGCTTCCTCGGCTTCGCCCTCGCCGGCAGCAACCACCTCGACCACCACGTCTGCGCCAACGCCAGCCGCGTCGTCGAGCACCAGCACCACCCCAACCAGCGCTTCCTAAGTGCCGGTTGCCGCGACGCGCAGCTGATGCAGCGCGTCGCGGTCCAGGTTGGCGGCGTCTGCTGCCACACCTTCCAGCCAGGCCGTTCGTTCGGTCTCCTCACACTGCGGCCAACTCTGTGCCAATCTTTCCAGCCGTGACAACAGATGTCGTTCGGCTTCCATCTCTAGTGACTTTACTTGTTCGCGCAAATCATTCAGCCCGGCATCCTCGCTAGCGGCGGCTTTCCATTGCAGGCGCAAGGCGCGCAACGGTTGCACGACATCCGCGTCCCAAGGCCCGGCTACATCGCGAAGCAGCTGCAAGCGTTGCTTGTTGCAGGTAACTCCACGCTCTTCCAGCCACAACCCGCATAGCAGCAGGCACACATTCACGCCTGCCGACTGCAATTGCAGGCACGCACGTTCCACCCCGCGACGGGAATAAGTGAAAACGGAAAAGCTCCACAGGTCAGAGGACATAGTGCTACTCGCGCCAGTTGCGAGCGAAGCTGGTAGACTCCGCCGCCATTATGATTCGACTTCAGAACCTGACTTTACAGCGTGGCCCGCAACGTCTGCTAGAAGACGCCGAGCTGACCCTGCACGCCGGCCACAAAGCCGGCCTCATCGGTGCCAACGGCGCCGGCAAATCGAGCCTGTTCGCCTTGATTCGTGGCGAACTGCACCCGGACTCGGGTGACTGCTTCCTGCCGGCCGACTGGCGCATCGCCCACATGCGTCAGGAAATCGAGACGCTCGAACGCCTGGCGGTCGACTACGTGCTCGATGGTGACCTGCGTCTGCGCCAGGTGCAACATGACCTGGCGGCAGCCGAAGCAGCCCACGACGGTGCCGCTCAGGCCCGCCTGCATTCGGAACTCGACAGCGCCGATGGCTACACCGCCGACGCTCGGGCTCGAAAGCTGCTGGCCGGCCTTGGGTTCACCAACGAGCAGATGGATCGACAGGTAGGAGATTTCTCCGGTGGCTGGCGGATGCGTCTGAACCTGGCGCAGGCTTTGATGTGCCCTTCGGACCTGTTGCTGCTCGACGAACCGACCAACCACTTGGACCTTGACGCCATCATCTGGCTCGAAGAGTGGCTTAAAAGCTACCCCGGCACCTTGCTGCTGATTTCCCACGACCGGGACTTCCTCGATGCCGTGGTCGATCACGTAGCCCACGTCGATCAACGCAAGATCACCCTGTATCGCGGTGGTTACAGCGCCTTCGAACGCGCCCGTGCCGAACGTCTGGCCCAGCAACAACAGGCCTACGAGAAGCAACAGGCGCAACGTGCGCACATGGAAAGCTACATCGCCCGCTTCAAGGCCCAGGCCACCAAGGCCCGTCAGGCCCAGAGCCGGATCAAGGCGCTGGAGCGGATGGAAGAGCTGTCCGCCGCCCACGTCGATTCGCCGTTCGACTTCGTCTTCCGCGAATCGACGAAAATTTCCAGCCCACTGATTGACCTATCGGATGCTCGACTGGGTTACGGCGACAAAGCCGTGCTGGAGAAGGTCAAGCTGCAACTGACCCCCGGCGCGCGGATCGGTTTGCTCGGCCCCAACGGCGCGGGTAAATCGACCCTGATCAAAAACCTCGCCGGTGAGCTTGAGCCGTTGGCCGGTCGCCTGACGCGCGGTGAAAACACTGTCGTTGGCTACTTCGCCCAGCATCAGCTGGATTCCCTTGACTCCAAGGCCAGCCCGTTGCTGCACTTGCAGCGCCTGGCGCCGACCGAGCGTGAGCAGACCCTGCGCGATTTCCTCGGCGGGTTCGATTTCCGCGGCGCGCGTATCGATGAGCCGGTACTGAATTTCTCCGGCGGTGAGAAGGCGCGTCTGGCCTTGGCCTTGATCGCTTGGGATCGACCGAACCTGTTGCTGCTCGACGAACCGACCAACCACCTGGACCTGGAAATGCGTCTGGCGCTGACCATGGCCCTGCAGGAGTTCAGTGGCGCGGTACTGGTGGTCTCACACGATCGCCATCTGCTCAAAAGCACCACTGACAATTTCTATCTGGTGGCAGACGGCAAGGTCGAGGAGTTCGACGGCGACCTGGAAGACTACGCCCGTTGGCTGGTCGAATACCGTCAACGCAATGCCCCGGTCAGCAATACCCCGGTTAATCCGGACAAGACCGACAAGAAGGCCCAGCGCCAGGCCGCTGCTGCGTTGCGTCAGCAACTGGCACCGCACAAGCGTGAGGCCGACAAGCTTGAAGCCGAGTTGGGCAAGCTGCACGAGAAGCTGGCGAAAATCGATACCAGCCTTGGCGACAGCGACATTTACGAGCCGATGCGCAAGAACGATTTGCGTGATCTGCTGGCTGAACAAGCCAAGCTGAAGGTGCGTGAAGCCGAACTGGAAGAAGCCTGGATGGAAGCGCTGGAACTGCTCGAAAGCATGCAGGCGGAGCTGGAGGCACTCTCCTGATGGAAGCCTTCAAGCTGCCGTTGCCGGCGATGTGGGTCGAGCCGCTCTGGCTGGTCGTGCAAATTCTGCTGATCCTGCTGGCCGGTTATATCGTCCAGCGAATCGTCGCTAAATGCCTGACGCGATTGGGTGAGCGCTACCCGTTTCCGCCGCAGTTTTTCATGCCGCTGCGCGGCGGTTTGCGCTGGCTGATCATGGGCAGCGCGTTGATCTTCGTGCTGGAACGCCTCGGCGTGTCGGCCACGGTGCTCTGGACGGCGTTGTCCGGTTTCGTTGCGGTGGCCGCCGTGGCGTTTTTCGCCATGTGGAGCGTGCTCTCCAACCTGCTGTGCGCGATCCTGATCTTCACCGTCGGCCCATTCCGTATCGGTGATGTGGTCGAGTTGGTGGATACGACCGACAAGCCCGGCGTCAAAGGCCGGGTGGTGGCGATCAATCTGCTCTACACCACGCTTATCGAAGCCGAAGAACTCGGTACCGGCAGCGCTATGGTGCAAGTGCCCAATAGCCTTTTCTTCCAGCGTTCGGTTCGACGCTGGCGCGGTACTGATGTGTTCCCTTCGAGCGGCTTCGAAAGGTAAGCCTTCTGTTGCCTGACACACCGCTTTCGCGGGCTTGCCCGCGATGGCGGTCTGTCAGGCGATGGGCCCTTCAAGCCGTAAACGCTGGTCGACAGTCGCTCTGTCCTACAAAAAATCGGTAGTCATCGGCCCAAAGGCGCATTAGCTTAGACGTCTGTCACGAGTCTGAGTCGAGGTGTGCGATGGTGCTTCAAACATGGCTGGCGTTTTTTGCCGCCTGCTGGGTGATTAGTCTGTCTCCCGGTGCCGGCGCCATTGCGTCGATGTCCAGCGGTTTGCGCTATGGTTTCTGGCGCGGTTACTGGAACGCCTTGGGCTTGCAACTGGGCCTTGCGTTGCAGATTGCGATTGTTGCTGCCGGTGTCGGTGCGATCCTCACGGCCTCCGCTACGGCTTTCTATGCGATCAAATGGTTCGGCGTGGCCTACCTGGTCTACCTCGCGGTCAAGCAATGGCGCGCGTTGCCCAATGATATGAACGACGACGCGGCCATCCGGCAGATCGGCAAGCCGATGGCGCTGGTGTTCCGCGGTTTTCTGGTAAACGTCAGCAACCCCAAGGCCTTGGTGTTCATGCTCGCGGTGCTGCCGCAATTCATCGATCCCCACGCGCCGCTGGTGGCTCAGTACCTGATTCTCGGCGTGACCATGATCTGTGTCGACTTGATCGTCATGGCCGGCTACACCGGTCTGGCGGCCAAGGTGCTGCGTTTGCTGCGTACGCCCAAGCAGCAAAAACGCATGAACCGCACCTTTGCCGGGCTGTTCATCGGCGCGGCGGCGTTCATGGCGACCCTGCGCAAAGCGGCGGTGTAAAACCTTCAGGCACAAAAAAGGCGACCTCTTCAGGTCGCCTGATCGTTCCCATGCTCTGCGTGGGAATGCCTCAACGGACGCTCCGCGTTCGGCTCTTTGGGACGCAGAGCGTCCCTGGTTGCTGCATTCCCACGCGGAGCGTGGGAACGATCAGAGCCTGCTCAGTGCAGAATCACCGGTGCCGTATCCCGAGGCAGGTTATTGCGCAACGGCGCTTGCCCCGGCTGCTCGTAGCCACCGCCACCGAGCTGTTGGCTCAGTTGCGCAGCCACATCCTCACCCAATGCCTTGGACACATCGCGCACCACCCGTGGGCGGTTCAGCGAAATCTTGATATCCCGGCCATTCACCAGTTTGGTGTCCTGACCTTCGCCCATCGCCGTGAAGGCCGAGGTGATCTCGAAGGTCTTGGTATTGATCAGGCTGAAATCCGCCACTAGCGTCAGCCCCAGCACCGCTGAATAACTGTCGGTGTTGGCCAGTTCATTCATGTCGCGGGTGAAGTCGATGTCTGACACAGTGCCGAACAGCACATAGTCGGCACCCTTGAAGCTGCCGGCCTTGATGCGCTTGATCACGTCATACACATCACCTTTGGACGATGCGGTGTAAGGCGTGCCCTGCACCAGCTGGAACATGCCGGTGCGCAGAATCTCACCCTTGATGTCGCCGGTGAATTTTCGCAGTTCACCTTGCTCGATGTAGCTGCTGGTTGCTTCGTACTCTTCGTAACTGGACGAACCGCTGGCGCCGTAATAGCTCTGGCTGTGGTTGCTCTGGGCCGAAACAGTGTGGACGTATTGCTCCACCCGTTCCTGATACGCCAGGTCCGCTACTGCGACTTTCGGGGCCGCTTGCACGCTGAACGCGCAAGCCAGGGCCATCATGCCAATCCATGCGCGCATCGATTAACGCTCCGTGGTTTTGCGAATCTCTTTTTCGTCCATCCACTCGGCCAGACCGCTTTCAACGTCGATCAACTGCAGGCTGAATTTGTAGAAGACGTCCTTGTAGTCGCTGCTGCGTTTGACGATCGAGCTGATCGAGCCTTCGATGCGATATTTGGCAGCGATCATGTTGCCGGTCTTGGCCACGGTGCTTTTCTTGTACAAGCCGCTCTGGTTTTGCAGCTTGAGCTGGTCGACCTGGCTTTGCATCGCGGTGTTGTCGCTGGCGAAGCGGGCGACGCCGGTCTTCATCAACTGGGTCTTGATGCTGGTGGTGATTTCGCGGGTATCGATGTACTCGCTGGTCTTGTTCTTCACGTCGTAGACCTGAACCACCGGACGGCCTTGCAGGATGCCGGACTGGGCCAGGGAGCGGGTCATGGATTCGGCGATCATCTGCAGGTCGGTGGAGCCGAACTCGTTGGTCACGGTTTCCACGGCTTTGGTGTCGCCGTAGCTGATGTTTTTACTGCCCAGGGTCGGCGAAGTGTTGGCGCAACCGCTGGCCAGGAGGGCAATGACGGCGATGAACGAAAAGCGTGCAAACATGGGAATGCTCTCTAGAACTGAACGAATAGGGTGTCGGGCTTAAGGCGTTTTGATTTCGAGACGGAAATCCACGGCTTTGGCGGTTGGCGCGATAGCCTGAATGAAGCTGGTCTGCGCGCCGTACATCATCTGGCTTTTCCAGACTTCTTCCTCGGCCACCGGGAAGCCTTCCGGGCCGAGCCAGGCAAAGCGGTAGTAGAACGTCTTGTTGCTGTTGAGGGTGTTGCTCAACTGCACATTAACGGTCATGAAACCGTTCTCGCGGGCGACGCGCATGGCGCCGACCACGATGTGTTTCTGCGGGCCCATGGCCACGACCTTGCTGGCAGCGCTGCCTGGCTCCGGCGGTGGCGGGGTGGCGCAGCCGGCCAGCAAGGCGAGGGCGACGACAGCGATGAATTTGAAGCGCATGCAAAGACTCCGTTCTTAAGGTTGTTTGAGGCTGGCCACGGCGGTCGGGTTGGCGCTCGGGATCACGTGCGCAGCCAGGCCGCTGGCGAATACTTGATTGCCCACGGCGCGCAGGGTGATGACCTGAAAACGCTGATCGACGTTGACCTTGACCACCGAGCCGCCCACGGCGCTCGGCAGCGTGAGGCTATGCTCGCCTTTCTTCAGACGCAGACGCACCACCTGAGTGTTGTCCGGCAGCGTGCGCCACGTACGGGTATCGGCGCCTTCGAGTACGGCTGAAGTGATGCCGACCGCAAGACCGGCCAGTGGGTTGGTTTCGTTGATCTGCTTCTGTGCCACGCCACGGGTGATCGCCCGCACGGTGGTGCGCAGGATGATGCCCGGCATGTCATCACGCAGCGCGCGACGGGACATGGCGGTGGTGCTGTTGAGTTGGGTCAAGTCCAGCTGCTGACCGTCCACGCCGATCTGGGCGAAGGTAGCGGTGGAGGTGTCCGGTTTGATGATCGGAAACGACAGCGGCGTGATCACCACGTTGTTGCTGATCGGCAATGGCAGCGGAATGCGGATCGAGTCGCGGGACGGCGCCAGGCCGCTTTGCACAACGATCAGGATGTCGCTGTCATCGTTCTTGGCGGGTTTGTCGAGATTCACCAGCGCCTGTTCCAGCAGCGGTGTGTTCGGGCGCAGCTCGGCGGCCTTGCGATAACCCGGCGCCGCCAGATCTTTCTCGCCCAGGGCTTCATAGACGAAACCGGCCAGGTAATGGCTGAATGCGCTCTGGTAGCTGTTTTTCAGACCGACCACTTCCGGGGCATCGAGACTGGCCACCGGATAGCCCTGAAGATCCTTGTACTGGGTTTTGACGCCTTCTTTCTCGGCTTGCTCTTCGCTCTTGAGGTATTCCTTGTCACGCAGGTCGGCGATCACCGCTTCACGCTCGTGAGTCTTCTTGATTGCGGTGCGCGCGCCGTCGAAGTCATTCACTGCCAGCAGGTTGAGGGCCATCTGCGTGGTCAGCATGACTTTTTCGTAGTCGTAGCCTTCGTAGCGACGAACCTTGTCGTTGACCAGGAAGCTGCCGAACTGGGCCAGGTATTTGTCGGTGTCGAGCTTGACCGCATCTTCCCACTTGCCCACCACCTGATCGGCGCTGGTCCAGGCGTTCTGGCTGCCCGACAAGTCGCCCTTGGCGCGCAGCAGTTCACCCTTCTCGAAGTAGTAGAGCAGGTCTTTGTCTTTGCTGGTGTTGTTCTTTTCCAGCAGGGTCAATGCGGCGTCGACGTTGCCGGAAGCCAATTGCTGGTTGGTTTGCGCAAGTTCCGAATCGTAGTTACGAAAGGCCGAGCAGCCGGAAAGCAATGTGACAGCGCTGAGCGCGATCAAGGTGGGGGCACGGAATGCCATAAGGGGTACGTCTTCCCTGAATATAAGCAGCCGCGTGCTGGTCGGGCTGTTGGGACCATCGGCAGGGCTTTGGCCTCCTGCCAATTCCTCATAAAAAGAGGAGCTTAAATGCCGCATCGCTATAACGACGGCGCGGCATTATAAACAGGGATGCTGGCTATGTAATGGCTTTTTAATTTCATTATTCCACAGCGTGCCACTGCTTATTTCAGGCCTGATACCTCAGCGTTTCGCTCTGGAAATACCAACAAAGCTTGAGTGAAACTCATTGGGAGTGAACAATGTGTTACTTCGTATTTCCATTTGAGATTTATTCATGATTGCCTCCTCTCGTTTTCTGGCGTGGCTCGTGCTGCCGGTGATCGCGTTTTGCAGCTTCAATGCGCTGGCCGAAACCGCGGAAGGTGCGCCCAAGGCCCTGCATTTGCTCGATTACATCGGCGCCGATTACCCGGCGACGGTCGAGGCGGGCAAAATCATCGATGAGTCTGAATACCGCGAACAGCAGGAATTCCTGAAGGTGCTGCAAGGTTTGATCGCCGACTTGCCGGCCAAACCCGAACGCGCAGAGCTGGAGCAGGGCGTCAGCAACCTTGGCGCTGCAATCGCCGCTCGCAAGGACGGCGCGGATGTCGCCCGTCAGGCGCGGCAGCTGGGGGCGAAACTGGCGGTGACCTATGAGGTCAGCCAGGCCCCGGTCATCACCCCGGACCCGACTCGCGGCGCGCCGCTGTATGCCCAGCAATGCTCGGTATGCCATGGCGATGCGGGCGCTGGTGATGGCCCGGCAGGCGTCGGCATGACGCCACCGCCGGCCAATTTGCGCGATGCCGTGCGCCTGGACCGTCTGAGCCTCTATGCGATCTACAACACGCTGGGCATGGGCGTCGAAGGCACCGACATGCCGGCCTTCGCCGATCAACTGGATGATCGCCAACGTTGGGACCTGGCGACCTACATCGCCAGCTTCAGCGCCGACCCGGCCGCGGCAAAATCCGGGAAAACCTACAACATCGCCGACCTGGCACGTCAGACGCCAGCCGAAGTGCAGGCCGCCGAGGGGTCGCAAGCGGCCGCGACCTTCCGTGCGCAACGAGCGCAACCGCCGCAGGTCAAGCGTGGCCCGGGGCAGTTGCTGGATTACACGGCGGCCACCTTGGACAAGAGCATCGCAGCCTACCGCGCCGGCGATCACGATCAGGCTTACGACCTGTCGGTGGCGGCGTACCTGGAAGGCTTCGAGCTGGTCGAAAGCTCTCTGGACAACGTCGACGCCAACGTGCGCAAAGACACTGAGAAGTCCCTGATGGCTTACCGCCAGTCGTTGCAGGATGGCTTGCCGGTGGCCCAGGCCGAGCAGCGTCTGGAGGCGGCCAAAGCCAAATTGAAAGAGTCCGCTGGCCTGCTCGGCAGTGATGGCTTGAGCTGGTCGCTGAGCTACATTTCCGGTCTGTTGATTCTGTTGCGAGAAGGTCTGGAAGCGATTCTGGTGCTCGCGGCGATCCTCGCGTTCCTGCGCAATACCGGTCAGCAATCGGCGGTGCGCAGCGTCAATATCGGATGGGGCCTGGCACTGCTGGCCGGGCTGGCGACCTGGGCGGTGGCGGCGTATGTGATCGACGTCAGCGGTGCCCAGCGTGAACTGCTGGAAGGTGCGACGGCGTTGTTTGCCAGTGTCATGGTGCTCTGGCTCGGGGTGTGGATGCACGACCGTCGCCACGCAGCGGCCTGGCAGGATTACATCAAGAGCAGCCTGGTGAGCGGTGGCGGGCGTTTCGGCTTTGCGATCCTGGCGTTCTTCTCGGTGTATCGCGAGCTGTTCGAAGTGATCCTGTTTTACGAAACCCTGTGGTTGCAGGCCGGGCCGGCAGGGCACAACGCTGTAATGGCGGGCGGGGCGACGGCGCTGGTATTACTGATCGGTCTGGCGTGGGTGATTCTGCGCGGCTCGGCAAAACTGCCGCTGGCGTTGTTCTTTGGCATCAATGCCGGGCTGCTGTGCGCGTTGTCGGTGGTGTTTGCCGGCCATGGCGTGAAGGCGTTGCAGGAAGCCGGGATCTTCGGCACGCGGCCGGTGCCGTTCTTTGACTTCGACTGGCTGGGGATCCACGCTGATGCCTATTCGCTGAGTGCGCAGGCCGTGGCGATCATTGCGATCATCGTGCTGTACAGCCGTAGCCGGATGGCCGAGAAGCGGCGTCTGCCGGTTTCTTAAAAGCATTCGCTGCGCTCACAATCGCGAGCAGGCTCGCTCCCACAGGATTGCGTATAACCTGTGGGAGCGGGCCTGCTCGCGATTTTTTTGGAAGAGGAAAACACAATGCGCGTGTGGATCGATGCCGACGCTTGCCCTCGGGCAGCCAAGGATCTGGTGGTGAAGTTCGCCCTCAAGCGCCAGTTCGAAGTGGTGCTGGTGGCCGGGCAGCCGCAGATCAAACCGGGCCTCGCCCTGGTGAAGCTGATCGTGGTGCCCAGCGGCCCGGATGCCGCCGATGATTACCTGGTGGAACACGCGGTGCCGGGTGAGCTGGTGATTTGCAGCGATGTGCCGCTGGCGGATCGGCTGGTAAAGAACGGCGTTGCGGCGCTGGACCCACGGGGCAAGGAGTTCGATGCGCAGAACATGGGCGATCGACTGGCGGTGCGTAACCTGTTCACCGATCTGCGTGAGCAGGGGCAGATGAGCGGTGGGCCAGCACCGTTTGGCGATCGCGAGAAGCAAGCGTTCGCCAATGCGCTGGACCGGATTCTTACGCGCTTATCGCGTAGGTAATGATCGTTCCCACGCGGAGTGAACGATCAAGGCTCCTACAAAGGTTCGCGTTACTCGTCGTTTTCGTGAGTCAGTTCCAGTACGCGGTCGACCAGCTTGTTGATGCCGGAAGCAGCCTCGCTGATCGATTGCGCCAGCATGTACGCCGGAGTGCTCACTAGCTTGCGCGCCTTGTCTTCGACGATGTCGGTCACTGCGCACTCGGCATGGGTGGCGCCCATTTTGCTCATCGCGGCGGCGGTATCGGCATCGTTGCCGATGGTGCAGGTCACACCTGGGCCGTAGATCTTGGCCGCCAGGGCCGGCGAGATGCAGATCAGCCCCACCGGTTTGCCGGCCTCGGCGAATGCTTCGGTCAGCGCCAGGACGTCAGGTTGAATGCTGCAACCGGCGCCTTCGACGGCAAAGTTCGACAGGTTCTTGGCCGACCCGAATCCGCCAGGAACGATCAGCGCATCGAAGTCTTCGACGCTGGCTTCACGGATATCCTTGATGTTGCCCCGGGCGATCCGCGCCGATTCCACCAGCACGTTGCGCGACTCGGGCATTTCTTCGCCGGTCAGGTGGTTGATCACATGCAATTGCGCGATATTGGGTGCGAAACACTGCACCTGGGCACCGCGCTGGTCCAGCCGCAGCAGGGTGATCACGCTTTCGTGGATCTCGGCGCCGTCATACACGCCGCAACCGGAAAGGATCACTGCAATTTTTTTGCTCATGGGCGTTTCTCCAGATTCATGGCGTTAAATGTCCACTAATTTGTCACTCGTTGCCATAGGGTTGATACGCGGCTACACCTAATCTCTGCTGAACGATTCTGATCAGGGCGCGTCATGGACTTCATTCTGTATGCGGTGCCGTTTTTCTTTGTGCTGATTGCGGTCGAGTTGCTGGCCGACCGTTGGCGCGGGGTGAGCAATTACCGCGTGGCAGACGCGATCAACAGCGTCAGTACCGGTGTGCTGTCGACTACCACAGGCCTGTTGACCAAAGGCGTCGGCCTGGTGACTTATGCCTTCGCCCTGAAGCATCTGGCCGTGATTGAGCTGTCGGCCGACAGCGTCTGGGTCTGGGTGTTTGCTTTCGTCTTCTACGACTTCTGCTATTACTGGCTGCATCGCATGGGCCACGAGCGCAACATCCTCTGGGCCGCCCACTCGGTGCATCACCAGAGCGAGGACTACAACCTCTCCACGGCCTTGCGCCAGACCAGCACGGGGTTTCTGTTGAGCTGGATTTTCTACCTGCCCATGGCCGTGCTCGGCGTGCCGCTGCTGGTGTTCGTCAGCGTTGCGGCGCTGAATCTGCTGTACCAGTTCTGGGTGCATACCCGGCACATCCCCAAGCTCGGCTGGTTCGAATGGTTCTTCGTCACACCGTCCAATCATCGGGCTCACCATGCACAGAACGCTCTCTACATGGATCGCAACTACGGCGGGGTGTTCATTATTTGGGACCGCCTGTTTGGCTCGTTCCAGGAAGAGGACGACAACGAGCCGGTGATTTTCGGCGTGACCACACCGCTGGCGAGCTGGAATCCCTTATGGGCGAACGTGCAGTTCTATGCGCAGCTGTGGGATGACGCCCGGCGCGCCGAACGCTGGTGGGACAAGCTGCGGATCTGGTTCATGCGCACCGGTTGGCGGCCGGCGGATGTCGCGGCCAAATACCCGATGAACAAACCGGACCTGAGCCAGTTCCGCAAATTCGAGGTGCCGCTGGACGGGCGCCAGCAGTGGTATGTGGCACTGCAATTTTGCGTCTACATCGCCTTGGGCAGTTACTTGATGAACCTGGAGCAGAGCCTGCCGACTTCAGCCCTGGTGTTGGGCTGGGGGGCTGTGGCATGGGGGCTGTTTGTGTTGGGCGTGGCCCTGGAGAATCGCCCGCAGGCACTGAAACTGGAGCTATTGCGGCTGGCATCGAACCTGCCGCTGGTATGGCTGGCGCCAATGGTCGGACTATGGCCGAGCAGTGTGGTGGGCTGGCTGGGGCTGCTCAGTTACAGTCTGCTCAGCGGAATCGGTCTCTACTGTTGTAGAAACCGCTTCACTCGATGGGCGTCGTAGGTTCGCTGGACTTGGCCTGTTCGGCTTTCAGCGCTTGCTCGTCGGCGTAGATCTTCTTCGCCAGACGGGCATTCTTGAAGCGCCGCCGCAGCCACAGGCAAAAGCCCAGTACCAGCAGGGCGCCCAGCACCCATAGCTCGTACTTCTTGACGCTGCCGAGCATGCCTTCGAGCACCGCGCCGAAGTGATAGGCAGCGGAAGCCAGCGCGGCGGCCCAGATGGCTGCGCCAATTCCGTTGAGCAGCAAATAACGTCCCGGCGGATAGCCCGACAGACCGATCGCCACCGGCATCACGGTGCGCAACCCGTAGACAAAGCGGAAGCTCAGCACCCAGATGTCCGGGTGCTTGCGGATATGTTCCAGCGCCCGATCACCCATCAGTTGCCAGCGCGGTTTGCGCGCCAGCAATTTGCGCCCGTGCTTGCGTCCCAGGAAGTACCACAGCTGATCGCCGGCATAACTGCCGAGGAATGCCACGAGCATTACCACCTTGATGTCCATGTATCCACGGAACGCAAGGAAGCCCGCGAGCACCAGGATGGTTTCGCCTTCGAAGAACGTGCCGAGAAAGAGGGCGAAGTAGCCGAATTCCTGAAGAAATTGTTGGAGCATTGTCTGGGTGCTGGCGAAATGAACGCGCAGCCTAACGCTTCGTGCACATTCATGAAAGTGTCCAAATGTGTCTCGACGTGAACATTTCCTACAAGGACAATGGAATGCGGCTACCTGCACATAACTGTAATACGTTCGTCATAATGGCCGCTTATAACTGTCACGCTCGCCCGCCAGCGCGGGCTCAGGAGTCTGCCGTGAGCTTTACCCCCGCCAACCGTTTGTTTCCTGCAACCCGCCTGCGTCGCAACCGTCGTGATGATTTCTCGCGTCGACTGGTCCGTGAAAACGTACTGACCGTGGATGATCTGATCCTGCCGGTGTTCGTGCTGGACGGTGAAAACCGTCGCGAAGCGGTGGCCTCGATGCCGGGTGTCGAACGCCTGACCATCGATTTGTTGCTGGAAGAAGCGGCCAAGTGGGTCGAGCTGGGGATTCCGGCGCTGGCATTGTTCCCGGTGACACCACCAGAGCTCAAATCCCTGGACGCCGCCGAAGCGTGGAACCCGAACGGCATCGCCCAGCGCGCCACCCGAGCCCTGCGTGACCGGTTCCCGGAGTTGGGTGTGATCACCGACGTCGCGCTGGACCCGTTCACCACCCACGGTCAGGACGGCATCCTCGACGAAGAAGGCTACGTGCAGAACGACATTACCGTCGACGCACTGGTTAAACAGGCCCTGTCCCACGCCGAAGCCGGCGCTCAGGTGGTGGCCCCGTCAGACATGATGGACGGTCGCATCCAGGCAATCCGCGAGGCGCTGGAGCTGGCCGATCACGTCAACGTGCGGATCATGGCTTACTCGGCCAAATACGCCAGCGCCTATTACGGCCCGTTCCGCGATGCGGTGGGCTCGGCGCTGAACCTGGGCAAGGCCAACAAGGCCTCCTATCAGATGGACCCGGCCAACAGCAACGAAGCCCTGCACGAAGTGTCGGCGGACTTGTCAGAAGGCGCGGACATGGTCATGGTCAAGCCAGGCATGCCGTATCTGGATATCCTTTACCGGGTCAAAGAAGAATTCAAAGTGCCGACCTTTGTCTATCAGGTCAGCGGCGAATACGCCATGCACATGGCAGCGATCCAGAATGGCTGGTTGAGCGAAGGGGTTATCCTCGAATCCCTGACCGCTTTTAAACGTGCAGGCGCTGATGGCATCCTGACTTACTTTGCCGTCCGTGCTGCTCAATTGTTACGAGAGCAGAAATAGCCCTCCCAGGAACATTCGATGAATACCGAAGGACTCACTGAAGTTGCCGTAAAAGATGCTCAACCTGTGGTGGAGCAAATCGCCGAAACCCCGCCGGAACTGGAGCCTGCTCCACCCGCGGTAGTGGCCGAGCCCGTTGTGGCGGCACCAGCGATTGCCATTCCCGGGCTGGATGACAGCAGCCTGTACATCCATCGTGAGCTCTCGCAACTGCAGTTCAACATCCGCGTGCTGGAACAGGCGCTGGATGAGTCCTACCCATTGCTGGAGCGGCTGAAGTTTCTGCTGATTTTCTCCAGCAACCTGGACGAGTTCTTCGAGATTCGTGTGGCCGGCTTGAAGAAGCAGATCACCTTCGCCCGTGAACAGGCCGGTGCCGATGGCTTGCAACCGCACCAGGCCCTGGCCCGCATCAGCGAATTGGTGCACGGTCATGTCGATCGCCAATACGCGATCCTCAACGACATTCTGTTGCCGGAACTGGAAAAACATCAGGTCCGCTTCATCCGTCGCCGCTACTGGACCACCAAGCTCAAGACCTGGGTTCGTCGTTATTTCCGCGACGAGATTGCGCCGATCATCACCCCGATCGGCCTCGACCCGACGCACCCGTTTCCGTTGCTGGTGAACAAGAGCCTGAACTTCATCGTCGAGCTCGAAGGCATCGACGCCTTCGGTCGCGACTCCGGTCTGGCGATTATTCCGGCACCGCGTCTGCTGCCGCGGATCATCAAGGTGCCGGAAGAAGTCGGTGGGCCCGGCGACAACTACGTGTTCCTGTCGTCGATGATCCACGCCCATGCCGATGACCTGTTCCAGGGCATGAAGGTCAAGGGTTGCTACCAGTTCCGCCTGACCCGAAACGCCGACCTCGCGGTCGATACCGAAGACGTAGAAGACCTGGCCCGCGCCCTGCGCGGCGAGTTGTTCTCCCGTCGCTACGGTGACGCAGTGCGGCTGGAAGTAGCCGACACTTGCCCAAAACACCTGTCCGATTACCTGCTCAAGCAGTTCAACCTGCACGAGACCGAGCTGTATCAGGTCAACGGCCCGGTCAACCTGACCCGGCTGTTCAGCATCACCGGCCTGGACAGTCATCCGGAGCTGCAATACACCCCGTTTACCCCGCAGATCCCGAAACTGCTGCAAAACAGCGAGAACATTTTCAGCGTGATCAGCAAGCAGGACATTCTGCTGCTGCACCCGTTCGAATCGTTCACCCCGGTGGTCGACTTGCTGCGCCAGGCGGCCAAGGATCCGCATGTACTGGCGGTTCGTCAGACGTTGTATCGCAGCGGCGCCAACTCCGAGATTGTCGATGCGCTGGTGGACGCTGCGCGTAACGGCAAGGAAGTGACGGCGGTGATCGAATTGCGTGCGCGGTTCGACGAAGAATCCAACTTGCAACTGGCCAGCCGTCTGCAAGCGGCCGGTGCGGTAGTGATTTACGGCGTGGTCGGCTTCAAGACCCACGCCAAGATGATGCTGATCTTGCGTCGCGAGGCTGGCGAGATTGTCCGCTACGCCCACTTGGGTACCGGCAACTACCACGCGGCCAACGCCCGTCTGTACACCGACTACAGCCTGCTGACCTCCGACGATGCCTTGTGCGAAGACGTCGGCAAACTGTTCAGCCAGTTGATCGGCATGGGTAAAACCCTGCGCATGAAGAAACTGCTGCATGCGCCGTTCACGTTGAAAAAGGGCATGCTCGACATGATTGCCCGGGAGACGCAGTTCGCTCTGGACGGCAAACCGGCGCACATCATCGCCAAGTTCAACTCGCTAACTGATCCGAAGGTTATCCGTGCGTTGTACAAGGCCAGTCAGTCCGGGGTACGTATCGATCTGGTGGTGCGCGGCATGTGCTGCCTGCGCCCGGGCATCGCTGGCGTATCCCACAACATTCACGTGCGCTCGATCATCGGTCGCTTCCTGGAGCACACCCGGGTCTTCTACTTCCTCAACGGCGGTGAAGAGCAGATGTTCCTGTCCAGCGCCGACTGGATGGAGCGCAACCTCGACAAGCGCGTCGAGACTTGCTTCCCGGTCGAAGGCAAGAAGCTGATCATGCGGGTCAAGAAAGAGCTGGAGCTCTATCTCACCGACAACACCCACAGCTGGAGCCTGCAGGCGGACGGTCGCTACGTGCGCAATACGCCAACCGGCAACCAAAACCCGCGCAGTGCCCAGGCAACTTTGCTTGAGCGTTTGGGTAGCCCGATTCTGGCCGTTCGTTAACGTAGGTTCGGTTGATACAAAATAGGGCGATCCATGTGGATCGCCCTATTTCAGGACTAGACATTGTGGCGAGGGCGCTTGCTCCCTCGCCATAGGGTTTAGCGGACGTTGAGCACGAAGCTGACGCGGGTCAGCCATTCCGCTTCAAGGGCGAAGTCGGCTTGAGTCAACTGGTTGTCGTCCAGCCAGTGTTCCGGGAACAACACATCCAGGCTGTCGCCATTGGCGTGCAGCACGACTTGTGGCATTTCCTGGGTGCCGCGGATGTGATGGAACAGAATCGCAAAGCGCAGCAGCACGCACAGGCGAATCAGCTTGATGCCGTCGTCGCCGAAGTCGGCGAACTTGTCCTTGGGAATGTTGCGTCGGTGGCCTCGTACCAGCAGCGCGAGCATTTGCTGGTCTTCGCGGGAGAATCCGGCCAGGTCCGAGTGCTCGATCAGGTAGGCGCCGTGCTTGTGGTACTGATAGTGGGCGATGTCCAGGCCCACCTCATGGACCTTGGCTGCCCAGCTCAGCAATTCGCGCCAGACGCCGTCATTAAGGTCCCAGTCTTCAGCCACTTGATCGAAGGCGTGCAGTGCCTTGCGCTCAACTCGTACGGCTTGTTCCAGGTCGACGTGGTAACGCTCCATCAGCGAGCTGAGCGTGCGTTCACGGACGTCTTCGTGATGATGACGGCCCAGCAGGTCATAGAGCACGCCTTCGCGCAGCGCGCCTTCACAGTGATCCATGCGTTGCAATTCGAGGGCATCGAAGATCGCTTCGAGAATCGCCAGGCCGGCGGGGAAGATTGCCCGGCGATCGGGCTTGATGCCTTCGAAGTCGATTTTCTCGATATCGCCGAGTTTGAACAGTTTGCGCTTGAGCCAGGCCAGGCCTTCGGCATTCACTTCGCCAGTGCCATGCCCGCCGGCCTTCAGCGCCAGGCCAATGGCGCGAATGGTGCCCGAGGAGCCGATGGCTTCATCCCAGGTCAGGCGGTGCAGGGCGTGTTCGATGCTCATGATCTCCAGCCGCGCCGCGGTGTACGCCTGGGCGTAGCGGGCCGGGGTGATCTTGCCATCCTTGAAATAGCGCTGGGTGAAGCTGACGCAGCCCATTTGCAGGCTTTCGCGCAGCAACGGCTCGAAACGCTGGCCGATGATGAATTCAGTACTGCCGCCGCCGATGTCAGCCACCAGGCGCTTGCCCGGGGTGTCGGCGAGGGTGTGGGAGACGCCGAGGTAAATCAGGCGCGCTTCTTCACGGCCGGAGATGACTTCTACCGGATGACCGAGGATTTCTTCGGCGCGATGGATGAATTCGGCGCGGTTACGGGCTTCGCGCAGGGCGTTGGTGCCGACGATCCGCACGGTGCCGGGCGGCATACCGCTGATCAGTTGGGCGAAACGCTTCAGGCAATCGAGCCCGCGCTGCATGGATTCTTCGCTGAGTTGGCGCTCTTCGTCGATGCCGGCGGCCAGCTGAACCTTCTCCCCGAGACGCTCGAGAATCCGGATTTCGCCGTTCTGGGCCTTGGCCACGACCATGTGAAAGCTGTTGGAGCCCAGGTCGATTGCGGCGATCAGGGACAGATTCTTGGCTTGGGATAGCGGCATGGTCAGGGGGTCTCGGTCGATAACCCCGACATCCTGCCACGATCAAACGCTGCCGCCAACGCGCAGTGTTCAAAGCCTTGATCCAGCGCAGTCATGCAGGTGACCGCTGCGCGGTCAATCGCGGGCAAGCCCGCTCCCACAGGTTTTTGCGTCGAACACATGATCGCGTTCCAACAGAGAACCCTGTGGGAGCGAGCTTGCCCGCGAAGGCGGCCTCAAAGGCACTAAATTATCCTTCAGCCTGCCGCTTCCACCGTTCCGATGAAATTCGCCAGCTCCGCCGTCTGCGGGTTGGCAAACAGAATCTTCGGATCCCCCACCTCATGCACCTTGCCGTGGTGCATGAAGACCAGTTTGTCCCCCACCTCCCGGGCAAAGCGCATTTCATGGGTGACCATGATCAGCGTCATGCCTTCCTTGGCCAGTTGCCGGACCACGCTCAGCACTTCGTTGACCAGTTCCGGGTCCAGGGCCGAGGTGATCTCGTCGCACAGCAGCACTTTCGGCGACATGGCCAACGCGCGAGCAATCGCCACCCGCTGTTGCTGGCCGCCAGACAGTCGATCCGGGAACGCATCAAATTTCTCCCCCAGCCCGACCCGTTCCAGCATCTGCCGCGCCAGTTCGGCGGCTTTGGCTTTCGGCACTTTCTGCACCACTTGCGGCGCGAGCATGACGTTTTCGCCCACGGTCAGGTGCGGGAACAGGTTGAACTGCTGGAACACCATCCCGACTTTCTGCCGCAGGCTGCGCAGGTCGGCACGGGCGGCGTCGAGGTATTCGCCGTCGACTTCGATCACGCCATCATTGATCGATTCCAGACCATTGAGGGTGCGCAACAAGGTGGATTTGCCCGAGCCGCTGCGGCCGATGATCGCCACCACCTGGCCTTCGTCGACACTCAGGTCGATGCCTTTGAGCACATGGTGGTCGCCGTAATATTTATGCAGGGCGGAAATTCTAAGCAGAGGCATGCAGTCTCCTTTCCAGGTAGCGCGCACTGAGGGACAAGGGGTAGCAGAGCAGGAAGTAACCGAGGGCCACGAGGCCGTAGACCATGAACGGTTCGAAGGTCGCGTTGGCGAGCATGCCGCCGGTTTTGGTCAGTTCGGTAAAGCCGATGATCGAGGTGACGGCGGTGCCTTTGACCACTTGCACCGAGAAGCCCACGGTTGGCGCTACGGCGATGCGCAGGGCTTGCGGCAGGATCACGTAACGCAGTTGCTCCAGCGGATTGAGCGCCAGGCTCGACGAGGCTTCCCACTGGCCGTTGGGGATCGAATCGACGCAACCGCGCCAGATCTCCGCCAGGTAGGCGCTGGTGAACAGCGTCAGGGCAATCGCCGCCGCCATCCACGGTGAAATCTCCACACCGGCCAACGCCACACCGAAGAACACCAGAAACAGCTGCATCAACAGCGGCGTGCCCTGGAACAGTTCGATGTAGGTACGGGCGAAGTGGCTGGGCAGGGATTTTTTTGAAATCCGCATCACCATGATCAGCAAACCGATCAGCCCGCCGCCGATAAACGCCACCAACGACAATGCCAAGGTCCATTGCAGGCCCGTGAGCAGGTTGCGCAGGATGTCCCAGAAGGTGAAATCGCTCATTGGCTGCTGCTCCTTGCTATGTAGCGCCGGCCGATCCAGTTCAGCAATTGGCGGATCAGCAGCGCCATGCACAGGTAGATCAGTGTGGTCAGGGCATAGGTTTCAAAGGCGCGGAAGTTGCGCGATTGAATGAAGTTGGCGGCGAAACTCAGCTCTTCGGTGGCGATCTGCGAGCAGACCGCCGAGCCGAGCATCACGATGATGATCTGGCTGCTCAGGGCCGGCCAGACCTTGCCCAGCGCCGGCAGCAGAACCACGTGGCGGAAGGCTTCGAAGCGCGTCATCGCCAAGGCGGCTGCGGCTTCCAGCTGCCCGCGGGGGATCGCTTGAATGCCGGCGCGGATGATTTCGGTCGAATAGGCACCAAGGTTGATCACCATCGCCAGCACCGCCGCCTGCCATTCGGAAATCTGCAGGCCCAGCGACGGCAAGCCGAAGAAGATGAAAAACAACTGCACCAGGAATGGCGTGTTGCGAATCAACTCGACGTAGACCCCGAAAATGCCGGCGAACGGGCGGATGTTCCACGCCCGCACCAACGCGCCGACGATACCCAGGCCGACCCCGAGCACTGCGCCGATGGCTGTCAGCTCAAGGGTGAACAGCGCACCACGCAGCAGCAGGTCGGTGTTTTCCACCACCGGCAAGAAATCGAACTGATAAGCCATAAATCGTCTCCCGCGCGATCGATCAGAGATCGGCCGGCAGCGGCTCTTTCAGCCAGGTTTGCGAATTCTTTTCCAGTGCACCGTCAGCCTTGGCCGTGGTGAGGATGTCGTTGACCTTGCCCAGCAGCGCTGGCTCATTCTTGTTCACGCCGACGTAAACCGGCGAATCCTTGAGTTTCACTTTCAGGGCGGGCACGCGTTTCGGGTTTTTTTCGCTGATCGCCACCATCACCACGTTACCGCTGGCGATCAGGTCGACTTGGCCGGCGAGGTAGGCGGCGATGGTCGAGTTGTTGTCTTCGAAGCGTTTGATGGTCGCGCCTTCGGGGGCAACTTTGGTCAGCTCGATGTCTTCGATAGCACCGCGGGTGACGCTGATGGTTTTGCCCTTGAGATCGTCCAGGCCCTTGATGGCGGCGTCTGGCGGACCGAACACGGCGAGGTAGAACGGCGCGTAGGCACGGGAAAAGTCGATGACTTTCTCGCGCTCGGGGTTCTTGCCGAGGCTGGAAATCACCAGGTCGACCTTGCCGGTGGTCAGGAACGGGATGCGGTTGGTGCTGTTGACCGGGGTCAGTTCGAGTTTGACCTTGAGTTGGTCGGCCAGCAGTTTGGCGGTATCGATGTCCAGGCCCCGAGGTTTCATGTCCGGGCCGACCGAACCGAAGGGCGGGAAGTCCTGGGGCACGGCGACTTTGAGGGTGCCGCGTTTGACCACATCCTCCAGACCGTCGGCGTGGGCGGGCGTCTGGCTCAGCATCAGGCTGGCAAACAGGGCTGCGAGGAGGGAGCTGTAACGCATGGTCATGGCAAATCTCCGGATCGGCGGGAAGTGATTTCTGCGGATCGACAGAGCACGGGCCATGCCAAGATTCGGTTTCGGGGGGCGCAGGCCACGGTTTTGCTGGCGTCGCTCGGTCTTACTGGTCTGAACAGTCAGGAGTCATTTCGCACCCTGATGGCGCACCCGTGAAAATTCCCGAACCCCCATGGGGCACGACTTGCCGGACGTCGCGAATAGCTTTACAACTAGCCGCTCATTGGCCTGGCTCGTCTGAAAAAAACATGAATTCTATCTCTCGCGCCGTACCCGAAGTGGCGCTGCAAGCCATCCGCAAACTGATCTCCGAGCAAGGTTTCGGGGCGGGGGATGCCTTGCCCTCGCAACGGGACCTGGCGGTGCAGTTGGGGGTCAGTCGGGCGTCGTTGCGTGAGGCGTTATCGTCCCTGAGTGCGCTGGGCGTGATCAGTATCCAGCCGGGCAAGGGCGTGTTCGTGCAGTCACCGGTTGATCTGCCCCAGGGCGATGCGATGCCGGGCTGGCCGTTCGCGGCCCAGGCATCGCCGCTGGACATCTTCCAGTTGCGCTACGCGCTGGAAGGTTTTGCCGCTGGGCTGGCGGCCGTGACCCTGAGCACCGATGAGCTCGATGCCCTGGAAGACAATGTCGCCGCCATGCGCAACGAACTGCGTGCCGCCGACTTCGATGCAGCGGCACGACTGGATTTCGAGTTTCACCGGCGCATCCTCCTGGCCAGCGGCAATCAGGCGATGCTGAGCATTCTGACGGCCAGCGCCGACATCTTCCTGGAGAGCCAGAAGCTACCGTTCATCCGGGCCGAACGGGCCATGGAAACCTGGCAGGAACACCGTAAAATCCTCCGTGCGCTGGCTCGTCGGGCCTCTGGCGCCGCGCAGAAGGCCATGCAGGAGCATGTGCGCAACGCTGCACTGCGTACCGGAATCGCTTTCGTCGCTCCCGCCACCCCATGACTTGAGCTATACCCAAACTCATGGGCCACCATAGCGAGACTCAATCATCTGCACCTTCCTGAACGAGGGAAGGGCAGCTATGATGGGCCACGTTTTTTTGCTTACAACCTGGAGACTTCCATGAGCAGCGATCTTATCAAACACGTTAGCGACGCTAGCTTCGAGGCCGACGTACTCAAGGCCGAAGGCGCTGTACTGGTCGACTACTGGGCTGAGTGGTGCGGCCCTTGCAAAATGATCGCTCCTGTTCTGGACGAAATCGCTGAGACCTACAAAGGCAAGCTGACCGTTGCCAAGCTGAACATCGACGAAAACCAGGAAACCCCGGCCAAGCACGGCGTACGTGGCATCCCGACGCTGATGCTGTTCAAGAACGGCAACGTCGAAGCCACCAAGGTCGGCGCGCTGTCGAAGTCGCAACTGGCTGCTTTCCTCGACGCCAACATCTAAGCGTTGTTATAAAGCGTCATGAAAAGGCCCCGCATAATGCGGGGCCTTTTCGTTATTGAGGGCTAGACGCTCCGAAACTCAGGTGGTACATTCGGCCCCGCACTGGTTTCTCCACTGCCCCCTGCTAGCCGTCGCCGACGCACTCCTTTTCGAATAAGTACGCGATCCTGTCGCCTTCTCTGCGGCGCGGCCTCATTAAGCCAAAAGCTTAATTTCCCCCCTCCATAAATGATTACGTCATTCCTATATGAATCTGACTGAACTCAAGCAAAAGCCGATTACCGAACTGCTCGAATTGGCCGAACAGATGGGCATAGAAAATATGGCCCGTTCGCGCAAGCAGGACGTGATTTTCTCCCTGCTCAAAAAGCACGCTAAAAGCGGCGAGGAAATCTCCGGTGATGGCGTGCTGGAGATTCTCCAGGACGGCTTCGGCTTCCTGCGCTCCGCTGACGCTTCCTATCTCGCCGGCCCAGACGATATCTACGTCTCGCCGAGCCAGATCCGCCGCTTCAACTTGCGCACCGGTGACACCATCGTTGGCAAGATCCGCCCTCCAAAGGAAGGCGAGCGTTATTTCGCGCTGCTCAAGGTCGACACGATCAACTACGATCGTCCCGAGAACGCGAAAAACAAGATTCTCTTCGAGAACCTGACCCCGCTGTTCCCGACCGTGCGCATGAAGATGGAAGCCGGCAACGGTTCCACCGAAGACTTGACCGGTCGTGTCATCGACCTGTGCGCCCCGATCGGCAAAGGCCAGCGCGGCCTGATCGTTGCACCGCCGAAAGCCGGTAAAACGATCATGCTGCAGAACATCGCGGCAAACATTGCTCGTAACAATCCTGAAGTTCATCTGATCGTATTGCTGATCGACGAACGCCCGGAAGAAGTGACCGAAATGCAGCGCACCGTGCGCGGCGAAGTGGTTGCCTCGACGTTCGACGAGCCGCCAACCCGCCACGTGCAGGTTGCCGAAATGGTGATCGAGAAGGCCAAGCGCCTGGTCGAACACAAGAAGGACGTGGTGATCCTGCTCGATTCCATCACCCGTCTGGCGCGTGCCTACAACACCGTGATCCCGAGCTCCGGCAAGGTACTGACCGGTGGTGTCGATGCCCACGCCCTGGAGAAACCGAAACGTTTCTTCGGCGCGGCACGGAACATCGAAGAAGGCGGCTCGCTGACCATCATCGCTACCGCGCTGGTTGAAACCGGTTCGAAGATGGACGAAGTGATCTACGAAGAATTCAAAGGCACCGGCAACATGGAACTGCCTCTGGATCGCAAGATCGCCGAAAAGCGTGTGTTCCCGGCCATCAACATCAACCGTTCCGGTACTCGCCGCGAAGAGTTGCTGACGGCCGACGACGAACTGCAGCGTATGTGGATCCTGCGCAAGCTGCTGCACCCGATGGACGAAGTCTCTGCCATCGAGTTCCTGGTCGACAAGCTGAAACAGACCAAGACCAACGACGAGTTCTTCCTGTCGATGAAACGCAAGTAAATCGCAGAAAGTCAGCAAAGGCCGGGGAAACCCGGCTTTTTGCTATCTGATTTTTGATGAACTGGCAGTTCGTGGTTCTGAATAGAGGGGTTCGGCGCTAAACTGCCTGCCCCGAACGCCACGGCCAACACGAGGCTCACGCATGCAGTATCGCGACTTGCGCGACTTTATCAGCGGCCTGGAAAAGCGCGGCGAACTCAAGCGCATCCAGGTTCCAGTGTCCCCAGTGCTCGAAATGACCGAGGTCTGCGATCGCACTTTGCGCGCCAAGGGCCCGGCGCTGCTTTTCGAAAACCCTACCGGTTATGACATTCCAGTACTCGGCAACCTGTTCGGCACCCCCGAGCGCGTGGCGCTGGGTATGGGCGCAGAAGCGGTCAGCGAGTTGCGCGAAATCGGCAAGCTGTTGGCGTTCCTCAAGGAGCCCGAGCCACCGAAGGGCCTGAAGGACGCCTGGTCCAAGCTGCCGATTTTCCGCAAGATCATTGCCATGGCGCCGAAAGTCGTCAAAGACGCGGTGTGCCAGGAAGTGGTCATCGAGGGCGACGATGTCGATCTGGCGATGTTGCCGGTACAGACCTGCTGGCCGGGCGACGTCGGTCCACTGATCACGTGGGGCCTGACCGTCACCAAAGGTCCGAACAAGGATCGCCAGAACCTCGGCATCTACCGTCAGCAAGTGATCGGCCGCAACAAGGTGATCATGCGCTGGTTGAGCCACCGTGGCGGCGCGCTGGACTATCGTGAATGGTGCGAGAAACACCCCGGCCAGCCGTTCCCGGTCTCAGTGGCCCTGGGCGCTGACCCGGCCACCATTCTTGGTGCCGTGACGCCGGTGCCGGACAGCCTCTCCGAATACGCTTTCGCCGGTCTGTTGCGCGGCAATCGCACCGAACTGGTGAAGTGCCGCGGCAATGACCTGCAAGTGCCGGCCACCGCCGAGATCATCCTCGAAGGCGTGATCTATCCGGGCGAAATGGCCGACGAAGGCCCGTATGGCGACCACACCGGCTACTACAACGAAGTCGACAGCTTCCCGGTGTTCACCGTCGAGCGCATCACCCACCGGATCAAACCGATCTACCACAGCACCTACACCGGCCGTCCGCCGGATGAGCCGGCGATTCTCGGTGTGGCGTTGAACGAAGTGTTCGTGCCGATCCTGCAAAAGCAGTTTCCGGAGATCACCGACTTTTACCTGCCGCCCGAAGGCTGTTCGTACCGCATGGCCATCGTGACCATGAAGAAGTCGTATCCCGGCCATGCCAAGCGGGTAATGCTCGGTGTCTGGTCGTTTTTGCGACAGTTCATGTACACCAAGTTCGTTATCGTCACCGACGACGATATCAACGCACGGGACTGGAACGACGTGATCTGGGCCATCACCACGCGCATGGACCCCAAGCGCGATACGGTGATGATCGACAACACGCCGATCGACTACCTGGACTTCGCCTCGCCGGTCTCCGGCCTGGGTTCGAAGATGGGACTCGATGCCACGCATAAATGGCCGGGCGAAACCACTCGCGAGTGGGGCCGGGTCATCGTCAAGGATGAAGCCGTTACCCAACGGATCGATGCTATCTGGAATCAGTTAGGAATAGATTGATGCGTGTAACCTTGCAGCCCTCCGGAGCAGTGCTGGATATTCTGCCCGGCGAGCGAATTCTCGATGGCGCGCGGCGCCTGGGCTATGAATGCCCGCAAAGCTGTCGCAACGGTAATTGCCATGTGTGTGGCGCGTTGCTGGTGGAAGGGCGGGTCGAACAGGCCGGCGATGTGCGCGACCACGGCGAGTTCTACACTTGCATTGCAGAGCCGCTGGAAGACTGCATTGTGCTGTGGGATGGCGTGCTCGCGCTGGGAGAATTGCCGGTGCGCAGCGTGTCGTGTCAGGTCATTGAATGCAGGGACGTCGGCGGCGATACCTGGCGCGTGCGTCTGCGTGCGCCGGCGGGTAAGCCGCCGCGCTATCACGCCGGCCAGTATCTGATGATCGAGCGTGAGAGCGGCGAGAAATCCGCCTTCTCCCTGGCCTCTGCACCGCACTCCGGCCGCGATCTGGAAATTCACGTGCTAGCGCGCGAAAGCAGTGCGCTGAGCCTGATCGAACAGCTTCAGCGCAACTCGATGGTGCGCATTGAGATGCCGTTCGGCGATACCCATCTGGCGGAACTGCCGGACGGTCCACTGGTACTGATTGCTGCCGGTACCGGCATGGGCCAGATCCACAGCCTGATCGAACATTGCCGGGCCTCGGGCTTCAAGTATCCGGTGCATCTGTATTGGGGCGTGCGCCGTCCCGAAGACTTTTATGACATCGAGCATTGGGATGAATGGGAAAAACTGCCCAATCTGTTCCTGCATAAAGTCGTCAGCGATCAATGCGGCTGGGGAGGGCGCTGCGGCATGTTGCATGAGGCGGTGTGTGAAGATTTTCCTGATCTGAAAGCCCTGCACGTCTACGCCAGCGGCTCTCCGGCGATGGTCTATGGCACGCTGGATGCGTTGGTCGAAGCAGGGATGGATGCCCATCAAATGCGCGCGGATGTTTTCGCTTACGCGCCCCGATCTTGATCCGCGATCTAAATCGTTATAACTCCATATATAGCCGATCGGTATTTATAAAATAATATAAATGCCGGTAGGTTATATCTCGTCCCGGCATAAGTTTTAGAACTCCGCCATGGCACTTAAATTGCCTTAAACCATATGTGCCTTATTGTTAAAACGGTGCGTTCTATTAAGTAATTCTTTAACCGCGGGGAGCTGAACGCTATTCGCCATGAGCGCCATTGAATCTGCTTTTTTGAATCTGGCTTACCCTCCGCGGCTTGATCTGGGGCCGCAGCTTACGCACGAACAATTGCTCAGCTCGATGCAGTCGACCATGGCGCGCCACAAGGGTGGGCCGGTCTGGCTGTTCGCTTATGGTTCGCTGATCTGGCGCCCTGAATGTGCGGCGGTTGAGCGAGTGCGCGGTCGCGTGCATGGCTACCATCGCGGTTTGTACCTGTGGTCCCACGAACATCGCGGTACACCTGAAGTGCCTGGGCTGGTGTTTGGCCTGGATCGCGGCGGTTCATGCAGCGGGTTTGCCTATCGCTTGCCCGAAGAACAACTCGAAGCTTCGCTTTATGCACTCTGGCAGCGTGAAATGCCATTTCCGTCCTATCGCCCACACTGGCTCAACTGCCGTCTCGAAGACGGAAGCCAGGTTCAGGCATTGGGATTTGTATTGGAGCGGCACCTGCCCAGCTATGCCGGCAACTTGCCGGATCATGTGCTGAGCCAGGTGTTCGAAAGCGCTTGCGGACGTTATGGCACCACTCGCGAGTATGTCGAGCAGACCGCGCACGCCCTGCGTAGCCACGCCATGCCAGACCGGAATCTGGAGGCGCGGCTCAAGCGCTGCAAATCAAAGGTCGATCAGGCGATCGCTTCGCGGCTCTGACTGGCGACTTGCTTGTGCCACAGCGTTGGCGCAAGGAAGGCCATCGCCAGCAGGCATGCGCCGATAAGCAAGACGAAACCGCCGTCCCAGCCGAAGTGGTCCACGGTGTAGCCCATCGCTGCACTGGCCGCGACTGAACCACCCAGATAACCGAACAACCCCGTGAAGCCTGCTGCAGTTCCGGCGGCTTTCTTCGGCGCCAGTTCCAGCGCTTGCAGACCGATCAGCATTACCGGGCCGTAGATCAGGAAGCCGATCGAGACGAGCGCGATCATGTCGACGGTCGGGTTGCCGGCCGGGTTAAGCCAGTAAACCAATGTCGCCACGGTCACCAACGCCATGAACACCATGCCGGTCAGGCCACGGTTGCCACGGAAGATCTTGTCCGACATCCAGCCGCACAGCAGCGTGCCCGGGATCCCCGCCCACTCGTAGAAGAAATACGCCCACGAGGTTTTATCCACGGTGAAGCCTTTGGCTTCCTTGAGGTAGGTCGGTGCCCAGTCCAGCACGCCATAACGCAGCAGGTAGACGAAGACGTTGGCCATGGCGATGTACCAGAGCATTTTGTTGCGCAGCACGTACTTGACGAAGATTTCCTTGGCGCTGAATTCCTCTTCGTGGCTAGCGTCGTAACCTTCCGGGTAGTCGTTCTTGTACTTCTCGATCGGCGGCAGGCCCACCGACTGTGGCGTGTCGCGCATGGTCATGAAGGCAAACACCGCCACGGCCAGAGCCACCGCTGCCGGTACGTAAAACGCGGCGTGCCAGTCGTTGAACAGACCCATGCCGAGCAAGAACAGTGGGCCGATCAGGCCGCCGCCGACGTTATGTGCCACGTTCCACACAGACACCACGCCACCGCGCTCCTTCTGCGACCACCAGTGCACCATGGTTCGGCCACTCGGCGGCCAGCCCATGCCCTGGGCCCAGCCATTGATGAACAGCAGGATGAACATCATGGTCACGCTGGACGTTGCCCAAGGCGCGAAGCCGAAAACGAACATCACGCCGGCCGACACCAACAGGCCAAACGGCAGGAAGTAGCGCGGGTTGGAGCGGTCGGACACCAGGCCCATGAGGAACTTCGACAGGCCGTAGGAAATCGCAATCGCCGACATTGCCAGGCCCAGTTGACCACGGGTGTAACCCTCGTCGATCAGGTACGGCATGGCCAGGGAGAAGTTCTTGCGCAGCAGGTAGTAACCCGCATAGCCAATGAAAATCCCGGCGAAGATCTGCCAGCGAAGGCGTCGGTAGGTGCTGTCTATTTTTTTTTCAGGCAATGGAGCCTGATGTGCGGCAGGACGAAAGAAAGCAAACATTCAAGAGCTCCAGATTTCTTGTTTTGACTGCGGATGCGAATGTTACAGTTTCGTTACCGAAAATAGCACCGGTTCGCATCGGCCAAACAGCGGAAATGTTGGAGATCGCATGTTCTTTTATGAACATGTCGCTCAGGTATAAAAGCAGGGCGGTATGGGGATAGTAGAACCGGATCGCAAGGCTGCGACCCGGTTCAGGTCAAGCAGGTCAGGTAAACAATCAGCGAACCTGAACCACCACTTTCCCGACCGCCTTGCGCTGGCCAAGATCATTGATGGCCTGCGCCGCATTGCTCAGCGGATACACTTGCGACACCAACGGTTTCAACTTGCCCTCGGCAAACCAGCCAAACAGTTGCTGGAAGTTCGCCGCGTTGTCCTGTGGCTGGCGTTGGGCGAAAGAGCCCCAGAACACGCCGATCACCGCAGCACCTTTGAGCAGCGCCAGGTTCACCGGCAGTTCGGGGATACGTCCACTGGCGAAACCAACCACCAATAGACGGCCGTTCCAGGCGATGGCGCGGATGGCCTGGTCGAACAGGTCGCCACCCACCGGATCGTAGATCACGTCGGCGCCCTGGCCGTCGGTCAGGCGTTTGATTTCGTCCTTGAGGCTGGTTTCGCTGTAGTTGATCAACTCATCGGCGCCAGCGGCCTTGGCCACCGCGAGTTTTTCCGCGCTGCTGGCGGCGGCGATCACCCGGGCGCCCATGGCTTTGCCGATTTCCACGGCAGCGAGGCCGACGCCGCCGGAAGCGCCGAGTACCAGCAAGGTTTCACCCGGTTGCAGGTTGCCCCGTTGCTTGAGGGCGTGCATCGAAGTGCCATAAGTCATGCTGAAGGCGGCGGCGGTGTTGAAGTCCATCGATGACGGGATCGGCAGCACGTTATAACCCGGCACCGCGACCTGCTCGGCAAAGCTGCCCCAGCCCGTCAGGGCCATGACCCGGTCACCGACCTTGAGGTGGCTGACCTTTTCACCCACCGCGCTGACTACGCCAGCCGCTTCGCCCCCCGGCGAAAACGGGAAGGGCGGTTTGAACTGGTATTTGCCCTCGATGATCAACGTGTCCGGGAAATTCACCCCAGCCGCGTGCACGTCCAGCAGGATTTCATTCTTCTTCGCGACAGGACTGGCGACGTCTTCCAGCACCAGCGATTCGGTAGGGCCGAAGGCTTTGCACAGCACGGCTTTCATCAGGGCTATTCCTTTGGGAGTGATGGCCGATAAGTGTAGGTGTGTGAGTCATTGGGTCAACGAGCATGCCCGACCCTGATAGTCAGCCATAAGCTTGTGCTTGAGCGGCGGGTCGTTATGCTTGGCCGCAAACCGGATAAGGAGCGAATTGTGAAAGCGTGGATCATGTTGTTGCTGGCCCTGTCTCTGCCTGTGGCAGCGATGGCCGAAGAAGCCAAAGAAGGTGAAGCCCCGAAGGTCAACTACATCACCCTGAGCCCGCCATTCGTGGGCAACTATGGGCTGGACGGTACGCCGAAGCTCAAGGTCTACAAGGCCGATGTGGCGTTGCGGGTGACCGGCGAAGAGGCGACCAAAGCGGTGAAGGCCAATGAGCCATTGATCCGTAATCAGCTGGTGGCGTTGTTTGCGCAACAGACTACCGAAGCCATGAACAACGTCGAAGCCAAGGAAAAACTGCGTCAGGAAGCCTTGAAGCAGACTCAGCAAGTGATGAGCGACGAAACCGGCAAGCCGGTGGTTGAGGATCTGTTGTTCAACAACCTGATCATTCAATAAGCCTTTTGCTGTCCGGGCGGGCCTCATTGCGGGCTTGCCCGCGAAGGGCGCGACGTGGTCCTCAGGAAGCCAGGCTCTTGCGAAACCGCATCAGCGCAATGGTAAAGAACAGCAGGCCGATGGCGCTTAATGCCAGCAAGTCTGGCCAGACGACACCGATGCCGGCGTCGCGAAACAGTATCGCGGCGCTGAGGCTGACGAAGTGTGTCGACGGCGAGCCCTGCATCACCCATTGCAGCCATTGCGGCATGCTGTCCAGGGGCGTACTGCCCCCGGAAAGCAGCAACATCGGGATAATCACCGGAATCGCCAACAAGCCGAACTGCGGTGTCGAGCGGGCGAGGGTCGCGAGGAAAATTCCCAGCGCCGTGCTGGCGAACAGATAAACCGCCGTTACCAACAAGAAAAAGCTCATGGAGCCGGCCAGCGGCACGCCAAGGGCGCCTTTGACGATCACTTCCAGCGATACCCAGGTGCACAGCACCACCACCAGCATGTTGCTCCAGACTTTCGCCAGCATGATTTCCAGTGCCGTCAGCGGCAGTACCAGCAAATGGTCGAGGGTGCCGTGCTCGCGTTCACGCAGTAGCGCTGTGCCCGTCAGGATGATGGCCAGGATCGTGATGTTGTTGACGATCTGAATCACCGCCAGGAACCAGCCACCCTCCAGGTTGGTATTGAACAGGGCTCGTGTCGTCAGCAGCACCGGTGTCTGGCTCGCCGCATCGCCCTGGCCACTGTAGGTCAGCAGCTCGCGCTGGAAAATCCGCCCGATATAGCCTGCGCCCATGAACGCCTGGCTCATGGCGGTGGCGTCAACGTTGACCTGCACCGCTGGCTGGTGGCCGCCCAGCAGATCGGCCTGAAAATTGGCTGGAATATTGATCACGAAGGTGTACCGCCCGCTGTCCAGTACCTCGTCCAGTTGGCCATAAGGCAGCGGCACCGGCGGTTGAAATTCCGGCGGCCGCAGAACCTGGGCCAGTTGGCGTGACATGGGACTGTGATCTTCATCGACCATGGCCACACTGGCGTTGTGCACACCAATCACTGAGCCTGCGGCCGGCATGTAGATCGCCACTGTAAAGGCGTAGAGCAGGAACAGTAGCAACACACTGTCATGTCGCAGGCTGGTGAGTTCCTTGAGGCCAAGACGCAGGATGTGCGCAAGCTTATGCATCAGACCTCCTGCTTTTTCAGCATGGCCAGGCTGAGCCCGGTGAACCCGAGAAAGAACCCGAACAGTGCCAGGCATTGTGGCCACAACTGCCGGATATCCAGCGCCTTGGTAAAGGTGCCGACAGCAATATCGAGAAAATAGCCTGCCGGAAACAGCATACCCATGACCGCGGCCGCACCATCGAGGGCCGATCGCGGCACGATCAAACCGGAGAACTGGATCGTCGGCAGACTTGTGATGATCATGGTGCCGAGAATCGCGGCGATCTGGGTTCGAGTGAACGCCGAAATCAACATCCCCATGCTGGTGGTCGCCAGCACGTAGAGCAGCCCGCCGAAAGCCAGGGTCAATGCGCCGCCCTTGAAGGGTACGCCGAACAGCCAGCGGTTCATGGCTGTCAGCACGGCGAGATTGATCAGGCTGACGGCCAGATACGGCACCTGTTTACCTAACAGGAACTCCAGGCGGGTCAGCGGTGTGGCGTAGAAGTTGGTGATCGAGCCCAGTTCCTTCTCCCGCACGATGCCCAGCGCAGTCAGCATGGCCGGGATGAACGCCAGGATCAGCGCCATCACTCCAGGGCCGATGGCGTTGACGCTGACGACATCCTGGTTGTAGCGGAAGCGGGTTTCCAGTTTGGCTGGCGCTTGCTGGGGTGATGCGGGGCTGGACTGATCCGCCAGTTGTTCCAGGTTGGCCTGGTGTACCGCTTCCACATAATTTCGGCTGGTTTCGGCGCGAAACGGCATACCGCCGTCGAACCAGGCCGCCACCGTGGGTTGGCGACCGGCGAACAGATCCCGGCCGAATCCTGGGGGAATCTCCAGCGCCAGTTTGATTTCCGAGCGCTGCAATCGTCGATGCAACTGCGCCGGATCGCCTATCGGGGGCTGCTCTTCGAAGTAACGGGAACCGCGAAATGCCTCCAGATAAGCCCGGCTTTGCGGGGTCTGGTCCTGGTCGTAGACCGCGAAAGCGAGTTTCTCCACGTCCAGGGAAATGCCGTAGCCGAAAATCACCATCATGAGCATCGCCCCGAGTAGAGCGAAGGCCAGGCGCACTCTATCGCGCAGCAGTTCCTTGGCTTCACGGTTCGCCAATGCCCGCAGTCGCCCAAAGCTGAAGCGACGGTCTTTCATTGATGGGGTGGGTGCGAGCATCGTTTCGATGGGCGTTGGTGGCGCCGCTGTTGCGACCGGGCTCTGGGCCTGCTCCAGACAGGTGACGAACGCGGCCTCAAGTGTCTGGCCGTTGAACTGCTGTTGCAGTGCTGCCGGGGTGTCGCAGGCCAGTACCTTGCCTGCGTGCATCAACGAGATGCGGTCGCAGCGCTGGGCTTCGTTCATGAAATGGGTGGACAGGAAGATTGTCACGTCCTGTTCACGGGACAGTTCGATCAGCAGTCGCCAGAAATCGTCCCGCGCCGCCGGGTCGACGCCGGAGGTGGGTTCGTCGAGGATCAGCACTTCCGGGCGATGCAGCACCGCCACCGCCAGGGATAACCGTTGACGCAGACCCAGCGGCAATGCACCGGAGGGCTGATGGGCGACGTTGGCCAGGCTGAAGCGCTGGATCAGTTCGTCGATGCGCTGAGCACTGTCGGCCTGGGGTAGATCGAACAAGCGTGCGTGCAAGTCCAGGTTCTGCCGCACGCTGAGTTCGCCATACAGCGAGAAACTCTGAGACATGAAGCCGACGCGCTTGCGGGTGGCCAGGTCCTTGGCGTTCACCGGGTTGCCCAGCAGCGTGGCACTGCCTTCGCTGGCCGGGATCAGCCCGGTGAGCACTTTCATGGTGGTGGTTTTGCCACAGCCGTTGGAGCCCAGAAACCCGAAGATCTCGCCACGGCCGATGGCGAAGCTGACCTTGTCCACCGCCGTGAAGTCGCCGAAACGCAGGGTCAGGTCATGGGCCTGGATGGCGATATCGGCCGTAGCGTTGGTTCGGGGAGGGATCACCAGTGGTTGGTTATCGTGGCCGGTGTCGCCCTGAAAGTGGGTGAAGGCTTCATCGAGCTTGCCGCTGGGGGTTGCCGCCCTCAGGTCGCTGCTCAAGCCGGCGGCGATCAGCTTGCCGCCGTCAAGCATCAGGCAATGCTCGAACTGCTCGGCCTCTTCCATGTACGCGGTGGCGACCAGTAGCGTCAGTTGCGGGCGTTGGCGCCGAACGTCATCAATCAACTCCCAGAAATGCCGTCGGGACAAGGGATCGACGCCAGTGGTCGGCTCATCGAGGATCAACAAATCCGGTTCATGGATCAATGCGCAACAGAGGCCCAGCTTCTGTTTCATTCCACCCGACAGCTTGCCGGCCGGGCGCTCGGCAAATCGCAGTAGATCGGTGGCAAGCAGCAGGCTGTGCATGCGCTGATTGCTTTCAGCCCTGGACAGCCCGAACAGTGTGGCAAAGAAGTGAATGTTCTCGCGGATCGACAGATCAGGGTACAGGTTGCCGCCCAGACCTTGAGGCATGAACGCGATGCGCGAGTAGAGGCTGTTGCGGTGGCGCCGTTCCTGGATCGAGCCACCGAGCACTTCCAATTGACCTTCCTGCAGTGTCTTCACGCCTGCGATCAATCCCAGCAAACTGGATTTACCGGCGCCATCCGGGCCAATCAACCCGCACCGGGTGCCGGTGGGCAGGCTGAGCGTGATGTCGGTCAGCGCATGCCGTTCGCCATAGCGGTGCTGAAGGTGGGTGGCTTGCAGTGCCAGGCCGGTCATTGAAGATTGGCCGGCCAGTCAATGGGAGCGGTGCGCACGTAGCCATTGCCGGGCATCCCCGGTTTGGCCTGGGGCACGGCGCTGGGGTGGGTCAAGTGTAGCTTGACCCGAAACACCAGCTTCTGACGTTCGTCGCGGGTCTCGACTTCTTTGGGCGTGAACTGCGACTTGGCCGCCACGAAACTGATTTTTGCCGGCAGCGGCTGGTCGGGCAGGGCGTCCAGCAGGATCCGCGCTTCATCGCCGACCGCCAGGCGTCCGGCGACGGATGCTGCAAGATAGAGATTCATGTATTGGTCGTTCGGGTCAATCAGCAGCAATACTCGCCCACCTGCGCCGAGCACTTCTCCGGGTTCGGCCATGCGAAGCTGAATTATTCCGTCGATGGGGGCCCGCAAGCTGCTGTCATCGATTTCGCTGTTTAACTGAGCCACTTGCGCCTGTGCCGCGCCAATGGCTGCGCCGACGGCGGACACCTGAGCGCGGGCCGCAGTAACAGCCGCATTGGCGGTGTCGAAGCGTGACTGTTGTTGATCGATGATCTGGCCGCTGGCGAAACCGCGATTGAACAACGCCTGGGAGCGCTTGAGCTCTTGCTGGGCAAGCAGTTGCTCGCTCTGGCGCAGTTTCACATTGGCCTGGGCCGCGGCAAGATTTTCCCGTGCGCGTATCACTTCGGCTTCAGCCTGGTTGCGCTGGGCTTCGAGGGTACGGGTGTCCATGCGGGCCAACAGTTGACCCTGAGTTACCTTGTCGCCTTCTTCCACCAACACTTCAGCCAATCGACCGGGTGTTTTGCTGGCGATTTGCACTTCCGTGGCTTCAAGTCGACCATTGCCGACGTACAACCCTTCGGGCAGTCGGTTAACGGTCGACCGCCAATAACCAAACCCTCCGGCGGCCAGCAACACAGTCCCCAGTAAAAAAACGAAGAAAAGCGAAGAACGGCTGTGCGTTGACATATCGGCATCCTGCGTCTATAGCGTCCCAGTCTGACAGGAACGCGCTTGAGCACCTTGATGTTAGTCAACTGAGGGCCAAGCCTGACCGGTTGGCAAGGTAAGCCAGAGTGTCCGGCCGTTATGCATTATTTAGCGCAGATCAAGCACCGCTGCCCATTGCTCGGCTGTCACCGGCATCACCGACAGTCGCGAGCCTTTCTGCACCAATGGCATTTCGGCCAGTGCCGTTTGCTGTTTCAGATAATCCAGCTTCAGCACCTTGGAAAACGTTTCGATGTGAGCGACATCGATCGCGCTCCAGGCGTTTTTCTCGGCAGTGGCCTTCGGATCATAGTAATGACTCTCAGGTTCCAGTGCCGTCGGGTCCGGATAGGCTGCCTCGACAATCTTTCCGATCCCGGCAATTCCCGGCTCCGGGCAGCTGGAGTGATAGAAGAAAAACTCGTCACCCACCGCCATAGCCCGCAGGAAGTTACGCGCCTGGTAGTTGCGAACCCCGTCCCAGCGCGCTCGGCCAAGCTTCTCCAGGTCTTTGATCGAGAGTTCGTCGGGCTCGGATTTCATCAGCCAATAGGCCATGGTTTGGCTCCTTGCGAGGTGAGTGGGAGAGCGGTCGGGCAATTTTATGACAAACCGACAGTCGGTTGGCGCCAGCGTTTGCGTGTCGGTTCACGTTGTCGCAAAATGCCGGCCTTCTAAGCTTGACGCTGCTGCACGGCCTACACCTACAACGGAAACCGCTGCTGTCATCGTGTTGATGTGCCTTTGGGGGGCAATCGATGAAACGCAAACCGGATTTACTATGGATTTTGGTTATTTTGTTCGGCCTTGGTGTCGTGACCACCGGCTATGCCCAAAGCCTGTGGAACAACAAATCCGATGCTCCCGTCGAGATCGCGCAGCAACAGCCGTCGGCCTTCAAGCGCTGAACCTGTCTTTCGACGCCGCTGAAATCAGTGGCGTCTAGCCCGCGAAATACCACGCCTTGTCCGTGACCGTTCCCTGCAGCGGTACATCCCAGCTCGCCTGAGCCAATCGTTGCACCTTCTGACATTCATGGGCCAGGCCCAGCAGCGTCGGTTTGCGCCAGTTTTTGCGGCGCGCCAGGTACGCCAGGCTTCGGTCGTAGAAACCTCCGCCCATTCCCAGGCGCCCGCCGACATCGTCAAACCCCACCAGCGGTAACAACACCAGATCTAGCGCCCAGACTTTGCGTTGTCGGGCGATGTTGTGCCGTGGTTCGGGGATGCGAAAACGGTTGGGTTTGAGCTTTTCGCCGGGACGAACCCGCTGGAACACCATTTTGGTTTGTGGCCAGGCACTGAGCACCGGTAGATACGTCGCCTTGCCCCGACGTTGCGCGGCACGCATCAGCAGGCGTGGATCGATTTCACCGTCGGTGGGCAGGTACAGGGAGATGTGCTTTGCACGGCGGAACAGCGGGTGCTGGGCCAATTGCTTATACAGCCCGCGAGCGGCCTCGCGCTGCTGACTGGGGGTCAGTGCGCGGCGGGCCTTGCGCAGCATGCGTCGAAGTTGCGGGCGGGGCAGCAGCGCAGGTTCGGTCATGGATTCAGGCTTCGGAAGTGCGAGTACTAAAGCGTACCCGTAAAAAAGCCGATGCCGGTATAAAAACCGGCATCGGACTGGAATCAGGCTCCCCGGATGAACCGCTGTCGACTTAGCCCTTGAACCCGAAAGTTCAAGGTGGAAGATGCAGTAGGCTTTAAGGCTTTCCGTCTAGCGGACATGCACACCAGCCCAACGTGCAACCTCCAGGGTAGTGCGAATCGGCTCAGGGACGTCGTCAACTGGCAAGCACCCCAGGGAGTGATGCGAGTATACCCCAAGCGGTCACGCGAATCAGCCCTTGGTGACATCCGGATCGGTGGCCAGTACCAGATCGACGCGGTCCAGCAGGTCGCGAACCTGCTCCCGGGTCGAGCCGCTGGCCTGCACATCCGGGCGTTCTTCCTTGTGCAGAAGATCGTGCGTGATGTTCAGCGCGGCCATCACGGCGATGCGGTCGGCGCCGATGACTTTGCCGCTGCTGCGGATTTCGCGCATCTTGCCGTCCAGGTAACGGGCAGCGCTCACCAGGTTGCTGCGCTCTTCCTGGGGGCAGATGATCGAATATTCTTTGTCGAGGATCTGCACGGTAACGCTATTGCTTGAACTCATGAGTCTTGCTCCAGGGCCTTGAGGCGCGAAATCATCGATTCGACCTTACGCCGGGCGATTTCATTTTTTTCAATGAGGTGCGCGCGTTCCTCGCGCCAGCTCTTTTCCTGAGCTAATAGGAGTCCGTTCTGACTCTTTAGTTGCTCGACTCGAGTAATTAGCAGTTCGAGTCTGGCCATCAGCGCTTGCAGGTCGGTGTCTTCCATTGTGTCCACTGGTTGTGTCTGATGGGTGGCAAGCTCGTAGGCCTGGCTGGCGGACAGCCTTTAATAGTCTTGGCGAGTCTGTCGATGTAGGATACAAGGCCTTCATTCTAGACATAGCGCCGTCTGGCGCCTAGCTGCCCATGCCCATTCAGAATTCTCCGTACC
This sequence comes from Pseudomonas sp. JL3, assembly GCF_031570575.1. Taxonomy (NCBI): domain Bacteria; kingdom Pseudomonadati; phylum Pseudomonadota; class Gammaproteobacteria; order Pseudomonadales; family Pseudomonadaceae; genus Pseudomonas; species Pseudomonas sp. JL3. The sequence goes on from NZ_JAKWJK010000008.1 coordinate 77,572, forward strand.
AAGCCTTTGCCACCCTGCTGAGCACCAGCGGCCACCCCGTCTCGCCTGCCGAACTGCACGGCTTGTTGCTCGGCCGCAGTTGCGCCGGTGCCGGCTTCGAAGCCGACAGCTGGTTGGCTGACGCCGCCGAGCTGCTCGAAGGCGAGCCACAAGACAACGTTCGCAACGCCTTGATCGGACTGCAAGAGATGGTCAAGGGCGAGCTTACCAGCGACGACATGACCGTTGTTCTGCTGCTGCCGACCGACGACGCGCCGCTCACCGAGCGAGCGGCTGCACTGGGCCAGTGGTGCCAGGGTTTCCTTACCGGCTTCGGTCTGACACGCCGCGAATATGCCTTGAGCACTGAAGCCACCGAAGTGCTGCAGGATCTAGCCGCCATCGCCCAGGTGCAAGACGCGCTGGAAGAGTCCGACGACGGCGAAAGCGACTACATGGAAGTCATGGAGTACCTGCGCGTCGCTCCGTTGTTGCTGTTCACCGAAACCAAGAAAACCGACGAAGCGGCTGCCAAACCGTCGTTGCATTAATCGCGTGCCAGGGAAAGCCATCTGCCCATGATTCATATCCCGAAATCGGAATACAGCCGTCGCCGCAAGGCGCTGATGGCGCAGATGGAACCCAACAGCATCGCCATCCTGCCCGCCGCCGCGGTGGCCATCCGCAACCGTGATGTCGAGCACGTCTACCGTCAGGACAGCGATTTCCAGTACCTCAGCGGTTTCCCCGAGCCTCAAGCCGTCATCGTCCTGATGCCCGGCCGTGAGCACGGCGAATACGTGCTGTTTTGCCGGGAACGTAATGCCGAACGGGAATTGTGGGACGGCCTGCGCGCCGGCCAGGAAGGCGCGATCCGCGACTTCGGCGCCGATGACGCATTCCCCATCACCGACATCGACGACATCCTGCCGGGCCTGATCGAAGGCCGCGACCGGGTGTACTCGGCCATGGGCAGCAACCCGGAATTCGATCGGCACCTGATGGACTGGATCAACGTGATCCGCTCTAAAGCACACCTCGGCGCCCAGCCGCCGAACGAATTCGTTGCCCTGGATCATCTGCTTCACGACATGCGCCTGTATAAATCGGCGGCAGAAGTGAAGGTGATGCGCGAAGCTGCGCGGATTTCCGCCCAGGCCCATATTCGTGCGATGCAGGCCAGCCGTGCCGGTTTGCATGAGTTCAGCCTCGAAGCCGAACTCGACTACGAATTCCGCAAGGGCGGGGCGAAGATGCCGGCTTACGGTTCGATCGTCGCCGCCGGGCGCAACAGCTGCATCCTGCACTACCAGCAGAATGACGCGGTGCTCAAGGACGGCGATCTGGTGTTGATCGACGCTGGTTGCGAGATCGACTGCTACGCCAGCGACATCACCCGCACCTGGCCGGTCAACGGCAAGTACTCACCGGAGCAGAAGGCGATTTACGAGTTGGTGCTGGCTTCCCAGGAAGCGGCGTTTGCCGAGATCGCGCCGAACAAACACTGGAACCAGGCGCACGAAGCCACGGTCCGGGTCATTACCGCCGGCCTGGTGAGGTTGGGCCTGTTGCAGGGCGAGGTCGACGAGTTGATCGCCAGCGAAGCCTATAAAGCGTTTTACATGCACCGCGCCGGCCACTGGCTGGGTATGGATGTGCATGACGTTGGCGAGTACAAGGTCGGCGGCGAATGGCGCGTGCTGGAAGTCGGCATGGCGCTGACCGTGGAGCCGGGCATTTACATTGCTCCGGACAACCAGAACGTGGCGAAGAAATGGCGCGGTATTGGCGTACGCATCGAGGACGACGTGGTGGTCACCAAAACCGGTTGTGAAATCCTGACTAACGGCGTACCGAAAACGGTCGCCGAGATCGAAGCCTTGATGGCCGCCGCACGGACACAAGCGGCATGAGTCGAGTCAATCTGGCAATCATCGGCGGTGGCCTGGTCGGCGCCAGCCTGGCGTTGGCTCTGCAGGCCGGGGCCAAGGCCCGTGGCTGGAAGATCGTGCTGATCGAACCCTTTGCTCCCGGCCACACGTACCAGCCGAGCTATGACGCCCGTTCTTCGGCGCTGTCCTTTGGCGCCCGGCAGATTTATCAACGGTTGGGCGTGTGGCAGGAAATCTCCCGCCGCGCCGAGCCGATCAAGCAGATTCATGTCTCTGACCGTGGGCGTTTCTCCACCGCGCGGCTGTCGGCGATGGAAGAGGGCGTACCGGCGTTGGGTTATGTGGTGGAAAACGCCTGGCTCGGCCAATGCCTCTGGCAAGGTCTGGACAACGACGTAGTCAGTTGGCGCTGCCCGGCGGAAGTCACCCGCATGGAACCGCTGACCGACGGCTATCGTCTGACGCTCAACGATGAAACCATCCTGGAATGCGACCTTGCGGTGCTCGCCGATGGCGGCCGTTCCGGCTTGCGTGAGCAACTGGGTATTGGCATCAAGAAACGCCCGTATAACCAGAGCGCGCTGATCGCCAACATCACCCCCAGTGAAGCGCACAACGGCATGGCCTTCGAGCGTTTCACCGACGATGGCCCGATGGCCTTGCTGCCGTTGCCGGACAATCGCTGCGCTTTGGTCTGGACCCGTTTGGGCATGGACGCGCAACGGCTGGCGGCCCTTGATGACCGCAGCTTTCTCGCTGAATTGCAGGGCATCTTCGGTTATCGCCTCGGCACGCTGAAACAGGTCGGGGCACGGCATCTGTATCCGCTGTCGCTGATTGAAGCCGAGGAGCAAGTTCGCCCGCATCTGGCGGTTCTCGGCAATGCTGCTCATAGCCTGCATCCGATCGCCGGGCAGGGTTTCAACCTGTCGTTGCGTGACGCCCAGGCGCTGGCCGACAGTCTGTTGGGCAGCGAGACATCGCCCGGCGATTTCGCCACCTTGCAGGCCTACCGCGAGCGTCAGCGTCTGGACCAGAGCCTGACCGTGGGCTTCTCCGATCAGGTGACCCGGTTATTCGGCAGCACTCAGCCGCTGGTTTCCCTGGGCCGCAACATTGGGTTGCTCGGCCTCGATCTGCTGCCGCCGGCCAAGCGCTGGTTCGCCCGGCAGGCCATGGGCTTGGGTACGCGACCCGATGAGTAAGCAAAAACCGGGCAGGGTGCACCTGCAAGTCGATATTCATGGCGGCGCGAGCACTTGGGTGGCGCGGGTCGAGAAAAACCTTTATGTGCGGCTCAAGCCGCAAGCGAGACAGGCTTAAAGCATGGAAATGCGCGCAGATCTGCTGATTGTCGGGGCCGGAATGGTCGGCAGTGCCCTGGCGCTGGCGTTACAAAACAGTGGGCTCGAAGTCCTGCTGCTGGACGGTAGCCCCCTGAGCGTCAAACCCTTCGATGGGCAGGCTCCGTTCGAACCGCGGGTGAGCGCCTTGTCGGCCGCCAGCCAGCGCATACTTGAACGTCTGGGTGTCTGGGAGGGCATCGCCAGCCGACGCTGCAGTCCTTACACCGACATGCATGTCTGGGACGGCAGTGGCACCGGGCAGATCCATTTCTCGGCGACCAGCGTCCATGCCGAAGTGCTCGGGCATATCGTCGAGAACCGCGTGGTTCAGGATGCCTTGCTCGATCGACTGCACGACTGCGATCTCGGGATGCTGGCCAATGCGCGTCTGGAGCAAATGCGCCGCTCCGGTGACGAGTGGCTGCTGACCCTGGCCGATGGCCGCACCTTGCGGGCACCTTTGGTGATCGCCGCGGATGGCGCCAACTCGGCCGTTCGGCGCCTGACCGGTGTTGCGACTCGCGAGTGGGATTACATGCACCACGCGATCGTTACCAGTGTGCGCAGCTCAAAACCCCATCGAATGACCGCGTGGCAGCGATTCACCGACAACGGCCCGCTGGCGTTTCTGCCGCTGGACCGGGACGGTCAACAGGATTGGTGCTCGATCGTCTGGTCGACCACGCCGAGCGAAGCCGAACGCCTGATGGCGCTGGACGACGAAGGCTTCTGCAAGGAGCTGGAGCGGGCCTTCGAAGGCTGCCTCGGCACAGTGCTCAGCGCGGACCCGCGTTTGTGCGTGCCGCTGCGTCAGCGTCATGCCAAGCGTTATGTGGCTGAAGGCCTGGCGCTGATCGGCGATGCGGCCCACACCATCCATCCGTTGGCCGGGCAGGGCGTGAACCTCGGTTTCCTCGATGCCGCGGTGCTCGCCGAAGTGCTGCTGCAAGCGGCCGCGCGTGGTGAGCGGTTGGCGGACGTGAAAGTGCTCAGTCGCTATGAGCGTCGGCGCATGCCCCACAACCTGGCATTGATGGCGGCGATGGAAGGGTTCGAGCGATTGTTCCAGGCCGATCCGTTGCCGGTGCGCTGGTTGCGTAATACCGGGTTGAAGATGGTCGATCAAATGCCCGAGGCCAAGGCGTTGTTCGTGCGTGAAGCGCTTGGGTTGATTGGGGATCTGCCCGGACTTGCCAAGGCTTGATTTGCATCTGTAGGAGCAGCCTTCGGCAGCTCCTGCTGCAACATCCGGTAACGCCTCCACTCACTGTTCGATTGAGAAGCGAAATGTGAGTCCTTATCATTTGTCCTCACTTCCCCATTCGAGAGATCGCTTCCATGTTGGCACCCAAGCGTCTACTGACTGCACTGGCCCTGACCCTGATTGGCAGCACCGTCGCCCAGGCCGCCGACGAGGTGGTGGTTTACTCCTCGCGTATCGATGAGCTGATCAAGCCAGTCTTCGATGCCTACACCCAGAAAACCGGCGTGCAGGTGAAGTTCATCACCGACAAGGAAGCGCCGCTGATGCAGCGGATCAAGGCCGAGGGCGAAAATGCCACTGCCGACCTGCTGCTGACCGTCGATGCCGGCAACCTCTGGCAGGCCGAGCAGATGGGCATTCTCCAGCCGTTCACTTCCAAGGTGATCGACGCCAACATCCCGCTGCAATACCGCGCTTCCTCCCATGCCTGGACCGGCCTGAGCCTGCGGGCGCGGACCATCGCCTACTCCACCGACCGGGTGAAACCCGGTGAGCTGACCACCTACGAGGCGCTTGCCGACAAGCAGTGGGAAGGCCGCCTGTGCCTGCGCACGGCGAAGAAGGTCTACAACCAGTCCCTGACCGCCACGATGATCGAAGTCCATGGCGCCGAGAAAACCGAGAAAATCCTCAAGGGCTGGGTCAACAACCTGTCCACTGACGTGTTCTCCGATGACATTGCGGTGCTGGAGGCGATCAACGCCGGCCAGTGCGATGTCGGCATCGTCAACACTTACTACTATGGCCGTCTGCACAAACAGAAGCCGGACCTGCCGGTGAAGCTGTTCTGGCCGAATCAGGGCGACCGTGGCGTGCACGTCAACCTGTCGGGCATCGGCCTGACCAAACACGCGCCGCACCCGGAAGCCGCCAAGGCGCTGGTGGAGTGGATGACCACGCCTGAAGCGCAGAAGATTTTCGCTGACGTGAACCAGGAGTTCCCGGCCAACCCTGCCGTTCAGCCTTCCGCTGAAGTCGCGAGCTGGGGCAAGTTTGTGGCCGACACCTTGCCAGTGGAAATCGCCGGCAAGCGTCAGGCCGAAGCGATCCGGATGATGGATCGGGCTGGATGGAATTGAGTCTGTCGATATACTGCGCCACAGAATGAAGTCGGCGGCGTCCCTGCCGGCCTGATCGTTCCCACGTTCTGCGTGGGAATGCATCCACCGACGCTTCGCGTCGAGGCGTGACGCAGAGCGTCACAAGATGTGTGCCCACGCAGAGCGTGGGCACAATCATTTAAACGAGAGCTTTCCTTGGCCCACCCCGCCCAACGCCGCTGGTATCCCCTGGTCTTCGCCATTGCTGCGCTGGTCCTGCTGCCCCTGAGTGTCCTGCTTCTTTCCTGGCAAACCATCGATCAGCAGATCTGGTCCCACCTGTGGGACACCCAAATGCCGCGGCTACTGGGCAATACCCTGACTTTGGTACTCGGCGTCGGTTTCGGCGTAACGCTGCTGGGCGTCAGCCTGGCCTGGCTCACCAGCCTCTGCGAATTCCCCGGGCGGCGTTGGCTGGACTGGGCGCTGATGCTGCCCTTTGCAATTCCTGCTTATGTGCTGGCATTTGTCTTCGTCGGCCTGCTGGATTTCGCCGGCCCCGTGCAAACCTTGCTGCGCGAATGGTTCGGCAGCGGTTTGAGGCTGCCGCGAGTGCGCTCCACCGGCGGTGTGATTCTGGTGCTGGTGCTGGTTTTCTATCCCTACGTTTACCTGTTGGCGCGTAGCGCATTCCTGGCTCAGGGCAAAGGCTTGATGGAGGCAGCGCGAGTCCTTGGGCAATCCCCATGGCAGGCGTTCTGGCGAGTGGCGTTGCCCATGGCACGTCCGGCTATCGGCGCGGGAGTGGCATTGGCGTTGATGGAAACCCTGGCGGATTTCGGCGCGGTGTCGGTGTTCAACTTCGATACGTTCACCACCGCTATCTACAAAACCTGGTACGGCTTCTTCAGCCTGTCCACCGCCGCGCAACTGGCCAGCCTGTTGCTGTTGGTGGTGATGGTCGTGCTGTATGGCGAGCGCCGTGCCCGCGGGGCCAGCCGGGCGAGCAACGAACGGCCACGGGTCAAGGCTTTGTATCACCTGCGCGGGGTCAAGGCGCTGGCGGCCATGAGCTGGTGTGGTCTGGTGTTCGCCTGCGCGTTCGTCATTCCCGTGCTGCAACTGGTGGTGTGGTTCTGGCAACGCGGACGCTTCGATCTGGATGAGCGTTACACTGGATTGATCATCCATACCCTGTATCTGGGCGGCATGGCAGCGTTGATCACCGTCAGTGTCGCTCTGGTGCTGGCCTTTGCCCGTCGATTGGCGCCGACCCGGGCGATCCGTTCCGGCATCAGTTTGGCCAACCTCGGCTACGCCTTGCCGGGCTCGGTGCTGGCGGTGTCGATCATGCTGGCGTTCAGTTACCTGGATCGCGAACTGGTGATCCCGCTGTCGGGCTGGCTTGGCGGTGCGGGCAAACCGTTACTGCTGGGCAGTCTGTCGGCGTTGTTGCTGGCCTATCTGGTGCGTTTTATCGCGGTAGCCTATGGACCGCTTGAAAGCAGCCTGGCGCGAATACGGCCTTCTTTGCCCGAAGCGGCACGTAGCCTTGGCGTCAGTGGGCCACAACTGTTTTTCAAAGTGTATCTGCCGCTATTGCTGCCGGGCACATTGAGCGCTGCGCTGTTGGTGTTCGTCGATGTGCTCAAGGAAATGCCCGCGACCCTGCTGATGCGCCCGTTTGGCTGGGACACGCTGGCAGTGCGGATCTTTGAAATGACCAGCGAGGGCGAGTGGGCGAGGGCCTCGTTGCCGGCACTGACCCTGGTGTTGGTCGGGTTGTTACCGGTCATCGGATTGATCAGAAGGTCGGCGCATCGAAACGGCTAGGTGTCAGTCCTACACCTTGCGGCTACAATGCGCGGCATTCGGTGCGGTCCGTCCTTCAGACCGGGTCGCTGAAACGACTGAGAGCCTTTTATTTCAAGGCATTTCAACCCTACAGCGCCTGACCGCACCTTCGCCACGCCCGGAAGGAGAAACCCATGGGACAGCGTACGCCTCTGTATGACCTTCATCTCGCCCTCGGCGCGAAGATGGTCGATTTTGGCGGTTGGGATATGCCTCTGCATTACGGCTCGCAGGTCGAGGAACACCATCAGGTGCGCCGCGATTGCGGGGTTTTCGATGTATCCCACATGACCGTGATCGATGTTGACGGCCCCCAGGCCAAGGCCTGGCTTCAGTATTTACTGGCCAATGACGTCGAGCGTCTGCACAGCCCCGGCCGTGCCTTGTACAGCGCCATGCTCAACGAGCACGGCGGCATCGTCGACGACATGATCGTCTACCGTATCGAGGACGGTTATCGCCTGGTGGTCAACGCCTCCACCCGCAATCAGGACCTGGCCTGGATGCAAGCTCATCTCGGCGACTTCGATATGCAGCTCAACGAGCGCTCCGAGTTGGCGATGCTGGCCATTCAAGGGCCTCACGCCCGGCACAAGATTGCCGAACTGGTGACTCAGTCCCGTGGCACGCTGATTCAGCAGCTCAAATATTTCGAAGGTCAGACCGACGGTGACTGGTTCATCGCACGCACCGGTTACACCGGTGAGGATGGTCTGGAAATCGTGCTGCCGGCCGATCAGGCACCGGGCTTTTTCAACGATCTGGTGGGCGCGGGTATTTCCCCGATTGGCCTCGGCGCGCGCGATACCTTGCGTGTCGAAGCCGGCATGAACCTCTACGGTCAGGACATCCATCAAGAAGTTTCGCCATTGGCCTCCAACATGGCCTGGAGCATTGCCTGGGAACCGACCACGCGTCAGTTCATCGGCCGCACGGCCCTGGAAGCCGAACAGGTCGCTGGCGTGCAGCACAAGCTGGTCGGTCTGGTCCTTGAGGAGCGTGGGGTTTTGCGGGCGCATCAGGTGGTTCGCATCGCCGATGTTGGCGAAGGGGAGATCACCAGTGGTAGTTTCTCTCCTACGCTTAGCAAGTCGATTGCACTGGCGCGCGTGCCGGCGGCCACCGCCGATCGCGCTGAAGTGGAAATCCGTGGCAAGTGGTACCCGGTTCGAGTGGTCAAACCGACCTTCGTACGCCACGGCAAAACCTTGATCTAACTTTTTTTGGCGGGCAATGACCGCTGACATTTTTCTTGAGGACACAGAACATGAGCGAAATCCCTGTCGACCTGCGTTTTGCCGAAAGTCACGAATGGGCCCGTCTAGACCATGATGGCGGCGTGAAAGTGGGTATTTCAGACCATGCTCAGGAAGCCTTGGGTGACGTAGTGTTCGTTGAGCTGCCGGAAATCGGCAAGGTGTTCGCTGCCGGCGAGGCTGCAGGTGTAGTCGAGTCGGTCAAGGCCGCGTCCGATATCTACTCGCCAGTCTCCGGCACAGTCATTGCCGTTAACGAAGAGTTGGCCAACAGCCCGGAACTGGTCAACAGCGCACCTTATGACAGCTGGTTCTTCAAGCTTGAGCCAAGCGATACCTCTGAGCTGGACAAGCTGCTCGACCCCATGGCCTACAAGGCCGCCATCGGCGAGTAATGCCCGCCCCGCAGGCTGCGATTTTTTGATCTTGTTTTAAATCAGAATCAAAAGATCGCAACCTGCATCGTTTACGTACGACTCCTTCTTCAAGGCCACCGCGACATCGACTGCTATGCTGGTTTGACCGCATTGCATCGACGCCGAGCGCCAGTCAAGAGAGAGCCCGTCATGTCCCAATTGCCGTCCTTGAGCCAGTTACGCGACCCCAATACCTTTCTGCGCCGCCACCTCGGGCCCGATGCCGCCGAGCAGCAGGCGATGCTCGACAGCCTTGGTCTTGGCAGCCGGGTCGAACTGATCGAGCAGACGGTGCCGCCGGGAATCCGCCTCAACCGGCCGCTGGACTTGCCGCCGGCCCTCGACGAAGAAGCCGCGCTGGCCAAGCTGCGGGGCTACGCCGAGCAGAACCAGGTCTGGACCAGCCTGATCGGCATGGGATACCACGGCACCCTCACGCCGGCCGTCATCCTGCGCAACGTGCTGGAAAATCCCGGTTGGTACACCGCCTATACGCCCTATCAACCCGAGATCGCCCAAGGCCGGCTCGAAGCATTGTTGAATTTCCAGCAACTGACCATCGACCTGACCGGCCTGGAACTGGCCAACGCCTCACTGCTGGATGAGGCCACGGCGGCAGCTGAAGCCATGGCACTGGCCAAGCGCGTGGCCAAATCCAGAAGTAACTTGTTTTTCGTCGATGAGAATTGCCACTCGCAGACCATTTCCGTGGTGCGGACCCGGGCCGAAGGGTTCGGTTTCGAGCTGATCGTCGACGCTGTGGATAACTTGAAACAGCACCAGGTATTCGGCGCGCTGCTGCAATATCCCGACACCCATGGCGAAGTGCGCGATTTACGTCCCTTGATCGATCATCTGCATGCCCAGCAAGCCTTGGCCTGTGTGGCGACCGATCTGCTAAGTCTGCTGTTGCTGACCCCGCCGGGGGAACTGGGCGCCGACGTGGTGTTCGGTTCGTCCCAGCGATTCGGCGTGCCCATGGGTTACGGCGGCCCGCACGCGGCGTTTTTTGCCAGTCGCGACGAATACAAACGGGCGATTCCCGGGCGAATCATTGGCGTATCGAAAGATGCTCGCGGCAACGTTGCCCTGCGCATGGCCCTGCAAACCCGCGAGCAACATATCCGCCGGGAGAAAGCCAACTCCAACATCTGCACCGCTCAGGTGCTGCTGGCCAATATCGCCAGTTTCTACGCGGTCTACCATGGCCCGGAAGGGCTCAAACGGATTGCCCAGCGCGTCCATCGGCTGACCTGCATCCTCGCTGCCGGCCTGGAGCGTCACGGGATCAACCGTATCAATCAGCACTTCTTCGACACCCTGACCCTGGAGGTCGGTGGCACTCAGACCGCGATCATCGAAAGTGCCCAGGCGGCGCAGATCAACTTGCGCATTCTCGGCCGTGGGCAGTTGGGCCTGAGCCTCGACGAAACCTGTGACGAAATCACCGTGGCGAAGCTGTTCGATGTATTTCTCGGGGCCGATCATGGGCTCAACGTCGACGAACTGGACGCTGAAGTCTTGATGTCCGGCATTCCTGCCGGGTTGCAGCGCAGTACGCCTTATCTGCGTCACCCGGTATTCAACGCTCATCACAGCGAAACCGAAATGCTGCGTTACCTCAAGCAGCTGGAAAACAAAGACCTGGCGCTCAATCAATCGATGATCCCGCTGGGCTCCTGCACCATGAAGCTCAATGCCACCAGCGAGATGATTCCCATCACCTGGCCGCAATTCGCCAACCTGCACCCGTTTGTGCCGAGAGAGCAGGTGGTGGGTTATTCCTTGATGATCGAGGAGCTGGAGCGCTGGCTCTGCGCGATCACCGGTTTCGATGCGATCTGCATGCAACCCAACTCGGGTGCTCAGGGCGAGTACGCCGGGTTGCTGGCGATCCGCAAATATCACGAGAGCCGCCATCAGGGCGCGCGGGATATCTGCCTGATCCCGTCCTCGGCCCACGGCACCAATCCGGCCTCGGCGCAAATGGCCGGGATGCGGGTGGTGATCGTCGAGTGCGACGAGGGGGGTAATGTCGATCTGAATGATCTGAAGGAAAAGGCCACGGAGGCGGGGGACAAACTCGCCTGCCTGATGGCGACTTATCCTTCGACTCACGGGGTCTACGAGGAAGGCATCAGCGAGATCTGTGAAGTTATCCACAGCCATGGCGGTCAGGTGTACATGGATGGCGCCAACCTTAATGCGCAGGTTGGATTGGCACGGCCGGCAGACATCGGTGCCGACGTGTCGCACATGAACTTGCACAAAACCTTCTGCATTCCCCACGGCGGTGGCGGACCGGGGATGGGCCCGATTGGCGTTCGGGCGCATCTGGCGCCATTCGTCGCCAATCACCCGGTGGTGCCAATCGATGGCCCGCTGCCGGAGAACGGCGCGGTGAGCGCGGCACCTTGGGGCAGCGCTAGCATTCTGCCCATCAGCTGGATGTACATCGCGATGATGGGGCCGCAACTGGCGGATGCGAGCGAGGTGGCGATTCTCGCCGCGAATTACCTGGCGCAGCATTTGGCCGGCGCATTTCCAGTGCTCTACACCGGGCGCAACGAGCGAGTGGCCCACGAATGCATTCTCGACTTGCGACCGCTCAAGGCGCAGACCGGGATCAGTGAAGAGGACGTTGCCAAACGCCTGATGGACTATGGCTTCCATGCGCCGACCATGTCATTCCCGGTGCCGGGGACGTTGATGGTCGAACCGACCGAGAGTGAGTCGAAGGCGGAACTGGACCGTTTTATCGGCGCGATGTTGAGTATCCGCGCGGAAATCACCGAGGTGCAGAACGGCAACTGGCCGGCAGAGGACAACCCGCTGAAACGTTCGCCGCATACCTTGGCCGACATCACCGGGGTTTGGGAGCGGCCGTACAGCATCGAGCAGGCAGTGACGCCGGATGCTCACACCAAGGCCCATAAGTACTGGCCGGTGGTGAACCGTGTGGACAATGTCTACGGTGACCGCAATCTGTTTTGCGCATGTGTGCCGGTGGACGAATACCGCTGACAGGGGAGCGCTGATCGTTCCCGCGCTCTGCGTGGGAGCGATCATCGACAATTGATCGCATTTCAGGCAAAAAAATGCCGCTCATGTGAGCGGCATTTTGTTAAGCAGCGAACCTTATTTCGAGGCGATGGCATTCTTCGCCAGGATGGCGTTCGCCAACTCCATGTCCGTGGCTTGCAGGCCAGGGTTTTCGGAGCGGACTTTCTGCATGGCGGCTTCCAGGTAGGGGCCGCGAATGGCGCCGTCACTGGCGACAAAGCTGCCGGCGTCGTCCTGGGCGGCGACGACCAGCTTGTGATCCCTGGAGGTCAGGTAGGACGTACCGGTGGTGGCACCGGAAGTAAGGACGTTACGCCAAAAGCTGTCATCAGCCATCGCCGAACCGACTGGAAGGGACAACACGGCGAAGGTAGCGACAGCAAGTTTAAGACGCATAAAAGGTGACTCCACTGGGTTTTAACTGCGGGCTTTGATTGCCAATAACCCAATCGAGTTCCGTGACGTTAGTCGGCATCAGGTCTACTTCTGCTCACTCTGCGGCGTCACCCGCAACACCTCTTCGATCGTGGTCAAACCCGCCGCCACTTTCTGCGCCCCCGACAAGCGCAAACTGCGCATGCCTTCCTTGAAGGCCTGACGGCGGACCGCCAGCAAATCGGTATCAGGGTTGATCAGCGCTTTGATGCCGTCAGTCAGTTGCATGATTTCGTACACCCCGGCGCGGCCGCGATAGCCGGTTTCGCGGCATTCCAGGCAACCGATGGCACGTTGTGCGTTGCCTGGCAGTGGCGCTTGCCAGGGTCGGGTCAGGGTTTGCCAGTCGTCCTCGCCCAAGGTCAGCGGCGCCTTGCAATGCGGGCATAGCGTTCGGACCAGACGCTGGGCCATGACCCCAAGCACCGTGGCCTTGATCAGGTAATGCGGCACACCGAGTTCCAGCAGCCGGCTGATGGCGCTCGGGGCGTCGTTGGTGTGTAACGTCGACAGCACCAAGTGGCCGGTGAGTGCCGCTTGAATCGCCATTTCGGCGGTTTCGAGGTCGCGGATCTCGCCGATCATGATGATGTCCGGGTCTTGTCGCATCAGTGCGCGCACGCCGGCGGCAAAGGTCAGGTCGATGTTGTGCTGGACCTGCATCTGATTGAACGCCGGTTCGACCATTTCGATCGGGTCTTCGATGGTGCAGAGGTTGACCTCCGGCGTCGCCAGTTTCTTCAGGGTGGTGTACAGCGTGGTGGTCTTGCCTGAACCGGTCGGCCCGGTCACCAGAATGATGCCATTGGGCTGGCGGGTCATGTCTTGCCAGCGACGCAAGTCATCGGCGGAAAAACCCAGCTGATCGAAATCCTTGAGCAGCACTTCCGGGTCGAAGATCCTCATGACCATTTTTTCGCCGAACGCCGTCGGTAATGTCGACAGCCGCAGCTCGACTTCGCCGCCGTCCGGGGTTTTGGTTTTGACCCGACCGTCCTGAGGTTTGCGCTTTTCCGCGACGTTCATCCGCCCCAGGCTTTTCAGGCGGCTGACGATGGCCATGGTCACCTGCGGCGGGAATTGATAGACGTTGTGCAGCACGCCGTCGATGCGAAAACGTACCGTGCCTTGCTCGCGTCGGGGTTCGATGTGGATATCACTGGCCCGCTGCTGGAACGCGTACTGGAACAGCCAATCGACAATGTTGACGATGTGCGCATCGTTGGCGTCTGGCTCCTGATCGCTGGCGCCGAGGTTGAGCAACTGTTCGAAGTTGCCCAAGGTGCTGGTCTGTTGATCGGCGTTGGTGGCGCCGCTGACCGATTTGGCCAGGCGGAAAAACTCCACACTGAAGCGCTGGATGTCCACCGGGTTGGCCACCACGCGCTTGATCGGCAGCTTCAGCACATGGGTCAGGTCGGCTTCCCAGCTACTGACGAAGGGCTGGGCGCTGGCCACGGTGACAGCTTCGCGGTCGATGCATACCGCCAGAATCTTGTGGCGTTGGGCGAAGGCATAGGACATCAGCGGCGTGATGGCCGCGACGTTGATTTTCAATGGGTCGATGCGCAAGTAAGGCTGACCGGCCTGTTGGGACAGCCACAGGGTCAGACTTTCCAGATCAAGGTGTTTACCGGGACGGCTGAGGTCGTCCAGGTGTTGGCTGGCGATGAATTCCAGCGGGTGCTGCTGACCATTTATGGCGTGACGGCGGCGGGCGTTGAGTGCGTGTTCGGCCGAATCCTGGCTGATAAAGCCTTGGGCGACCAATTCACGCAGCAAATCATTGAGGTCCAGCCAGCGGTCCTGAGTGGCGAGTTGAACGGACATGCGGGCTCCTTATGAACAACCGTTCGCAAAGGATAGCCGCGCACCCACAGACCGTTGGGCCACTACCCGACCAAGACGTGTCGGGTTTTTTCAGCCAGCTGCCTGAGCCGGCTCTCCCCACGCAGAATCAGCCGCTTGCAGGTTCACCGAGCAGACGCTGATCAGGTTACGTAATTTTTCCGCGATCACTTGAGCACGGTGCCAGCTCAGGCCATCCATGATGATGTCGATCGACAGCAGATCGTCCATGCGCTGCACGTTGACCTGCTGCGGCGTCAGAAACTGCAAGGCGAACAAGTTGAGCGCCCGACACAGCAGATCCGGCTCGGCCTCGGCCAATAATTGATAGTGAACGCGGCAGTGGGCGTTGCTGACGTTCCAGACATCGGCGCGGGTGGGCGGGGTGTTCACGGCTTCTAAATGCGGCATGGTCGGTCTCCGAAATCATTGGAGGAATTTTTACATTCGGTGCCAGGCATTTCTTATCTATGATTGGGCTTATTGACCATTTATCGAATCAATCAATTCGATTTAGTACCCGCTACAGGTTTTTCTATGCACAGCGAGCTGGATGGCTACGACCGCAAGATTCTCGCGTTGCTGCAAGAGGACGCTTCGCTCTCCAGCGCGCAGATCGCCGAACAGGTGGGGCTCTCGCAGTCGCCGTGCTGGCGGCGGATTCAGCGGATGAAGGAAGAGGGGATCATTCGCGGTCAGGTGACGTTGCTTGACCGAAAGAAAATCGGCCTTAACACGCAGATCTTCGCCGAGATCAAACTCAACGCCCACGGACGCTCGAACTTCACTGAGTTCACCGAGGCGATTCGCGGTTTTCCCGAAGTGCTGGAATGTTATGTGTTGATGGGGTCGGTGGATTTCCTGCTGCGGATCGTCACGGCAGACATCGAGGCTTATGAGCGCTTCTTCTTCGAGAAGCTGTCGATGGTGCCGGGGATTCAGGAGGTCAACTCGATCGTGGCGTTGTCGGAAATCAAATCCACGACGAGTTTGCCGGTGTTGCGGGGGTAGAGATTTGCAGCGTTTGGGCAGGCCTCTTCGCGGGCAAGCCTCGCCCCTACAAGGGCAGCATGATCTCTTGTAGGAGCGAGGCTTGCCCGCGAAGGCGATTTTACAGACGCAGCAAAGTCTTCCAGGCACGATTCTGATACACCGCAATCGCCTGATGCTTACGCGCATCCAGCGATTCATCGGTGATCGGCTCGTTGGCCAGTTGCGTCAGTTTGTTCAGCTCACCATACAGGCGATCCATTTCCGGGATCTCCAGCACGCCACGAGCATGGTGCAGCCAGGCCTGGATGCGCTCGATGCGCGGCAGCTGCTCGGCCAGGTCTTCCGGCTGTTGCTGGTAACGCTGCAATTGCAGCGAGTTGGCTTCTTCGCCCAGCATGCGCGGCAGCCAGCTGCCCAGTTGTGCAGCGCCCTGGCGATTGCCGCGGGTGTTGCGATCGGCGGCCCAGGTGCGGGCCAGCAACCAGCGCGAAGTGTTCAGGGAGAACAGGCCCCAGCGCGGATCTTCCAGTTCTTCGAGGAATTGCTCCGGCGCGGCTTTGCGCACGTCTTCGTCGTCCAGGCCGGCTTGTACCAGCGGGCGCCAGTCTTCCAGCAGGGCATCCAGCGCGACCCGCAGATCGTGAGTCGACTGACGTGGTGCGGCCTGACCGAGGCTGCTGATCAGAGCGCGCATTTCGGCGAGGTTCTCGACCCAGTCCTGCAACAGGCGCCAGTGGCCATTGAAGCGATATTGCTCGGCCAGACGCTGGCTGCTGCTCAGCAAATGCCAGCTCAGGGCGGCGAACGCATCGTCCAGCGGCATTTCGGCGGTGATCTGCGGCGCCGGCAAACTCAGGGAGTAGCTGTTGGCGTCGAACAAGCGATAACCGCGTTCGGCCTTGCTGATGTCACATGGCATCAGCGCCAGGGTCGCGGCCAGTTCGGCGGCCAGTTCCAGTAGCGCGGCCGGTTCGCCTTCGCGCAGTTCCAGTTCCAGCTCGCAGATTTCTTCTTTCTGCTTGCCGACCACCACGTGGCCCAGGTCCAGCGCGGCTTCGATGACCACTTTGGTCTTGCCACGGCCCCAAGCGATTTCCGCGCGTTCGCGAACGAAATCGGTGGTGAAGATGGCTTTCAGGGTTTTCTTGTCCAGATCGGCCAGCTCTTCGGGCCAGCATTCACCGTCGAGTTTCTTCACGTCGAGTTTGGCTTTGGGCAGGGACCAGTCGTACTCGTGACGCTCGGACAGACCGGCGACGCTCTGGCCACGGGTCTTGAGCGTCTGAATCACTTCTTCGCCATCGCGGCGCAGGCGCAGGGCAACCTTGGCGCGGGCCAGGTCGCGCTCAGGCGTGTCGAAGTACTGGTTCATCAGTTCACGGCGTTCCCAGCCACTTTTGTTGCGTTTTTTCAGTAGCGGGTGCTCGCGCAAGGCGGCGAGGGTTTCGCGGCTGACGCGGAGTTTGATTTCGGTTTCTTTCTGCATGGCCGGAAAATCCAGGATCGGGAGCGCAGCCGGGGGAATGTGTGGCTGCCAAGGTCGTGCAGTGTACAGGACTCCCCCCTCCTACGCGTCGCGGCGGTTTATTCCTGTCGCCGGATGGTTCTATGATGGACTTCAATTCGGGAGTTGGAGTCAGCGATGCCTTTGCCGTCCATGAAAGATCAGTTCGCTGCGCTGATTGCCGCGCCGTCCGTCAGCTGTACCCAACCCAGCCTGGATCAAACCAATCGGCCGGTCATCGACTTGTTGGCGACATGGCTCGGGGACTTGGGTTTTGCCTGCGATATCCAGCAGGTCAGCCCCGGCAAATTCAATCTGCTGGCCAGTTTTGGTTCCGGCCCCGGTGGCTTGGTCCTGGCCGGTCACAGCGATACGGTGCCGTACGACGAGGCGTTGTGGCAGACCGACCCGCTGAAACTGACGGAAGTGGACGGTCGCTGGGTCGGCCTGGGTAGTTGCGACATGAAGGGTTTTTTCGCCCTGGCCATCGAAGCCGTCAAACCCTTGCTCGACCAACCGTTCAAGCAACCCTTGCTGATCCTTGCCACCTGCGATGAAGAAAGCTCGATGTCTGGCGCTCGCGCTCTGGCCGAAGCCGGGCGGCCATTAGGTCGCGCGGCGGTGATCGGTGAGCCGACCGGGCTGAAGCCGGTGCGGATGCACAAGGGCATCATGATGGAGCGCATCGACATCCTCGGCCAGAGCGGCCATTCCTCGGACCCGCGCCTGGGCCATAGCGCCCTCGAAGCCATGCACGACGCCATGGGCGAACTGCGCGGCTTGCGCCTGGCGTGGCAGCGCGAATTCCGTAACCCGCAGTTCAGTGTGCCGCAACCGACCCTCAATTTCGGCTGCATTCACGGGGGCGACAATCCCAACCGCATCTGCGGCCAGTGCTCGCTGGAGTTCGACTTGCGTCCGTTGCCGGGCATGGACCCCAAAGCCCTGCGCGCGGCGATCCTGGAGAAGCTCGACCCGATTGCCGAACGGCATAAAGTGAAGATCGATTACGCGCCGCTGTTCCCCGAAGTGCCGCCCTTCGAGCAGGCCGAGGACTCGGAATTGGTGAGGGTCGCCGAAAAGCTCACCGGCCATCGCGCCGAAGCAGTGGCGTTCGGCACGGAAGCGCCTTATCTTCAGCGTCTTGGTTGTGAAACACTGGTATTGGGACCGGGTGATATCGCCTGCGCCCACCAACCGGGGGAATACCTCGAAATGTCACGTTTGCAGCCTACCGTGCATCTATTACGACAACTGATTGAACATTACTGCCTGACGCCGGCCAAAACGACGATGCCAGTGTAGGAGCGTGTATAAATTGCCGATGTCCCAACCCGTATTCATGAGGAGAGCGCGCGTGTCGCCAAGCCTGTTCCGACGATAACCATCAGCCCGCTGTGCGTTTACTGCTTTATCCTTTTTTCGGCTGCTATTTATTACAGGCCCAGGTTCATGCCCGAATACGTCAATTGGCTTCGTCACGCTTCGCCTTACATCAACGCCCACCGCGATTGCACCTTCGTCGTCATGCTGCCCGGCGACGGCGTGGAGCACCCGAACTTCGGCAACATCGTCCACGACCTGGTGCTGCTGCACAGCCTGGGTGTGCGACTGGTGCTGGTTCACGGTTCCCGTCCGCAAATTGAAACCCGCCTCGCGGCTCGCGGCCTGACCCCGCACTATCACCACGGTATGCGCATCACCGATGCGGCGACGCTTGAATGTGTGATCGATGCGGTCGGCCAGTTGCGCATAGCCATCGAAGCGCGATTGTCCATGGACATGGCTTCGTCGCCGATGCAGGGTTCGCGTCTGCGGGTGGCCAGCGGCAATCTGGTCACTGCGCGGCCGATTGGCGTGCTCGAAGGTGTCGACTATCACCACACCGGCGAAGTGCGTCGGGTCGACCGCAAGGGCATCAATCGCCTGTTGGACGAACGCTCCATCGTGCTGTTGTCGCCATTGGGTTACTCGCCGACCGGTGAGATCTTCAACCTCGCGTGCGAAGACGTCGCTACCCGTGCAGCTATCGATCTGGGGGCGGACAAGCTGCTGCTGTTCGGCGCCGATTTGGGCTTGATCGATGAAAATGGCCGGCTGGTCCGCGAGCTGCGCCCGCAACAAGTACCGGCGCATTTGCAGCGTTTGGGCAGCAACTATCAAGCCGAGCTGCTGGATGCTGCCGCTGAAGCGTGTCGGGGCGGGGTGGCGCGCAGTCACATCGTCAGCTACGCCGAAGATGGCGCGCTGCTGACCGAACTGTTCACCCGTGACGGTGGCGGTACGCTGGTGGCGCAAGAGCAATTCGAAGTTGTGCGTGAGGCAGCCATCGAGGACGTCGGCGGTTTGCTGGACTTGATCAGCCCGCTGGAAGAGCAGGGGATTCTGGTACGCCGTTCCCGCGAGGTGCTGGAGCGTGAGATCGAGCAGTTCAGCGTGGTCGAACGCGAAGGCATGATCATCGCCTGCGCGGCGCTGTATCAGATTGCCGATTCGGATGCCGGGGAGTTGGCGTGTCTGGCGGTGAACCCGGAGTACCGCCATGGCGGTCGTGGCGATGAACTGCTGGAGCGCATCGAAACCCGCGCCCGGGCCCAGGGGCTGAAAACCTTGTTCGTGCTGACGACCCGGACCGCCCACTGGTTCCGTGAGCGGGGCTTCGTGCCGAGCAGCGTTGAACGTCTGCCGTCGGCGCGGGCGTCGCTTTACAACTACCAGCGTAATTCGAAGATCTTCGAAAAAACTCTCTGACCTCCGGGCTACCCGAACCCTGTTGATCGTTCCCATGCTCTGCGTGGGAATGCAGCCCGGGACGCTCCGCGTCCCTCAAGAGCCGAACGCAGAGCGTCCGAAGAGGCGTTCCCACGCGGAGCATGGGAACGATCATCAACGATCATTCCTGCACAAATTTGCCGCTGACGTACGGCGAATAATCCAGCAGCACCGTCTCGACCTTCCCTTGCTCCTTCAAGAACTTCGCCGTCTCACCAATGGCCTTGGCCGTGCCGCCATCGAGCAGCGCAGTGGTCTGTTGTGCCTTGGCATCCGGGAATGTGGAACCGGCTAGCAGCTCCGGCACATCGGCGGCATTGGCACCGGTCAGTTTGGCGATTTTCTGCACCGGCACTGAATCGGCGGTCCAGCTGTCTTTATGGGCGGCATAGTCGGCGAAGGAGTCCAGGGTGACCTTGGCAAATCGGGCCACGACTTCAGGATGTTTCTCGGCGAAATCCTTGCGAGCGACCCACACCTCGAAGGTCGGCGCGCCCCATTGGCCGACCTGCGCGGCGTCGGTCAACGTCTTGCCGGTCTTGCGGATTTCCCCCAGCGCTGGCGACCAGACAAACGCGCCATCGATGTCGCCACGCTTCCAGGCGGCGGCGATTTCTGCCGGTTGCAGGTTCACCACTTTGACTTTCGAGGCATCCAGGCCCCAATGCTTCAGCGCGCCGAGCAGGCTGTAGTGGGAGGTTGAAACGAAGGGCGTGGCGATGGTCTTGCCGATCAGATCTTCCGGTTTATCGATGCCGCTGCCATTGCGCACCACAAGGGCTGCCTGCGGGATTTTGCTGGGGTCGATACCGGTTTGATAACCGACCGTGAGCGTCGCCGCCTGGGCGGAAAAAGAAAATATAAGTGATACACAAACTGTAACAAATTGACTGGAAAGTGCGCGTTTGGCCATGATGGCGTCGCCTTTTCGCAAGTGATTGACGTATGGGGGGATGCGTCAACGCTAATCGATCTAAAAAAAGGTCAACAAATACCATTTAGGAATTAGCTTATGAGCCGATACCGTGAGTCCCGGTTCGGATCATTCATGGAAAGCTATATTCCTAAATGGTATGAAAAAAGATGAAATAATTCTTTTTGGGTTTATGAGGAGCTCATTACCCTGCAGGGACCAAATCACGGCGGTTAGACCTTGGTCGTAGACACACATGGTTACGATTGACTTGCCAGTCATGGACCAGTGCTAATCGCGCATCTGTGGATCTGGGGCGTTAGACCCGAGACCAAAGAACACAAAAATTAGAACGAGAGGAGCGAAACAATGAAGAAGTCCACCTTGGCCCTGGCTGTGGCCGTAGGGGTTTTGGCGCAGCAGGCAGGCGCCGCCGGTTTCATTGAAGACAGCAAGGCTACATTGGGGCTGCGTAACTTCTACATCAACACCGATAACCGTAATGGCCATCCATCGGCAACGTCTAACACCAGGAGCAAGAACGCAGAATGGGGCCAAGGTTTCGATCTGCGCTTTATCTCGGGTTACACCCAAGGTACTGTCCAATTCGGTGTTGACGCCATTGGCCTGTATGGCGTGCGACTGGATTCCAGCCGCGAAGACCATGGCAACTATACCGGTACGGCTTCAGGCGGTACTGTGTTCCCAAGTGACGGCAACAAGGCTGTCCATGATTACGCCAGTTTGGGCGTGACCGGTAAGGTTAAGGTCTCTCAGACAGAGTTGAAGTTGGGTACTCTGCAACCAAAATTGCCGGTTATCGTGACTAACGACGGTCGTTTGCTGCCGCAAACTTTCCAGGGCGGTCAAATCACTACCAACGACATCAAAGACCTGACGTTGGTTGCCGGTCAGATTGAAAAGGCCAAGGGCCGTAACTCCACCGATAACGAAAGCCTGTCGCTGGCTGGTGCGAACACCCGCGGTGTGACCTTTCGCGACAGCAACAAGTTCTACTACGCCGGTGGTGACTACAAGATCACCAAGGACCTGACTGCCCAGTACTACTACGGCAACCTGGAAGATTTCTACAAACAACACTTCCTCGGTCTGACCCATAACTGGTCGATCGGTCCGGGCGTTTTGAAATCTGACCTGCGTTACTTCAACAGCTCCGATGACGGTGCCAACGGTCACGATAGCGCTTACTACACATCGGGTAATTACGACGGTTTCCGCGCTGGTCGTGGCAAGGTCGATAACAACCTGTATAGCGGCTTGTTCCTGTACTCGGTTGCCGGTCACACCTTCGGGGGCGGCTATCAGGTCAGCAACGGCAGCAGCGACTTCCCTTGGCTGAACCAGGGTGACGGTTCGTCGGCTTATCTGACTACCGACATGCAGATCCAGAAATTCGCCCGTGCCGGCGAGCGTACCTGGCAAGCTCGTTACGCTTACGACTTCGCCAAGGTGGGCGTTCCTGGTTTGACCGCCGGTGTTATCTACCTGAAGGGTAGCGACATCGATACCGTGGCCAACACTGCTGCTCGCGCCAAGACTACCGGTCAATCCGAGTGGGAACGTGACATCTCTGTTGCTTACGTCATTCAGGAAGGCCCGCTGAAAAACCTTGGTCTTGCCTGGAGAAACGCTATGTGGCGCACCGACATGGTAGGCGTGCGTGATCAGGACGAAAACCGTCTGATCCTCAGCTATTCGCTCCCGCTGTTGTAATAGCGCTCGCATAACCGACGTAAAAAAAGCCCCGCCCGGCATCACGCCGGGCGGGGCTTTTGCGTTTTCAAAGCGGGGTCACCCCCGTAATCCCGCCTTGAAAGTCCCCTCTTTACAGCAACTCAAGGC
Organism: Pseudomonas sp. JL3; assembly: GCF_031570575.1. Lineage (NCBI taxonomy): Bacteria > Pseudomonadati > Pseudomonadota > Gammaproteobacteria > Pseudomonadales > Pseudomonadaceae > Pseudomonas > Pseudomonas sp. JL3. Next base: position 100,010 of record NZ_JAKWJK010000008.1, read on the forward strand.
CTTCTCGAACCTTGTCGGCGATGTTCGTCCTCATGTGCATTCACGTCCAGTGAACAGATATTTAATATTCACTTATGATCTAAATAAATTGATATTTATTCTTTTTAATCTCTAAGGAACGCAGGCACAGTTGAGCCCAACAAGCACTCACAAGGAGCAGCACCATGAGCCTCAGACTTGGCGATATCGCCCCCGATTTCGAGCAGGATTCCAGCGCCGGCACTCTCCGTTTCCACGAATGGCTGGGCGATAGCTGGGGCGTGTTGTTTTCCCACCCGGCGGACTTCACGCCGGTGTGCACCACCGAGCTGGGTTTCACCGCCAGGCTCAAGGATGAATTCGCCCAGCGTGGCGTCAAAGCCATCGCCTTGTCCGTGGACCCGGTGGATTCACATCACAAGTGGATCGAGGACATCAACGAAACCCAGAACGCCATCGTCAACTTCCCCATCCTCGCCGACGCGGACCGCAAAGTGTCCGACCTGTATGACCTGATCCACCCGAATGCCAATGACACCCTGACCGTACGTTCGCTGTTTGTGATCGATCCGAACAAGAAGATTCGGCTGACCATCACTTACCCGGCGAGTACTGGCCGTAACTTCAATGAAATTTTGCGGGTGATCGATTCGCTGCAGCTCACCGACAACTACAAGGTGGCCACCCCAGCCAACTGGCAGGATGGTGATGAAGTGGTGATCGTGCCGTCGCTCAAGGACGAAGATGAAATCAAACGACGTTTTCCCAAGGGTTATCGCGCGGTGAAACCGTATTTGCGTCTGACACCGCAACCGAACAGGTAACTCAACTAACTCTCGTTCCCACGCTCTGCGTGGGAATGCAGCCCGTGACGCTCCGCGTCACTGGACGCGGAGCGTCCCTTGAGGCATTACCACGCGGAGCGTGGGAACGATCACCATGAAGCAGGGGATTTCGGGCCGTTTCGACGGCCTGTTTTTTTGCCCGGAAAAAGATAATTTCCATATTCATTGAAAGTATAACCAAATGAATAAATATGATTTATGGATATATAAATCAGCTGTTAAGGTCACTCTATCAACGCGAGATCGCAAGCCGCGAATCGCTAACACCGCTCAAGGAATTGTCTGAATGCTGGTCGTCTCACTCGGTGGCAGTCCCAGCCCACGCTCCCGTTCCGGGGTTTTGCTGGAGCGTTCGCGACGCTGGTTGCAAGAGCAAGGGGTGGAAGTGGTGAGTTATCAGGTACGAGACTTCCCGGCCGAAGATTTGCTGCATGCCCGCTTCGACAGCCCGAAAGTGATCGACCTGTTGCAACAGATTGAAAACGCCGATGGCTTGCTGATCGCCACGCCGGTTTACAAAGCATCGTTCTCCGGTGCGCTGAAAACCTTGCTCGATCTTCTGCCCGAACGCGCCCTGAGCCACAAGGTGGTTTTGCCGATGGCTACCGGCGGCAGCATCGCCCACATGCTGGCAGTGGATTACGCGCTCAAGCCGGTGCTGTCAGCGTTGAAAGCCCAGGAAATGCTGCAGGGGATTTTCGCCGTGGACAGCCAGATCGCTTACGGCGAAGGCAGCGCCCAGGCGCAGTTGGCGCCGGAGCTTGCGCAACGATTGTTTGAAGCGCTGGAGCAGTTTTTCAGCGCCATGGCTCGTCGGCCCAAGCCGCTCGATCCGAACCTGTTGAACGAACGTTTGTTGAGTGCTCGCTGGAGCATTTAAGCCCCACCCGAATCTGATGTACTCCACCTCACTGGCCCGCTAACGGGCAAGCAGGTGCAGCCAAAACCCAACTGCAAAAAGGAGAGCGCCATGCGCCCTGTCATTTTGCGTCGTGGTCTGGTCGCTCTGTTTGCTGCGGCTGTGTCCTTCGGCGTCATTACTCAAGCTCAAGCCGAGACGTTAAGAATCGGCTATCAGAAATACGGCACCCTGGTGCTGCTCAAAGCCAAAGGCACGCTGGAAAAACGCCTCGCCGCCCAAGGCGTGGACGTGCAATGGACTGAATTCCCCGGTGGTCCGCAACTGCTCGAAGGCCTGAACGTCGGCTCCATCGACTTTGGCGTCACCGGTGAAACACCGCCCGTGTTCGCCCAAGCGGCCGGCGCCGATCTGCTCTACGTTGCCTATGAACCGCCAGCGCCCCACAGCGAAGCGATCCTGGTGCCCAAGGATTCGCCGATCAAATCGGTGCAGGACCTCAAGGGCAAGAAAGTCGTGCTCAACAAAGGCTCCAACGTGCACTACCTGTTGGTGCGTGCGCTGGAAGACGCCGGCCTCAAATACACCGACATCCAGGCCGTGTTCCTGCCGCCAGCCGATGCCCGCGCTGCGTTCGAGCGTGGCAGTGTCGATGCCTGGGTGATCTGGGACCCGTACCAGGCCGCCGCCGAACAGCAACTGCAAGCACGCACCCTGCGCGATGGCAAAGGCCTCGTCGATAACCACCAGTTCTACCTGGCGACCAAGCCTTACGCGCAGAAAAATCCTGAAGTGATCAAGGCTCTGGTGGAAGAAGTACGCGCGGTTGGCGAATGGTCCAGGGCCAATCCCGAAGACGTAATGAAACAGGTTTCTCCACTGCTCGGCCTGCCAACGGACATCACCCTGACTTCGGTGAAGCGCCAGGGCTACGGCGCGTTGTTCCTGACCCCTGAAGTGGTCGCCGCCCAACAGAAAATCGCCGACAGCTTCTACCAGCTCAAGCTGATTCCCAAGCCCTTGAGTATCAAGGACGTGATCTGGACGCCACCCGCCGCCGTGGCCAAAGCGCCGTAATTCGACTTCCCAAGGAGACCACTCCATGAGCCTCAATATTTTCTGGTTCCTGCCTACCCACGGCGACGGCCATTACCTTGGCACCGCTGAAGGCGCTCGCGCCGTTGACCACGGTTACTTGCAACAGGTCGCGCAAGCCGCGGATCGCCTGGGCTTTGGCGGAGTGCTAATTCCCACCGGTCGCTCCTGCGAAGACTCGTGGCTGGTGGCCGCATCGCTGATCCCGGTGACCCAGCGTTTGAAATTTCTCGTCGCCCTGCGCCCCGGGATCATTTCCCCGACGGTGGCGGCGCGTCAGGCCGCGACACTGGATCGTCTGTCTGGCGGTCGTGCGCTGTTCAACCTGGTCACCGGAGGCGATCCAGAAGAATTGGCCGGCGACGGTTTGTTCCTCAGTCACGAAGAGCGCTATCAGGCCTCGGTGGAATTCACCCGCATCTGGCGCCGGGTACTGGAAGGTGAAACCGTTGATTACGACGGTCAGCACATCAGCGTGAAGGGCGCCAAATTGCTCTATCCGCCGATCCAGCAACCGCGTCCGCCGCTGTATTTCGGCGGCTCGTCGGAAGCGGCGCAAGACCTGGCGGCAGAGCAGGTCGAGATGGTCCTGACCTGGGGTGAGCCGCCGGCCGCTGTTGCCGAGAAGATCGAGCAAGTGCGCGTCAAAGCCGCGAAGCTCGGTCGCACCGTGCGCTTCGGTATTCGCTTGCATGTGATCGTTCGCGAAACCAACGCCGAGGCGTGGCGGGCCGCGGATCGACTGATCTCTCATCTGGACGATGACACCATCGCCCGCGCTCAGGCGTCTTTGGCGCGTTTCGATTCGGTCGGTCAGCAACGCATGGCGGCCTTACATGGCGGCAGCCGCGACAATCTGGAAGTTAGCCCCAACCTTTGGGCCGGCGTCGGTCTGGTGCGCGGCGGGGCCGGTACGGCGCTGGTCGGCGACGGTCCGACCGTGGCCGCTCGGGTGAAGGAATACGCGGATCTGGGCATCGATACGTTCATCTTCTCCGGTTATCCACACCTGGAAGAATCCTATCGGGTGGCGGAGTTGCTGTTCCCGCACCTGGACATCGAGCGCCCGGAACTGCCGAAAAGCGCCGGATACGTCAGCCCGTTCGGCGAGATGGTCGCCAACGACATTCTTCCGAAAGCCGCGTCCCAGAGCTGAGGCGTGGCCATGAAGAAAACTATCCACAACCTCGCGCCCTGGGCATTGCCGATCCTGTTGCTGGCGGTATGGCAGTTGTCGGTGTCGGCGGGCTGGTTATCGACGCGGATTCTGCCGGCGCCGATCGCGGTGATCGAGGCCGGTGTGAGCCTGGTCAGCAGCGGTGAAATCTGGACTCACTTGGCCATCAGCGGCTGGCGTGCGGCGCTCGGTTTCGCCATCGGCGGCGGCATTGGTCTGGCCCTGGGCTTTATCACCGGTCTGTCGACGTGGGGCGAACGCCTGCTCGACAGTTCGGTGCAGATGATCCGCAACGTGCCGCACCTGGCGCTGATTCCGCTGGTGATCCTGTGGTTCGGCATCGACGAGTCGGCGAAGATTTTTCTGGTGGCGCTGGGCACGTTGTTCCCGATCTACCTCAACACGTATCACGGCATCCGCAACGTCGATCCGGCGCTGGTGGAGATGTCCCGCAGTTATGGTTTGTCCGGTTTCAGCCTGTTTCGCCAAGTGATCCTGCCGGGTGCATTGCCTTCGATTCTGGTCGGCGTGCGTTTTGCCCTGGGCTTCATGTGGCTGACCCTGATCGTCGCTGAAACCATCTCTGCAAGCTCCGGCATCGGCTATCTGGCGATGAATGCGCGGGAGTTCTTGCAGACCGATGTGGTGGTGCTGGCAATTCTTTTGTACGCGGTACTCGGCAAACTGGCCGACCTTGCGGCGCGCGGGCTTGAACGCGTGTGGCTGCGCTGGCATCCGGCCTATCAGGTTGCCAGGGGAGGTGACGCATGACGGCTCAACAACCTCCACGCTTGCTGCGCGGAATTCCGCTGGTGGTGCGCAAGCTGCAAAAAACCTTTGGTTCACGGCAAGTGTTGCGCGAAATCGATCTGCATATTCCCGCCGGCCAATTTGTGGCGGTGGTCGGGCGTAGCGGCTGCGGCAAAAGTACCTTGCTGCGCTTGCTCGCCGGTCTCGACAAGCCCACCGGTGGTGAGCTGCTTGCCGGCGCAGCGCCACTGAGTGATGCGCGGGAAGACACCCGATTGATGTTCCAGGAAGCCCGTCTGCTGCCGTGGAAAAAGATCATCGACAACGTCGGTCTCGGGCTCAAGGGCAACTGGCGGCCGCAAGCATTGGAAGCGCTGGAAGCGGTCGGCCTGGCGGATCGCGCCAACGAGTGGCCGGCAGCCTTGTCCGGTGGGCAGAAGCAGCGTGTGGCCCTGGCTCGCGCGTTGATCCATCAACCGCGCTTGCTGTTGCTCGACGAACCGCTGGGCGCATTGGATGCCCTGACCCGCATCGAAATGCAGCAACTGATCGAACGGCTCTGGCAACAGCATGGCTTCACCGTGTTGCTGGTGACCCATGACGTCAGCGAAGCAGTGGCGATTGCCGATCGAGTGATCCTGATTGAAGAGGGCGAAGTCGGCCTCGACCTGACAGTGGAACTGCCGCGCCCTCGGGTCCGTGGCTCCCATCGGCTGGCGGCGCTGGAAACCGAAGTGCTCAACCGCGTGCTGTCCCTGCCTGGCCAACCGCCGGAACCGGAACCTGTTTCACCACTGCCTACGCAATTGCGCTGGGCTCAATAACTTAAAGATTCATTCAACGACAGGAATCAACATCATGACTATCAAAGCCATCAACGTTCGCAACCAGTTCAAAGGCTCGATCAAGGAAATCGTGCTGGGTGACGTGCTGTCGGAAATCGACGTACAGACCGCCTCCGGCATCGTCACTTCGGTGATTACCACCCGTTCGGTGAAAGAGCTGGAACTGGTGGTCGGCAGTGAGGTAATCGCGTTTGTGAAATCCACCGAGGTGTCGATCGCCAAGTTGTAAGCGCGTGGGCCAACTACAACCCTGGAGGGTGTGAGCCCTGATCATTCCCACGCTCCGCGTGGGAATGCAGCCCGGGACGCTCTGCGTCCCAAAAGCCGAACGCAGAGCGTCCGAAGAGGCATTCCCACGCAGAGCGTGGGAACGATCAAAGTGCTGCACGCTTGGGCAGATAGGGTGGCAAATACAATCCAAGATACGCATCAAACACCCGCATCCCTTCCTCAGCCATGCGCGGCGTGATCTGCCCATGTTGCTGCACCGAGCGTGCATACACCCGATCGCCCAGCTCCATGGCCAGCGCAAACACATCGACATCACTTGGCAGGGTCGGCAGTTCGAAGTGGTGGTCGAACAGTTTATGCATCAGGTCGCCAAGTTCGATGTCGTGCTGGCGGTCGGCCTGGGTGACTTCGGTCAGGCCATGCTGGGCGAGGATCAGTTGGCGGGCAGCGGCGTCTTCCTCGTAGATGGCGAGCATGCGTTGTTCCACCAGTCGCGACAGATCGCGCCAGCCGTTGAGGGCATGGTGGTCGATGGGCGCTTGCAGGCAGGCGCGGAACGCGGCGTGGACGTCGGCGGTCAGGGCTTCAAGCAGGGCCGGGACGCTGGCGAAAAAATGGTAGACGGAGGAGGGCGGGATCTCCGCGCGTTCGGCGACGCTGTAGATCGACAGGCTGGCCACGCCCTCGGCGGCCAGCAGCGTGCGGGCGGCATCGAGTATCGAATCGATCCGGGCCTGACTGCGGGCGCGGGGTTTGCGAAGGGTGGCGGTGCGCGTCATTGAAGTCTCCTGCAGGGCAGCGGGCATTGTACGAGCAGGGTTTGATGTTGTCTGCCAGGACGCTATCGCGAGCCTGCTCGCGATCCGTCGCAGGCGGCCATAAAAAAACGCCGCCGGCCTTATCAGCCGGCGGCGTTCTTTTTACTGCAACCGCTTACACGGTATGCAGGTACCAGTTGTACTCGAGGTCGGAGATGGAATGTTCAAACTCCTCCAGCTCGCTCTCTTTGCAGGCCACGAAGATATCGATGTATTTCGGATCGATGTACTTGGCCATGACTTCGCTGTCGTCCAGCTCACGCAGTGCATCGCGCAGGTTGTTCGGCAGGCTTTGCTCGTTCTGCTCGTAGGAGTTGCCTTCCACGGGTGCGCCTGGCTCGATCTTGTTGGTCAGGCCGTGATGCACGCCCGCCAAAACCGAAGCCATCAACAGATACGGGTTGGCGTCGGCGCCGGCGACACGATGCTCGATGCGCACGGCATCGGAGGAACCGGTCGGTACGCGGATGGCCACGGTGCGGTTGTCCAGACCCCAGCACGGCGAGTTCGGCACGTAGAACTGTGCGCCGAAACGACGGTAGGAGTTGACGTTCGGGCAGAGGAAAGCCATCTGCGCCGGCAGGGTCTCGAGCACACCGCCGATCGCGTGACGCAGTGCGGCGTTCTGCTCGGGATCCTCGCTGGCAAAAATGTTTTTGCCATCTTTATCAAGAATCGAGATATGGACGTGCAGACCGTTACCTGCCTGGCCCGGATAAGGCTTGGCCATGAAGGTGGTGTCCATCTCATGGTCGTAGGCGATGTTTTTGATCAGGCGCTTGAGCAGGACCGCATAGTCGCAGGCCTTGATCGGGTCGGCCACGTGGTGCAGGTTCACTTCGAACTGTGCCGGGGCACTTTCCTTGACGATCGCGTCGGCAGGGATGCCTTGCTCTTTCGCACCTTCCAGAATGTCCTGGAGGCAGTCGACGTATTCGTCGAGGTCGTCGATCAGGTAGACCTGTGTCGAATGCGGGCGTTTGCCGGAGATCGGCGAGCGTGGCGGTTGCGGGCGACCGTTCACGTTCTCCTGGTCGATCAGGTAGAACTCCAGTTCGAACGCGGCGCAGATGGTCAGGCCCATCTCGTCGAACTTGGCGACGACTTGTCGCAGGACTTCGCGCGGGTCGGCGAAGAAAGGATCACCTTCGAGTTCGTGCATGGTCATTAACAGTTGCGCAGTCGGGCGCTTCTGCCAGGGCTCATTGCACAGGGTGTCGGGGATTGGATAACAGATTCGGTCAGCATCGCCGATGTCCAGGCCCAGGCCGGTGCTTTCCACCGTCGAGCCATTGATATCCAGAGCAAATAGAGAGGCCGGCAGGTTGATGCCTTTCTCGTAAACCTTGTGGAGACTGGTGCGTTCAATGCGCTTGCCGCGCACCACACCATTCATATCCGCAATCAGAAGGTCAACGTACAGAACCTCAGGATGTTCCTTAAGGAACGCGTTCGCTTCGTTAAGCTGAACGGCACGCGGGGGTACCGACATGATGCAACACCTTTGTTGTTAAAAATATCAATCATTGGTCACTTCGGATTCCAGTCAACCCGAACGGCATGCCGAAGTCAAGCGAGGCCTTTTTTGCCCTAAAAAAGCACTCGCAAGGCTTTTTTGAGGCACTTTGGGGCGTTTTTTGGCCTTCAGCCCTCTTGGCGCCCGCGAGCTTGAGCGGGCCGTGTTGTATTTTTTACGGGGGTGTTGTGTAAAAAAATGAACAAGGCTAAGCTCGATTTAAACCCATAACAGCAATAATACCGGGGTGCTTCATGTCTCGCCTGCCGTTAATCGGCGTCACCGCCTGCTCAAAGCAGATCGGTCTGCATGCTTATCACATCAGTGGCGACAAATACGTACGCGCCGTGGCTTCAGCTGCCAAGGGCCTGCCGTTGATTCTTCCATCCCTGGCGGATCTACTGGCGCCGTCCGAAATTCTGGACGCTCTGGACGGCATTCTCTTTACAGGCTCCCCTTCTAATATAGAACCATTTCACTATAACGGCCCGGCCAGTGTCCCAGGTACTGCTCATGATTCTGCACGCGATGCCACCACTCTCCCGCTGATCCGCGCCGCTGTCGAGGCCGGAGTCCCCATGCTCGGCATTTGCCGCGGCTTCCAGGAAATGAATGTGGCGTTCGGCGGCAGCCTGCATCAGAAGGTCCACGAGGCCGGTCCATTCATGGATCACCGTGAAGACGACAGCCTGCCGCTGGAAGGGCAGTACGCGCCAAGTCACCCGGTGCACGTCCAACCGGGCGGGGTACTTGCAGGTCTCGGGCTGGCGAGAGAGATTAATGTCAATTCCATTCACGGTCAGGGCGTCGAACGACTGGCGCTGGGCCTGCGTGTGGAAGCGGTGGCGTCCGACGGGTTGATCGAAGCCGTCTCTGTTATCGAAAGCAAGGCTTTTTCCTTGGGTGTGCAATGGCATCCCGAATGGCAGGTAAGCTTGAATCATGACTACCTTGCGATTTTCCAGGCATTTGGCGATGCCTGCCGCAAGCACGCTCTACAACGCGACGCCGATGCGTCAAACAACGCCTGACTTATAAGAGTCAGGAAACTCAGCCTAAGAGGCATTTATGAGTAACAACCTCGACCAGCTCACCGATTGGTTGAAAGACCACAAGATCACAGAAGTCGAATGCATGATTGGCGACCTGACCGGCATCACCCGGGGCAAGATCTCGCCAACCAACAAGTTCATTGCCGAAAAAGGCATGCGCCTGCCCGAAAGCGTTCTGTTGCAGACCGTGACCGGCGACTACGTCGAAGACGACATCTATTACGAACTGCTCGACCCGGCCGACATCGACATGATCTGCCGCCCCGACCAGAACGCGGTGTTTCTGGTGCCCTGGGCCATCGAGCCCACCGCCCAAGTGATCCACGATACCTACGACAAGCAGGGCAACCCGATCGAGCTGTCGCCGCGCAACGTGCTCAAGAAGGTGCTGAAACTCTACGCCGACCACGGCTGGCAGCCGATCGTGGCGCCGGAAATGGAGTTCTATCTCACCAAGCGCAGCGATGACCCAGACTATCCTCTGCAACCGCCGATTGGCCGCTCCGGTCGTCCGGAAACCGGTCGCCAGTCCTTCTCGATTGAAGCCGCGAACGAATTCGATCCGTTGTTCGAAGACGTCTACGACTGGTGCGAACTGCAAGAGCTGGACCTCGACACGCTGATCCACGAGGACGGCACCGCGCAGATGGAAATCAACTTCCGTCATGGCGATGCCCTGTCTTTGGCCGACCAGATTCTGGTGTTCAAACGCACCATGCGTGAAGCCGCGCTCAAGCACAACGTGGCGGCGACCTTCATGGCCAAGCCCATGACCGGCGAGCCGGGCAGCGCCATGCACTTGCACCAGAGCATCATCAGTATCGAGACCGGCAAAAACGTTTTCTCCAATGAAGACGGGACCATGAGCCAGTTGTTTCTCAACCACATCGGCGGCTTGCAGAAATTCATTCCTGAGCTGCTGCCGTTGTTCGCACCCAACGTCAATTCGTTCCGTCGCTTCTTGCCGGATACCTCGGCACCGGTGAACGTGGAGTGGGGCGAAGAGAACCGCACCGTGGGCCTGCGGGTTCCGGATGCCGGGCCGCAGAACCGTCGGGTGGAAAACCGTCTGCCGGGTGCCGATGCCAACCCTTACCTGGCCATCGCCGCCAGCCTGTTGTGCGGCTTTATCGGCATGGTCGAAGGGCATAACCCGAGTGCTCCGGTCGTGGGTCGTGGTTACGAGCGGCGCAACCTGCGCCTGCCACTGACGATTGAAGATGCCCTGGATCGCATGGAAAACAGCAAGACCATCGAAAAGTACCTGGGCAAGAAATTCATCACGGGCTACATCGCGGTCAAGCGTGCCGAGCATGAAAACTTCAAGCGCGTGATCAGTTCGTGGGAGCGGGAATTCCTGCTCTTCGCCGTCTGATGCGCCGGGCGCCGCTGCGCTTGGCGGCGCCCTCCACTCGAATCTTAGGAGAATTCGCATGACCAGCAACAACCCGCAAACCCGTGAATGGCAAGCCCTGAGCAGCGAGCACCACCTGGCCCCGTTCAGCGACTTCAAGCAGCTGAAAGAGAAAGGCCCGCGCATCATCACCAGCGCCAAGGGCGTGTACCTCTGGGACAGCGAAGGCAACAAGATCCTCGACGGCATGGCCGGCCTGTGGTGTGTGGCGATCGGCTACGGTCGCGATGAACTGGCCGATGCCGCCAGCAAACAGATGCGCGAACTGCCTTATTACAACCTGTTCTTCCAGACCGCTCACCCGCCGGTGCTGGAGCTGGCCAAGGTCATTGCCGACGTTGCGCCTGAAGGCATGAATCACGTGTTTTTCACCGGTTCCGGTTCCGAAGGCAACGACACCATGCTGCGGATGGTTCGCCACTACTGGGCGATCAAGGGCCAGCCGAAGAAGAAAGTCATCATCAGTCGCAAGAACGGCTATCACGGTTCCACCGTGGCCGGCGCGAGCCTGGGCGGCATGACGTACATGCACGAACAGGGCGACTTGCCGATCCCGGGCATTGTCCACATTGCCCAGCCGTACTGGTTCGGCGAAGGCGGCGACATGACGCCGAACGAATTCGGTATCTGGGCGGCCAATCAGCTGGAAGAGAAGATTCTGGAAGTCGGCGTCGACAACGTCGGTGCCTTTATTGCCGAGCCGATCCAGGGCGCCGGCGGCGTGATCATTCCGCCAGACAGCTACTGGCCGCGCATCAAGGAAATCCTCGCCAAGTACGACATTCTGTTCGTGGCCGACGAAGTGATCTGCGGTTTCGGCCGTACCGGTGAGTGGTTCGGTACCGATTTCTACGACCTCAAACCCCACATGATGACCATCGCCAAAGGCCTGACGTCCGGCTACATCCCCATGGGCGGCCTGATCGTGCATGACGACGTGGTCAAGGTGCTCAACGAAGGCGGTGATTTCAACCACGGTTTCACGTATTCCGGGCACCCGGTGGCCGCTGCGGTAGCGCTGGAAAACATCCGCATCCTGCGTGACGAGAAAATTGTCGAGCGCGTGCGTACAGAAACGGCACCTTATTTGCAGAAGCGTCTACGGGAACTGAACGATCACCCGTTGGTGGGGGAAGTGCGTGGGGTCGGTCTGTTGGGGGCCATCGAACTGGTTCAGGACAAAGCCACCCGCAAACGTTACGAAGGCAAGGGCGTCGGTATGATCTGCCGCACGTTCTGCTTCGAAAACGGCCTGATCATGCGCGCCGTCGGCGATACCATGATCATTGCTCCGCCACTGGTGATTACACCGGCTGAAATCGACGAGTTGGTGACCAAGGCACGCAAGTGTCTGGACCTGACCCTGAGTGCGTTGCAGGGCTAAGTGCTAGGCTCTGAGCGAGGTGCGAAGATTGCACTTCGCTCAGTGCAAACAAAGGACGGGTCTTTCCTTGAAAGCCTGCCTTGGATCTTGCCAGACTACCGGTTGTTCGGATGCCCAGTAACAGGCCGCTGAGCACGTGGTTAAAAAGAAAAATTGGAGCATTACCCATGAAGGCATTAGGTATGAAGATAGCTGGCAAGACCCTCCTCGCCATGTCCCTGATGGGCGTGATGGCGGGCGCCGTTCAGGCTGACGACAAAGTGCTGCACGTGTACAACTGGTCCGATTACATCGCACCGGATACCGTCAAGAAGTTCGAGGCCGAGTCGGGTATCAAAGTCGTCTACGACGTGTTCGACAGTAACGAAACCCTTGAAGCCAAGTTGCTGGCGGGCAAGTCCGGCTACGACATCGTTGTGCCGTCGAACAACTTCCTGGCCAAGCAGATCAAGGCCGGCGTTTACCAGAAGCTGGACAAGTCCAAGCTGCCTAACTGGAAAAACCTGAACCCGGACCTGCTCAAAGCGGTATCGGTGAGCGACCCGGGTAACGAACACGCGTTCCCTTACATGTGGGGTTCGATCGGTATCGGTTTCAACGCCGAGAAGGTCAAGGCTGCACTGGGTGCCGATGCGCCAACCAACTCCTGGGACTTGCTGTTCAAGCCTGAAAACGCTGCCAAGTTGAAGTCGTGCGGTATCAGCTTCCTCGATTCGCCAACCGAGATGATTCCAGTGGCGTTGCATTACCTGGGCTATCCAACCGACAGCCAGGACAAGAAACAACTGGCTGAAGCCGAAGCGCTGTTCCTGAAGATTCGTCCTTCGGTGGGCTACTTCCACTCGTCCAAGTACATCTCCGACCTGGCCAATGGCAACATCTGCGTCGCCGTGGGTTACTCGGGTGACATCTACCAGGCCAAGGCTCGCGCTGCTGAAGCCGGTGACAAGGTGAAAGTCAGCTACAACATTCCGAAAGAAGGTGCCGGCAGCTTCTACGACATGGTCGCCATCCCTAAAGATGCCGAAAACGTCGAAGGCGCCTACAAGTTCATGACCTTCCTGCAGAAGCCGGAAATCATGGCCGAGATCACCAACGCCGTGCGTTTCCCGAACGGTAACGCGGCGTCTACTGCGCTGGTCGATAAAGAAATCACCAGCGATCCAGGCATCTACCCGCCAGCGGAAGTACTGGCCAAGCTGTACGCGATTGCCGACTTGCCGGCCGCGACCCAGCGGATCCTGACTCGCAGCTGGACCAAGATCAAATCCGGTAAATAAGCCGGTTTGAGGCAACTACCTGTTGCCGTCGTCTGCGCGACGGCGGCAACAGGAATAATTAAATGCGAGAAAGTTTTGCTGGAACGGTTTTTCGAGGGTAAGTTGCGCGCCGGTTTTGTTGTCAGGCAGCCATGGCTGTCATGTAACGCGGGGCAACTTGGGCCCAACTAATTTTAGAGGACCTCCACGTGCCTATTTTTTCTTTGTTGCGCAATGCTCTGCTGGTCGGCGCCGGGCTGACACTTGCTGTCAGTGTTCAGGCCGCTGGCACAGTGCATATTTATAACTGGTCGGACTACATCGGTGAGACCACCCTGGCCGACTTCCAGAAAGAAACCGGCATCAAGCCGGTGTATGACGTATTCGATTCCAATGAAACCCTGGAAGGCAAGTTGCTGGCCGGGCGTACCGGTTATGACGTGGTCGTGCCGTCCAACCACTTCCTTGGCAAACAGATCAAGGCCGGGGCTTTCCAGAAGCTCGACAAGTCGAAGCTGACCAACTACTCCAACCTCGATCCGGTACTGCTCAAGCGCTTGGAGAAGAATGATCCGGGTAATCAATACGCCGTGCCGTATCTGTGGGGCACCAACGGCATCGGTTACAACGTCGAGAAAGTCAAAGCCGCACTGGGCGTCGACAAGATCGACTCGTGGGCCGTGCTGTTTGAGCCGGAAAACATCAAGAAACTTTCCGGTTGCGGTGTGGCGTTCCTCGATTCAGGGGATGAAATGCTTCCGGCCATGCTGAACTATATGGGCCTGTCGCCAAACAGCGAGGACCCTGAAGACTACAAGAAAGCCGAAGCCAAACTGCTGGCGATTCGGCCTTATGTGACCTACTTCAACTCGTCCAAATACATCTCCGACCTGGCCAATGGCGAGATCTGTGTGGCCGCCGGTTTCTCCGGTGATGTGTTCCAGGCCAAGGCGCGGGCCGCCGAAGCCAACAAGGGCATCGACATTGCCTACGTGATTCCCAAAGAGGGCGGCAACCTCTGGTTCGACATGCTGGCCATTCCCCGGGACGCTACCAATGTCAAAGAGGCTCATGCCTTCATCAACTATCTGCTCAAGCCTGAGGTGATCGCCAAGGTCAGTGATTCCGTCGGCTACGCCAACCCCAACCCGAAGGCGGGCGAGTTGATGGATCAGGCCGTACGCACGGATGAGGCGGTCTATCCCTCGCAGGCTGTCGTCGACAAGCTGTATGTCAACACAGAGTTGCCACCCAAGATTCAACGACTCATGACGCGCAGCTGGACCAAGGTCAAGTCGGGCAAATAGCTTCAACCTATCCAGGTTCGCCACCTTGAGCGAGCTGCACATTCTGTTGGGAGTTTCGTAAATGGCAGTTGCCTCCGGCGCCTATAAGAAAGCCCTCGAGGGCGACCAGACACCTAAACAGGTGCTGGTCAAAATCGACCGGGTCACCAAAAAGTTCGACGAGACGATTGCCGTGGACGACGTGTCCCTGGAAATCAAGAAAGGCGAAATCTTCGCCCTGCTCGGCGGCTCGGGTTCGGGCAAATCCACCTTGCTGCGGATGCTGGCAGGTTTCGAACGGCCCACGGAGGGGCGCATTTTCCTCGATGGCGTAGACATCACGGACATGCCGCCGTACGAGCGGCCGATCAACATGATGTTCCAGTCCTACGCCCTGTTCCCGCACATGACGGTGGCGCAAAACATCGCCTTCGGCCTCAAGCAGGACAAGATTCCGTCGGCTGAAGTCGACGCTCGCGTGGCCGAGATGCTCAAGCTGGTGCAGATGAGCCAGTACGCCAAGCGCAAACCCCATCAATTGTCCGGCGGTCAGCGTCAGCGTGTGGCGCTGGCGCGTTCATTGGCCAAGCGGCCGAAATTGTTGCTGCTCGACGAACCAATGGGCGCGCTGGACAAGAAACTGCGCTCGCAAATGCAACTGGAACTGGTCGAGATCATTGAGCGGGTCGGCGTGACCTGCGTGATGGTGACCCACGACCAGGAAGAGGCCATGACCATGGCCGAGCGCATCGCGATCATGCACCTGGGCTGGATCGCCCAGATTGGCAGCCCGATCGACATCTACGAAACCCCGACCAGCCGTCTGGTCTGCGAGTTCATCGGCAACGTCAACATCTTCGAAGGCGAAGTGGTGGACGACGCCGAAGGCCATGCGCTGATCACCTGCAAGGATCTGGACCGCAGCATCTATGTGGGTCACGGTATCAGCACCTCGGTGCAGGACAAGTCCGTCACTTACGCGATCCGTCCGGAAAAGCTGCTGGTGACGGCCGACATGCCGACCTGCGAATACAACTGGTCCAGCGGCAAGGTGCATGACATCGCCTACCTCGGCGGCCACTCGGTGTTCTACGTCGAATTGCCGAGCGGCAAACTGGTGCAATCCTTCGTCGCCAACGCCGAGCGCCGCGGCCAGCGGCCAACCTGGGGTGACCAGGTTTACGTGTACTGGGAAGACGATAGCGGCGTGGTGCTTCGCTCATGAACCTGCGCAAATTCAAACGCCGGCTCAATCGAATAATTCCCGGTGGCCGTCAGCTGGTCATCGGGGTTCCGTTCATCTGGCTGTTCCTGTTCTTCATGCTGCCGTTCTTCATCGTATTGAAGATCAGCTTCGCCGAAGCCGACGTGGCCATTCCGCCGTACACCGAGATCTACAGCTTCATCGACCAGAAGCTCCAGGTGCTGCTTAACCTGAGCAACTACGCGATGCTGGGCGATGACGAGTTGTACATCGCCGCTTACCTTGGCTCGCTCAAGATGGCGCTGATCAGCACCGTCCTCTGTTTGCTGATCGGCTATCCGATGGCCTACGCCATTGCCAGTGCCCGTAAAGAGCTGCAAACGGTGCTGGTGCTGCTGATCATGATGCCGACCTGGACCGCGATCCTGATCCGCGTGTATGCGTGGATGGGCATCCTCAGCAACAACGGCCTGCTCAATGGTTTTCTGATGACCATGGGCTGGATCGACGAACCGCTGCAGATACTCAATACCAATCTGGCCGTGTACATCGGCGTGGTGTATTCGTACCTGCCGTTCATGATCCTGCCGCTCTACGCCAACCTGGTCAAACACGACACCAGCCTGCTGGAAGCCGCGTCGGACCTCGGTTCGAGCACCTTCAACAGTTTCTGGAAGATCACCGTGCCGCTGTCGAAAAACGGCATCATCGCCGGCTGCATGCTGGTGTTCATCCCGGTGGTGGGTGAGTTCGTGATCCCGGAACTGCTCGGCGGTCCGGAAACCCTGATGATCGGTAAAGTGCTCTGGCAAGAATTCTTCAACAACCGTGACTGGCCGGTGGCGTCTGCCCTGGCTGTGGTGATGCTGGCAATCCTGATTGTGCCGATCATCCTGTTCAACCGTAGTCAGGCCAAAGAAATGGAGGGCAAGGAATGAAGCGCTTCCGTTTCTCAAGTTTCATGCTGGTAGCGGGTTTGCTGTTCATCTACGCGCCGATGCTGATCCTGGTGATCTACTCGTTCAACGCCTCGAAACTGGTGACGGTGTGGGGCGGCTGGTCGATCAAGTGGTACGTGGGGTTGATGGACAACACCCAACTGATGGGCTCGGTGGTGCGCTCGCTGGAAATCGCCTGCTACACGGCGATTGCCGCAGTGGCACTGGGGACGCTGGCGGCCTTCGTGCTGACCCGTATCACCCACTTCAAGGGCCGCACGCTGTTCGGTGGTCTGGTCACCGCGCCGCTGGTAATGCCGGAAGTGATCACCGGCCTGTCGTTGTTGCTGCTGTTCGTGGCCATGGCACAGATGATCGGTTGGCCACAGGAACGCGGCATCGTCACCATCTGGATCGCCCATACCACCTTCTGTGCAGCGTATGTGGCAGTGGTGGTATCGGCGCGCTTGCGTGAGCTGGACCTGTCCATCGAAGAGGCAGCCATGGATCTGGGCGCGCGGCCGTGGAAGGTGTTCTTCCTGATCACCATCCCGATGATCGCGCCGTCGCTGGCGGCGGGTGGCATGATGTCGTTCGCCTTGTCGCTGGATGACCTGGTGCTGGCGAGCTTCGTGTCCGGCCCCGGTTCCACGACCCTGCCGATGGAAGTGTTCTCGGCGGTGCGCCTGGGCGTGAAGCCCGAGATCAACGCCGTGGCCAGCCTGATTCTGCTGGCGGTGTCGCTGGTGACGTTCCTGGTCTGGTACTTCAGCCGTCGTGCCGAAGAAATTCGCAAGCGTGCGATCCAGCAGGCTATCGAAGAAGGCGCCGCCGACTCCTGGAAACAACCGGACGTGCGCCGGGCGCAGGCGCCGGAAGCGGCTTGATCCACGCATGATCGTTCCCACGCTCTGCGTGGGAACGCCTCAACGGACGCTCCGCGTTCGGCTCTTGATGGGACGCGGAGCGTCCCGGGCTGCATTCCCACGCAGAGCGTGGGAACGATCGGGTCAAACGACCCAAGGTGATTTGCGGATGATCTCGACAAAGTTCATCGGCTTGAAGCCCGGCTCGCTGTCCACCAGTACATCCGCGTTCACGGTGCCAAACGTGCTGTCCGGCTTATGTTTGAAGCCATTGGCGAACGCACACAGAATGCACTCCTTGAACCCTTCTCCCCGTGGATGCGCATGCACCACTGCTTCACGCTGCACGGTCGAAAACCGGGTCGTAGGTCAATTGCTTGCGCTCACCGCTCAAGGCTCCGAACAGAAACACCCGGCGTGAGTGGTGGAACAGCAGATCGGACTCGACGTCGCGAATGTATTCCGTGGTGGTCCTGGCCAATGCGCTGTCGGGGATGTTGATACCGGCGATGATGCTGCTCATGGTGCTGTCCTCATGGGGAACGCCGTGGCGGCGCTGATGGGGTCAGTCTGTTCGCGCAGCCGAAACCGGACAATCGATCCATGGCTGCGATCTTTTCAATGTGAAGGTGAACGTTAACCATGAGTAAAACCATTGCCATCGTGGTGTTCCCAGGCGTCCAGTCGCTCGACGTCACCGGCCCCATGGATGTATTTTCCGAAGCCAACCGTTTCCTGGCCCCGGAGGATCACTATCGGCTGGAGGTGATCGGTGTCGAGCATGGGGTGATGGCGTGTTCCAATGGTTTGTCGCTCAACGCCCACCGGCACTTCAGTGAAGCGCTGGAGGCTTATGACCTGCTGTTGGTGGCGGGCGGGCCGCAGTTGCCGTTCATGAATTTTGGCGCGGCGTTCGATGCCTGGTTGGGCGATGCCTGTGCGCGGGCGCAACGGTTTGGTTCGATCTGCAACGGCGCCTTCATGCTCGCCCGGG
Source organism: Pseudomonas sp. JL3 (assembly GCF_031570575.1). Taxonomy (NCBI): domain Bacteria; kingdom Pseudomonadati; phylum Pseudomonadota; class Gammaproteobacteria; order Pseudomonadales; family Pseudomonadaceae; genus Pseudomonas; species Pseudomonas sp. JL3. The sequence goes on from NZ_JAKWJK010000008.1 coordinate 118,522, forward strand.
CCGGATTGCTCGACGGGCGAACCGTCACCACCCACTGGGGCGATGCCGCGGCGCTGGCGCAGTTGTGCCCATCGACTCAGGTCGAGGCCGATCGCTTATACGTGCAGGACGGCGAGCTTTACACTTCGGCCGGGGTCACTGCAGGGATCGATCTGTCGCTGTATCTGCTGGCCCGGGATCACGGGCCGGACGTGGCACTCAGCGTGGCCAAGCGGCTGGTGGTGTTCACCCAGCGCTCGGGCGGGCAATCGCAGTTCAGCCCGTTCCTCACGCCCCATGCCGAACCGACTTCGGCGGTGGCGTTGGTCCAGCTCTATGTGTTGGCCAACCTCAATGGCGACTTGACTATCGCTGATCTGGCCAACGCCGCCAACATGAGCACGCGCAACTTTTCCCGGGTGTTCGCCAAGGAGGCGAAAATCACCCCGGCGGAATTCGTCGAACGGGCGAGGGTGGACGCAGCGCGGGTGATGCTCGAAAGCACTCATGCGCCGCTGAAAACCGTAGCGTACCAGTGCGGGTTTCGCGATGCCCAGCACATGCGCAGTGTGTTCAACCGCAGGCTGGGAGTGACGCCGCAGCAGTTCAGGTTGAATTTTGCGGTGATGGTTTAGCGGCAATTTGTGTTGCTTGTCAGGGCCTCTTCGCGAGCAGGCTCGCGATGGGGCCCGCCGGGCCAACAAAAAATCTACTGGGTAGCCCGCGCCGGCAACAGCTTCAACGTACTGCGGGTATTGGCCGTCACTTCTTCATCATTGAAATGCGCCTGGTAATAAACCCCTTCGATATACGCCTCGGCCTGATCGGCATAGTGGCCGTCGAACGGCACGCCGCTCTGGCCGACCGGGTTGATGGTCAGGCTGTGGGCCGGGTCGGCGAAGTCGATCAGCCGTCGTGTCGACGGGCCGTAAGTCACAGGCCACGGCGCCGGGCCGATCTTGGCCGAGAGGTTATTCGGCACTTCGTGGGTGCCGGGCGCCGCGAATGGCCCGACGTTGAAGATGCGCTCCAGCGGTTTCTGCATCCCCAGTGGATGGCCGTGAGTCAAGGTATGCGCCTTGCCCCACTGCCATTGTATGGAATCGGCGCCCAGGGTCGTCTTGAGATGAGCCATGCTCGCTTGCCAGGCCACCTTGACCGTGTCGGCGCGGGTTTCCTTGCCGGGGGTGTTGCGGTTGTCCCACCACGGCGAATCGGCGGAGGCCGCCAGGCGCGGCAGTGCGGCATCGATCACCCGGGTCGGGAGCAGTGTTTCGAAGAAGTCATTGCCCAGTTCATCGCGCATCGCCGCGTCGGTGAGATTGAACAAGAACTGGTTGAACAGCGTGGCGCTGATGGAGTCCAGCGGGTAATCGCCGCTCCACTGCGCCAGTTGCTCCACTAGTTTGAGCTCGGCGGGATCGCTCACCACTTCACGCAGTACCGGCAGCAACGGTGCCAGCAAACGCGGACCGTAGTCGGTGGTGGTGCCCAGTTGCAGCTTTTGGTTGGAGTCGTTGTCCCACTTCACGTTCTTGTCGCTGAGTTGACGATTGAGCTGCTGACCGCGATCGGCGAGGTTGTAGTAACCGGGAATTTCCATGCCGGTCGGCGACACCGGCTGGAAGTTGGCCGAGACGATATAGCCCCGCGCCGGGTTCTCTTCCTGTGGGTTGGCGCTGAACGGGTAAAAACCTTCCTTGTCCGCCTGAGGGGTGCTGCCGTCGAGGATGAAACCGGGCTTCACCCCGGCCGGGCGCTTGGGCAGCAGCGCCGAGGCCCACCAACCGATGTCGCCCTTGGCGTTGGCGTAGACGATGTTCAGTCCCGGAGCCTGAACCTTGGCCGACGCAGCGCGAGCCTTGGCCAGGGTGTCGGCGCGGTTGAGCTGGTAGAAGCCGTCGAGGATCGGATTCGGGGTCTCGAGGAAGGCCCACCACATGGCGACCGGCGTCTTGCCGGCGGCGGTGCCGAGTGCATCGTTGATGATCGGGCCATGGGGCGACTGGCGCAGGGTCAGCGTGACCGGTGACTGGCCTTTGACCGCGATCTGTTGTTCGGTGTTGACCATGTCGACCCACTGGCCGCGATACCAGACCTGGTTCGGGTTGTCCGGGTTGACCTTCTCGGCGATCAGGTCCAGATCGTCGTTCTGGAACATCGTCAGGCTCCAGCCGAAGCCCAGGTTGTGGCCAAGAAACGCAAACGGCACCAGCGCCTGATGGTAGCCATACAGCTCGAAACCCGGCGCTGACAGATGCGCTTCGTACCACACCGACGGCACCGAGAAGCGAATGTGCGGGTCACCGGCCAGCAGTGGCTTGCCGCTTTTGCTGCGGTTGCCGGAAATCACCCAGGCATTGCTGCCTTCGAATTGCGGCAGGCCATTGTCGGCCAGCGCCTGCTCACTCAAGCGGGCGAGGGCGTTCAGACCCTTCCAGTCATTGGCGGTAAGGGCCGGTGCAGGGTTGGCGCGCCCTTTGTCCAGCACGCCCTTGGGCTGCCAGTCGAGGTCGAAGATGTTCAGGTACTCGGCGCTCAGTTGGTCGCGCACGTAAGTCAGCAACGGTTCGGTGCGAAACGCCGCGGCAAAGCTGTAGGCCATGTAGCCGGCGATGCTGATGCTGTCTTCGGCGGTGAAAGGGCGCTTGGGGATCCCCAGCACGTCGAACTCTACCGGCGCAGCGTGGCTGTCCTGATATTGATTGATGCCATCCAGATAGGCTTGCAGAGCCTTCCACGCCGGCGACTGACGATCCAGCGCGGCCACATAGCTTTCAGCCCGTTCGCGAATGCGCAGGCTGCGAAACAGTTTGTCAGTGTCGATCAGTTTCGGGCCGAGGACTTCGGCCAGCTCACCACGGGCCAGGCGCCGCATGGCTTCCATCTGGAACAGTCGGTCCTGGGCATGCACGTAGCCGAGGGCTCGGTAGAGGTCGGTTTCGTTTTCGGCCCGGATATGCGGCACGCCGCGCACGTCGTAGCGCACGGTCACCGAGCCTTGCAGGTGCTGCAATTCAACCCGGCCCTGGCGCGTCGGTTGCTTGCTGTACACATACCAGCCGCCCCCGGCGACGAGTACGACGATCAGCAAGGCAAGTACGGTGAGGACGCGTTTCATGCTGACTCCTTGTTCTTTCGGGATTGCCGCCCGTGTGGGCTGCAAACGTGTAGCACAGACCTCCTGTGCCGGGCATCGCGGTCCTGGAAAAGTCAGGAATGCCTTACTTCACCTCAGCAGGCCACGGGCAGTAGCAACCCACCGCCAGCGTGTGGGTGGCGTTCACCGCCCGGCCTTCATTCAGCGCTTGCAGAATAGGCTCGATAAGGCTGTTGCTCGAATTGCAGGTCAGGCCTTCGCTGTACGGACCGAAATACGCCAGCCTGCCACTGCGGTCCCAGATCGCTACCGCCGGGCTGGCGGGGATCTGTTCGGAACCTGGCAGGACAGTAATGGTTTTAAGGCGACTCAACGTGCTGGGCAATTGACCGTGGCTGCCGGGCTTTTGGACCGCATAGAACTCGACGCCCTGCGGTAGATACTGCTCAACCAGTTCGGTCAGGTGTTGTTGGTTGCCGACATTGCATGGGCAGGCCGGGTCCCAGAAGTGCACCAGGCGGATGGCGCCGGGGCCGGCGAGTTCGTCCGGCAGGCGCAATGGGTCGCCGGAGAACACCGCGGTGTGCGAACTGAAGGCGCGCAAGTAGCGCCCCTGAAACCAGTCATAAGCGGCCCACAGCACGCCGGCACACACAAGGGCGAGCAGGCTGGCAAGCAGTGTGGTGCGGTAGGCCGGACGCATGGGTTTCAATCCTCGAAGGTCGGCTAGCTTGCCATGCTTGCCGCGACAGATGAATATCGCAGGCCTATAAAGTCCGTTTCGCGCTCTGGAATAGCCCATGTCCGCCACTTTCGACCCCGATCATTTGCGTGCCAGCCTGCGGCCATTGGCCGAGTGGCAGCCGCTGTCGACGGAGGCCATGGCCTATCAGCATTTTTATGGGCTGGATTTTCCCCTGCGAACCTTGCGCAGTGGCCTGGGGCGTTTCGAGGTCGATGGCTATGAAGTGGTCAGCCAGCTCTGGTGGCCCGAGCGGGCGAAGGCGACGCTGTTTTTGTTTCATGGCTTCTACGATCACACCGGGCTCTATCGGCATGTGATCGAGTGGGCGCTGGGCCAGGGTTTTGCGGTAATCGCCTGTGACCTTCCAGGGCATGGCCTGTCCAGTGGCGAACGGGCGAGCATCAAGGATTTCGCCGAGTATCAAAGCACACTGCAAGGGCTGTTGGCCGAGGCGCAATCGCTGGCCCTTCCGCAGCCCTGGCACTTATGCGGGCAAAGCACTGGTGGGGCGATCGTGATCGATCATGTGCTCAATCAGGGCGCGAACAGTCCCGCTCAGGGGCAAGTGATTCTGCTGTCGCCACTGGTGCGGCCGCGAGCCTGGGGCTGGTCGCAGCTCAGTTATTACTTGCTCAAGCCGTTCGTCAAAGGCATCGCCCGGCGTTTCAGCGAGAACTCCAACGACCCTGAATTCCTGACGTTCCTGCAAGCCGATCCGCTGCAACCGCTACGTCTGCCCACGGCGTGGGTCGGTGCGCTGGGACGGTGGATCAAGCGCATCGAAGCGGCACCGAGCAGCCCTCGGCGACCGCTGATTGTGCAGGGGCAGGCGGATATGACCGTGGATTGGCAGCACAACCTTGACGTATTGCGAGGCAAGTTCGATCGGCCTCAGGTGCTGATGTTGCCTGAGGCACGGCATCATCTGGCGAATGAGTCACCGGGATTGCGGCAGGAGTATTTCGGGTTTTTGACCAAGCGGATGAAGGGACGGAATCTGTAGCGGCCATCGCTGCAGATTACTGGGCAAGGCTCGACGTACTCTGCCCCACCGCCAACCCCGCCCGAATCGCCGCCAGTGCCGCTTGATAGTAAGCCTTGCCTTCAGTGGACTCGGCAAACGTGGCGAACTCTTCCAGTTCTTCATCCGACAGGTCGCGATAGACATACAGCAGCGTGTTGTTCAGGTCAGCGCCGATCTGCTCCATCAGGCGCTGGCGCTGACCGTTCAACATGCCTTGAGCCTGACCGCCGTCGAGCAGGCCGGGGATCATCGAGCTCAGGCTGTCAGCCGCCACGCCCGCGATCGCCAGGCTGACTTCGGCGCCGGCCTCGCGGGCGGGCAGGGCCTGGGCCAGGTGACCGATGATGAGTTGACGGGTATCGCTGGCCTGCATTTTCGGCAAGCCCTTGGCGTTTTTCGCCAATTGATCGCGACGGGTCGCCAGCAGTTCGGCGGCGACGATTTTCTTGCCCAGGGGCGATTGAAAGAAGGTCAACGCAGGTTTCGGATCGGCAAGTTTTTTGCGCAGCTGCGCTTCGGCACGCTGGTCCATGGCCTTGGGGGCGAAACGCTGATTACTGTTGTTGACCAGGGCCTGAAACACCGCTGGCGGCAGGCTATTCTGGTAACGCTGCTGAGCAGCCAAGAGAGCATCGTTGAAATGCGCGCGTTGTTCTGGCCAACCGGCGACCTTGTACAACTGGTCGTGGCCGTCCGCCCAAGCGGGCAAAACGCAGAACATCAGCAGTGAAAAAAGCAAGCGACGCATAGGGACTCCTGTCAGCAGGCGACTATTCTCCGTGCGGCATTCGTACTTGTCGAGAATTCGTATCAGGTTGCGTGCCTTATCCGACCAATCCTCCGCTGCGCGGCTCTGTCGGATTTGCGGGCACAGGAATACTATGCGCGCCATGCAAATATCCTCTGATCATCCGCTGCTGTTACGTATCGTCGACGACCTGGCTGAGCGCGGCTGGTCGCAGCAGAATATTTTCCTGCCTCTGGATCTGACCCGGGCGCTGGCGGCCGAGTGCCGCAAACGTGCCGCTGAGGGCGAACTCGCCCCTGCCGCCGTGGGGCGCGGGCCGTTTTCGGAGATCCGCGAGGGCATTCGCGGTGACCATATCCAATGGCTCGAACCCGGTCAGGTCGAGGCCTGCGACAGCTATCTTGGGTTGATGAACAGCCTGCGTGAGGCGATGAATCGCGGTTTGTTTCTGGGCCTGGAAGATTTCGAGAGCCATTTCGCCCTGTACCCACCTGGCGCTTTTTACCTCAAGCATGTCGACCGGTTCCGCGATGACGACCGGCGCATGGTCTCGGCGGTGATCTACCTCAATGACGGCTGGCTGCCCGAGCATGGCGGGCAGCTGCGCATGTACCTCGACGAAGGCGTCGAGCACGATGTGGTGCCTACCGGCGGATGCCTGGTGGTGTTCCTGTCGGGCGAAGTCCCCCACGAAGTCCTGCCCGCGACCCGAGATCGCCTGTCGTTGACGGGCTGGTTCCGCCGTCGTGGCAGCGAGCCGTTCTGATCATGCAAAAGATTCTGGTAAGCCGCTGTTTGCTCGGTCACCGCGTCCGTTACGACGGTGGCGCCAGTGGACCATTCAATCTGTTGGAACAGTGGATTGCCGAAGGCCGGGTGGTGCCGTTATGCCCGGAAGTCGCCGGTGGTTTACCGACGCCAAGGGCCGCGGCGGAGATTCCGGGTGGGCAGGGCGGTGAAGTGCTTGATGGCCTTGCATCGGTCATCACCACCGAGGGCGAGGACGTCAGTGCCGAGTTTCTTTCGGGGGCTTGTCAGGCGCTGGAGCTGGTGCAACAGCACGGCATTCGTATCGCCGTGCTCAAGGCCAACAGCCCGTCTTGCGGGAATCTGTTGACCTATGACGGGACGTTCAGTGGCGTGAAGGTCAGCGGTGAGGGGGTTACCGCAGCATTGCTCAAGCGCAATGGTGTTCAGGTGTTCAGTGAGCTGGAGTTGCCACAAGCGGCGCAGGCCTTGGCAATACTCGACTAACAATCCACGAAACAACCCTGTGGGAGCGGGCTTGAATCAGGGTTTCGGCGCCACGCTCGTATCCGCCCCGAACCACTTCTGCGACAACGCTTCCAATCGCCCATCTCCCTTGATCCGCTGCAACGCGTTTTCGAGGCTGGCGTGAAATGCCGGGTTGCCCTTCTGAAATGGAATCGCCAGGCTCACCGGGCGGCCGGCCTTCGGCTCCTCTTCCTTCAGTGTCTGCACCAACATGAGTGGGCGCGGCTGCTCTTCTTTTTGCGCTAACAATTGCGCGTCGGCGTAGCTGTAAGGTGCGCTGAAGTCGAAACGATCCTTCAAGTCCGGGGTCAGTGCTATGTGGTTGATGGCCACGTCGTACTTGCCGCTTTCGACACCAGCCAGCAAGTCGACAGAATCGGTGACGACGAAGTCGGCCCTTACATCCAGTTCATCGGCCAACAATTGACCCAGCTCGACCTCGAAGCCGGTCAGTTTGCCGTCATCCTTGAAATTGAAGGGGGGTGTATTGGCCTCAAGGGCAATACGCAATTCGCCGCGGTCGTTTACATCGTCAATCAGTTCGGCATGAGCCAAAGGGCTCAAAAGGGGTAGCAGGCAGATCAGGCCAGGCAAAAAGCGCATGGTCACTCCTTTGAGTTCATTTATTGCGACGCGCTGTTCAGGCTCGCTTTGCTATGGTTGTCGTGTGCCTTCGACAACGAATGGCCGTGAAGTTGTCACGGTCGAGCGAATTTTACGGAAAAACTGGAGAAGAGAATGAAAAGCTTTATGTCACGTGCAGCGTTGGCTGGCCTGTTGATGGGTGCATCGATGCTGGCAACGGCTGCTACACCGGCTCCCAAAGGTGCAGAAGTGTCCATCGTTTCTCCTGCGGACGGAGCCACGGTTCCGCAAACCGTCGTCGTCAAGTTCGCTGTCAAGAACATTGCGCTAGCGCCTGCGGGCGATGTCACCAAAAACACCGGCCATCACCATTTGTTGATCGATGTCGATAAACTGCCAGCCGCCGGTGCACCAATCCCCAACGATGCCAACCACCTGCACTTCGGCAAGGCGCAGACCCAGGCTGAAGTAAAGCTGACGCCGGGCAAACACACCTTGCAGCTGGAGCTGGGTGATAGCGGCCACATGCCGTTCGATCCGCCTATCGTGTCGGAGAAAATCACCGTCAACGTTAAGTAACATTCGTCACACCCATGAAAAAGGAGACCCGAAGGTCTCCTTTTTTTGTCACTCAAGTCTCTATCAGAACAACACGCGGCAACGAATGGTGCCGTTGATGTGCTGCAGCTTCTCTTGCGCCATTTCCGAGTATTCGGCATCGACGTCGATCACGACGTAGCCGACTTTTTCGTTGGTCTGCAGGAACTGACCGGAAATATTGATGCCGTTTTCGGCGAACACCTTGTTGATTTCGCTCATCACACCCGGAATGTTCTCGTGGATGTGCAGCAGGCGGTGCTTGCCAGGGTGAGCCGGCAGCGCCACTTCCGGGAAGTTCACGGACGATACCGAAGTACCATTGTCGCTGTACTTGACCAGTTTTTCCGCCACTTCCAGACCGATGTTGGCCTGCGCTTCAGCGGTGGAGCCACCGATGTGCGGGGTCAGGATCACGTTGTCCAGGCCACGCAGCGGGCTTTCGAACTCTTCTTCGTTGGAGCGTGGCTCCACCGGGAAGACGTCGATGGCCGCGCCGATCAGGTGCTTGTCCTTGATCGCGTCCGCCAGGGCGTCCAGTTCGACCACAGTGCCGCGAGCAGCGTTGATCAGAATGCCGCCCTTCTTGATGGCGCGGATTTCCTTCTCGCCGATCATCCACTGGGTGGCAGCGGTTTCCGGAACGTGCAGGGTGACGATGTCGGACATGCCCAGCAGTTCGTGCAGGTTGCCGACCTGGGTGGCGTTACCCAGTGGCAGCTTGGTCACGGTGTCGTAGAAATACACCTGCATGCCCAGACCTTCAGCCAGGACCGACAGTTGCGTACCGATCGAGCCGTAACCGACGATGCCCAGCTTCTTGCCACGGATTTCGAAGGAGTTGGCGGCGCTCTTGATCCAGCCGCCACGGTGGCAGGAAGCGTTCTTCTCAGGGATGCCGCGCAGCAACAGGATCGCCTCGGCCAATACCAGCTCGGCAACGGAGCGAGTGTTGGAGTACGGCGCGTTGAATACCGCGATGCCGCGTTCGCGAGCCGCGTTGAGGTCGACCTGGTTGGTGCCGATGCAGAAACAGCCGACAGCCACCAGTTTCTTCGCGTGATCGAAGATCTCTTCGGTCAGTTGAGTGCGGGAGCGAATGCCGATGAAGTGCGCATCAGCGATCTTTTCCTTCAGCTGGGCTTCCGGCAGAGAACCGGTGAGGTACTCGATGCTGGTATAGCCCGCCGACTTGAGAACGTCGACAGCCGATTGGTGGACGCCTTCGAGAAGAAGGAACTTGATCTTGCTCTTATCGAGAGAAGTCTTGCTCATCTGCGTAAACCTGTATCCCGGAGAAAAATGGCAGGAGATAGCCAGCAGACGCTGACCCGGACGGCAGGAAAGCCGTCGCCGCAGAATGGCCGTTGGGCACGATGCTGCGGGGTCGGTATGCTAGCATATGCACCCCGCTAAACACTCATTCCTGCGACGTGAAGCGTTCTCAGGATGACCATGAATTGTTCGAGAGTTCTGTCGATGACCAATCCTGCGCTGATTGATGAGCTGAAGACCTTGGTTGAGCCTGGCAAGGTGCTGACCGACGCCGACTCCCTGAATGCTTACGGTAAGGATTGGACCAAACATTTCGCCCCGGCCCCGACGGCCATTGTGTTCCCCAAGACCACCGAGCAGGTCCAGGCTATTGTCCGCTGGGCCAATGAACACAAGGTGGCGCTGGTGCCGTCCGGCGGTCGTACCGGGCTTTCGGCCGCGGCCGTGGCAGCCAATGGCGAAGTGGTCGTGTCTTTCGACTACATGAACCAGATCCTCGATGTGAACCTGACTGACCGCACGGCTGTTTGTCAGCCAGGCGTGATTACCGAGCAATTGCAGAACAAGGCCGAAGAGCACGGTCTGTACTACCCGGTGGACTTCGCGTCGGCAGGTTCCAGCCAGATTGGCGGCAATATCGGCACCAATGCCGGCGGGATCAAGGTGATTCGCTACGGCATGACCCGCAACTGGGTGGCCGGCATGAAAGTCGTCACCGGCAAGGGCGATTTGCTGGAACTGAACAAAGACCTGATCAAGAACGCTACTGGCTACGACCTGCGTCAGCTGTTCATTGGCGCCGAAGGCACCCTCGGCTTTGTGGTCGAAGCCACCATGCGCCTGGACCGTGCGCCGAAAAACCTCACCGCGATGGTCCTCGGCACCGCCGATTTCGATTCGATCATGCCGGTGTTGCACGCATTTCAGAGCAAACTTGACCTGACTGCCTTCGAATTCTTCTCCGATAAAGCCTTGGCCAAGGTCATGGCGCGCGGTGATGTGCCGGCACCGTTCGAATCCGATTGCCCGTTCTACGCGCTACTGGAATTCGAAGCGACCACTGAAGAAGTGGCCAACCACGCCCTGGAAACCTTCGAGCACTGCGTCGAACAGGGCTGGGTGCTGGACGGCGTGATGAGCCAGAGCGAAACCCAGTTGCAGAACCTGTGGAAGCTGCGCGAATACATCTCCGAAACCATTTCCCACTGGACGCCCTACAAAAACGACATTTCGGTCACGGTGTCGAAAGTCCCGGCGTTTCTGAAGGAAATTGACGCGATCGTCGGCGAACACTACCCGGATTTCGAAATCGTCTGGTTCGGCCATATCGGCGACGGCAACCTGCACTTGAACATCCTCAAGCCGGATAACCTGAGCAAGGACGAGTTCTTCGCCAAGTGCGCGACCGTCAACAAGTGGGTGTTTGAAACCGTCGAGAAGTACAACGGTTCGATTTCCGCCGAACACGGCGTGGGCATGACCAAGCGTGACTACTTGACCTACAGTCGCTCGCCGGTTGAGATCGAATACATGAAAGCCGTCAAAGCGGTGTTCGACCCGAACGGCATCATGAACCCGGGCAAGATTTTCGCTGTTTGATTCTTCGAACTTTAAGAGCACGAAGCAGGAGTCGGTAATGAGCTATCAGCACCAGTATGTCGACGGTACGCGTATTCATTTCCCGCTGGGGAAAGTGGTATGCATCGGCCGCAACTACGCCGAACACGCCAAGGAACTGGACAATCCGGTGCCTACCGAGCCACTGCTGTTCATCAAGCCGGGCAGTTGCGTGGTGCCGCTGGAAGGCGGTTTCAGCATTCCGACCGAGCGTGGCTCGGTGCATTACGAAGCGGAAATCGCCGTGTTGATCGGCAAGCCATTGTCGACCAAGCCGAGTCGTGAAGAAGTGCTGGACGCCATCTCCGGCATCGCCCCGGCTCTGGACCTTACCCTGCGCGACAAGCAGGCCGAGCTGAAAGCCAAGGGCCTGCCATGGGAAATCGCCAAGTCCTTCGACGGTGCGGCAGTGATTGCGCCGTTCGTGGCTGGCAGCACCTTCGCCGACCTGACCGACATCGGTATCCGCCTGACCATCAATGGCGAAGTGCGCCAGGATGGCAACAGCAAGGACATGCTCAATCCCATCGTGCCGATGATCCAGTACATGGCCGGCTGCTTCTCGCTGCAGGCCGGTGACGTGATCCTCACCGGTACGCCGGTGGGCGTTGGTCCGCTGAATGTCGGTGACGAACTGGTGCTCGAATTGCCGGGCGCCAGCCGCTTCACCAGCAGCGTGCGCTGACCCGACGCAAAACCCTGTGGGAGCGGGCTTGCCCGCGATGAGGCCGTAACAGTCAACATTGATGTTGAGTGTCAGACCGCCATCGCGGGCAAGCCCGCTCCCACAATGGTTTCTAGTGGTCGCAAATTTCTGTATCCACACAGGGCAATCCCGCCATTTCCCGTTTTTTTCACATCATGTCCGGATAATTCCAGGGCTTCTGGCGTCTGAGCCAGTCCCAATGTGCTATTACCCATAGCCTGAATTTCTGGAACGCATCCCTGCATGGCCACCCCACCGTTGTCCAAGCTGAAAACTGCCCGCCGCTCGCGCTTTGTAATGCGTTGGTATTCCTGGCTTTTGCTGGTGGCGGCTGCCGTGTATGGCCTCGTGTTTGCGATGCACTGGGATGATCGCGGCGTGCTCTGGGTGATGGAGCGCTTCGAAAGTCTGGCCGAACGAAAAGAGAGTATCTGGCTGCCGGATTACCGAGTGGTCATCGACGCCAAGCGGCTGCCAGGTATGGAAAAGGACGAAGCGTCAGACGTGTCTTATGACCCGCAGACCAAAACCCTGTTTGCGGTGATGGGCAAGAACCCGTTTCTGGTCGAGCTGACGTTGCAGGGCGATGTGTTGCGCAAAATGCCGCTGGTGGGTTGGAGCAACCCGGAAGGGGTGGCGGTCATGGGCAATGGTTTGCTGGCGATCACCGATGAGCGCGCGCACCTGCTGTCCATCGTCAAGGTCGATGCCGATACTCGCGAACTGAATATCGCCAGTTTCCCGAAATACGACCTGGGCCCGTCGAAAGACCAGAATAAAGCCTTCGAAGCGATCGTGTGGGATGCGCGCAACCAGCAACTGCTGCTGGGAGAAGAGCGTCCGCCAGCGCTGTTCAGCTGGAAAAGCGACGGCAGCCAAATCCTCAAGGGCGACAAGCAAAAGCTGTCCAGCGACGAACTGGATATCCGCAACCTGTCGGCCCTGGCCATCGATTCGCGCACCGGCCATACCCTGGTGCTGTCCGCCGATTCGCATCTGTTGCTGGAGTTGGACGAGAAAGGCGATCAGGTCAGTTTCATGACCTTGCTGGGTGGTTTCAATGGTCTGAAGAAAACCATTCCCCGTGCCGAAGGTATGGCCATGGACGAAGCGGGCACGCTGTACATAGTGAGCGAGCCGAACCTGTTCTATCGCTTTGAAAAACAACGGTAGGAGCAGCCTTCGGCAGCTCCTGCGAGTTCGGTCATTGTGGTCGAAGGCCACTGGCCATTAAGCTTGAATTCATGCAGCCGTGGTATTTCATCCTCCCGTCTTGTTTCCGAGCTCGCCTGAATGCGCCGACTTGCCCGTCCCAAACCCTTGATGCTGATCTTGTCGGTAATTGCGCTGATTGTGCTGGTTGCCGTCGGCCAGTACCTGCGTCTGTTCGAGCGCACCTGGTTCAATGTGCAGACGCTATGGCAGCCGATGAATGCTCAGTCGATTGGCCTGGATCAGTATCAGGTAGCGATCGAGGCGCGAGTCATTGACGGTCTGGACGATGATGTTTCGGCGCTGACCTTCGATCCCGTGCGCAAAAGCCTGTTCACGGTCACCAACAAAAATGCCGAACTGATCGAATTGTCCCTGGAGGGCAAAATCCTGCGGCGTGTGGCGCTGATCGGGTTTGGCGATCCGGAGGCGGTGGAATTCATCAGCGCTGACACTTACGTGATCACCGACGAGCGCGAACAGCGGCTGATCAAGATTCATCTGGAGAAGGACACGATGTTCCTCGATGCCGCCGACGCCGAACAGATGACCCTCGGCGTGCACATGAGTGGCAACAAGGGGTTCGAAGGGTTGGCCTATGACTCGGTGGGCAAGCGCTTGTTTGTCGCCAAAGAGCGCGATCCGATGCTGATTTACGAAGTGCAGGGTTTTCCGCATTACAACCCGGAGAAGTCGTACGCGGTGCATGTGGTGAACAACCCAAAACGCGATGCCGGAATGTTTGTTCGAGACCTGTCGAGCTTGCAATACGACGAGCGCAGCGGCCATCTGCTGGCGCTGTCCGATGAGTCGCGGCTGATTCTGGAGCTGGATGTCGACGGGCGGCCGCTGACCACCCTGTCATTGAGCAAGGGCCGCCAGGGATTGCAGAAAACTGTGCCGCAAGCAGAAGGCATCGCCATGGATGACGACGGCACCCTGTACCTCGTCAGCGAGCCGAATCTTTTCTACGTCTTCAAAAAGCCAGCACAACCCTAACCAACATCCCAAAACACTGTGGGAGCGGGCTTGCCCGCGATGGCGGCCTTTCAGTCAACATCAATGTTGAATGTGACGGCCTCATCGCGGGCAAGCCCGCTCCCACAGGTATTTCATTTGCCCACAAATCGGGGCGATTTCGCTTACTGGGCGCGCAGGGTTTTCACACCTTCGCTCGTCCCCAGCAGCAACAAATCAGCCGGGCGGGCTGCGAACAAACCGTTGGTGACCACGCCGACGATGGCATTGATCTGTGCTTCCAGTTCCACCGGGTTGGTAATCTGCATGTTGTGCACGTCGAGGATGATGTTGCCGTTGTCGGTCAGCACGCCTTCACGGTAAACCGGGTCGCCGCCGAGCTTCACCAGTTGGCGGGCCACGTGGCTGCGGGCCATCGGGATCACTTCCACCGGCAAAGGGAATGCACCGAGGACCGGCACCAGTTTGCTGGCGTCGGCGATGCAGATGAAGGTCTTGGCCACGGCCGCGACGATTTTCTCGCGGGTCAGGGCCGCGCCGCCGCCCTTGATCAGGTGCAGGTGCTCGTCGCTTTCATCGGCGCCATCGACGTAGAACTCAAGGTTGCTGACAGTATTTAGCTCATACACCGGAATGCCATGGCCCTTGAGGCGGGCGGCGGTGGCTTCGGAACTGGCGACCGCGCCATCGAACGCGCCTTTGTGCTTGGCCAGGGCATCGATGAAACAGTTGGCGGTGGAGCCGGTGCCGACCCCGACGATGCTCTTGTCGTCGAGTTTTGGAAGGATGAAGTCGACGGCGGCCTGGGCTACGGCCTGTTTGAGTTGATCCTGGGTCATGCGGGCTCCGAAGTGCCGAAAGGGGACGAAAGGCCGGCATTATAGGCTTCGCGATGGGGAAGGTCATTGCCCGATTGGCGGGTCAAATGCGCACATCGCTCGACTCCTGTACCTGTTGGAGTGAGGTTTGCCTACGCGAAAGCGATCTAACCGCCAACATTTATGTTGGATGTTAAGACCTCTTCGCGGGCAAGCCTCGCTCCTACAAATGTCATGATCCTCCCTGGTGAACCTAAAACCTCTTGATTCGTATGGTCGCCCGCCCAAAAGCCGGGTTAGACTCCTTGGCCCTGCCCAACCCGCTCAGTGATGCTTTCCGATGCTCGAACAGTACGTCAAAAAGATCCTCACCTCGCGCGTTTATGACGTTGCCGTAGAAACCCCATTGCAGACTGCCCGCCAGCTCTCCGAGCGGCTGGGCAACGATATCTTGCTCAAGCGTGAAGACTTGCAGCCGGTGTTCTCGTTCAAGATTCGCGGCGCCTATAACAAGCTGACGCAGTTGAGCGATGAAGAACGTGCTCGCGGCGTGGTCACCGCGTCGGCGGGCAATCATGCGCAAGGCCTGGCCCTGGCGGCCAAAGTACTGGGCGTGAAAGCGACCATCGTGATGCCTAAGACCACCCCGGAGATCAAGGTCGAAGGCGTGCGTTCGCGCGGCGGCAAAGTGTTGTTGCACGGGGATTCGTTCCCGGAAGCCCTGGCCTACTCGCTGAAACTGGTCGACGAAAAAGGCTACGTCTACATTCACCCTTACGACGATCCCCACACCATTGCCGGGCAGGGCACGGTGGCCATGGAGATCCTGCGCCAGCACCCGGGGCGCCTGGATGCGATCTTCGTTCCGGTGGGCGGTGGCGGGCTGATCGCCGGTATTGCGGCGTACGTGAAATACCTGCGCCCGGACATCAAAATCATCGGCGTCGAACCGGATGACTCCAACTGCCTGCAAGCCGCCATGGCGGCCGGCGAGCGCGTGGTGTTGCCAACCGTGGGTCTGTTCGCCGATGGCGTGGCGGTGGCGCAGATCGGTCAGCATACCTTTGACATCTGCAAAGATTACGTAGACGAAGTCCTCACCGTCAGTACCGACGAGATCTGTGCGGCAATCAAGGATATCTACGACGATACCCGCTCGATCACTGAACCTGCTGGTGCTTTGGGCGTGGCCGGGATCAAGAAGTATGTCGAACAACGCGGCATCACGGGTCACACCTTCGTGGCCATCGATTCCGGTGCCAACGTCAACTTCGACCGCTTGCGTCACGTGGCCGAGCGTGCCGAGCTGGGCGAGGGGCGCGAAGCCATCATCGCCGTGACCATTCCCGAGAAACCAGGCAGTTTCAAGGCGTTCTGCGAAGCCATCGGCAAGCGCCAGATCACCGAATTCAACTACCGCTACAACACCGGCAGCGAAGCGCACATTTTTGTCGGCGTGCAGACGCATCCGGACAGCGACCCGCGCAGTGTGCTGCTCGCCAGTCTCACCCAGCAGGGTTTCCCGGTGCTCGACCTGACCGACAACGAGCTGGCCAAGTTACACATTCGCCATATGGTGGGCGGCCGTGCTGTCCATGTGGTCGATGAAGTGGTGCTGCGCTTCGAATTCCCGGAGCGTCCGGGCGCGTTGTTCAACTTCCTCAACAAGCTCGGCGGGCGCTGGAACATTTCGATGTTCCACTACCGCAACCACGGCGCGGCGGATGGCCGAGTGGTCGCGGGCCTGCAAGTGCCGCACGACGAGCGTCATCTGGTTCCGGCCGCGCTGGAAGAAATCGGCTACCCGTACTGGGACGAAAGCGACAATCCGGCCTATCAGCTGTTTCTCGGCTGAGCGGCTACGCTGACGAGCAAGCCAAAAGGAAATCGAACAATGGAAACGTTAACCGCCCTTAAAATCGCTCACATGGTGGCGACGGTGGTGCTGTTGATCAGCGCACTGGGGCTGGCGATCTGGGTCTGGCGCACACGCCGTAACGGCGACGCGACGGCTCATACCCGTACCTTGCAACGGCCGCAGGTGTTCATCTGGCTGTTGATGGGGCTGGCATTGCTAAGCATGCCGTTCACCGGTTGGTGGATGGTGCATCTGGTGGGCTGGCCGTTGGGGCAGACCTGGCTGCTGGCTTCCAGTGTGCTCTACACCGTGGCGGCGCTGGGCTGGTTCTGGTTGGTGGTACGGCTGAATCGGCTGCGCAAGGCGCCCGCTGGGGGGAATGGGAAGTTTACGTTTGCGTTGGCGTTGTTCAGTTTTGTCTGTTTCGTCGCCATTGCGGGGTTGATGGGCGCCAAGCCGGTATAGCGCGGAATCTGTAGCAGCTGCCGAGGTACGAGGCTGCGATGGGCTGCGAAGCGGCCCCAAAGGGCGGTCCTGCGGACCGCAACGCAGCCTCGTACCTCAGCTGCTACAGGCTTAATCAATCGCGCAGAGTAATCACCGGCCAGCCACGTTTCTCGGCCTCGGCGCGCAAGTTAGGATCCGGATCGACCGCGATCGGATTCGTCACTTGCTCGAGCAACGCTAAGTCATTCATCGAATCGCTGTAGAAATAGCTGTCCTCCAGGCTGTGGCCTGTCTCTTCCAGCCAACGAATCAACCGGGTCACCTTGCCTTCACGAAAGCATGGGACATCGGTGCTGCGCCCGCTGTAACGGCCGTCGATCATTTCGCATTCGGTGGCGATCAGGGTTTCAACGCCTAAACGTGCGGCAATCGGCCCGGTCACAAAGCGGTTGGTGGCGGTGATGATCACCAGCTTGTCGCCGGCCTCACGGTGTTGGGCCAACAGTTCAATGCCCTTGGGCAGCACGATCGGTTCGATGCAGTCGCGCATGTAGTCCTGGTGCCATTGATCCAGCGTAGCCATTTCGGTGCGACCGAGGACTTCCAGGCAGAAGTTCAGGTACGCGTCGTTATCCAGCTTGCCGGCCAGGTAATCCTGATAGAACTCGTCGTTGCGCGCCTTGTAGGCGACGGCGTCGAGGAAACCGCGTTCGCACAGATAATCGCCCCAGGCGTGGTCACTGTCACCGCCCAGAAGCGTGTTGTCCAAGTCGAATAAAGCCAGCCGCATTGCAGTTACTCGCTGAAAAGTCTGTAGAAAGGTCTCCAGAATACGGACTTTTCACAAGAGTGCACATAAGGTAGGTCGGCTCGTTGCTGCTTTCACAACCTTTGTGGAACAATGCGACGACATGCGTTTGCGAGGTTGTTGCCGTGATCGACCCCGATGGTTTCCGCCCCAATGTCGGGATCATTCTGACGAATGATGCCGGCCAGGTGCTATGGGCTCGCCGTATCAATCAAGATGCCTGGCAGTTTCCACAGGGAGGGATCAACCCCCAGGAGACGCCGGAAGACGCCTTGTACCGCGAGTTGAACGAAGAAGTGGGCCTGGAGCGCGAAGATGTTGAAATACTCGCCTGCACCCGGGGCTGGTTGCGCTATCGTTTGCCGCAACGTCTGGTCAGGACGCACAGCCAACCGCTATGCATCGGCCAGAAGCAGAAATGGTTTCTCCTGCGCCTGATCTCCAACGAGCAGCGGGTGCGGATGGATTTGACCGGTAAACCGGAATTCGATGGCTGGCGCTGGGTCAGTTATTGGTATCCGTTGGGCCAGGTGGTGACATTCAAGCGCGAGGTTTATCGCCGCGCTCTCAAAGAGCTTGCCCCGCGCCTTTTAGCGCGCGACTGACGACGGAGTTCGACCCCGAGCCATGCTCAATACGCTGCGCAAGATCGTCCAGGAAGTTAACTCCGCCAAGGATCTCAAGGCGGCGTTGGGGATTATTGTGTTGCGCGTCAAAGAGGCCATGGGCAGTCAGGTCTGCTCGGTCTACCTGCTTGACCCAGAGACCAACCGCTTTGTGCTGATGGCCACCGAGGGCTTGAACAAGCGCTCGATCGGCAAAGTCAGCATGGCACCCAACGAGGGTCTGGTCGGCCTGGTCGGCACGCGTGAAGAACCCCTGAACCTCGAAAACGCCGCGGATCACCCGCGCTACCGTTACTTTGCCGAGACCGGCGAAGAGCGCTTTGCCTCGTTCCTCGGAGCGCCGATCATTCACCACCGCCGCGTCGTCGGTGTGTTGGTCATTCAGCAGAAAGAACGCCGCCAGTTCGATGAAGGTGAAGAAGCCTTCCTCGTGACCATGAGCGCGCAGCTCGCCGGCGTTATCGCCCACGCCGAGGCCACTGGTTCAATCCGTGGCCTGGGCCGTCAGGGCAAAGGTATCCAGGAAGCAAAGTTCGTCGGTGTACCGGGTTCGCCGGGCGCGGCGGTCGGAACCGCGGTCGTCATGCTGCCGCCGGCCGATCTGGACGTGGTGCCGGACAAGACCATCACCGACATCAACGCAGAACTTGGCCTGTTCAAGACCGCCATCGAGGGCGTGCGCGCCGACATGCGTGCCTTGTCCGCCAAGTTGGCGACCCAACTGCGGCCTGAAGAGCGGGCACTGTTCGACGTTTACTTGATGATGCTCGACGATGCCTCGCTCGGCAGCGAAATCACCACGGTGATCAAGACCGGTCAGTGGGCTCAGGGCGCGTTGCGTCAGGTGGTCACCGAACACGTCAACCGATTCGAATTGATGGACGACGCCTACCTGCGTGAACGCGCCTCGGACGTCAAAGACCTCGGTCGGCGCTTGCTGGCTTATCTGCAGGAAGAGCGGCAGCAGACGCTGGTCTACCCCGACAACACCATTCTGGTCAGCGAAGAACTGACGCCGGCGATGCTCGGCGAGGTGCCGGAAGGCAAGCTGGTGGGTCTGGTGTCGGTACTCGGTTCCGGCAACTCCCACGTGGCGATCCTGGCGCGCGCCATGGGTATCCCGACGGTGATGGGCCTGGTCGACTTGCCGTACTCCAAGGTCGACGGCATCCAGATGATCGTCGACGGCTACCACGGTGAGGTCTATACCAACCCGAGTGACGTGCTGCGCAAGCAGTTCGCCGATGTGGTCGAGGAAGAGAAACAACTGGCCCTTGGGCTGGACGCATTGCGGGACCTGCCGTGCGTAACGGTCGATGGTCACCGCATGCCGCTGTGGGTCAACACCGGCTTGCTGGCGGACGTGGCGCGGGCGCAGAAGCGCGGTGCCGAAGGCGTGGGTCTGTACCGCACCGAAGTGCCGTTCATGATCAATCAGCGCTTCCCGAGTGAAAAAGAGCAACTGGCGATCTATCGCGAGCAACTCGCCGCGTTCCACCCGCAGCCAGTGACCATGCGCAGTCTGGACATCGGCGGCGACAAGTCGCTGTCGTACTTCCCGATCAAGGAAGACAACCCGTTCCTCGGCTGGCGCGGCATTCGTGTGACCCTCGACCACCCGGAAATCTTCCTTGTGCAGACCCGTGCGATGCTCAAGGCCAGCGAAGGCCTGAACAACCTGCGGATTCTGCTGCCGATGATCTCCGGCACCCACGAGCTGGAAGAAGCCCTGCACCTGATTCACCGAGCCTGGGGCGAAGTCCGCGACGAAGGCTGCGACGTGCCTATGCCGCCGATTGGCGTGATGATCGAGATTCCGGCGGCGGTGTATCAGACCAAGGAACTGGCCCGGCAAGTGGACTTCCTGTCGGTCGGTTCCAACGACTTGACCCAATACCTGCTGGCTGTGGACCGTAACAACCCGCGGGTGGCCGACCTCTACGACTACCTGCACCCGGCAGTGTTGCAGGCCTTGCAGAGCGTGGTGCGCGATGCCCATGCAGAAGGCAAGCCCGTGAGTATCTGCGGCGAAATGGCTGGTGACCCGGCGGCGGCGGTGTTGTTGATGGCGATGGGTTTCGACAGCTTGTCGATGAACGCCACCAACTTGCCGAAAGTGAAGTGGATGCTGCGTCAGATCAACCTGAGCAAGGCCAAGGAATTGCTGGCTGAGCTGATGACCATCGACAACCCGCAAGTTATCCACAGTTCGCTGCAGTTGGCGCTGAAAAACCTTGGGTTGGCGCGGATGATTAATCCGGCTTCGGTTAAAACCCTCTAAAACGCTGATGGCCTCATCGCAGGCAAGCCAGCTCCCACAGGAATTTGGGTCGATTTACTGATTTGTGATCAACACCAAAACCTGTGGGAGCTGGCTTGCCTGCGATGGGGCCAGTCCAGGCAGCACAAAATTAAGCCCTGACTTCCACTTCCCCCAAATGCCCCCCATACGGCCCGAAACTCCGTTCAACCATATGCCGCACCCCGTCCGCCTGAACAATCAACGCCGTGCTCGCCCGTGTCCCGTAAGTCGGGCTCTGGATAAACACGCTCGACAACAACGTCTCGGTAGCCTGCCCCACGCCAGTGTCCGGTAATTCGGCAAGCGGCGCCGTCTGCGGGTCGCTCAGCAAGGCCAATAGCGCCTGCGGCTGCGGATCGCCCAACACCTCGCTCAATGCCGCCTTGGCCTTGAGCACTTTCGGCCACGGCGTATCCAGCCCCGCGTTCGATAATCCATAAATGCCCGGTTGGAGCATCACCGCCTCCGTCTCCCGGGCATTGAAGTGCCAGAGCTCGTTGGTATGGCCGATCAGCAGGTTAAACCCGGCATATTCAGACGAACGTCCGACAACGTCCGTTAAATAGTCGTCAATCGACATGTCTCCGCTGAGAAACTGCGCCACCAGCTCACCTCGTGATTTAAGCGCCGGCGGTCGAAGGGGGTCACGGATATTAGTCAGCGCGGCAAAGCGCCCGTTGGCGCCGACACCGAGCCACGTGCCGCCAGCCTCAAGGTCGCGACCGGCGTATACATGCGGGGCATGCGGCCATTGCGCCAGGGGCAGGCTAGGCCGGGCATAGAATTCGTCGCGGTTGGCCGCCACGATCAGTGGCTGGGCATGGCCCGGCCGCCAGGCAAAAACAATCAGGCACATAAGGTGGTCCTTGTGTGTTTTTTGCTCACTCTACGCAGACATCGCTCATCGATCCATCGCCATCCACAGTGGAGCCCGAGGCCATGCTTCCGTTACCATGCCGCTCCTGTTTTGGGATGACTGGGGATGCGGACATGGAATTTCTGCTTTATCTGGCGCTGGGCGCCTGTGCCGGCGTGCTGGCCGGGCTGTTCGGGGTAGGTGGCGGGATCATTATCGTCCCGGTGCTGGTGTTCAGTTTCACCTTGCAGGGGTTCGATGCATCGATTTTGACGCATCTGGCCGTCGGCACCTCCCTGGCGACGATCATCTTTACGTCGATCAATTCGGTTCGCGAGCACCATAGCCGTGGCGCCGTGCGTTGGCCGATTTTTGCCTGGATGACCCTCGGCATTCTGCTCGGTGCCGGTTTCGGCGCGCTGACCGCCGAAGCGATCTCCGGGCCGAATTTGCAGAAGATCATTGGGGTATTTGCGCTGATCATCGCCGTTCAACTCGCTTTGGACTTCAAGCCCAAGGCCAGCCGAACGGTGCCGGGAAAAGTCGGTCTGACCGTGGCTGGCAGTGTCATTGGCTGGGCCTCGGCGATTTTCGGGATTGGCGGCGGTTCGTTGACCGTGCCGTTCCTGACCTGGCGCAGCGTACCAATGCAGCAGGCGGTGGCCACTTCATCGGCCTGTGGCCTGCCCATCGCCCTGGCCAGTGCATTAAGTTTCATGATTCTGGGGTGGCACGATCCACTGCTGCCGGCCCATAGTCTCGGTTTTGTGTATTTGCCGGCGCTGCTGGGGATCGCCCTGACCAGCATGGTCTTCGCCCGCCTAGGTGCGCGACTGGCCCACAAACTGTCGGCGCGCTTGCTGAAAAAACTGTTTGCCGCTTTGCTGTTTTGCGTCGGCTTGAGCTTCTTGCTCTGACGCGCAGCGCAATCCTGGCTTAATCCTGGCGTGACAGCGTCGCCCGGGAATTTGAAGGTTTCAACTCTAACGAGGAGTCGCAATGCTGCCTTACCCGCAGATCGACCCGGTGGCCCTGGCCATCGGTCCGCTGAAAATCCACTGGTACGGCCTGATGTACCTGATCGGCATCGGCGGCGCGTGGTGGCTGGCATCACGCCGGCTGAACCGCTTCGACCCGACCTGGACCAAGGAGAAACTCTCCGACATGGTGTTCTGGATGTCGATGGGTGTCATCGTCGGCGGCCGTTTGGGTTATGTGTTGTTTTACGATCTGAACGCCTATCTGGCCAACCCGACCCTGATCTTCGAAGTGTGGAAGGGCGGCATGTCGTTTCACGGCGGGTTTATCGGTGTGATGCTGGCGGCGCTGTGGTTCGGTAAAAAGAACGGCAAGTCGTTCTTCCAGCTGATGGACTTTGTTGCGCCGATGGTGCCGATCGGCCTGGGTGCCGGGCGCATTGGCAACTTCATCAACGCTGAATTGTGGGGCAAGGCGACCGACGTGCCGTGGGCGATGGTCTTCCCGACCGATCCGGCGCAACTGGCGCGTCATCCGTCGCAGCTGTACCAGTTCGCACTGGAAGGCGTGGCGCTGTTCGCGATCCTCTGGCTGTTCTCGCGCAAGCCGCGGCCGACCATGGCGGTGTCCGGGATGTTCGCGCTGTTCTATGGCATCTTCCGCTTCATCGTCGAATTCGTTCGTGTACCGGACGCGCAACTGGGTTATCTGGCCTGGAACTGGCTGACCATGGGTCAGTTACTATGCCTGCCGATGATCATCGGTGGTCTAGTATTGATCTGGCTAGCGTATTATCGCGCCCCGACGGCTCCGGTTACCAAAGACGCCGCGCTTTAAATTCGAATCGCGAGGCTCCGGCCTCGTATTCAAGGATGCATGACTCATGAAGCAATATCTCGATCTGGTCGCCCACGTCATCAAGAACGGCAGCAAACAGGCCAACCGTACCGGCGTGAACACCATCAGCTTTCCGGGCGCGATGCTGCGCTTCGATCTGCAGGAAGGTTTTCCGGCGATCACCACCCGCAAGATGGCCTTCAAGTCGGCCATCGGCGAGATGTGCGGTTTTCTGCGCGGGGTGAACAACGCCGCTGAATTCCGTGCGCTGGGCTGCAAGGTCTGGGACCAGAACGCCAACGAAAATGCCCAGTGGCTGGCCAACCCGTTCCGTCAGGGTGAGGACGACCTCGGCGAGATCTACGGCGTGCAATGGCGCAAATGGCCGGCGTACAAGCAAATCAATACCAGTAATGAACCCGCTATCGAGCTGGCATTGAGTCAGGGTTACCGGCAGGTTGCCGATGGTCGAGAAAATGGTCAGACCTTTGTGGTGCTGTACAAGGCGATCGACCAGATCCGCCAGTGCGTCGACACCATCATCAAGGACCCGGGCAGCCGTCGCATCCTGTTCCACGGCTGGAACGTCGCGCAACTCGATGAAATGGCCTTGCCGCCGTGCCATCTGCTGTACCAGTTCCACCCGAACGTCGAGACCAAAGAGATCTCTCTGACCCTCTACATCCGCTCCAACGATCTGGGCCTGGGCACGCCGTTCAACCTCACCGAAGGCGCCGCGCTGTTGAGCCTGATCGGTCGCCTGACCGGTTACACACCGCGCTGGTTCACCTATTTCATCGGCGACGCCCACGTCTACGAAAACCACTTGGACATGCTCAACGAACAGCTCAAGCGCGAGCCGTTCGCCATGCCGAAACTGGTGATTAGCGACCGCGTGCCGGAGTTTGCCAAGACCGGTTTGTATCAGCCGGAGTGGCTGGAGCAGATCGAGCCGAGCGATTTCTCGCTGGAAGGCTATGAACACCACGCGCCGATGACCGCGCCGATGGCGGTTTAAGCCTTAACGCCGACCAAATGTCCTGATCGTTCCCACGGTCTGCATGGGAACGATCACGGGCTGCTAATGCCCGTGGCTTCTCCCGACATGGGAATGCTCAATCTCCGTCGCCACAACCCCGCCGCTCACTTCCAACCGCTGCAAAATCCCACACTGATCGATATCCGGCCCTTCGCTGCAGCGTTGGCGCAGGTCGAGCAATTGTGTCTGCAAGGCCAACAAACCATCGATACGAGCCTTCACATGGTGAATGTGTTCGTCGATCAACGCGTTGACGTTTTCGCATTGATCCTGCGGGCTGTCGCGCAGGGCCAGCAGGCTGCGGATTTCCTCGAGGGTCATGTCGAGGGTGCGGCAGTTGCGGATGAAGGTCAGGCGCTCGGCGTGGGCCTGGGTGTAGACGCGGTAATTGCCGTCGCTGCGGGCCGGTTCCGGCAGGAGGTTTTCGCGCTCGTAGTAACGGATGGTTTCCACGGCGCAGTCGGTGAGTTTCGCCAGTTCTCCTATCTTCATCGCGACCATCTCCAAAAGGGTGCTTGACCCTATAGTGGCTACAGGGTCTTTACTTGGCAACAGGCACCTTCATGGACGCGACCAATGAGCGATTCTCTTCACACCCACAAACCCGAGGCTGATCACAGCCACAAGCTGCAGCCTGTGCAGACACACCAGCATGGCAGCCACGGGGATTCCTGCTGTTCCTCCAAAGCCGCATCGCCGTCGTTGATCAAGTTGAACGAGACGCCGACCGCCGGCGCCCGGCTGAGCAGTTTTCGCATCGAAGCCATGGACTGCCCGACCGAGCAGACGCTGATCCAGAACAAACTCGGGAAGCTGTCGGGTGTGCAGCAACTGGAGTTCAACCTGATCAACCGGGTGTTGGGCGTGACCCATGACCTGCCAAACACCCTGCCGATCATCGATGCGATCAAGTCCCTCGGCATGCACGCCGAGCCGATGGAGCAGGGCGCTGAAGCGCCAGCGTCGAGCCCCGTACCTGCGAAAAAGCCTTGGTGGCCGCTGGCGTTGTCCGGCGTCGGGGCGCTGGCCGCCGAGCTTATCCACTTCACCAATGCGGCGCCGAACTGGGTGGTGGCGGTGATTGCGCTGATCTCGATCCTCAGCGGTGGCCTCAGCACTTATAAAAAGGGCTGGATCGCCCTGAAAAACCTCAACCTGAACATCAATGCGCTGATGAGCATCGCAGTGACCGGCGCGATTCTGATCGGCCAATGGCCGGAAGCGGCGATGGTGATGTTCCTGTTCACCGTGGCCGAGTTGATCGAGGCCAGGTCTCTGGACCGGGCGCGTAACGCCATCGGCGGGCTGATGCAGATGACCCCCGAGCAAGCCACGGTGCAGCAGGCCGACGGCAGTTGGGTCGCACAACCGGTTAAAAACATCGAACTGGGTGCTCGGGTGCGGGTGCGTCCCGGCGAGCGGATCGGTCTGGACGGCGAAGTGCTGTCCGGCAACTCGACCATCAATCAGGCGCCGATCACCGGTGAAAGCCTGCCGGTGGAGAAAACCATCGGTGACAAGGTGTTCGCCGGCACGATCAATCAGTCTGGCTCGCTGGAATACACCGTGACTGCCGAGGCCAGCCACTCAACCCTGGCGCGCATCATTCATGCCGTGGAACAGGCCCAAGGCGCGCGGGCGCCGACCCAGCGTTTCGTCGACGCCTTCTCGAAAATCTACACCCCGGCGGTGTTCATCCTGGCCTTGGCCGTAGCGGTGATCCCGCCGCTGTTCATGGATGCGCTGTGGTTCGACTGGATCTACCGGGCGCTGGTGTTGCTGGTGGTCGCCTGCCCGTGTGCATTGGTGATTTCCACCCCGGTGACTATCGTCAGTGGCCTCGCGGCAGCGGCGCGCAAAGGGATTCTGGTCAAGGGCGGCGTTTATCTGGAGCATGGCCACAAACTCGATTACCTGGCCCTCGACAAGACCGGCACCCTCACTCACGGCAAACCGGTGCAGACCGACTATTTGTCCCTCGACCCGATCGCTGATGAAATAGCGCCGGCCATTGCGGCGGCACTGGCCGGTCGTTCGGATCACCCGGTGTCGCTGGCCATCGCCGATGCGGCTGTGAGTGCAGTTGTGGATAACCAACGCGCGCCGCTGATTGTGGATAACTTCGAAGCCCTGGCAGGGCGTGGTGTGCGCGGCGAGATCAACGGTGAGCTCTACCACTTGGGCAACCACCGCCTGGTGGAAGATTTGGGCCTGTGTTCTCCAGCGCTGGAGGAGCAACTGTTTGCTCTGGAGAAACAGGGTAAATCCGTGGTGCTGTTGCTCGATAAATCCGGTCCACTGGCATTGTTTGCCGTCGCGGACACGGTGAAAGCCTCCAGTCGCGAAGCGATCCAGCAATTGCATGAGTTGGGCATCAAAACCCTGATGCTGACCGGCGACAACGTTCACACCGCTCAGGCCATCGCCGCCCACGTGGGCATCGATCAGGCGCAGGGCGATCTGTTGCCGACCGATAAGCTGCAAGCCATCGAAACGCTGTATGCACAAGGCCATCGGGTCGGGATGGTCGGCGACGGCATCAACGACGCCCCGGCACTGGCGCGAGCCGAGATCGGTTTCGCCATGGCGGCCGCCGGTACCGATACCGCCATCGAAACCGCCGATGTCGCCCTGATGGACGACGATCTGCGCAAGATCCCAGCCTTCATCCGCCTGTCGCGGCAGACCTCGAGCATCCTCAAACAGAACATTGCCCTGGCATTGGTCATCAAAGTGATCTTTCTTGGGGTAACCTTCGCCGGAATCGCCACCATGTGGATGGCGGTGTTCGCTGACATGGGCGTGAGCCTGTTGGTGGTGTTCAACGGTTTGCGCCTGTTGCGCAAATAGACGATGAGGGAAGGGTGTGCTGAGTGCCGAGCTGAAGGCGTTTTACATGGTTGCCCGGTTGGGCAGCATTACCCTGGCGGCGAAAAAGCTCGGCCTGAGCCAACCGACGGTGACGACCCAGATTCGGCATCTGGAAAGCCAGTATTCGGTTGAACTGTTCTACCGTGGCGGTCGCCGCCTCAGCGTCAGTGACGAAGGCGCGCGGTTGCTGCCGATGGTCAAGGCGCTGTTGCAGCAGGAAGCCGATATCGAGTTCTTCCTGCGTAACAGCGGTCAGGTCCAGGGCACATTGCGCATCGCTGCCACGGCGCCGTATTACATCCTTGATCTGGTGAAGACCTTTCGCGAACGCTTGCCGCAAGTGGAGGTGTCGGTGGAAATCGGCAACTCCCAACAGGTGCTCGAAGCGCTGGAGGATTACCGGGTCGATGTCGCTGCGTCCTCGCAGTTGCTGGACGATGCGCGGCTGATTCGCCGGGTGCTCGGCAGCGATCCGCTGGTGCTGGCGGTGCACCGCAATCATCCGCTGGCGATGCATGATCATGTGCCGCTCAGTGCGTTGGCGGGGCATACCTTGTTGATGCGTGAATCGGGCTCGACCACTCGGCGCTTGACCGAAGAGTTGCTGGCCAGCGCCGGGGTGAGTTTTGGACCATTGCTGGAGATTGGTAGCCGGGAGTCGATTCGTGAGGCGGTATTGCGCAACATTGGTATCAGCATCATTGCTCGGCAGGAAGTGCCGCATGATCCGCAATTGCGGGTGTTGACCATCGAGAATGCACCGCAGATTCCTGAGTATCTGTACTGCCTCAAGGAGCGAAAAGGCGCACGGCTGCCGGCGGCGTTTCTGGGGTTGGCGCAGGAAATGGCCCCCGCGTACTGATCGTTCCCACGCGCAGCAAAGGAATGCAGCCCAGGACGCTCTGCGTCCCAAGAACCGAACGCGGAGCGTCCGTTGAGGGTGGGAACGATCAGGGCTGAACCCAAATCCCCGAATACCACTATCGGCCGTTTTTGCCTCATTGCCACATGACGGACGCATTGCAAACCTAGGATGGCCCTCATCTGCTTGATGAGGTCTGTCCATGAACCACTCGACTGAAACTGCCCTGACCAACCCCGGTGCGCCGATGAAAGTGCGCGGCGTGCAGAAACGCTTCGGCGCGTTCACCGCGCTGGATAACGTTTCCCTCGAGGTGGCGGCTGGTGAGCTGGTGTGCCTCTTGGGGCCGTCGGGCTGTGGCAAAACCACCTTGCTGCGCTGCATCGCCGGCCTTGAGAAACAAGACAGCGGCGAGTTGTACCTCGGCGATCGCGACGTTTCCCACCTGGCACCTCAGGCACGGGACTACGGCATTCTCTTCCAGTCCTACGCACTGTTCCCCAATCTCAGCGTCGAAGCGAACATCGCCTACGGCCTTGCCGGCAGTGGTCGCGATGAAGTGCGTCGGCGCGTCGGTCAGATGCTGGAACTGGTCGGCCTGATCGGCAGTGAGAAAAAATACCCCGGCCAGTTGTCCGGTGGTCAGCAGCAACGGGTGGCACTGGCTCGAGCCTTGGCACCAGCCCCTTCATTGTTGCTGCTGGACGAACCGATGTCGGCGCTCGACGCCCGGGTCCGCGAGCATCTGTGCACCGAACTGCGCCAATTGCAGCGCAACCTCGGTGTCACCACCCTGATGGTCACCCACAATCAGGACGAAGCTATGCTGATGGCCGACCGCATCGCCGTGATGAACAACGGCAAGGTTGAGCAGTACGCAACGCCGCAGGAAATCTACGACCGCCCGGCCACACCGTTTGTGGCGGAGTTCGTCGGTCAGGGCAACTGGCTGCCATTCCACCGCAGCAGCGACAGTCATGCCCAGGTCGGCGGGATGAACATGCGCCTGGCCGAAGGCAGCGCTAAAACCGCCTCGGGCCGTTTGTTCTGCCGCCCCGAGGCCATCAACGTCAACCCGCCGGTGCATGAAGAAAACCTGTTCCCGGCCAAGGTTCGCGAGATCACTTTTCTCGGCAACCGTTGCCGCATGAGCTTCGAGCTTGATCAACTGCCGGGCCATGCGCTATTGGCGGAGTTGGCGCCGGAAGCCATGCCGCGTCTCGGCGCGCAGCAGATCATGGTCGCCTTGCCGCCGCGCAGCTTGCAGGTGTTTGCCTGATGAGCGCGAACGTCGCGCTGCCGATACCGCACAAGCAGGTTCGGCAGACCTCCCGTGCCGAGATCGGCGATCGGCTATTCGTGGTCGGCGGCAAGGTTCTGTTGCTGGTGTTGCTCGGCGTTGCGGTGTTGATGCCGTTACTGGCGATCTTCTGGCGCGGTTTCAGTTCTGAAGCCGGGCAGGGCGGTGGACTGATTGCCGCTCGCGAACTGCTGAGCAGCGCAAATTTCCACTGGTTGCTGGGCAACAGCCTGAAAGTTTCTCTCAGCGTCGCGGCCATTGTCGTACCGCTGGCCTATCTGTTTGCCTACGCTCTGCAACGTACGTTGATTCCCGGTAAAGGCATCTGGCGCGGCATGTCGCTGCTGCCGCTGATGGCGCCGTCGATGCTGCCGGGAATAGCGCTGGTTTATCTGTTCGGCAATCAGGGCATGCTGCGCGGGTTGCTCTCGGACAATATCTACGGCTTCTGGGGCATCGTGCTCGGCGAGGTCATCTACACCTTCCCACACGCCTTGATGATTTTGCTGTCGGCGCTGTCCCTGGCGGACGCGCGACTATTCGATGCTGCTTCAAGCATGGGCGCTAGCCCGGCGAAAGCCTTTCGTAGCATCACTTGGCCGGCGACTCGTCAGGCGGTGTTCGCGGCGTTCTGCCTCGTCTTCACCCTGACCATCACCGACTTCGGCGTGCCCGTGGTGGTCGGGGGTGACTATCAAGTGCTGGCGCTGGAGGCCTACAAAGCGGTGGTCGGCCAGCAACAATTCGGTCGCGGCGCGCTGATCGGCATGGTCTTGCTGCTGCCGGCGCTGTTCAGCTTCGGCGTCGACGCCTGGCTGCGTCGGCGCCATGGCGATTCCATGAGTGGTCGGGCGCAAGTGTTTCAACCGGTTCCATCGAAGCGGCGCGACGCTTGTTATCTGGCCATCGTGCTGTTGATCTGCGCGGTATTGCTGCTGGTGTTCGGCATGGCGGTGTACTCGTCGCTGGTGAAATTCTGGCCGTACAACCTGTCGCTGTCGCTCAACCATTACCAGTTCAACGACACGGCGGGCGGCGGCTGGCTGGCCTACGGCAACAGCGTGAAGATGGCGTTGTGTACGGCGTTGATCGGCAGTGTGCTGATCTTCACTGGCGCTTACCTGATGGAAAAAACCAAGGGCCAGCGCGGACTGAATCTGACACTGCGCATGCTCAGTTTCGTACCGATGGCGGTACCGGGTCTGGTGCTGGGCCTGGGTTACGTCTTCTTCTTCAACCTCACCGGCAACCCGCTGCATGTGCTTTACGGGACCATGACCCTGCTGGTGGTCTGCACCATTGCTCACTATTTGACCACCGCGCAAATGACCGCCACCACCGCGCTGCGCCAACTCGATGCCGAGTTCGAAGCCGCCGCGCTGTCGCTCAAGGCGCCGCTGTACCGGCACTACCTGCGGGTCACCGTGCCGATCTGCCTGCCGGCATTGCTGGACATCGTGCGCTACCTGTTCGTCTCGGCCATGACCACCGTCTCGGCGGCGATCTTCCTCTACAGCCCCGACACTATCCTTGCGGCAGTGGCGGTGCTGAACATGGACGACGCCGGCAACGTCGGCGGCGCGGCGGCGATGTCGACCCTGATTCTGTTCACCTCGGCGGGCGTGTCCCTGCTGCTGGCCTGGGCTTCGCGCGGTTTGTTGCGTCGCTCCCAGGCCTGGCGGCAGACCGCGCCCGGTCATTGATTTGCCCCCATACCTCAACTCAAACAGGAAACGATCATGTTCAAGCCTTTGGCCCTGGCCGCTGCTGTCCTCACCGCTTTCAGCCTGAACGCCTTCGCGGCGAAAACCGAGTTGACGGTGTACACCGCCCTCGAAGCTGAACAGCTGAAGACCTACAAAGAGGCCTTTGAAAAGGCCAACCCGGAGGTCGAGATCAAGTGGGTGCGCGATTCCACCGGCATCATCACCGCCAAACTCCTGGCCGAAAAAGCCCGCCCGCAAGCTGACGCAGTGTGGGGCTTGGCGGCGTCGAGCCTGGCGATTCTCGATCAGCAAGGGATGCTGCAAAGCTACGCACCGAAGGACCTGGGCAAGATCGGCGGCAACTACCGCGACGCGGCCAACCCGCCAGCCTGGATCGGCATGGACGTCTGGGCCGCGACCATTTGCTTCAACACCGTCGAGGCCGAAAAGCAGGGTTTGAGCAAGCCCGTGAGCTGGCAGGACCTGACCAAGCCTGAGTACAAAGGCAAGATCGTCATGCCCAATCCGGCTTCGTCCGGCACCGGTTTCCTTGACGTCAGCGCCTGGCTGCAAACCTTCGGCGAGAAGCAGGGCTGGCAGTACATGGACGACCTGCACCAGAACATCGGCCAATACGTTCACTCCGGTTCCAAGCCGTGCAAACTCGCCGCCGCCGGGGAATTCCCGATCGGTATTTCCTTCGAATATCCGGCCGTTCAGTTGAAACGCCAGGGCGCGCCGCTGGACATCATCCTGCCGAAAGAAGGCCTGGGCTGGGAGATCGAAGCCACCGCCGTGATCAAAGGCACACCGCACGAAGACGCGGCGAAGAAGCTGGCTGATTTCTCTGCAAGCCCGGCGGCGATGGAGCTTTATAAAGAGAACTTCGCCGTGCTCGCGCAACCGGGTATCGCCAAGCCGCAGACTGAGCTGCCGGCGGATTATGAGCAGCGTTTGATCAAGAACGACTTTGCCTGGGCCTCGAAGCATCGCGACGAGATCCTCACCGAATGGCGCAAGCGTTATGACGGCAAGTCCGAGAAAGTGGCTGCCAAGTAAGCACCGCCGATCGTTCCCACGCTCTGCGTGGGAATGCAGCAAAGGACGCTCCGCGTCCCCTGTGGCACAGAGCGTCACGGGATTCATTCCCACGCGGAGCGTGGGAACGATCATTGGGGAACTCCATGACTCAACACAACGACATGCTGATCGTCGGCGCCGGCATTCTCGGCCTGTCCCACGCCTATGCCGCCGCCAGACGCGGTCTGAAAGTCACCGTTTTCGAGCGCAGCGAAACGCCATTCGGCGCTTCGGTGCGCAATTTCGGCCAGGCACTGGTTACCGGCCAGCCCCCCGGCCCAATGCTGGAACTGGCCAAGGCCAGCCGCGACATCTGGGGCCAATGGGCGCAATTGGCCGGCTTGCAACTCAAGCGCAACGGCTCTTATCTGTTCGCCCGTACCGAAGCGGAAGAACACCTGCTCGAAGCCTTCTGCGTCGGTCGCGCCGTGGAACACGGTTACCGCGTCGACCTGCTGCGCAGTGCGGCATTGCGCGATTTATACGGCGGCCAGTTCAGCCATCACCGCGCTGCGTTGCACGGCATGGACGACCAGCAGCTGTATTCCCGCGAAGCAATTCCGGCGTTGATCGACTACCTGCGCCGCGAATTGGGCGTCGAGTTTCACTTCTCCACGCTTGTGCGCGACATCGAGCCGGGTCGACTGCACAGCACCGCCGGTACCTTCAGCGCCGAGCAGATCATCGTCTGTTCCGGTCACGACTATCAGACCTTGCTGGCCGAGCCGATTGCTGCACTTAACCCGCAAATCTGCCGCCTGCAAATGCTCCGCGCCCGCCCGCAATTCAACCTCAACCTGCAACACGCGCTGCTCACCGGGTTGAGTTGCGTGCACTACGGCGCCTTCGCCGATCTGCCGGAAGCGGCGGCGGTGCAGGCGCAGATTCTGCGCGAGGCGCCTCATCTGCATGAAAACGGCATTCACCTGCTGATCAGCCCGACACCGTACGGTGAGTTGATCATCGGCGACTCCCACCATTACGGCAGCGATCCGTCACCGTTCAATGCCGAGCAGGTGGACGACTGGATGCTCGAGCTGGCCGAGCAGACGTTGGGCTGCAAGGTGCAAGTGATCGAGCGCTGGCAGGGTGTTTACGGTTCGCGCGGGTCGGGGCCGTTCTCCTTTCTGCGGCCGATGCCGGGTGTGAGCGTGGCGCTGATGCACACCGGTGTCGGCATGAGCGTCGGGCCGGCGCTGGCTGAGCGTAACGTCGCGACCTTATTGGGAGACAGTTGATGGACCGCCATGAGCAAGTGATCGCCGAGGTGTTCGGTCTGTACGAACGGTTTGGCGATAACGACTACATCGGTGAACCGGTGTCGCAGATCGAGCACATGTCGCAAGCCGCCGAACTGGCGATGGCCGAGGGCTTCGATGATGAAGTGGTGCTGGCGGCGTTCTTTCACGACATCGGGCACCTCTGTGCCGAGGGGGGCGAGAGCATGGGTGGCTTCGGGGTGGTCAGCCATGAGCGTTTGGGCGCCGATTATTTGCGTCGCGCCGGTTTCAGCGAACGCATGGCGCGGCTGGTGGAATATCACGTGCAGGCCAAGCGTTATCTGACGCTCAAAGAGCCTGGGTACTACGAGCGTTTGAGTGAAGCCAGTCGGCGGACGCTGGAATATCAGGGTGGGGTGATGAGTGCTGAAGAGGCTGAGGCTTTTGAGTGCGATCCATTGTGCGAGGTCAGTCTGCGGATGCGTCAGTGGGATGAGCGCGCCAAGGACATGGACGTGCCGGTGATGGACCTCGACGTCTTGAAGCGCAAGGTTGCGGGCCTGTTGTCCGGCGCTCTGCGCTGAGTTGTCTGACACACGATAGGGAATCGGTTTATGGATCAACGCGCGTCGAAGCATCAATCTGGCCTTTTCGCAAAGGAGTGTATGGATGCATTTTTTGAAAGTGATTGCACAGGATCGAAGCGGGAACGGCTCGGCAGATACCGTCGCTTTCCAGTTTTTTGAAGGTGAACAGTTGCAGCGCGAGGCGACAG
Source organism: Pseudomonas sp. JL3 (assembly GCF_031570575.1). NCBI lineage: Bacteria > Pseudomonadati > Pseudomonadota > Gammaproteobacteria > Pseudomonadales > Pseudomonadaceae > Pseudomonas > Pseudomonas sp. JL3. Next base: position 152,746 of record NZ_JAKWJK010000008.1, read on the forward strand.
ACGCGGATCGTCAACAGCTCAAGTCTTTTGGCAAAACGTACTTGAAGTGCGCCTGGTATAACGCGGATGAAGCTGAGGAGCGGCACTTGCGCATCTTCTCGCAGAATCCATCCGCTGACGGTACGCCTGAGACGGTACGACTGCATTTTCATGACGGACCGAGGATTGCCTACAAGGCTGCGGTCCGCGATCTGGATAACGATGGGGTTTTTGAGTGGGTATTGAGCTCGGATGTGGACAATGACGGGCGAGCGAACAGGACCGATCGTAGCCGCGTGAAGGCATTGGCCAAAGAGTTTCTGAAACTGGATTGGCGCTGACGATCATTGGTTAAAGCTGCTGCGCCAACACCTCAACCTGATCCTGCCGCTCCGCCTGATTCACCTTCGAATGAGGATTGAGCGACGACCACTGCGGATGCGCCCGTGCCTTGTTCAGCGCTTCGGGCAGTTTGCCTTCGCGCCAGGTTTTGTCCTGCGGCGTGGCGACCTGAATACTGTCCATCGCCGCGTGGCCACGGGAATTCAGGGCCTGCAGCAATTGCCGTTGGCGCAAGGCCAACAGCCGCAGCACGCTGTCGTCGACGGTCAGTTCTCTCTGGCCTTTGATCTTGCCCAGCAGGCGGCTGCCGTAACTGCGGGCGGTTTGCAGGGCGCCGCCGGCAATTGCTCCGGCCAGCGCCGCGGCGCCGAGGGTCAGGCCGCCCACCAGCAAGTCGACCCCGGCCCCGGCTGCCGCGCCAGCCGCGATGCCACCGCCGACCCGCACACCGAGCTGTTTCAGGGTTTCCGGGTTGAACAGGTCATCGCCCCAGCGGCCATCGAGCAACGGCAAGTCACTGGCCGCCGCATCTTGTGGGCGGAAGGCGTAGAGCTTGAGCAAGGCCTCGACGCAGCGTTGTTCGCGCTGACGCACTGCTTTGCGCAGTTCGCTGATCGCTTGCTGTTCCTGCGCCGCCTCGCTGGCCACACTGCGCCGGCAGGCGGCGCAATCGATCAATAAATCGGCAATCAGCCGCGCTGCACTCTGCTGGCGGGCCAGGCGTTGGGCTTGCTGGTCGGCGATCAATCGCTCCAGTTGTGCGCGGGAATTTTCCAGCAGCAGCGCGAGGCTTTCATAGAGTCGACGCTCGCCATCTTCCGGTGGCGCGACGCTGTCGAAACGCACCAAAGCATGCAAGCCCAATCGCGCCAGGGCTTCACGCCAATCAGGTTCACGATGCTGGGCGCTGCTGACAAAATTCAACACCGGCAGCAGCGGTTTGCCGCAACTGGCCAACACTGCCAGTTCGTCGCGGTACTTGGCCAGCACCGGCTCCCGGGCGTCGATCACATAGAGGCCGGCGTCCGAGGCGAGCAGTTGCCGCAGCACCTTGGCTTCCTGTTCGAAGCGCTGCCGGGCTTCGCTGCCCTCAAGGAATCGTGCCAGTCGTGCCGGACCATCGAGACGTTCGCCGGGACGTTCCAGGCGCTCGAGGTAGTCGAGCAGGGCGATGGCGTCTTCCAGGCCCGGAGTGTCGAAGAGATCAAGCAACGGCTCGCCGTCTACCGACAATCGCGCGCCTTCGACGTGGCGCGTGGTGCTGGGGCGATGGGACACGTCGCCGAAGCCGACATCTCGGGTCAGCGTTCGCAGCAATGAGGTTTTGCCGACGTTGGTGTGGCCGACCACGGCGAGCTTCAAGGGCTGTTTCCAGGTATCAGTCATGACCCGTCTCCAGCCAGTTCAACGGCGCGCAATCGGCGAACGGCAGGTCCAGTTGTTTTAGCGCGACATGCCAGTCGCCCAGGCGTTCGGCATCCAGCGCTTCGCCGGGCGGCGCTTGCAACAACCACACGCGGGTGGCGCTGGCGCTGCGAGCCAATTCGGCAATCAGCGCCAGGCTGCCACGGTCCGGCGAACGTCGGGGGTCGCAGGCGATGGCCAGACGAGCCGGTGGGAAACGACTCAGCTGTTCGAGCAGTTTGTGCCGGGATTCGCGGCTGTCGAGGACGCCGGCGTTGTTGACGTTTTTCGGTAACTGCGGCGGCCAGGGGCGTTGGTCGTCCAGTTCGATGGCCACCAACAGCGCGCCATCGCTTTGCAGATCGCTGGCAGCATTTTCAACCCGATGAAGTTGTTCTGGCGCGGCATCGCTGATGCCCAGGCGTTCGCTGGTGGGCATCAGCCGTTCGCGCAGTTGGGCGTAGCCGGGCAGGTTCAAATCCAGATGCAGGGCTGCTTGACCGGTTTTCCAGCGCCACAGGCAGAACAATGCGAGCAATAAGCGCGGCAAAACGCCGTATACCAGCAGCACCCCAACCAGCCACGCCGCCCAGGCCTGGCGGGCGCTTTCTATGTTCAGCGCGGCATCACCGCTGGCCTGGATCATTTCCACGCTGGGCACACTGAAACCGAGCAAGGCCGGCAGAGCACCGAGGGCCTGGGTCATGGCGACGAAGGTGTCGCCGCCGAGAATGGTGGTTTCCCAGACGAAGCCGTAACGCCGGGTCGCCATCAGCGTCAGCACCATCACCAAGGCGTTAAGCATCGCCAACAACCACAATCCATTGACCAGTACACCAAGCGCCCAACGATTGAGTTTTTGCCGTTGCAGCAACAGCAGCAGGGCCGGCGCCAATTGCGCAGCATTGGCATCGCGGGCGAGTTTTTCACTGAGCCACAGCCACAAGCGCCCGAGGGCGGCGCCTTGTTCACCGGCAAACACCAGGCCCAGGGCCCAACTCAGCAATAAAATCAGATTCAGCCCGAGCAGGCTGCCCAGCGCCCAGAACACATTGACCGGGGCCTGGCCGTCGCCTAGCGCGGCAAACGCCAGGCCGGCGCCGCTGATTACGGCCAGAACGGCCAGCACGATCAGCGCCAGGCGCGCACCTTGCAGCCAATGTTTGAGGGCGTGGGTCTGCCCGTCGCGCTCGGCCAGCCACAGGGCGCGGCGTTGAATGCGCGTAGGCAGGTCGCCGCCGACGCTACGGGCGATTCGGTTGGCTTCCAGATCATCCAAGGGGCCTGCGTGTTCTTCACGCAGGCGTATGGTTTCGCTCAACCAGAGGTTTTGCAGTGGAGTCAGTTCAGTCACGCGGCTTCCCGTCGCTTAATTGAGCGGTGAGCATAACCGCTGTGACGCTTATCGGGGTAAGGGAGGCTCTGGTATCCTCGCCGACATGACTAAATCACTCCCCCTCAGCCTGATCGCAGCCCTCGGTGAAAACCGTGTGATCGGCGTCGACAACAGCATGCCCTGGCACTTGCCGGGGGACTTCAAATACTTCAAGGCCACCACCCTCGGCAAGCCGATCATCATGGGTCGCAAGACCTGGGATTCCCTCGGTCGTCCGCTGCCGGGCCGGCTGAACATCGTGGTCAGCCGTCAGGTGAATCTGCAGCTGGAAGGCGCGGAGGTTTATCCGTCGCTGGAAGCAGCGGTGGTTCGGGCGCAGGAATGGGCGAACGAGCAGGGCGTCGATGAGGTGATGCTGATTGGCGGGGCGCAGTTGTATGCGCAAGGTCTGGAGCAGGCCGATCGGCTGTACCTGACCCGCGTGGCGCTGAGCCCGGAAGGGGATGCGTGGTTTCCGGCGTTTGATGTGAACCAGTGGAAGCTGGTGTCGAATGTTCCGAACCCGGCGGAGGGTGACAAGCCGGCGTATAGCTTTGAGGTGTGGGAGCGCACATAGATCGTTCCCACGCTCTGCGTGGGAATGCAGCCCGTGACGCTCCGCGTCACTGGACGCGGAGCGTCCCTTGAGGCATTCCCACGCCGGAGCGTGGGAACGATCGGTACGGGTTAAGCGTGAGCCAACTCCGAATGCTCATCCGCATCCAGCAGCGCTTTATCCGTCTGCTGCATCATCTGGCTGGTGATCGCCCCAGCGGTGATCGAGCCACTGACGTTCAACGCCGTACGACCCATATCAATCAGCGGCTCAACCGAAATCAGCAACGCCACCAGTGACACCGGCAAACCCATGGCCGGCAGCACGATCAACGCGGCGAAGGTCGCGCCACCACCGACCCCGGCCACACCGGCTGAACTCAGCGTCACTATCGCCACCAACGTCGCGATCCACAGCGGATCCAGCGGGTTGATGCCCACGGTCGGCGCGACCATCACCGCCAACATCGCCGGGTACAGACCGGCACAGCCGTTCTGGCCAATGGTCGCGCCAAACGAAGCGGCGAAACTGGCGATGGACTGCGGAATGCCCAAACGGCGGGTCTGGGCTTCGATGCTCAGCGGAATGGTGGCGGCGCTGGAGCGGCTGGTGAAGGCAAACGTCAGCACCGGCCAGATCTTGCGGAAGAAGCGCAGCGGGTTGATCCCGGCCGCCGACACCAGCACGCCATGTACCACAAACATCAAGCCCAGGCCGATGTAGGACACCACCACAAAACTGCCGAGCTTGATGATGTCTTGCAAATTGGAGCCGGCAACCACTTTGGTCATCAGCGCCAATACGCCGTACGGGGTCAGCTTCATCACCAGACGTACCAGACGCATCACCCAGGCTTGCAGGGTGTCGATGGCGTTGATCACTTTCTGACCTTTCTCGACATCATCCTTGAGCAGTTGCAGCGCCGCGACTCCAAGGAATGCCGCAAAAATCACCACACTGATGATCGAAGTCGGTTTGGCGCGAGCGAGGTCGGCGAACGGATTTTGCGGGATGAATGACAGCAGCAGCTGCGGCACATTCAGGTCAGCGACCTTGCCCGCGTAATCGTTCTGAATGGTTTGCAGGCGAGCCATTTCCTGGGTGCCGGCGACCAGGCCTTCGGCGGTAAGGCCGAACAGGTTGGTCAGGCCGATACCGATCAGCGCCGCGATAGCGGTGGTGAACAGCAAAGTGCCGATGGTCAGGAAGCTGATCTTGCCCAGCGACGAAGCGTTGTGCAGGCGCGCCACGGCGCTGAGGATCGAGGCGAACACCAGCGGGATCACGATCATTTGCAGCAACTGCACGTAACCGTTGCCCACCAGATCGAACCAACCGATCGAGGCTTTCAGTACCGGGTTGCCCGCACCATAAATCGTGTGCAGGGCGACACCGAATACCACGCCAAGAACCAGCGCCAGCAACACCTTTTTCGCCAGGCTCCAGGTGGTGTGGCGGGTTTGCGCCAGGCCGTAAAGCAAGGCGAGGAATACCAGCAGATTGAGGATCAGCGGCATATTCATAGAGGCTCCATAGACTTGTGCCAGCCACCTTCGTGTGTGACTGCGAACCGGCAAGCCTAACAGCTTGATATGTAATGAATTAATATCAAAAATAGCGGTCGACTGTCGTTTTTGGAATAAGCCGATGGCGCTGTAAGGAATGCGGCTGACGGAATCAGGATGCAAGCAGTCGCGGGCAGGCGGGGACTGTCATACAGATTTGTTAGCGTCGAATCTCTTTGAATCAGGGAGAAACGCCGATGAAGCTTGCACCGAAATTTTTGGCTGCCGTATTCTGCTTGGGCCTTGCCGGCCAGGCGCTCGCTACTGACCTGAAGCACTGGCCAGCCGATCAGGCCAAGGCGCTGGACGCGATGATCGCAGCCAATGCCAACAAAGGTAACTTCGCGGTGTTCGACATGGACAACACCAGTTACCGCTACGACCTCGAAGAGTCGTTGCTGCCGTTCATGGAAAACAAGGGCTTGATCACCCGCGAGAGCCTCGATCCCTCCCTGAAATTGATCCCGTTCAAGGACACCGCCGACCATAAGGAAAGCCTGTTCAGCTACTACTATCGCCTCTGCGAAATCGATGACATGGTTTGCTACCCATGGGTCGCCCAAGTGTTTTCCGGCTTCACGCTTCAGGAACTCAAGGGCAACGTTGATGAGCTGATGGCGTCTGGCAAACCGGTGCCGAGCACTTATTACGAAGGCGACGTGGTCAAGACCATCGACGTCAACCCGCCGAAAATCTTCACCGGTCAAAAAGAGCTCTACAACAAGCTGATGGAGAACGGCATCGAGGTCTATGTTATGACCGCCGCCTCTGAAGAATTGGTGCGCATGGTCGCCTCCGATCCGAAGTACGGCTACAACGTCAAACCACAGAACGTGATCGGCGTGAGCTTGCTGCTCAAGGACCGCAAGACCGGCGAGTTGACCACGACGCGCAAGCAGGTCACCGCTGGCAAGTATGACGAGAAGGCCAACCTGGGCCTCGAACTGACCCCGTACCTGTGGACCCCGGCCACCTGGATGGCGGGTAAACAGTCGGCGATCCTGACGTACATCGATGAATGGAAAAAACCGGTCCTGGTGGGTGGCGATACCCCGACCAGCGACGGCTACATGCTGTTCCACAGCGTCGATGTGTCCAAGGGCGGCATCCATTTGTGGGTCAACCGCAAAGACAAATACATGACCCAGATTAACGGCATGATGGCCAAAAACGCAGCAGCCCAGGCGAAAGAAGGGTTGGCGGTGACGGCTGACAAGAACTGGGTGATCGTGAAGCCTGAAGATATCCAGTAGGAATTGATCGTTGATCGTTCCCACGCTCTGCGTGGGAATGCAGCCCTTGAGGCATTCCCACGCGGGAGCGTGGGAACGATCAGCCCCGCACTCGGCGGGGCATTTTTTTGTCCAACGGTTAAGTATTACAGCCCGTCGAGCATCGCCTTGTTACGTACCGCACCCTTGTCGGCGCTGGTGGCCAACAGGGCATAGGCTTTCAGCGCAGTGGTCACTTTACGTGGACGCACTTCCACCGGTTTCCAGCCTTTCTTGTCTTGCTCGGCACGGCGCGCGGCCATTTCTTCATCGCTGATCAACAGGTTGATCGAGCGGTTTGGAATGTCGATCAGTACCTTGTCGCCATCCTGCACCAGACCGATCGCGCCGCCGGCGGCGGCTTCTGGCGAAGCGTGGCCGATGGACAGGCCCGAAGTACCGCCAGAGAAACGGCCGTCGGTGAGCAGGGCGCACGCTTTGCCCAGGCCTTTGGATTTCAGGTAAGACGTCGGGTACAGCATTTCCTGCATGCCCGGGCCGCCTTTCGGGCCTTCGTAGCGAATGATCACGATGTCGCCGGCCTTCACTTCGTCGGCGAGGATGCCGCGTACGGCGCTGTCCTGGCTTTCGAAGATCTTCGCATTGCCTTCGAAGACGTGGATCGACTCGTCGACGCCGGCGGTTTTCACCACGCAACCGTCCAGCGCGATGTTGCCGTACAGAACGGCCAGGCCGCCTTCTTTCGAGTAAGCGTGTTCGACACTGCGGATGCAGCCGTTTTCACGGTCGTCGTCCAGGGTTTCCCAACGGGTCGACTGGCTGAACGCGGTTTGCGTCGGGATGCCCGCCGGGCCGGCCTTGAAGAAGTGATGCACGGCTTCGTCGGTGGTCTGGGTGATGTCCCACTTGGCGATGCCTTCGGCCATGGTCTTGCTGTGCACGGTCGGCAGGTCGGTGTGCAACAGACCGCCACGGGCCAGGGAACCGAGGATGCTGAAGATCCCGCCGGCACGGTGGACGTCTTCCATGTGGTACTTCTGGATGTTCGGCGCAACTTTGCACAGTTGCGGTACATGGCGGGAGAGGCGGTCGATGTCGCGCAGGTCGAAATCGATCTCGGCTTCCTGGGCCGCGGCCAGCAAGTGCAGGATGGTGTTGGTGGAACCGCCCATGGCGATGTCCAGGGTCATGGCGTTTTCGAACGCCTTGAAGTTGGCGATGTTGCGGGGCAACACCGACTCATCGTTCTCCCCGTAGTAACGCTTGCACAGCTCGACGATGGTGCGACCGGCTTGCAGGAACAGCTGTTCGCGGTCGCTGTGGGTGGCCAGGGTCGAACCGTTGCCCGGCAATGCCAGGCCCAGGGCTTCAACCAGGCAGTTCATCGAGTTGGCGGTGAACATGCCAGAGCAGGAGCCGCACGTCGGGCAGGCGCTGCGCTCGTACTCGGCGACTTTCTCATCGGATGCGCTGGAGTCGGCGGCGATCACCATGGCATCGACCAGGTCGAGACCGTGGCTGGCCAGCTTGGTCTTGCCGGCTTCCATCGGGCCGCCGGACACGAAGATCACCGGGATGTTCAGGCGCAGGGAGGCCATCAGCATGCCTGGGGTGATCTTGTCGCAGTTGGAGATGCAGACGATGGCGTCGGCGCAGTGGGCGTTGACCATGTATTCGACGGAGTCGGCGATGATCTCGCGGCTCGGCAGCGAATAGAGCATGCCGTCGTGGCCCATGGCGATGCCGTCATCCACGGCGATGGTGTTGAATTCTTTGGCGACACCGCCGGCCCGTTCGATTTCGCGAGCGACCAGTTGCCCCAGATCCTTGAGGTGCACATGGCCCGGTACGAACTGGGTAAAGGAGTTGGCAATGGCGATGATCGGCTTCTTGAAGTCGTCATCTTTCATCCCCGTGGCGCGCCACAGTGCGCGGGCACCGGCCATGTTGCGGCCGTGGGTGGATGTTTTCGAGCGGTAATCAGGCATGAAGCACTCCGGGCGGCTAATCAGGTAACAAAGGGGAAGTGAGCTTCTATTGACGTCTGGAACACTCAGAAATGGCCGTGTGTCCGGAAGTTGCCGATAACTTTGCGGGATCGCCGCGCGCTTCAGCTTCAGCTCATAAACCCGCCGGGGGATGAATGGCGATGAATCTCGCGATTCTACACCGCTGGCGTCAGGAGGGAATGCCGGAAAGTGTTGATCCGGCACTGACGAGGCGTGTGGGATGACGGCCGGTGGGATTATTCGACGCTTGGGCTGACTCCCAGGCTTTTGGCTCGACTGTTGATATGGCTGTTAAGTACCAGCGCCACGCCGCTCAGGATGATGAAGCTGTATCCCAGGGTGGATTGCAAATTGGCCGGGCTCAAGCTGATAAGTGCACTGATCAAACCGCCGCAGATGAAAATCACCGTGCTGCCGGCCGACGCCGAGGTTCCTGCATTTTCAGGGAACAGGCTCATGGCTTTTGAGGTGGCGGCCGGTCGGACGATAGTGGTACCGGCGGTACAGACGAGCATCGGTACAAGGACGGTGGCTGCTGACAGCGCAAAATGACTTGAAAGATAAAGCATGATCAGGCCGGACAGCAGGATCAGGCTCAGCCCGCTGATGATCTGATGACCCTGACTCATGTATCTACCCAGCACAATCGCAACGCTGCCGCCGACGATGTAGGCGCCGCCATATACCAGCAGGATCAACGAGAAGTCATAGGGCGATAGCTGGAGTTGATCCATGAAAATCAGTGGTGAAATCACGATGAAAGAAAAATGGCAGGCGAAAGCAAAGGCTGAAATCAGCCAGTAGGACAGGAAGTCGAAATTGCACAAGACCCGGCGGTAGGGCTGGAAGATATTTGGTCGCGCTCCAGTTGCCGTCGGCCGAGTGTTTTCGAGAAGAAAACAGGCTTTGAACAGCACTATCCCAGCCAGTGCGGTAAACACCCAGAAGCTGCCCTGCCAATCCAGGGTGGCTTGCAGGAACGTACCGGCCAACGGTGAGACCGAGATGAAAATGCCGGTGGCGGTGACCATCAGAATCCGCAATCGGTCGCGTTCCTCACCCTTGAACAGATCCTGAACCAGAGCCTGTGACAGGACGAAACACCCGCAGCCGAGCGCCTGAATGACACGGAACAGCAGGAAATGGACATAGTCCGTGGTCAGAATGCAGCCCACTGCACCGAGCATCGAAACGGCTATTCCGGCGAGTAACAGTCCTTTACGCCCGATCACATCCGACAGCGGCCCGATCAGCAGTTGAGAGGCCGCTATACCGACAGCAAACAGACTGATCGACAGCGCGATGTCGGCCGGCGTGCTGCGAAAGTGTTCGGCGAGCGCTGGGAACGACGGAAGCAGGACATCCAGCGGGAACACGCCAAGCAACACCATTGCCAACAACAGGCTGACCGCCCCTCGACGTTGTTTGACGGTTGGCTCAGATCGTCCTTCATCCATCGATAAGTCCTGCCTTCATGAACAGTTGCTGGTTGTAAGGCAGGTCGAAGAAACCGGCCTTTTTCAAAGCCTGAAGCGTCGCCCCGGCGCCGGATCGCGCACGCAGAAGGGTGGCTTGGGGGCTGGTCAGTTTGCCGAGAACCTCCGTGGCGGCGGTCTCGCCGATACCCGCGCCGTACAGGCTTTCCCGCAGCCATCGCTCATCGACCTCGAAGAAAATCCGGATGATGTCCAGCAGCAGCCTGGCAGCGAACGTGCGTTGGCGGCTGTTCATCGTCAGCCACAGGTAATGGAACACTTCAGAGAAATAGCGACTGTGGCGAGCCTCGTCCGCGAGATGCTCCCTGAGCATTGCCTGGACGCTGGACACCAGATCGTCACGGCAGACGTCGAGCAGTTCTTTGGCAATGATCGTCTCCGACACGAACCCGACGAGAAACCAGGCCAGCGCCCGGTGTTTGTCAGGTGTGCGCTCGAGCAAAGTATTCAATCGCGTGATGCGGTGCGGCATGACCGGGCGCAGGCTGATCCCGTAGACCCCGGCAATCTGTTCGGCGAGGCTATTGGAGAACAGGGCGTGATAACCCTCGTCGGTATAAAGCTGAAGTGCAGCGGTCTTCATCCGTGGGGGAATGTTGACCTTCAATTCACCGTGGATGATGGTCTCCACGGCGCGGTTGACGATGCGATGTTCGAGCACGGTGGTGTAGTCGAGGAAGTACACCAGATGATTGGCCGACAGCCGATGGATGACGGTTTTCCCCAGCGCTTCGATAGCCGGGTGATTCAGATAAGCCAGGAAGCCTGGGGGAAACCAGTGACGTGTTTCCAGTTGCTGTTCCAGATCTGGGGGCAATAGATAGTCATGCTCGCTGGTGCGCACCGACGCGCGGGTATTCCAGTCGCCGAGGGTGAAGCGCAGAGACCAGGAAACGGGACGGTCTGACGGGGCAATGATGGCGGCGGTCATTGTTGCGGCTCCCGACGGCTGAGCAGATCTTTCAATTCCTTGCACATCACCTGTCCGTCGCTGTGGCCACAGCCGACAAAAAACAAGGGTTGTTCTGCGTTGTCCTCGAGCCCCAGCAATGTTTCGACCTGATCGTCCGTCAGTGCTCCGGTCAGCCACGTGTTCAGCCCCAGTGCGGTGGCCACGAGTTGAAAGGTCTGGGAAATATGGCCTGCCTCGACGTAAGCCATTCGGTAGGCTCGTGAGTGTTCATATTTCCACCACAACTTGTCGAAGCGAGCAGTAATGAACAGGCCCACGGGCAGGTTATTGATGAAATGTTGCCCACACAGCAACTGCCCCAGTGGCGAGTCAGGTGCCGGGTTGACGAAGCTCAGGGCATGATTGGTGGAATGGTAGGCGTAGAGCCCGGGGGGCAGGCCGCTGACGTTCTGTACATAAAGAAAGCCTTCGCAAGCATTCAGGCCTCCACCGGACGGGCTGCTGCGTCGGGCACCGAGGCCTTCGACAATGGTTTCGTCGACGTCGTTTTCGCGCTCATGCAAGTAGCCCAGGGACAGGTAAAGCAGTGTGCCGACATCTTCCAGTGAAATCGCTTCATCCGTGAAGGTGCGGCAGGTTTTTCGGCCGATCAGGACGTTGGCAAGAGAATCCTTCGGCAGGCAGGAAGGTTCTGGCAGGGCAATCAGCTCGCGTGCCTGACGTTCTGTGAGTCTGGCGTTCGGTGCGGGTGCTTCCAGTACTTCGGTGCAATGGTCCAGATAGTGTCTCGACCATTCATGAATATTCTGAGGAACATGTTCGCAGGGAATGTTTTTGGTGCCGATATGGAATATTTTCGACAGTTCATCCCAGCCCCATTCAATAGTGTCTTGTATTGAGGTGGTCAATATTCCGGAGTTTAGAAGTTGAGTGTCTACTATGTTGCTGTCGTTATACAGTTCTGGGTTGTTGATAAGTTGTGCAAGCCGGGTTGAATGTTCCAGATTAAGTTCAAATTGTTTGTGGTTTTTGTAATCCCAGACTATTTGGCCGGGCGTACGGGGAAGTATGAACAGGTATGAATTTATCTGCATGATGGGCGGTTTACTCTGGGCTGTGTCATAGAAAACGCTGGGTAGCCGGCACTCCCCAGCGTCTCATTTACTTAACGGGCTTTTGGCGCAACCAGAAAAGCCAGATTAGCGATCTTGTTAGCTTCCAGAGTAATTGCTTTCATGTTTTAAACTCCTTGTCATTGATAGTAAGTGTCACTTCGCGGTGACAACTTAATCATAGGCTGTAATGGGCTCTTATCAAGGGGATGTTAAGTAGGAATGCTCCAGTAATTTTGTCGGAACGATCTGAGGGTTAAAGCAAGTTTGTAGGTTATTTGCTTTTAAGTAAGAGATGCAGGGAAACGTCCTGCAAGTCAGTAGGACCGCAAGAGTAAGAAGCCAGGATTGAAGAGTGGATGTCGTGGCGTTAAAACGGCTGACGGAGAGCCTGTTGGCTCCCCGTCAAACCAGCGTACTCAGCTGTTTGGCAGCAGACGGCAGGTGATGCTCTTGATGTAGCGGGTTTCGGCAATCGCTGGGTGTACCGGGTGATCCGGGCCCTGACCGCCGCGCTCCAGCATCTGGATGTTGCGATCCAGGTGACGGGCGCTGGTCAGCAGAATGTTTTGCAGATCGTCTTCCGGCAGGTGCATTGAGCACGAAGCGCTGACCAGGATGCCGTCCTTGCTGAGCAGGCGCATGGCTTGCTCATTCAGGCGACGGTAGGCGCCTTCACCGTTTTTCATGTCTTTCTTGCGTTTGATGAAGGCAGGAGGGTCGGCCACGATGACGTCGAAACGCTCTTCGCTGGCTTTCAGTTCTTTCAGGGCTTCGAACACGTCGCCTTCGATGCAGGTCATTTTTTCGGCGACGCCGTTCAGTGCGGCATTGCGCTCCACGCCGTCGAGGGCGAAGGCCGAAGCATCGACGCAGAACACTTCACTGGCGCCGAAGGCAGCCGCTTGAACGCCCCAGCCGCCGATGTAGCTGTACAAATCCAGTACGCGTTTGCCTTTGGCATAAGGGGCCAGACGCGCGCGGTTCATGCGATGGTCGTAGAACCAGCCGGTTTTCTGCCCCTGGATGACTGGCGCTTCGAATTTCACGCCGTTTTCTTCCAGCGCGACCCATTCCGGTACCAGGCCGAACACGGTTTCGACGTAGCGGTTGAGGCCTTCGGCATCACGGGCAGCGGAGTCGTTCTTGAACAGAATGCCGCTTGGCTTGAGCACTTGGGTCAGTGCCGCGATCACGTCGTCTTTGTGAGCTTCCATGGTCGCCGAGGCGATCTGGACTACCAGGATGTCGCCGAAACGGTCGACCACCAGGCCTGGCAGCAGGTCTGAGTCGCCATAGACCAGGCGATAGAATGGCTTGTCGAACAGGCGATCGCGCAGGGACAGGGCAACGTTCAGGCGATGCACCAGCAGCGACTTGTCCAGCGGCAACTTGATGTCGCGCGACAGCAGGCGGGCGCAGATCAGGTTGTTCGGGCTCATGGCAACGATGCCCAGCGGCTTGCCGCTGGCGGCTTCGAGAATCGCCTGGTCGCCGGCCTTGAAACCGTGCAAAGGCGTAGCAGCTACATCGATTTCGTTGCTGTAAACCCACAAGTGGCCGTTTCGCAGGCGACGGTCGGCGTTGGCTTTGAGGCGCAGGCTAGGCAGGGACATGACGTCGCTCCGGAAAAAAGAGCGGGAGTATAGCGTGTTGCGCAAGGCCTCGGCTTGGCGGATGGACATGCGGTGAGGGGGCCTGCAACTTGTGGGAGTGAGCCTGCTCGCGATGACGGCGGTACATTCAGCATCAATGTTGGCTAACCCGACGCTATCGCGAGCAGGCTCGCTCCCACAGGGCGTGCATTTGTTCTGGGCAATAAATGAAATTTCGGCGACATAGCCGCGGGTGTGTCAGACCCATCTTCTTAAGGGTTAGAATCCCCGCCTGACCCGGAGTGTGTACTTATGTCCCAAGAGTTGACGACCGAACAGATTCAACAGTCCCTGCAAGGCATCAGCGTGCCGCCCCAGCCGCAGATCATGGTGGATCTGCAGATGGAGCAGTACATGCCCGACCCGGATCTGGAAGTGATCGCGAAGCTGATCTCCCAGGACCCAGGCCTTTCCGGTGCCTTGTTGAAAATCGTCAACTCGCCGTACTACGGCTTGAGCAACAAAATCACCGCGATCCAGCGGGCAGTGAACCTGTTGGGCAGCCGTTCGATCATCAACTTGATCAATGCTCAGTCGATCAAGGGCGAGCTGAACGACGACGCCATCGTCACCCTCAACCGTTTCTGGGACACGGCGCAGGACGTGGCGATGACGTGCCTGACCCTGGCCAAGCGTGTTGGTATCCAGGCCGGTGATGAAGCCTATGCGCTGGGGCTGTTCCACGATTGCGGCATCCCGTTGATGCTCAAGAAATTCCCCGACTACATGAAAGTGCTGGAACAGGCCTATGGCAACGCCAGCGCCGAATGCCGCGTGGTGGATACCGAGAACAAGCAATACAACACCAATCACGCCGTGGTCGGGTATTACACCGCCAAATCCTGGCGCCTGCCGGAGCACGTCACCCAGGCCATCGCCAACCATCACAATGCCCTGGCCATTTTCAGCGACGAGTCGTCCCGCAACACGCCGCTGAAAAATTTGCTGGCGATCCTGAAGATGGCCGAGCACATTTGCGCCTCCTTCCGGGTACTGGGCAACCAGTCCGAAGACCATGAATGGAACAGTGTCGGGCCTCTTGTGCTCGATTACATCGGTCTGTCGGAATACGATTTCGAAACCCAGAAGCAAGAGATTCGCGACCTCGCCACTCGTTGAGTGTCGAATCTCGCCTGATACGAGAGCCCCATGCCTGAACTGCCGGAAGTCGAAACCACCCGCCGCGGGATTGCACCACACCTGGAAGGCCAGCGCGTCAGCCGGGTGATTGTGCGTGAGCGCCGTCTGCGCTGGCCGATCCCCGAAGACCTGGATGTGCGACTGTCCGGCCAGCGCATCGTGCTGGTGGAGCGGCGCGCCAAGTACCTGCTGATCAATGCCGAAGTCGGCACGCTGATCAGTCACTTGGGGATGTCGGGGAATCTGCGGCTGGTGGAAGTCGGCATGCCGGCGGCCAAGCATGAGCATGTGGACATTGAACTGGAATCGGGCCTGGCCCTGCGTTACACAGACCCGCGACGCTTTGGCGCGATGCTCTGGAGCCTGGACCCGCTGAACCACGAATTGCTGATTCGCCTGGGGCCGGAGCCGTTGACGGATCTGTTTGACGGCGAACGACTGTTCCAGCAATCCCGCGGGCGTTCCATGGCGGTCAAGCCGTTCATCATGGACAACGCGGTGGTGGTCGGTGTCGGCAACATCTACGCGACCGAAGCGTTGTTTGCGGCCGGCATCGACCCGCGCCGTGAAGCCAAGAGCATTTCCCGGGCGCGCTATTTGAAGCTGGCAATCGAGATCAAGCGCATCCTGGCCCTCGCCATCGAGCGCGGCGGCACCACGTTGCGGGACTTTATCGGCGGCGACGGTCAACCGGGTTACTTCCAGCAGGAATTGTTCGTGTACGGCCGTGGTGGTGAACACTGCAAGGTTTGTGGCACGGGGCTGCGGGAGGTCAAGCTTGGGCAGCGCGCCAGCGTCTTTTGTCCGCGTTGTCAGAGCTGATATCGGCGACGGTCTATAGTCAGTGTTCTCACTGCCTAGCCGAAGGACCGTGCCATGAATCTGTTTCGAACCCTTGTCGTTGCGCTGCTGCTGAGCGTCGGTGTGCCCGCGTTGGCGGCTGAAAACGGCAGCGGCGATCCGCGTTACACCATCCAGAACCCACCGGCCTACGCCATGCTTGGCGATTTACTGATTGCCCGACCGTTATTGGTGGCGGCGACGGTGATCGGTGCCGGGGCGTTTGTAGTGTCGTTGCCGTTTACCGCGTTCGGTGGCGGCATTGGCGATGCGGGGCAGGCGTTGGTGGTCGATCCGGCGAAAGCCGCATTTGTGCGGTGCCTGGGGTGTATCGGGGAGGGGTTTGAGCAGCGGGAGTGAACTCTAAGAGCTTCGCGGGCAAGTCGGATCGCCGCACCGCTCGCTCCTACAGAGTTCCATCGGCGGGCACGACGCGGACCTCCTATAGGAGCGAGGCTTGCCCGCGAAGGCGCCCTGACAGGCGCCAAATGAATCAAGCCTTACCGGTAATCTTGCGATATTTCTCCATCAACTGTTCTTCAGTCTCCGGATGAGCCTCGTCCAGCGGAATGCAATCCACCGGGCAGACCTGTTGGCACTGCGGTTCGTCGTAGTGGCCGACACATTGTGTGCACAGGTTCGGGTCGATCACGTAGATCTCTTCGCCCTGGGAGATGGCGGCATTCGGGCACTCAGGTTCGCAGACGTCGCAGTTGATGCAATCGTCGGTGATGATCAGGGACATGCTAACTCCAGCCGGGGCGGCAGGCCCGGGCGCAATAAATCAATGCGCACAATTGTGCCGCATTGGCGCCCGCAGTGCACGCGGGCGCGATCAAGTGCAGCGATCGAAGATTGCGGTAGCCGTAAAAGATCGCAGCCTTCGGCAGCTCCTACTTTTTAAAGCGTAGGGTAAGGGCGTCGGCCACCGCCGGGTGGACGAACTTGGTGATATCGCCGCCCAAGGCCGCGATTTCACGCACCAGCGTCGAGGAAATGAACGAATAACGCTCGGACGGTGTGAGAAACAGGCTTTCCACATCCGGTGCCAGTTGGCGGTTCATGTTGGCCAGCTGGAATTCGTATTCGAAGTCCGACACCGCGCGCAAACCACGCAGGAATATGTTGGCGTTCTTCTCTTTGGCGAAATGCGCGAGCAACGTCGAGAAGCCGACGACTTCAACGTTCGGCAAATGTTTGGTGACCTCGCGGGCCAGCTCCACACGTTGTTCCAGGGGAAACAGCGGGTTTTTTTTCGGGCTGGCGGCGACGGCGATGATCACATGATCGAACAGGCGCGAGGCGCGTTCGACCAGATCGCCATGGCCCTTGGTAATAGGGTCGAAGGTACCTGGGTACAACACTCGGTTCATCGCGTCGTCCTGGCGGGAGTCCGTTGGGGAGTCGGATGGTATCGCAGCCTTCCCGGTCGGCCAAGTCGCCTGTTGGGTAAGAAAGCACTATAGACGATGGGAATATTCCGCGTTTTCATGGGTTTTTCAAACGTTCGGCCAGCGAAGTGGCCAATTGCGCCGTCAGTCCGTAGACCGACAATTGTGGGTTTGCGCCAATGCTGGTGGGGAAAAGCGAGCCGTCGTGAATCGACAGATTGCGCAACTGGTGATGTCGGCCGAGGCTGTCGGTCACCGCGCTTTTCGGGTCTTCACCCATGGCACAACCGCCCATCACATGGGCACTGCCCAGACGCGTGCGATACAACTCAAGGCTCAAATCGTCGATCAATGCGCGCGCTTCGGTGAGGTTTTTCACGTAACGAGCGTCGGCGTGCATCGGCATCACGGCGTTGGCGCCCCCGGCGAACTGGATCTCGGCCATGCTGTGGAATGCCCGGCGCAACCCGTCCCAGGCGTAGGGTGAAACCTGATAGTCGAGCACTGGCGTGCCATCACCGCGCAATTCAACGCTGCCGCCAGGGCTGTCCGGGTGAAAACCGTCCCGCAGCAACGCCAGCATGGCGTGGGTGTGCGGCAGGTTTTCCATATGCCGGGCGTTTTCCGTGCCGAAGCCGCCGAGCAGGGTGCTGGCCAGTGCTGGATGCAGCGGTGGAACCTCGAGTTTGTAAGACATCTTGCCAGTGGTGCCATCCCGCCACTGGAAATGGTCGGAATAGATCGACTGCGGCGCGCCGTAGAACGGGTTGATCACCTCATCAAACAGCCCGGCGGACATATTTACCAGGTGCAGGAATGTCCGTTTACCCAGTCGTTCGTGAGGATCCGGTGCCTCGGAGCGCAATAGCAGCGCCGGGCTGTTGATCCCGCCGCCGGCCAACACGTAATGCCGCGCCTTGACCGTAATTGTGCGTCCGGTGGGCGCAACGCAACGCTCATCCATCGCCACACAGTGCAGGCCCGTAACCTTGCCGTCCTTGATCGACAGCTTTTCGGCGCGGGCCAGATAGAGCAGCTCGCCACCTTTTTCCAGGGTTGCCGGGATGGTCGTGACCAGCATCGATTGCTTGGCGTTGGTCGGGCAACCCATGCCGCAGTAGCCGATGTTCCAGCAGCCGCGCACGTTGCGCGGGATCACATGCCAGGCGTAGCCGAGTTTTTCGCAACCTTTGCGGATGACGTCATTGTTGGCATTAGGCGGCACCATCCATGGGGCGACACCCAGGCGTTGTTCCATTTTCTCGAACCAGGGCGCCATTTCGGCCGGTGTGTGGCCTATGACGTCGTGCTCTTTGGCCCAGTGTTCCAGCGTCGGGTCCGGGGTGCGAAAGCTTGAGGTCCAGTTGATCAGCGTGGTGCCGCCCACTGCCCGGCCCTGAAGGATGGTGATCGCGCCATCCTTGCTCATGCGCCCGATGCCTTCCTGATAGAGGCTGGTGTAGGCTTGGTCTTCGAGCATCTTGAAGTCGCTGCTGGTCTTGAGCGGGCCTTCTTCGATCAGCAACACCTTGTAGCCGGCGGCGCTGAGGATTTCGGCGGTGGTCCCGCCGCCGGCGCCGCTGCCGATGATCGCCACGTCCGCTTCGAGGGTCAGGTCTTGGGTCAGTCGGGCACCGTTGTGGGTTTTCCAGCCACGGGCCAAGCCTTCGCGGAACGGATCGGGTACGGGCATGTTTGGGTTCTCTTATTATTTTGGATTGGGTGGTGAGGCGGCAGACGCTATCGCGATTTCAAACGGTGGGCGGCCCGGGGTACCCGCAATGCGCCCACGACTCCGCCCGGCTGTACCACGCCATCATCACCATTTGCAGCAACGAGCTGTGGCCCATGCGCAGCAGGCTCAACGAGCTGTTTTCCCAACGGTCGAGAAAGTGCCGGATCTGTTCGCTGCTGGCGTTTTCCCAGCTGCCCCAAATCCCGGTCAGTGGGCCGCGAGTAATACTCATCCCCAACACATCGAACAATTGCCGGGTCAGTTTGAGCATTTCCGGCGACAGGTGATTCAGGCCGCTATCCAGGCTGTGCAAAGTCTCGGTGACAGCGGCCGGCATTTTTTCCATGGCCACTGCGCCGTCGAGCATTACCGGAATCACTGCCCGCAGAAACAGCAGGTCACTGCTGCGAAGAATCGCGAAACCGCTGGCCGGGTTGCTCGATGAGCAGCCGCTGAGGCTCGCGCCTAATCCAGCCGTGGCCAGAAAAGCGCTGGCGCCGAGGCTGAATTTAAGCAGGCCGCGCCGTGACAGTGCGGGTGTGTCGGACAGGCTTGGGCTCATTATTGTTATTACCCGGCGGTGATGATCGTTAGCGGATAAACAGTTTCTGGATCAGTTTCTGAACGGATTTGCCGTACGGCGGATAGATCAGCTTCGCCGCATTGAAACGCTGTTTGATCAGCACGCCCTTGGCCTTGCTGAAGGTCAGGAAACCTTCGTGGCCGTGGTAATGGCCCATGCCCGAGGCACCGATACCGCCGAACGGCATGTCGTCCTGAGCAACGTGCAGCAAGGTGTCATTGAGGCAAACGCCGCCGGAATGGGTTTCGTTGAGGACGCGGTTTTGCTCGCGCTTGTCGTAGCCGAAGTAATACAGCGCCAGCGGGCGAGGGCGTTGGTTGATGTAGGCAAACGCTTCGTCGAGATCCCTGTATGGCACGATCGGCAGCAATGGGCCGAAGATTTCGTCCTGCATCACCGTCATGTCGTCGCTGACATTGAGCAGCAGGCTATGACCCATGCGCCGGCCCTGGCCCTGATCGAACAGCGGAATCAGCAGCGCGCCCTTGCTGGTGGCGTCGCTGAGGTAGCCGTTGAGCCGCGCCAACTGTCGGTCGTTGATGATGGCGGTGTAGTCCGGGTTGTCGGCCAGCGTCGGATAAAACCCGCGAACCGCCTGACGATAGGCTTCGACGAAAGAGCCGACGCGGTCTTCCGGCACCAGAACGTAGTCGGGGGCGACACAGGTTTGCCCGGCATTGAGGGTCTTGCCGAAAGCGATGCGTTCGGCGGCGTCCTTGAGCGGGACATCGCAGGAAACGATGGCCGGGGACTTGCCGCCCAGTTCGAGGGTCACCGGCGTCAGATTCTCGGCCGCCGCACGCATCACGTGTTTGCCGATGCTGGTGGCGCCGGTGAACAGCAAGTGATCGAAACGTAGCCGCGAGAACGCCACGCCGATATCGGCCTCGCCCAGCACCACGCAGACCAAGTCCTGGGGAAAAACCCGGCCCAGCAGTTCCTTGAGCAGCAAACCGGTGGTGGGGGTCGATTCGCTGAGTTTGAGCATCACCCGGTTGCCCGCCGACAACGCACCTGCCAGCGGCCCGATGGCCAGGTAAAGGGGGTAGTTCCACGGCACGATCACTCCGACCACGCCCAACGGTTGATAAACCACTTTGGCCGACGCTGGTTGAAAGGCGAGACCGACTTTGCGTCGTGAGGTTTTCATCCAGTTTTTGAGGTGCCGGCTGGCGTAGTGAATACCGTGCAAGCTGGGCATCAATTCGGCGAGCAGGGTTTCATCGGCGCTGCGGTGGCTGAAGTCCTGGCTGATGGCGTCGATCAGGGCCTGGCGCTCTTTGCTCAGCAGGTCCCGCAACGCTTTTAGCCATTGCTGGCGCTGAGCGGCGGGTGGCATCGGGTTGGCTGCATACGCTGCGCGCTGAGCGTCGAACAGGGTTTGGAGTTCGTCCAGAGGCTGCTGCAGGTTGTTCAGGTAGGCAATGTCAGCAGGCATGCTCGGCACCGGATTTATTGGAATGAGGAACTTTTTAGAGTCTATGCTCTAGAAAGTCAAATGGCACTTTGGTACGGCTTTGTTTTAACCACGGGCGGATAGGTCGTAAGATGCCCTCATCGCACAATTAAAGCTCAAGCCATGGCCCCTCGGATCAAAACCAGCGAGCGCATCGTGCAGAACAGCCTGGAGCTGTTCAATCAACAGGGCGAGCGCAGTATCAGTACCAACCACATTGCTGCCCATATGGAGATTTCCCCGGGCAACCTGTACTACCACTTCCCCAACAAGCAGGCGATCATCGCCGTGTTGTTCAGTGAGTACGAAAACCTGGTGGACAGCTTTCTGCGCCCGCCCCAGGGGCGCGCCGCGACGGTCGAAGACAAGCGCTTCTACCTCAAGGAATTGCTCGCCGCCATGTGGCAATACCGCTTCCTGCATCGCGATCTCGAGCATTTGCTCGACAGCGATCCCGAGCTGGCCGCCCGTTACCGGCGCTTTTCCCAGCGCTGCCTGATCCAGGGCACACACATCTACGCGGGCTTCGTCGAGGCCGGCATTCTGTGCATGGACAAGGTTCAGATCGAATCCCTGACCCTTAATGCCTGGATCATCCTCACCTCGTGGGTGCGCTTTCTGTGCACCACGCGGGAAAACTCCAACCATCTGAGCGAACAGGCCATTAAACGAGGCGTGTATCAGGTGCTGGTGCTGGAGGCCGGGTTCGTCACTGACCAAGCTCGCGACGCAGTGAATGCGCTGTTCGAAGAGTTTTATGTGCCGCTGGCCCAGGCGCTGGAAGAAGTGGGATAGAGAAGTGGAATAAAGAGTGCAGTAGGATTCCAGACAAACAAAATCACAGGAGCCCGTTATGCCCATTGCGCAACTGATCAGCCCGCAAGCGTTGGACCTGAAAAAGGAAACGCCGGGGCTGGTGATTCTGGATTGTCGTTTTGCCCTCGAAGACCCTGATTACGGTCAACGCAGCTACGCCGAAGGGCATATTGCCGGATCGAGCTTTGCCGATCTGGAGCGTGATTTGAGCGGTAGAGTGGTCAAGGGGGTTACCGGGCGTCATCCATTGCCTGAACCCGCCGACTTGATCGAACGTTTTCAAGCCTGGGGCATCAACGCCGACAGCGAAGTGGTTTTGTACGATGACGGTCCCGGCGCTTATGCCGCGCGCGCCTGGTGGTTGCTCGCGTGGCTGGGCAAGCGCGATGGTGTGTTTATCCTCGATGGCGGGCTGAAAGCCTGGCACGCCGCCGGATTGCCCCTGAGTCTTGATGCGCCGTCGATCACCCGCGGCACCTTCACCGGGACGCCGGACGCTTCGTTGGTGCTCAGCGCCGAACAACTCCAGCAACGTCTCGGCCAGCCCTCGCTGACCTTGCTCGACGCCCGCGGCTTGCCGCGCTTCAAGGGCGAAGTGGAGCCGATCGATCCGATTGCCGGGCACATCCCCGGCGCACAATGTGCCGCGTTCACCGATAACCTGGGCAGTGACGGTCGGTTCCTGCCGGCCGAACAGCTCAAGCAGCGGTTTGCCGCCAAGCTCGGTGATCGTTCACCCACGGAGTTGGTTGCGTATTGCGGTTCCGGTGTGACCGCCTGCCACAACTTGTTTGCCCTGTGCCTGGCTGGTTATCCGTTGGGAGCGTTGTATGCCGGGTCGTGGAGCGAGTGGATCAATGATCCTGCGCGAGGCGTCGCCAAGGGCGAGTAAACGCAAACCAATGTGGGAGCATGGTTAATAAGGTGCTCTTGATTCACAGTTGTCGCGCACTGCGATACGCCCCCGGTCCTACGCCGTAAACCTGCTTGAATTGCCGACTCAGATGGCTCTGGTCGGCAAAACCCAGCTGCGTCGCGACTTCCAGCGGCAAGCAGCCTCGCTGTAACAGCGCCCGTGCCCGGGCAATACGTTGCTGCATCAACCAGGTGTGTGGCGGCATGCCGGTAGCTTTGCGGAATACCCGGGCGAAGTGGAAGGGCGACAGGTTCACCGTCGTCGCCAGTTCCTCCAGCGAGGGCGGCGCCGCCAATCGGGATTGCAGCAGTTCCTTGGCCAGGGTTACCGCCCGGTGTTCCTTGCCAGGTTTGTTGGCGATCGGAACAGCTGCGTGACGTTGCAACAGCGTCAGCATCATTTCCCGCCAGACCGTTTGCTGCTGCAGCGCCGTGGACGGACTCTCCAGTAAACAATGCAGTTGGCAGAATCCCTTCACCAGATCCGGATCGCGGTACAACGTGGCACCAAACGCCGGCAAGGTATCGGTGGGCAGTTCGAGTTCGTCCAGCAGTGAAAGAATCTGCCCACTGTCGGGATAAAACGCCCGGTACAACCAACCGTCCTCCGTCCCTTTGTGACCGGTGTGCAGTTCATCGGGATTGATCAGCACCAGCGTGCCGCTGCCCGCCAGATGCTCGGCGCCTCGATAGCGATAACGCTGGGCGCCGGCCATGATCATGCCGACCACATAGCCGTCATGCACGTGGGGGGCGAAGCGCTGTTCGATGTAGCGTGCGGACAACAACTCGACCCCGGCCAACGGCGCCGTTTGCCAGAAGTGGATCGACTCGCCCTGATCCGAACCCATGCTCTACTTGCGCCCTGTGGTGGCGAGCCATTGGGGAATGCGCCGTTCCAGGTAGTAACCCGGTTGCCGGAACGAGCCCTCGACGAAGCCGACATGCCCACCCTTGGCCTGCAACTCGAATTGCGTGCAGGCAGACAATTCGTCGGCTTGCGGCAGGCTGTGAGGAAAGACAAACGGGTCATCGGCCGCCTGAATAATCAGGGTCGGTGTGCGAATCTCTCCAAGGAAATAACGACTCGAAGCGCGGCGATAATAATCCGCGGCATCGGCGAAGCCATTCAACGGCGCGGTGACCCGGCCATCGAACTCCCAGAAGGTGCGCATGTTCTCCAGCGAGCCCAACGCCGCCAATGCCGCCAGGCCATCCTGATGCCCTTCATGCTGGAACCTGCGCTGCTTGTTCTTGATGTAAGCGACCATCTCGCGCATGAAATGAGCCTGATAGAACTTGGAAAAACCCTGGCTGATACGATCGGCACACTGATCGAGCCGAAACGGCACCGACACCGCCACCGCGCCGAGTACGCCGCTGTTGCTGCCGGTTTCGCCCAGATGCTTGAGCAATACGTTACCGCCCATGGAATAACCGACCGCATACAGCGGTGCGAGAGGGCGCTGGGTGCGCAGGTGTTTGATGGTTTCGGCCAGGTCTTCACTGGCCCCGGAATGGTAACTGCGTGGCAACAGATTGGGTTCGCCGGAACAGCCTCGCCAGTTAAGCGCGACGCTGGCCCAACCCTGGGCGCCCAGCGCTTTCTGCATGCCGGCCACGTAAGGCGAATTCGATGAGCCAGTCAGGCCATGCAACACCAGCACCAACGGCGCATTCGCGCTGTGGGGGCCGTGCCAGTCCAGGTCAAGGAAGTCGCCGTCTTCGAGCCATAAGCGTTCACGTTCGCGGTCAAGGTGCGTGGTTTTGCGCCATAGCGGTCCCCACAAGGTTTGTAAATGCGGATTGCCCAGGCCGTAGGCGGGGGTGAAATGGGGGGTGAAACGTTCTGGCAAATGGGACACGATTGCTCTCGATGCAGCGGTGCTTACCCGCAGCGTTAACTGACTGAGCTTCGCACCGTTTTTACAGGCCGGATTAACCGGCGATCCCTGCCATACGTTGCCACAACGCGTAGTACACCCGTCCCGATTTTTGCTCCCGATGCAGGCGCCAATTTTCTGGCAAACCCAATATCGACGGTGCCGTTTCGCTTTCAGTGTAGACCCACGCATCGTCACTCAGCCACTGACGCTCTTCGAGCAAAGTGCAAACGGCAGGCAACAGATTCTGATTGAACGGCGGGTCGAGAAACACCAGATCGAACGCCGTGGCGGGTTGGGTTTCCAGATAGCGCAAGGCGTCGGCAGTCTGTACCTGGCCGGTGGTGCAGCGCAGGGTACCCAGATGTTCCTTGATGCTCGCCACCGCGATATTGCTGGCGTCCAGCGCCTGACCCATTGCGGCGCCACGGGACAAAGCCTCGAGAAACAACGCGCCGCTACCGGCAAATGGGTCGAGCACCTTGGCCCCGGCGACATAAGGCGCGAGCCAGTTGAACAGGGTTTCACGCACTCGGTCCGGCGTTGGGCGCAAGCCTGGTGCATCGGGGAAGCTCAGCTTTCGGCTGCCCCACTCACCACCGATGATGCGCAGTTGATTCACACCGTTATGCACGTTGTGAACAGGTTTTTTTGGTCTGGCCATTAATGCTCCGGAACCCCGAGCGGTTGCTCGGCAGGTTTATCAGAAGGGGCCGGCAACGGCTTTTGTGGCACGGTCGGGCCAGCGCTGACGATGACCAGTTTGTCCGTGCTCAGGTGTTTGTTCAATGCGGCTTTGACTTGCTCGACGGTCAGGCTCTGGGACTGCTGCATGAAGTCTTCCAGGTAAGTCAGCGGCAAGTTGTAAAAACCCATGGCGCCGAGCTGCCCGACGATATCGGCGTTGCTGGCGGTGGACAGCGGGAAGCTGCCGGCCAGTTCACGCTTGGCATCGTCGAGTTCTTTCTGGGTAGGGCCGGTTTTAAGGTAGTCGGCGAGCACGTCCTGCACCAGTTTCAGCGTGCCTTCGCTCATCTCTGCGCGGGTTTGCAGGTTGATCATGAACGGACCACGAGCCTGCATCGGGGTGAAGCCCGAATACACGCCATAGGCCAGGCCGCGTTTTTCGCGCACTTCGCTCATCAAGCGGGTGCCGAAGCCACCGCCGCCAAGGATCTGATTGCCCAGGGACAGCGCTGCGTAATCCGGATCGTCACGGTCGATGCCCAGTTGCGCGATCATCAGGTTGGTTTGCTTGGACGGAAACTCGATGTGGCCGATGCTGGACTTGGGGTCGGTCGGTTGTTCGATTTTCGCCAGGGCCGGCCCTTTGGGCAGATCGGCGGACACTTGTGCGGCAACCGCCTCGGCCTCGGCGCGGGACAGATCGCCCACCAGTGCAATTACCACGTTGCCGGCGGCGTAGGCTTTCTGATGAAAGGCCCGCAACTGCGCCAGGGTGATCGGCGGAATGCTTTTCGCCGTGCCATCGCTGGAATGCGCGTACGGGTGATTGCCATACAAGCGGTTCATCAGCTCCAGGCTGGCGAGTTTGCCGGGGTTCTGTTTCTGATATTCGAAGCCGGCCAGCATCTGGTTCTTGATGCGGGCAAACGAGTCGGCGGGGAAGGTCGGTTTGCCGACGACTTCAGCAAACAGCTTCAAGGCAGGCTCGCGTTTGTCCGCGGCACTGAGGCTACGCAGCGACGCAATCGCCATGTCTTTATAGGCGCCGTTACCGAAATCGGCCCCCAGGCCTTCGAAGCCCTGGGCGATAGCGCCGACGTCTTTGCCGGCCACACCTTCGTTGAGCATGGCGTTGGTCAGCAGTGCCAGGCCGGGTGCATTGCCGTCCTGACTGCTGCCGGCGGCGAAGATCAGGCGCAGGTCGAACATCGGCAGCTCATGGGCTTCGACGAACAGTACCTTGGCGCCTTCGGCGGTGTTCCAGGTCTGCACGTTCAGTGAGCGATGGCTTGGGGCCTTGCCGTCGAGTTCGGCCAGCGATTGCAGTTTCTGGCTGGCCTTGGCCTTGTCGAGAGCTTCGCTGGCGTTGGAATCATCGGGTTTTGACAAATAGAAGGCGGCAGACCCGATCAGTGCGGCGGCGATCAGGCCGATCAGGGCCAGACGCGATGTTTTGCGCTTACTCATGGGTCGTCTCCTGTGGCAGTACATGGGCGACGCTCAGACGTGCGCGGGTGAAATACAGCTTGGCGGCCTTCTGGATGTCTTGCGGGGTCACGCTTTCCAGGTCGGCGAGTTCGGTGTCCATCAGTTTCCAGGACAAACCGACGGTTTCCAGTTGGCCGATGGCGGTGGCCTGGCTGGTGATCGAGTCACGCTCGTAGACCAGGCCGGCAATGACCTGAGCCCGCACCCGCTCCAGCTCTTCAGTGGACGGCGCGGTGGTTTTCAGCTGTTCGAGCAGTTTCCACAGGCCGGCTTCCGCCTGGGCCATGGTTTTCTTCTTCTGGGTGTTCGGCGTGGCCGACAAAGTGAACAGGCTGTCGCCACGGGTGTAGGCGTCGTAGCTCGACGAGCCGCCGGACACCAGCTCTTCGCCGCGTTCCAGTTGCGTCGGGATCCGGCCGCTGTAGCCGCCGTCGAGCAGGGCAGAGATCAACCTCAGGGCGCTCACCAAACGCTTGTCTTCAGCGGTGGCGATGCTTGGCACGTTGAAGGCCAGCATCAGACTCGGCAATTGGGTCTGCACATGCAGGGTGATCTTCCGTTCACCGGGCTCGGCCAGTTCCAGCGGGATTTTCGCTGGAGGTACGTCGCGCTTGGCGATTGGGCCAAAGTAACGCTGGGCCAGGGTTTTGACTTCGTCCGGGGTCACGTCACCGACTACCACCAGGGTGGCGTTGTTCGGCACATACCAGGATTGATACCAGTGGCGCAGTTCTTCGACCTTCATGCGGTCGAGGTCCGCCATCCAGCCGATGGTCGGCGTGTGATAACCGCTGGCGGGGTAGGCCATGGCCATGAAGCGTTCGTAGGCCTTGGACATTGGCTTGTCGTCGGTGCGCAGGCGACGTTCTTCCTTGATCACCTCGATCTCGCGGGTGAACTCTTCGGCTGGCAGGCGCAGATTGGCCATGCGGTCCGCTTCCAGCTCGAAGGCCACGCCCAGACGGTCGCGGGCCAGCACCTGGTAATAGGCGGTGAAGTCGTCGCTGGTGAAGGCGTTTTCTTCGGCACCAAGGTCGCGCAAGATCAGCGAGGCTTCGCCGGGGCCGACCTTCTCGCTGCCCTTGAACATCATGTGTTCCAGCGCATGGGAGAGCCCGGTCTGGCCCGGGGTCTCATAGCTTGAGCCAACCTTGTACCAGACTTGGGAAACGACGACCGGCGCACGATGGTCTTCGCGCACGACGACCTTCAGACCGTTGTCGAGGGTGAATTCGTGGGTGGGTTGTGGATCGGCAGCCAGGGCTGAAAGTGGCAGACAAACTGTGCTGAACAGCAGGCCTGCAGCGCGGCGGGCTAGAGCATTCATTCGTTTTTAAACCTGTTGGGCTGCCCGCTTGGTCTTAGCGTCGGCGGGCGAGAGGGTGCTAGGATACTGATCCGTTTTACTGGCGGCCACGCCTATCAAGCTTTGATGTTTGATCAGGTTGTATGGGTTTGCGGCAGAAGGCTGAGATTTATCAACTAAACTCTGCTTTTTCGCCGATTTTGCCGCTTCAGTCCTTCGTGAAGTCGTTTCTGTGAGGTGCCGTTCGCACCTCGACAAAATGTTGCGCGTGAACAAGCTGGATGAATCGCAGTCTGTTCTGCATCAAATTATTTATTGCCGAGGCGCCCTTTGGCGCGTCGCTACCGTGAGATAGCCGTCCTCCATGTTTGGTTCCAACGACGACAAGAAGAACCCAGCTGCGGCTGGTGAGAAGAAAAGCCTGTTCGGATGGCTGCGCAAAAAGCCGCAGGAACCCGTTGTCGAACAGCCACAGCCACTTTCTGAGCCAACACCTGCACCGGTTGTAGAGCAAGCGCCAGCGCCGGTTGTCTTGCCGATCGCCGAGCCGGTGCTGCAACCCGCAGCCGAGCTTGCGCCTGAAACCGAAGTCATGGCCCCACTGCCGCTGACGCCAGCCGCCGAGCCGTGGCTGACGTTGCCAGTGGCGGAAGAGCCGGTGGCGTTAGTCGAAGATGAGCAAGCAGCTCATATCACGCCGCCGATTCCGGCCCCGACCGCGTTTGCTCCTGAACCGGTTCGGGCGCCAGTGGTTGCGCCGGTCGTCGTTGAACCCGTGTTCGTGGCCGAACCTGCGCCGGTTGTTCCAGAGCCTGTAGTGCCGGCATTTGTTGCTCCTGCGCCGGTTGCTCCGATTGTTCAAGCACCTGCACCGGTCATCGTTCCTGTTGTCGCCACCCCTGTTGCGCCCGTCGAAACTCCGGTCGAGCCTGTGCGTACCGAAGAGACCAAGGCCGGTTTCTTCGCCCGCCTCAAGCAAGGCTTGTCCAAGACCAGTGCCAGCATTGGCGAGGGCATGGCCAGCCTGTTCCTCGGCAAGAAAATCATCGACGACGAGTTGCTCGAAGACATCGAAACCCGTCTGCTGACCGCCGATGTCGGCGTCGAAGCGACCTCGGTGATCATTCAGCGCCTGACTCAGAAAGTCGCCCGTAAAGAGCTGGCCGATGCCGATGCGCTGTACAAATCCCTGCAAGCCGAGCTGGCGGCGATGCTCAAACCGGTCGAGCAGCCACTGAAAATCACCTCGCAGAACAAGCCATTCGTGATTCTGGTGGTGGGCGTCAACGGCGCCGGCAAGACCACCACCATCGGCAAACTGGCGAAGAAGCTGCAACTGGAAGGCAAGAAAGTCATGCTCGCCGCCGGTGATACTTTCCGCGCCGCCGCGGTCGAGCAACTGCAGGTCTGGGGTGAGCGCAACAAGATTCCGGTGATCGCCCAGCACACCGGCGCCGACTCGGCTTCGGTCATCTTCGATGCCGTGCAGGCCGCCAAGGCCCGTGGCATTGACGTGCTGATCGCCGACACCGCTGGTCGTTTGCACACCAAAGACAACCTGATGGAAGAACTGAAAAAGGTTCGCCGGGTGATCGGCAAGCTCGACGCCGATGCGCCGCATGAGGTGCTGTTGGTGCTCGACGCCGGTACCGGCCAGAACGCCATCAACCAGGCCAAGCAATTCAACCAGACCGTCGAACTGACCGGCCTGGCGCTGACCAAACTCGATGGCACCGCCAAGGGCGGGGTAATTTTCGCCCTGGCCAAGCAGTTTGGCTTGCCGATTCGCTATATCGGCGTCGGCGAAGGCATCGACGATTTGCGTACTTTTGAAGCAGAACCCTTTGTCCAGGCATTGTTTGCCGAGCGGGAGCGTTCATGATTCGTTTCGAACAGGTCGGTAAACGCTACCCGAATGGTCACGTCGGCTTGCATGAGCTGAGCTTTCGAGTCCGTCGGGGTGAATTCTTGTTTGTCACCGGCCATTCCGGCGCTGGCAAAAGCACCTTGTTGCGGCTGTTGCTGGCCATGGAGCGTCCGACCACCGGCAAATTGCTGCTGGCAGGGCAAGACCTGAGCACCATCAGCAATGCGCAGATTCCGTTCCTGCGCCGGCAAATCGGCGTGGTGTTTCAGAACCACCAGTTGCTGTTCGATCGCACGGTGTTCAACAACGTCGCGTTGCCGTTGCAGATCCTTGGCCTGTCCAAGGCCGAAGTCGCCAAGCGCGTGGACTCGGCCCTGGAGCGCGTGGCGCTCTCGGACAAAACCGATCTCTACCCCGGCGACCTGTCCACTGGCCAGCAACAGCGCGTCGGCATCGCCCGCGCCATCGTTCACCGTCCAGCCTTGCTGCTGGCGGACGAACCCACCGGTAACCTCGACCCGCGTCTGGCGGCAGAAATCATGGGCGTGTTCGAAGACATCAACCGTCTGGGCACCAGTGTGCTGATCGCCAGTCACGACCTGGCATTGATTGCCCGCATGCGTCATCGCATGCTCACGCTGCAGCGTGGCCGATTGATTGGCGACGGGGAGGCTGGCGTATGAGTGCAACACGTAGCCCCAAGGTTTCCGAGCGCGTGGCCCCGAAGGCCGCCGATCCGCAACCGCAGCAGAAGAAAAAGCGCGACGATGACGATGGTCCGGATTTCTCTACGCTGTTCCGCGCCTGGGTCGAAAGCCATCGTGCGAGTCTGCTGGACAGTTTGCGCCGCTTGGGCAAACACCCGATCGGCAGCTTTTTCACCTGCATGGTGATGGCAGTTGCCCTCAGTTTGCCGATGGGTCTGTCACTTTTGCTGAATAACGTCGAGCGCCTCGGTGGTTCCTGGCAGCGTGCAGCGCAGATTTCCCTGTACCTGCAACTCGATGCCAGTCCTGAACAAGGCGAGTCGTTGCGCGAGCAGATCAAGGGCATGCCGGGCGTGGCCGACGCCGAATACGTGGGGCGCGATCAGGCGCTGGAAGAGTTCCAGCAGCAGTCCGGACTGGGCGAAGCGCTCAAGGAACTCCCGGAAAACCCGCTGCCGGGCGTGGTCCTGGTGACCCCGAATGAGGTCGACAAACCCGCGCTTGAAGCATTGAGACAAAAACTTTCCGAATTGCCGAAGGTACAACAAGCGCAACTTGATCTAGTCTGGGTCGAGCGTCTGGCAGCCATCCTCAAGCTGGGCGACCGTTTTGTCTTCGGTCTGACCGTGCTTTTGGTTTCTGCATTACTTTTGGTGATAGGCAATACCATTCGTCTTCATATTGAAAACCGCCGCACAGAGATAGAAGTGATTAAACTCGTCGGCGGCACTGACAGCTATGTGCGCAGGCCCTTTCTGTATATGGGCGCGCTTTATGGCTTCGGTGCGGGGATTCTTTCCTGGGGGGTATTGGCGTTCGGCCTGAACTGGCTGAACGACGCGGTAGTTGGACTGGCCGGTTTGTACGGCAGTGATTTTGCGCTGGCCGGAGTGCCAGTTGCCGACGGTCTATCGCTCTTGCTTGGCGCGGTGCTGTTGGGGTATATCGGTGCATGGATTGCAGTCGCACGCCACCTGCGGGAGCTTGCGCCAAAGTAATATCATTTTGCTCGTATTGACCTTTCAGCGTTTATGGGAACTTGTCTTTTGGTTTCCGGTCAATTTTCGCAGTGCTGAACTGCACGAGTTATGTAAGTCGGAGGTTTTTTCGTATGACCAATTCTTTGCAGCCTGCATATGCTCTGGTCCCGGGTGCGAACCTGGAGGCCTATGTGCACACGGTGAACAGCATTCCATTGCTGACACCGGAGCAGGAGCGTGAACTGGCCGAGAGTCTCTATTATGAGCAGGATTTGGGGGCGGCTCGGCAGATGGTGCTCGCCCACCTGCGTTTTGTCGTACACATTGCCCGTAGCTATTCCGGCTATGGCCTGGCCCAGGCTGACCTGATCCAGGAAGGCAACGTCGGCCTGATGAAAGCGGTCAAGCGTTTCAACCCGGAAATGGGTGTACGCCTGGTGTCCTTTGCGGTGCACTGGATCAAGGCGGAAATCCACGAGTTCATCCTGCGCAACTGGCGAATCGTGAAAGTCGCGACCACCAAGGCTCAGCGCAAGCTGTTCTTCAACCTGCGCAGCCAGAAGAAACGTCTGGCCTGGCTGAACAACGAGGAAGTCCATCGCGTGGCGGAAAGCCTGGGCGTAGAGCCACGGGAAGTGCGCGAAATGGAAAGTCGCCTGACCGGCCATGACATGGCTTTCGACCCGGCCGCGGAAGCGGACGACGACAGTGCATTCCAGTCGCCCGCCAACTATCTGGAAGACCACCGGTACGATCCGGCCCGTCAACTGGAAGACGCCGACTGGAGCGACAACTCCAATCACAACCTGCACGAAGCGCTTGAAGTGCTGGACGACCGCAGCCGCGATATCCTCTACCAGCGCTGGCTGGCAGAAGAAAAAGCCACGCTGCACGACCTGGCGCAGAAGTACAACGTGTCGGCCGAGCGTATTCGTCAGCTCGAGAAGAGCGCGATGAACAAGCTCAAGTTGTCGATCGCCGCATAACCTGCGCTCCGGCAATAAAAAACGCCCCGATCATTGATCGGGGCGTTTTTGTTTATGCCCGCTTACACCGAACCCCTGCGTCAAGTTACTGAGACCAAGGCGCCCGGCGCGAATCGTTGAGGCCGAGCAAATAACTGTCCCCGCCCAACTGACTCATCTGCTGGCGAATCCACCCGGCCCGTCTTGCAACGTAAGAGGTTGGATGGCTGGCGCTCCACACCCGCGGGTTCGGCAGTACCGCGGCCAGCAGACTCGCCTGCTGTCGGGATATTGAGCGAGCACCCACACCAAAATGATGCCGGGCCGCCGCTTCGGCGCCAAACACGCCTTCATCCCACTCGACGCTGTTGAGGTACACCTCAAGAATTCGCTGCTTGGGCCACAATACCTCGATCAGCCCGGTAAACCAGGCCTCCAGGCCCTTGCGCAACCAGCTGCGGCCAGACCACAGAAACAGGTTCTTCGACACTTGCTGGCTCAGGGTGCTGGCGCCGCGAATTGAGCCGCCGCGTTCGTTATGCGCAAACGCCGCCTGAATCGCGCCGATATCAAAGCCCCAATGCTCGGGAAACTTCTGATCTTCACCGGCAATCACTGCGACTTTCAGGTCGTCGGAGATTTCATCCCAAGGTTTCCAGGTGCGTTGCACGTCGATGGGTTTGCCCTCGAACCAGGATTCGATCTTGCGCTCGACCATCAGCGCCGTTCCCGGTGGCGGCACCACCCGAAACAGCAGCACCAGCAATACGCTGCCGCCCGCGAACCAGAGCAGGACCTTTGTGAAGCGACGTAAAATTAACTGCAGCATAGAGATGGCTTGGCCGAACCCGTTGAGCCGGCCATTATACAGACCCTGTTGATCGAGTCTGACTGGAGTTCTCATGTTGCGTGGCTTCCTGATGCTGGCTGCTTTTTTCGGCTTCACCGGTGTTGCCTTGGGCGCATTCGCTGCCCATGGCCTGAAAAGCCGCTTGAGCGCCGACTACCTGGCGATTTTCCATACGGGCGTCACCTATCAACTGGTGCACACCTTGGCGTTGCTGGGTGTAGCGCTGCTCGCCACGCAAATTCCCGGTCGACTGATTACCTGGGCCGGCGCATCATTTGCTATTGGCATTCTGTTGTTTTCCGGCAGCCTGTACCTGCTGACGATAACGGGTATCAGCAAGCTCGGGATCGTTACGCCCTTCGGTGGCCTGGCGTTCCTGGTCGGCTGGGTTTGCCTGGGGCTTGCCGCTTGGCGGTTGAGCTGACCACGCGGTCCATTTCGTGACGAATGGCTTGGGTCGGCCTGACTGATCGGGCTAGAATGCCAGCCCCTAAAAATGATGGCGGCATTCGGTATGCGCATTCAATTGAACGGCGAATCCCTTGAACTGCCCGACGGTGAAACCGTTGCGGCCCTGCTGACCCGTCTGGAACTGACTGGACGCCGGGTGGCGGTCGAACTCAATCTGGATATCGTCCCGCGCAGCCAGCACGCAGAAACCACGCTGAACGACGGCGATTCGGTCGAAGTGGTACACGCCATCGGCGGCGGCTAGCCGCTAGGCCCGAGCGGCCACAGAATATTCTGCAAGAACCTCACCCCTACAGAGGATTTCCCATGAGCATCGTTCGTAGCGACAAGCCCTTCGTCCTGGCCGGTCGTACTTACCAGTCGCGTTTGCTGGTAGGCACCGGCAAGTACCGTGACATGGAAGAAACCCGCCTGGCCATCGAAGCCTCGGGTGCCGAGATCGTCACCTTCGCCGTGCGCCGCACCAACCTCGGCCAGAACCCGGGCGAACCGAACCTGCTCGAAGTCCTGTCACCGGATCGCTACACCTTCCTGCCTAACACCGCCGGCTGCTTCGACGCTACCGAGGCTGTGCGCACCTGCCGCCTGGCCCGTGAGCTGCTCGGCGGCCACAACCTGGTGAAGCTGGAAGTGCTGGCGGACCAGAAAACCCTGTTCCCCAACGTGATCGAAACCCTCAAGGCCGCCGAAGTGCTGGTCAAGGAAGGCTTCGACGTGATGGTCTACACCAGCGATGACCCGATCATTGCCCGTCAACTGGCGGAAATCGGCGTTATCGCGGTCATGCCGCTGGCCGGTCTGATCGGCACAGGCCTGGGGATCTGCAACCCGTACAACCTGCAGATCATCCTCGAAGAAGCGAAAATTCCGGTGCTGGTGGATGCTGGGGTCGGTACGGCTTCCGACGCCACCATCGCCATGGAACTGGGTTGCGAAGCGGTGCTGATGAACTCGGCCATCGCCCATGCCCAGCAGCCGATCATGATGGCTGAAGCCATGAAACACGCCATCGTTGCAGGTCGCTTGGCCTACCTCGCCGGCCGCATGCCGAAAAAACTCTATGCCAGCGCCTCCTCGCCGCTGGATGGTCTGATCAAGTAAGAGCCATTGATGACTGAATCAAACGACACGCCTATCCAGACGGAAGAAGGCGAAGAGCGCCAACACCGCCGCATCAAAAGTTTCGTGATGCGCGCCGGGCGCATGACCGAAGGCCAACAGCGCGGTCTGGACCAAGGCACGCCGCTGTTCGTACTGCCTCTGGCCGACGCGCCGGTGGACTTCGATCAGGTGTTCGGTCGCTCGGCACCGCGCTCGCTGGAAATCGGTTTCGGCATGGGCCATTCGCTGCTGGAAATGGCCGCGGCCTCGCCAGAGCAGGATTTCATCGGCGTTGAGGTGCATCGTCCGGGTGTCGGCGCGCTACTCAATGGCGTGCTGACTCAGGGCCTGACCAACCTGCGCGTCTACGATTGCGATGCGATCGAAGTGCTCAACCGTTGCATCGCCGACAACAGCCTCGATCGCCTGATGCTGTTTTTCCCGGACCCGTGGCACAAGAGTCGTCACCACAAGCGTCGTATCGTTCAGGCGTCATTCGCTGAGTTGGTGCGCAGCAAGTTGAAAGTCGGCGGTGTGTTGCACATGGCCACCGACTGGGAACCGTACGCCGAGTACATGCTGGAAGTGATGAACGTCGCGCCGGGCTATCGCAACCTCGCCGAAGACGGCAAATGCGTCCCACGCCCGGCTGAACGCCCGATCACCAAGTTCGAACGCCGCGGCGAACGTCTTGGGCATGGCGTGTGGGATTTGAAGTTCGAAAAACAGTCTTAAACCACAATGCTGTGATCGTTCCCACGTTCCGCGTGGGAATGCCTCAACGGACGCTCTGCGTTCGGCTCTGAATGGGACGCGGAGCGTCCCTGGCTGCATTCCCACGCAGAGCGTGGGAACGATCATCAGCACTCAGCGGCGGTCTGCGACGACGCCGATCAACACCAGCACCACCAACAACACCGGCGCCAGGCTGTAGTTGTTGAACTGGCTCAGGCCTTTGATGATCCATGGTGTTGCATAGATCAGCGCCACGCCGCTGCCGACCATGCACAGCAGGGCCATCAGCGGGACGCGCAAGGCGCCGGCGATGCTGCCCAGGCGTTGGTCGACCCAACCTTTGATGTCGGCGCCAAACAGCACCAGCAAACAGCCCACCAGTGCCAGAGAGATTTCCGACAGGTTGCTACGACTCCAGCGGGACACGGTGGCGAGCAGGTCGAGTACCAGATCCATTCGGTTTCCTTATGTCAGAAAATTCTGCAGCAAGTCATTGAGAAAGAGTTGTCCGCGCAGCGTGGCCGCCAGACGTGACGGTTCGACCTGCAACAAGCCACTTTGTTCGGCCTCGCGACGGCCTTCGGCGAGGCTTTCCAGGGGCAGCCCGGTGCGCTCCGGATACAACCGCGCTTCGACGCCCTCGCTCAGGCGCAAGGCGTTCATCAAAAACTCGAACGGCAGCTCTTCGTTAGTCAGGGCTTTCTCGCCGGCCTGGAAGCTCTTGGCCGGGTTGAGATAGTCCTTCGGCAAACGGGTCTTCCAGGTGCGTACGATGCGCCCGTCCGGATGGCTGAGCTTGCCGTGGGCGCCGGCACCGATGCCGATGAAGTCGCCGAAACTCCAGTAATTGAGGTTATGCCGCGCTGGACGACCGGGCAGGGCATAGGCCGAGACTTCGTATTGCGCGTAACCGTGTTCGGCCAACAGCGCCTGACCGGCCTCTTGAATGTCCCACAGGGTGTCGTCTTCCGGCAGCGTCGGCGGCTGGTTCCAGAACACCGTGTTCGGTTCCAGCGTCAGCTGATACCAGGACAGGTGCGTCGGCTTCAGGGCAATGGCCTGGCGCAGGTCGTTCAGGGCGTCGTCCAGGGACTGATCGGGCAAACCATGCATCAGGTCCAGATTGAAGTTGTCGAAACCGGCCTGACGGGCCATGCCGGCGGCACGCACGGCTTCATCACCGTTGTGAATCCGCCCCAGGGCCTTGAGTTTCTCTTCCTGAAAACTCTGGATGCCGATCGACAAGCGATTGATGCCCAGCGCCCGGTAGGCGCGGAACTTCTCCTGCTCGAACGTTCCGGGGTTGGCTTCCAGGGTGATTTCGATGTCGCTGGCAAACGGGATGCGTTGCTCGACACCCTTGAGCAAGCGGCCCAACGCTTCAGCACTGAACAGGCTCGGCGTGCCGCCACCAAAGAAGATCGAACTCAGCTCGCGGCCATAGACCGCATGCAGGTCTTGATCGAGGTCGGCCAGCAAGGCGTCGACATACTCTTGCTCCGGCAGCACGGGGCTGGCGGTGTGGGAGTTGAAGTCGCAATAAGGGCATTTGCGTACACACCACGGAATGTGGATGTACAGCGCCAGGGGCGGCAGCACAGGCAAAGCGGCCCGAGGCGATTGCGCGCCG
Source organism: Pseudomonas sp. JL3 (assembly GCF_031570575.1). Lineage (NCBI taxonomy): Bacteria > Pseudomonadati > Pseudomonadota > Gammaproteobacteria > Pseudomonadales > Pseudomonadaceae > Pseudomonas > Pseudomonas sp. JL3. The sequence continues at coordinate 189,930 of NZ_JAKWJK010000008.1, forward strand.
CCGAAGATCAGCGGCGACGCGGATGATTCAATGGTCATTTCAGGCCCAGACGCTGGCGCAGCAGATCCATTGCACGGGCGCGGTGACTGATCTGGTTCTTGTCGTTGGGCTTAAGCTCGGCACTGGAGCATTCACGTTCCGGCACCCAGAACAGCGGATCGTAGCCAAAGCCGTGTTCACCACTGGCCTGGGTCAGGATGCGCCCATGCCACAGGCCTTCACAGAGGATCGGCAACGGATCGTCGGCATGTCGCACCAGCGCCAGCACACAGACGAACTGCGCGCCGCGCTCGGCTTCGGGCACGTTTTTCAAGACGTCGAGCAGTTTGGCGTTGTTCGCCGCATCGCCTTTGCCGTCAGCGTAACGGGCCGAATAGATACCCGGCGCCCCGCCGAGGAAATCCACCGCCAACCCCGAATCGTCGGCCAAGGCCGGCAGACCGGAAATGCGCGAGGCATTGCGGGCCTTGAGAATGGCGTTCTCGACGAACGACAGGCCGGTTTCTTCAGGCTCGACGCTGCTGAACTCGCCGATCGAGCGCAAGTGCACCGATTCGCCGAGCATGGCCTGGAGTTCCTTGAGTTTGCCGGCGTTATGGCTGGCCAGTACGAGTTGCGTGAAATTCATCATTGGCCAGGGAAAAGCTCTTGTTGAAAACTGATGGTGTTGGTTTTGTCGCCGGTCTTCACCTTGATGTCGAAGGTGCGGATTTCCTGCTGATCCACCGGGAACTGGGCGATGTAGTACACCGCGCCTGTTTCAGTGATCTGCTTGAACTTCAGCGGGATGCTTTGACTGGTCAGGTCTTTGACCGTGCCGCTGACCTGAGCTGTCTGTGGTTTACCTTCCTTCAGTACCGAGACGTTGATCACGCCCTGATTCTTGCTGCGGGTCAGCTCGGCCGCTTTGGCGATCTCCGGCGTCAGGAAGGTGGAGTTGAAGGTGTTGTAATGCACCGTCACGTCGCCAAAGGTTTCCTTGCGCTCGCCTTTGATGACGTCGGCGGCCATGGCGGTGACGCTCAGGCAGGCAGTAAGTAAAAACAGTGCTAGACGACCCATGATTGTTCTCCTCGAAGTGTCGTGATTCAGACCGCGACCTTGTGGTCCGGCAGACCGGGGCTGCTGACGCGGTAGATGCCGATCTCACCTAACAGATTAGGCCATAGCTTACTGGCCCACCCATGCCGATGCTGTTGATCCACGGCAAGCCGATCAATGACCTTGGCTTCACGTTCGCGACACAGCGCTTCAAAGTCTTCGAAAGTGCAGAAGTGGATGTTCGGTGTGTTGTACCAGGTGTACGGAAGAAACTCCGAAACCGGCATCCGGCCCTTGCTCGCCAGGTACCAGCGGCAGCGCCAGTGGCCGAAGTTGGGGAAGGTGATGATGCACTGGCGACCGACCCGCAGCATCTCGTCGAGGATCTTGTCCGGGTAGTGCACAGCTTGCAGGGCCTGGGTCATGACCACGATGTCGAAGCTGTTGCTGGCGAAGTTGCCCAGGCCCTTGTCCAGGTCCTGCTCGATGACGTTGATGCCCTTGGCCACGCATTCGGCAATGTTGTCCGGGTCGTTTTCCAGGCCATAGCCGGTGACCTGTTTGTGGTCACGCAGCCAGGTCAGCAACTCGCCGTCACCGCAACCGAGGTCGAGCACGCGGCTGCCGGCGGGGATCCATTCCTGGATGATTTCCAGATCGGCTCTCATGTCTTCCTCAAAGCGCTATACGGTTCATGTAATTGCTGAAGGCCTGCAAATAACGCGGGATCGGAATCAGGAAGGCATCGTGGCCTTGCGGAGCATCGATCTCCAGGTAGCAGACGTCTTTCCTGGCCGCCATCAGCGCGTCCACCAGTTCCCGCGAGCGGGCAGGGGAGAAGCGCCAGTCGGTGGTGAAGGACATCACGCAGAACCTGGCCTGGGCATTGGCGAAGGTTTTCGCCAGATCATTGTCGAAGTTCGCTGCCGGGTCGAAGTAGTCCAGCGCCTTGGTCATCAGCAGATAGGTGTTGGCGTCGAAACGTCCGGAAAACTCTTCGCCCTGATACCGCAGGTAGCTTTCGACCTGAAACTCGACGCTGTGGAAGTCGTAGTTGAGCTTTTCGCTCTTCAGGCCGCGACCGAATTTCTCGCCCATGGAGTCGTCGGACAGGTACGTGATGTGCCCGACCATCCGCGCCAGCATCAGCCCGCGCTTGGGGATCACACCCGCTTCCTGGAACGAGCCGCCGTGGAACTCCGGGTCGGTGAGGATCGCCTGGCGTGCAACTTCGTTGAACGCGATGTTCTGAGCCGACAATTTCGGTGCCGAGGCGATGGCCAGGCAGTGCCGCACGCGGTCCGGGTAGGTGATGGTCCACTGCAAGGCCTGCATGCCGCCGAGGCTGCCGCCGATCACCGCCGCCCATTGGCGGATGCCGAGCAAGTCGGCGAGACGTGCCTGGCTGTGGACCCAGTCTTCCACGGTCAGCACCGGGAAATCGGCACCGAATGGCTTGCCGGTTTCCGGATTGATGCTGCTGGGGCCGGTGGAGCCGTTGCAGCCGCCGAGATTATTCAGGCTGACCACGAAGAACTTGTTGGTGTCGATCGGCTTGCCGGGGCCGATGCAGCTGTCCCACCAACCGGGTTTGCGGTCGTCGGGGCTGTGGAAGCCGGCAGCGTGATGGTGACCGGACAAGGCGTGGCAGATCAGCACGGCATTGCTCGCCGTAGCGTTCAGCGTGCCGTAGGTTTCGTAGATCAGGTCATAAGCGGGCAGCGAACGTCCGCAGGCCAAGGCCAGGGGTTCACTGAAGTGCGCCACTTGCGGCGTCACCAGACCAACAGAATCGGGGGGAAAGGCAGCTGGCATCGACCCTGCTCTCATTGAAATGAGGCGTAAGTCTAAAGACCGCTGCCCGTAGCAGCAAGCTACGACCCATGATCGTTCCCACGCGCAGCAAAGGAATGCCACAATGGACGCTCTGCGTCCGCTTCGGCAGGGACCCGGAGCGTCCCGGGCTGCATTCCTTTGCTGCGCGAGGGAATGATCAAGGCAGGGTCAATCCCGGCAAATCGGGCAGCTTCTTCGGCGAACAGATCCGAACCCGCTTCTGCCGGTTCAGCTCTCCGCTGATCAAACTCACCTGACTCTTGGAAACCCCGAACGCCTTGGCCAGAAATGCCATCAGGTACGCATTGGCCTTGCCTTCAACGGGCGGTGCGGTCAGGCGGATCTTCAGGCGATCGCCATGCAGCCCGCAGAAATCATCGCTGCGGGCCGCAGGTTGCAGGTGACATTCCAGAATCAGGTCATCACCGTCCCAGCGAAAGTAGCTCATCAGATCAGGCCGAACAGTTCCTTCGGCATGAGGGCGTAGTACGCGAGGCGTGGAATCAGCCAGCTTTGCAGCAACTGCAGCGCGATAAACGCGAAGATCGGCGAGATGTCCAGGCCGCCCAGGTTCGGCACGATCCGGCGGAACGGCGCGAGTACCGGTTCCGTGATCTGCTGGACCAGTTCTGCGCCAGGATTGTGGGTCCCCGGAGCAACCCAGGACAGAATCACGCTGATAATCATCGCCCAGAACAGGATCTTCAAAAACAGCGCAAAGATACCAATCAATGCCCACGGCGCCAGAAACAGCACGTCAACCTCGTAGCCACGGAGCAGCAGGATGACCGCATACAGTGCCATTTGCACGATCAACGCCAGTACCAGCGACGACATGTCCAGCCCGAACATGCTCGGGATAACCCGACGCAATGGCTTGAGCAGCGGTTGAGTGGCTTTCACGGCGAACTGGCAGAGCGGGTTGTAGAAGTTCGCCCGCACCAGTTGCAGGATGAAGCGCAGCAGCACGATCAGCAGATACAGGCTGCTCAGGGTTTGAATCACAAAAATGGCAGCGTCATTGAGTCCGAGCATCATTGATTCCTTTGTAAGAGCTGATTAGCGACCGAGTTGCTCAGCCATCTCGGCCGAGCGGTGCGCAGCGGCGCCGAGTGCTTTTTCTACCAGGGCTTCGAAGCCGCCGGCCTGAAACGACTTGATCGCCGCTTCGGTGGTGCCCGCAGGCGACGTCACGCGACGACGCAGTTCAGCCGCGTCGACATCGCTTGCGACTGCCATGTGTGCAGCACCCAAAGCGGTTTGCACGGTCAGTTGTGCGGCGATGTCCGCTGGCAGACCGAGCTTCACGCCAGCGGCGGTCATGGCTTCGATCAGCAGGAAGAAATACGCCGGGCCCGAGCCGGAAACGGCGGTGACCGCGTCCAGTTGCTGTTCTTCGTTCAGCCACAGGGCAATGCCAACCGCCGACAGCAGCTCTTCAGCTTGCTGGCGTTGTTCGGCGCTCACTTCGCTGGTGGCGAACAAACCGCTCACGCCTTGGCGCAGCAGCGCCGGGGTGTTGGGCATGCAGCGCACGATAGGCTGGGCACCCAGCCAGTTTTTCATGCTGGCGCAGGTGATGCCGGCCGCAATCGAAACCACCAGTTGGTTCGGCTTGAGGTTTGGGCGAATGGCTTCGCAAACGGCTTTCATCGCCTGCGGTTTGACCGCCAGCACGATCACGTCCACGCCCTGAATGGCTTCGGCGTTGTCGGCGAACACTTCGATGCCGTGTTCGGCGCTCACGCGGGCACGGGTTTCTTCACCCGGATCGCTGGCGCGGATCTGCGCGGCGTCCAGACCTTTGGCGCGCAGGCCGCCGATCAGGCTGGCGGCCATGTTGCCGGCTCCGATAAAGGCAATACGAGTCTTGCTCATGTCAGGTCCTTATAGATAGGTGAGTCAGCCATGTTCATGGTCGACTGTAATCGCGGGCACCAAACAGGGCCGTACCGATACGGACCCAAGTGGCGCCCTGGGCAATGGCCGACTCGAGGTCGTGGCTCATGCCCATGGAAAGTGTGTCGAGGGGCAGATTCAGGCTGGCTTGCAGGCTCTGCACGGCAGCAAAGGCTGCATCCTGGGCGGCGCGATCTTCAGTCGGCTCGGGAATCGCCATCAGCCCGCGCAATTTCAAGCGCGGCAGAGCGCTGATGGCATGGGCCAGGGCGGGCAGGTCGGCCGGAGTGCAGCCGGACTTGCTGGCTTCACCACTGACGTTGACCTGAATGCAGATGTTCAATGGAGGCAAATCGGCAGAGCGTTGTTCGGACAGGCGTTGTGCGATTTTCAAGCGATCCACGGAATGCACCCAGTCGAAATGCTCGGCGATAGCGCGAGTCTTGTTCGATTGAATGGGGCCGATGAAGTGCCAGATCAAGGGCAGGTCGGCCAACTCGAGCTGTTTGCTCAAGGCTTCCTGCAGATAGTTTTCGCCAAAGTCACGGATCCCGGCGGCATAGGCTTCACGCAGGGCCTCGGCGGGCTTGGTCTTGCTCACGGCCAGCAGCTGGATGCTGTTCTCATCGCGGTGGGCGGCTTTGGCTGCTGCCTGGATGCGTGAACTAACCTGAAGAATGTTGTCTGCTATCGTGGACATCAAGAGGCGCCAGCGGTCTGAAGGTTCGCGGCATTCTACTGGAATTGAGGAGCGCTATGGATATCACTGAGCTGCTGGCTTTCAGCGCCAAACAAGGCGCGTCTGACCTGCACCTGTCCGCCGGCCTGCCACCGATGATCCGTGTCGACGGCGATGTGCGACGCATCAACCTGCCGGCCCTGGACCACAAGGAAGTGCATGAACTGATCTACGACATCATGAACGACCTCCAGCGGGTGGACTTCGAGAAGCATCTTGAAACCGACTTTTCCTTCGAAGTGCCCGGCGTGGCGCGTTTTCGGGTCAATGCCTTCAACCAGAATCGCGGCGCGGGGGCCGTATTTCGGACCATCCCGTCGAAGGTCCTGAGCATGGACGATCTGGGCATGGGGGAAGTGTTTCGCAAGATTACCGAAGCCCCGCGAGGCCTGGTGCTGGTGACCGGCCCGACCGGATCGGGCAAGTCCACCACGCTGGCGGCGATGATCGATTACCTGAACAACCATCGCCATCATCACATCCTCACCATCGAAGACCCCATCGAGTTCGTCCACGAATCGCGCAAATGCCTGATCAATCAGCGTGAAGTCCACCGTGATACCCGCAGCTTCGCCACGGCGCTGCGCTCGGCCCTTCGCGAAGACCCGGACGTTATTCTGGTAGGGGAAATGCGTGATCTGGAGACTATACGGCTAGCTTTGACTGCCGCCGAGACCGGTCACTTGGTGTTCGGCACGCTACACACCACGTCGGCGGCGAAAACCATCGACCGGGTCGTGGACGTGTTTCCGGGCGACGAGAAATCGATGGTGCGCTCAATGCTCTCCGAGTCGTTGCTGGCGGTGGTGTCCCAGACATTGATCAAGAAAATCGGCGGCGGGCGAGTTGCCGCCCACGAAATCATGCTCGGCACTTCGGCGATCCGTAACCTGATCCGCGAAGACAAGGTGGCGCAGATGTACTCGTCGATTCAGACCGGAGGGTCGCTGGGGATGCAGACACTGGATATGTGCCTGAAGGAGCTGGTGACCAAGGGCGTGATCAGCCGCGAGCATGCGCGGGAGAAGGCGCGGTCGCCGGATAACTTCTGACAGGAAGTTGATCGTTCCCACGCTCTGCGTGGGAATGCCTCAATGGACGCTCTGCGTCCGCTTTGGCAGGGGGCGCGGAGCGTCCCGGGCTACATTCCCACGCAGAGCGTGGGAACGATCAGTGTCGGATCAACGCTGAACAACCCGCAACGCATTCTGTTCTTTCGGCAGAACCCGCTTGGCAACCACGTAGTGGCTTTCCCAATACGGTTTCTTCAGGGTGTCGATGCTCACCGACTTGCCACGGCGCGGTGCGTGGATGAAGCGGTCGTTGCCCAGGTAGATAGCAACGTGATTCACCCGGCGGCTCTTGAGTTTGAAGAAAATCAGGTCGCCTGGCTTCAGATCGTTGCGATCGACTTTCTCGCCATGACCGCTGGCCATGGCGTTCGAGGTACGGGGCAAGTCAAACGTGGCGTCGTTGAACGCGTATTTCACCAGACCGCTGCAATCGAACCCTTTACTTGGGCTGCTGCCACCCCAACGATAAGGCGTACCGAGCACGTTTACCGCGCGGCTCAACACGTTGCTGCTTTCCTTGCTCGCCATCGGCGGGACCAGCTTGCTGTTTACGCTGCTCAGTTGGCTGGAGCGTTTTACTGTGTGTTTGTTTTTGCTCGAAGGAGCAGAAACGTGGGATTTTGGGGTGTAACCATTAACGTTAGGAAGACGTTGCTCACGATTGGTGGCGTGGGCGGCCAGGGGCAATAATAGGCAAATGGTTAGCCATGTCTTGAAAAATGGACGCATTAGGCAAGGCTCATATGGGTGAACGCGCAACTTTATAACAGCTTTTTTGGCCCTTCCGAGGCCGTTGGTCGATCCAGGCTGGGGGCGACGGAACTAAAAAGCGGCAAAATTGCCGTGAGTTGTCGGACAAAAGTCAGGCATTACAAGGCTTTGACAGGAGTGAAGGTAGCATTTGCCGTATGTCGGCCGCCTGTAAAAAAGTCACAAAGAATTCAAGAATATTTCTCTATCGTGTGAGTCGAGGTCATCCATGAACACCTATCAACACCCCGTTTCAGAGCAAGACACACACAGCAAAGTGATTGGTTACCTGTTGTGGATTTTCGGTTTTACCGGGGCTCACCGCTTCTATTACGGCAAGCCGGTGACCGGGACGATCTGGTTTTTTACCTTCGGTTTGCTGGGTATCGGCTGGCTGATCGACCTGTTTCTGATTCCGGCCATGGATCGTGAAGCGGACCTGCGTTTCACCGCCGGGCCCATCGAATACAACGTTGCGTGGATTCTGCTGACGTTTCTCGGGGTTTTCGGCGTACACCGGATGTACCAGGGAAAGTGGATCAGCGGGTTGCTGTACCTGGTGACGGGCGGGTTGTTCTTTCTGGGGGTGTTGTATGACTTCTGGACGTTGAATGACCAAGTGTCGATTCGCAACGCGCAGAACAGAGGCGCCTTCCAGTAAGTCATCGCGGGCAAGCCCGCTCCCACAGTGAATGTGTATTGTCCGCAAATCTTGCGGCCAACCGATAACCCTGTGGGAGCGGGCTTGCCCGCGATTGGAGCAACGCGGTTTTACGCCTGGTGGCTAATCCGCCCATCCACCAAGGTGTAACGCACCACACCCGGCAGGCTGTGACCAATGAACGGGCAGTTTTCGCCCTTGGACAGCCAGGTCTCACCGGCAACGGTCGAGGCCGCAGGGTCGAACAGTACGATATCTGCTGGCCCACCCACAGCCAGCTTGCCCGCCGGCAGACGCAACGCTTCGGCAGGGCCAGCGCTGAGTCGTGCGAGCAGCGTTGGCAAGTCCAGCAAACCGTCTTCCACCAATGTCATCGCCAGCGGCAGCAGCAGTTCAACACTGCTGATGCCCGGCTCGGTGGCACCGAACGGCGCCAGTTTGGCATCGCGTTCATGGGGCTGATGATGGCTGGAAATGGCTGACACCACCCCCGACTTCAGCGCTGCCCGCAGGCCATCGCGGTCCGCACGGGTGCGCAGCGGTGGCTGGACGTGATAGAGGCTGCTGAAGTCGATCAGGGCTTCGTCGGTGAGGATCAACTGGTACAACGCCACGTCCGCCGTGACCTTCAGGCCACGGGCCTGGGCCTGGGCGATCAGCGCTACGCCGCGCGCGCTGGTGAGCTGGCTGAAGTGCGCACGCACGCCGCTTTGTTCGACCAGCAGCAGATCCCGGGCCAGGGCCACGGTTTCGGCGGTTTCCGGAATGCCCGGCAGGCCGAGGAAACTCGCGGTCGGGCCTTCATGGGCCAGGCCGCCTTCGGCCAAATCGTGATCCTGCGAATTGAAAATCACCGTCAGGTCGAACGTCGCCGCGTATTCCAGCGCCCGGCACAGGGTGCGGGTGTTGCGGAAACTCTCCAGACCATTGCCGAAGGCTACGCAGCCGGCATCGCGCAAGGCGACCAGTTCGGCCAGCTGTTCGCCATCCAGGCCTTTGCTCAGGGCGCCGATCGGGAAGACTTTGGTGTTGCCGGCTTCGCGGGCGCGGTCGAGGATCAGTTCGGCCACCGCCGAGGTGTCCAGTACCGGTTTGGTTTTCGGTGGGCAGCACAGGCTGGTCACGCCACCGGCGGCAGCGGCGCGGGTCTCGCTGGCAATCGAACCTTTGCGGCTGTAGCCCGGCTCGCGCAGGGCGACGTTCAGGTCAACCAGACCCGGGGCCGCCACCAGGCCCTTGGCGTCGATGGTGTCTACTGCAACGAAACCCGCTGGAGCGGCGCCAAGGGCGACGATCTTGCAGGCTTCAACGTGGATATCAGTCACTTGATCCAGGCCGCTGGCCGGATCGATAACGCGTGCGCCGAGAATGCTGAGCTTCACTGGGCGTTCTCCTGCTCGAATTGGCGCTGGGCTGTTTGCCCGCTCATGGCCATGGACAGCACAGCCATACGAATCGCGATGCCGTAGGTCACCTGGTTGAGGATCACCGAGTGCGGACCGTCGGCCACCGCCGACTCAATCTCCACCCCACGGTTGATCGGCCCCGGGTGCATGACGATGCAATCCGGTTTGGCCCCGGCCAGGCGCGCGGTGGTCAGGCCGAACAGGCGGTAGAACTCGCCTTCGCTCGGCAGCAGGCCGCCGGTCATGCGTTCACGCTGCAGGCGCAGCATGATCACCACGTCGACGTCTTTCAGGCCTTCGGTCATGTCGGTGTAGACCTTCACGCCGTACTGCTCGATGCCGATGGGCAGCAGGGTTTTCGGTGCGATCACGCGGATGTCCGGGCAGCCGAGGGTTTTCAGGGCCAGCATGTTCGAGCGCGCTACCCGCGAGTGCAGGATGTCGCCGACGATGGCCACCGAGAGGTTTTCGAAGCCACCCTTGTGCCGACGGATGGTGAGCATGTCGAGCATGCCCTGGGTCGGGTGGGCGTGACGGCCGTCGCCACCGTTGATGATCGCCACTTGCGGGCAGACATGCTCGGCGATGAAGTGCGCCGCGCCGGAATCACCGTGACGCACGACAAACATGTCGGCGGCCATGGCTTCCAGGTTGCGCAGGGTGTCGAGCAGGGTTTCGCCCTTGCTCGCCGACGACGTGGACACGTTCAGGGTGATCACGTCTGCCGACAGCCGCTGGGCCGCCAGTTCAAAGGTGGTGCGGGTGCGGGTGGAGTTCTCGAAGAACACGTTGCACACGGTCTTGCCGCGCAGCAACGGGACTTTCTTCACCGCCCGGGCGCCGACTTCGAGGAACGAGTCGGCGGTGTCGAGGATTTCCGTCAACAACTCGCGGCGCAAACCGTCGAGCGAGAGGAAGTGTCGCAGCTGGCCCTGATCATTGAGCTGCAGCGGGCGCTTGGTTTCTAGAGGCGTCATCGCGAGGGGGACTCTCAATAGGGCGAATTAAAGGGCGAGGTCTTGAAGTTCGAGCTTGAGTTCCGGGCCAGACAACTTCACGCGCTCATGGGCAGCCAGCGACAGAGTCGCGCCGACCACGTTCGGGCGGATCGGCAGCTCACCGGCGTCCAGGTCCAGCAGGCACACCAGCGTCACGCTGGCCGGACGGCCGTAATCGAAGAGTTCGTTCATCGCGGCGCGGATGGTCCGACCGCTCATCAGCACGTCATCGATCAGCACCAGGTGCTGGCCTTCGATCTCGAACGGCAGCGCCGATGGGCGTACTTGTGGGTGCAGGCCGTTCTGGCTGAAGTCGTCGCGGTAAAACGAAACGTCCAGGGTGCCCAGGGGCGCATCGCTGCCCAGTTCATCGAGCAACGCCTGCGCGACCCAGACGCCACCGGTCCGAATGCCGATGTAACGCGGTTCGCTGATACCACGGTTTTCCAGATAAGCCTTGAGACGGATCGCCATCTGGCTGATCAGTTCGGCGGGATTGGGCAGGCTCATGGTTTGCTCCTTCTTTGTCCCCAGCCGATGCTGCTTGAGTGGTGGCTCGGGTTGTCGCTAAGGGAGACGCCGCAGCGGCTCTTCAGAATTAGGTGCGGTCAGGATTCGAACAGTGCGGTGTTTTCGTCGAGCCAGCCTTGCAGTAACAGGGCGGCGGCGATGGCATCGACCGGGTTGTCGCGGTAACTGCCTTTCTGGCCGCCACGGACCAGGCGTTCGCCTTTGGCCTCGAAGGTGGTCAGGCGCTCGTCATGCGTATAGAAGGGCAGGTTGTAGCGGCCGTTCAGGCGCCGGGCGAACTTTTCGGCCCGCAGGCACATGTCGCTGGGCGTACCGTCCATGTTCAGCGGCAGGCCGACCACCACAGCGTCGGGTTTCCACTCTTTAATCAGGGCTTCGACCTGATTCCAGTCGGGAATGCCGTTTTGCGCCTTCAAGGTGCACAACTCGCGGGCCTGTCCGGTAATCACTTGGCCGACCGCAACGCCGATCTGTTTGGTGCCGTAGTCGAAACCCAAAATCAACCGCAGGGCCATCAGGCGTGCCCCGCCTGGCTGGTGAGCAGGCTGAGATTGATACCCAGGTGCTTGGCCGCCGCTTCGAGGCGCAATTCGCTGCTGGTGTTGAACAGGATGTCGGCATGGAACGGGCAGGTCAGCCAGGCGTTGTCGGCCAGTTCGGCTTCCAGTTGCCCGGCTTCCCAACCGGCGTAGCCGAGGGTGATCACGCTTTTAGCGGGGCCGACGCCGTCGGCGATGGCGAACAGCACATCCTGGGAGGTCGACAGCGACAACTCGCCGTCCAGATCAACGGTGGCCTGATAGGTTTTTCCCGACGGGTGCAGGACAAAACCGCGATCGGTTTGCACCGGGCCACCAATAAAGATCGGCACGTGCTGGCAAAGCACGGGCGGTTCGATATCGGGGCGCAATTGCTCGAGGATATCGGCCAGGTTCAGGTCCTGCGGACGGTTGACCACCAGCCCCATGGCACCATTGGCCGTGTGCTCGACGATGTAGGTCAAGGTGTGCGCAAAGTTCGGGTCGGCCATGTGAGGCATGGCGATCAGGAAGTGATGCTTGAGGTAGCTGGGGCTGACGTTCTTCATGAGCGCTAGTGTGGCGTTGGAGGGGCGAACTGACAAGCCGAGGATGGCGCAATTTGGCGGTCGGCATAGATCAAATGCGGGAGCGGGCTTGTGCTGGTCAATTACTGGACAACCGGTCCCCACGCGCAAACTTCCAGGTGCGGATGATTTCCAGGCGGTCGATGTCCGACAGATCCCCGGTAAACGGGGCAAACGGTGCCGCGAGCCTTACGATGCGCTGCGCCGCCTGGTCCAGCAACGGCTGGCCGGACGACTCCAGCACCAGCACTTCATACAGCGAGCCGTCGCGGTTGATCGAGACCATCAGTCGCAAATTTCCGTAAATCTGTTTGCGCCGGGCTTCGTCGGGGTAGTTGAGGTTGCCGATGCGCTCGACCTTCTTGCGCCATTCATCTTTGTACCAGGCGCCTTTGTCGCGCATGGTCGAAGCGGCGCTCAAGCGGTGAATGCGCGGGCGCTTGGCGTACAGCTGTTGTTCGTTGGCCAGTTCCGCTTCCAGGCTGGCGATGTCGCTGGACAACTGCGCGCTGTCGAACGTCGGTGCCGCCACTTGGGGTTTGGTTTGGGGCTTGGGCTCTTCGGTCTTGGTTGCGGCTTTTTTCGGCTTCGGTGCGACGGTGGTCACAGACGCCTTGGGCGCGGCTTCCTGCACTTGAGGCTTGGCCGCCGGCGGTGGGGTGACTTGCTGCACCTTGTTGTCCTGGAAGGGCGCGACCTCGGTGGTCTTGGGTGTCGCCTTTTTCTCCAGGGTGCCGCTGCCTTCCTGATTTTCCTGTGCGAGAAAATCAGCTTTATCAGGCTTCTTTTCGCTTTTGAAAGTAGCGAGGGTGATTTCCAGGGTTTTGCTGATTTGCTTGGGTTCGACCATGGAGAACCCGACGCCCAACAGCAAGGCCAGGTGAATCAGCGCCGCCAGAAACAGGGTAAAACCGAGGCGATCAGCCGGACGCACGCCACGGTGGACGAGTTCAACGGGCAGATCGGACGGGAGTGTCATAACAAGAAAACCAACATCGCGTTTTTTACAAGCCGGGGATGATAACGCAATGTTGGTCGGTTCTTGGCTGTTCTCGATCAACGAGTCTTGAGCTTCTGATCGATGGCATCCATCAGAAGGCCACCAATGTCGGTGCCGAATGCGTTATCGATCTCGCGAATGCAGGTCGGGCTGGTGACGTTGATTTCGGTCAGATGCTCACCGATTACGTCGAGACCGACGAACAGCAAGCCCTTCTCACGCAGGGTCGGGCCGACTTGTGCAGCAATCCAGCGATCTTTTTCGGTCAGCGGTCGGGCTTCGCCACGGCCACCGGCGGCGAGGTTGCCACGGGTTTCACCGAGCGCGGGAATCCGGGCCAGGCAGTAATCCACTGGCTCGCCGTCGATCATCAGGATGCGCTTGTCGCCATCAACGATCGCCGGCAGGTAACCCTGGATCATGATCTGCTGACGGCCATGCAAGGTCAGGGTTTCGAGAATCACCGACAGGTTCGGGTGGCCAGCGGTGTGACGGAAGATCGACGAACCGCCCATGCCGTCCAGCGGCTTGAGGATCACGTCACCGTGATGGTCGGCGAATTCGCGCAACACGTCCGGGCGACGGCTGACGATGGTCGGTGGCGTGCATTGCGGGAATAGCGTGGCGAACAGCTTCTCGTTGCAGTCACGCAGGCTTTGCGGCTTGTTGACCACCAGCACGCCGGCGCGCTCGGCTTGCTCCAGCAGGTAAGTGGAGTAAACGAACTCCATGTCGAACGGCGGATCCTTGCGCATCAGGATCACGTCCAGATCGCTCAGCAGCGCGTCGCTTTCGGTGCCCAGTTCGAACCACTTGTGCGGGTCGGCGAAGACTTTCAGCGGCCGCATCCGCGCGCGGGCCTCGCCCTCGGCCTGATACAAATCGCGCTGTTCCATATAGAACAGTTCCCAGCCACGCTTTTGCGCGGCCAGCAGCATGGCCAGCGAGCTATCCTTTTTATAGGAGATGCTGGCGATAGGATCCATGACAATCCCGACGCGAACGCTCATGGGGTTTTCCTCGAAATTGGGGTGGAAAGTGTTGTGAAAAAGTGGCGTCAGAGTGGCGCTGAGTGTGTTCCCGGTCAAGGAAAAACCACCGCCAGGGTCGCCCGATAGATTGGATGGGGAGACTGTGCTAAAAAGGCTGCCATGCCGTGTTGGCCCTTGAGTATCAAGGGTTTCGGGCCACCGACGAGTGGCAAACGGACATATTGATTCACAAAGGCGACGGTAGAGCCACTATGGAACAGCATTCCAGCGCCTTGAAGGTCATGGTGATCGATGATTCGAAAACGATTCGTCGCACCGCCGAAACGCTGTTGAAAAACGTGGGCTGTGAAGTCATCACCGCAATCGATGGTTTCGATGCCCTGGCCAAGATTGCCGACAATCACCCCGGCATCATCTTTGTCGACATCATGATGCCGCGTCTGGATGGCTATCAGACCTGCGCGTTGATCAAGAACAACAGTGCGTTCAAGTCCACGCCAGTGATTATGCTGTCGTCCAAGGACGGGTTGTTCGACAAGGCCAAGGGGCGGATCGTCGGTTCCGACCAGTTTTTGACCAAACCTTTCAGCAAGGAAGAACTGCTGAACGCGATTCAGGCCCATGTACCGGGCTTTGCCGCCGTTTCGCCGCAGTAGGACACGCACAGTGATGCTCGGCCATGGGGCCCGGTGTCGACAAGAATGGGGAAGACCATGGCACGTATTCTGATCGTCGATGATTCGCCGACCGAAATGTACAAACTGACCGGCATGCTCGAAAAGCACGGGCATGAGGTGTTGAAAGCCGAAAACGGCGCCGACGGCGTGGCCCTGGCCCGTCAGGAAAAACCCGACGCGGTGCTGATGGACATCGTCATGCCCGGCCTCAACGGTTTCCAGGCGACCCGTCAGCTGACCAAAGACCCGGAAACCGGGCATATTCCAGTGATCATCATCACCACCAAGGATCAAGAAACCGACAAAGTCTGGGGCACGCGCCAGGGCGCCAAGGACTACCTGACCAAACCGGTCGACGAAGATACCCTGATCAAGACCCTGAACAACGTGCTGGCCGGTTGATCGTCCGGCCATGACCGAGTCGCTGACGGCTTTCGAACTGCTGCTGCAGATTGACCAGCGCTGTCGTCTGCTGGCGGCGGACCTGCCGTCCCAGCCGACCCGACAGGACAGCTGGAGCGGCATTGGCTTTCGCTTGGGCGAGCATTGGTATGTCGCGCCCATGGGCGAAGTCAGCGAAGTCCTGCATGAACCGCGCGTTACACAATTGCCGGGGGTCAAACCCTGGGTCAAGGGCGTGGCTAACCTGCGCGGGCGCCTGCTGCCGATCATGGATTTGCATGGCTTTTTTTATGGTTATGAGCCCGGCCATGAACTGCCTGCCTTGCGCAAGCAACGGCGGATATTGGTGGTGGAGCACAACGACGTGTTTGCCGGGTTGATGGTCGATGAGGTCTTCGGCTTGCAGCATTTTGCCCAGGACAGTCTGGAGCCGGTGCCGGCCGATGGCTTGCAAGGGCCGATGTCGGCGTTCGTTAAAGGCCGGTTTCAGCGTGAGCAGAATTGGCAGGTGTTCAGCCCGTTTGCATTGGCGCAGTCGCAAGGATTCATGAACGTCGCCGCATAACCTGTGGGAGCGGGCTTGCCCGCGATAGCGGTGCGTCAGGTTCAATAAATGTCGACTGACACGCCCTCATCGCGGGCAAGCCCGCTCCCACAGGGTTCCTGTCAGGTCTCACAAGGGTGTTGGTTAACAGGCGAGGACCGATGATAAAAGCTAAAACAGGCAAGCCAGAAGGGTCGCGCAGTCGGTCGCAGATCATCGTGCTGTTCATCGCGCTGATCGTCTTCATCATGCTTCTGTTCGCCAACTTCGCGTACCTCAACACCCAGGCGAATTACGACAAACAGTACATCGGCCACGCCGGTGAGCTGCGCGTGCTGTCCCAACGCATCGCCAAGAACGCCACCGAAGCCGCCGCCGGCAAGGCCGCGGCGTTCAAGTTGCTCAGCGATGCGCGCAACGACTTCGCCCAGCGTTGGGGCTATCTGAAGAACGGCGATCCTTCCACCGGCCTGCCGCCGGCACCGTCCACCGTGCGCCCGGAAATGCGCGCCGTGCAGCTGGACTGGGAGCGTTTACTGAAAAACACCGACGCCATCCTCTCCAGCGAGCAGACCGTGTTGTCCTTGCATCAAGTCGCCGCGACCCTGGCCGAAACCGTGCCGCAGTTGCAGGTCGAGTACGAAAAGGTCGTCGAAACCCTCCTGCAACGTGGCGCCCCGGCCACTCAGGTGGCGATGGCCCAGCGTCAGTCGCTGTTGGCCGAGCGAATTCTCGGTGCGGTGAACACCGTGCTGTCGGGCGATGAAAATTCACAGCAGGCGGCCGACGCTTTCGGGCGCGACGCGGCGCGTTTCGGCCTGGTGCTCAACGGCATGCTTCAGGGCAATTCGGCACTGAAAATCAGTCAGGTCGAAGACCGTGATGCGCGCGCCCGGTTGACCGAGATTTCCGAACTGTTCGAATTCGTATCGGGTTCGGTGGACGAAATCCTCGAAACCTCACCGGAGCTGTTCAAGGTCCGCGAATCGGCCACCAACATCTTTACCCTGTCGCAAACCCTGCTCGATGAAGCCTCGCACCTGGCCAGCCGTTTCGAAAACCTCGCCGGCGGGCGCAACACCAATACCATCGGCGGCTATGTGCTGGGCTTGCTGGCGCTGATGTCGATCATCCTCATCGGTCTGGTGATGGTGCGCGAAACCAACCGTCAGCTGCGTGAAACCGCCGAGAAGAACGAGCGCAACCAGAACGCGATCATGCGTTTGCTGGACGAGATCGAGGACCTCGCCGACGGCGATCTGACCGTGACCGCCTCGGTGACCGAAGACTTCACCGGGACCATCGCCGACTCGATCAACTATTCCGTCGACCAACTGCGCGATCTGGTGGCGACCATCAACCTCACCGCCGGCCAGGTCGCCGCCGCCGTGCAGGAAACCCAGGCCACCGCGATGCACTTGGCCCAAGCCTCGGAGCATCAGGCGCAGCAGATTTCCGAAGCCTCCACCGCGATCAACGACATGGCCCAGTCCATCGATCAGGTCTCGGCCAACGCCGCCGAATCCTCTGCGGTGGCCGAACGTTCGGTGGAGATCGCGAACAAGGGCAACGAAGTGGTGCACAACACCATCCACGGCATGGACAATATTCGCGAGCAGATTCAGGACACGGCCAAGCGCATCAAGCGGCTGGGTGAGTCTTCTCAGGAAATCGGCGACATAGTCAGCCTGATCGATGACATTGCCGATCAGACCAACATCCTCGCCCTCAACGCGGCGATTCAGGCGTCCATGGCCGGTGATGCCGGGCGCGGTTTTGCGGTGGTGGCCGACGAAGTGCAACGCCTGGCCGAGCGTTCATCCGCAGCGACCCGGCAGATCGAGACGCTGGTGCGGGCGATTCAGACCGACACCAACGAAGCGGTGATTTCCATGGAACAGACCACCACCGAAGTGGTGCGTGGCGCGCGTCTGGCGCAGGATGCCGGAGTGGCCCTGGAAGAAATCGAAGGCGTATCGAAGACCCTCGCGGCACTGATCCAGAGTATTTCCAACGCCGCGCAGCAACAGACTTCGTCGGCCGGCCAGATTTCCCTGACGATGAACGTGATCCAGCAGATCACCACGCAGACCTCGTCCGGCTCCACCGCCACCGCCGAGAGCATTGGCAACCTGGCGAAAATGGCCAGCCAGCTGCGACGTTCGGTGTCCGGTTTCACCTTGCCGGCCAAGTCTGCGGACAACGCTTGAACCGCCTCTGGGCGGATGCATCTTGATTGGAGTGGTTATGGGTGATCGGCACGACTATGTGGCCCTTGAGTGGGTCAAAGGCGAGATTGCCGAAACGCTGAAGCAGGCTCATCAGGCAATCGAAACCCTGATCGACGACCCGCAGGCGACGCACGCGCTGAGCGAGTGCCTGGCCTGTGTCCATCAGGTTCACGGTAGTTTGCAGATGGTCGAATTCTACGGCGCGGCCCTGCTCGCCGAAGAAATCGAGCAGCTGATCAGCGCCTTGCAGCAGAACCGCGTCAACCATCGTGACGAGGCGATCCATCTGTTGCTGCACGCCCTGGGGCAATTGCCGACTTACCTCGACCGGGTGCAAGGCGCCCGTCGTGATTTGCCTTTAGTCGTGTTGCCGTTGATCAACGACCTGCGCAGCGCTCGCGGCGAAAGCCTGTTGTCGGAAACCAGTTTGTTCAGCCCGCAACTGCCGGAGCTGCCGCCCCTGAGCCAAGAAGCCCTGGCGCTGCTGGAACCGTCCGACTTGCCAAATATGCTGCGCAAATTGCGGCAGATGTTGCAGATGGCGCTGGTCGGTTTGCTGCGCGAGCAGGATGACGAAACCCACTTCGGTTATCTGGCCAAAGTGTTTGCGCGCCTCGAAGCGCTGTGCGACAGCGCGCCGCTGAGCCCGTTATGGCACGTCGCTTCGGCGCTGGTCGAGGGCATGCGCAATGGCTCGATTGCCAACAGCCCGGCGTTGCGCAGCCTGTTCAGGGACACCGACAAAGAACTCAAGCGTTTGCTCGAACAAGGCATGCCCGGAATCAATCAACCGGCACCGCCAGAGCTGCTCAAGAGTTTGTTGTTCTATATTGCCAAGGCCGAACACCCCACCGGGCAGATGCTGACCATGAAAGATCGCTACTCACTTGACGACGCGTTACCCAACGGCGCGATGGTCGATGAAGAACGGGCACGGCTGGCCGGCCCTGACCGCGACGCCATGCGTTCGGTATTGTCGGCGCTGTGCGAAGAGCTGGTGCGGGTCAAGGAGCGCCTGGATTTGTTCGTGCGCAGCGACCGCCAACACATCTCGGACCTCGAAAGCCTGCTGGCGCCCCTGCGGCAAATCGCCGACACCCTGGCGGTGCTGGGTTTCGGCCAGCCGCGCAAGGTCATCATCGATCAACTGGCGGTGGTGCTGAGCCTTGCCCAGGGCCAGCGCGAGCCCAACGACGCGACCCTCATGGACGTCGCCGGGGCCTTGCTCTATGTCGAAGCGACCCTGGCCGGCATGGTCGGCACCGTGGAGCCGCAAAGCCAGGAAGACAGTCGTCTGCCGACCACCGACCTGACGCAGATTCACCAGATTGTCATCAAGGAAGCGCGCATCTGCCTGCAACAGGCCAAGGACATGATCGTCGACTACATCGACGCCGACTGGGACCGCCAGCATCTGCAACCCTTGCCGGCGTTGCTGACCCAAGTGCGCGGTGCGTTGGCGATGATTCCGTTGGCCCGCGCGGCGAGCCTGGTCGAGACCTGCAACGGCTTCATCCGCGAGCATCTGCTGGTGGACCCGGGCCAGCCCGGCTGGCAGCAACTGGACAGCCTGGCCGACGTCATCACCAGCATCGAGTATTACCTGGAGCGCCTCAGCGACGACCCCGAAGCGCCGGGTGAACACCTGCTCGATGTCGCGGAAAAAGGCTTGGCCTCACTCGGCTTCTTCCCCAGCGAACAGCAGGTGCCGATGCTCAAGGATGTACTCAGCCCCAGTGAAGCCCTGGTCATGCAAGACATGCAGGAACTGGACGACCCCGAAACCGTTCAGTCCCTGGCCGATGTGCTGGCCAGCCCCGTATCGTCCGTCAACCCGCCAGCCCTGACCACGCCGGGGAGCCTGTTGCCGCCGCCCGCCGGTGAAGAACCGGTAGATGATGAGCTGCGGGACGTCTTTCTCGAAGAGACTGACGAGGTGCTGGAAGTCCTCGAGGAATATCTGCCGCGCTGGTCGGCCAGTCCCGACAGCACATCGGTCTTGAGTGAATTACGCCGCGCCTTCCACACCCTCAAAGGCAGTGGCCGGATGGTCCGCGCACTGGTGCTGGGCGAACTGGCCTGGGCGGTGGAAAACCTGCTCAACCGCGTGCTTGAACACAGCGTTGCACCGGGCCCCGCGGTGCAACAACTGGTGGGCGATGCGCTGAAGCTGCTTCCGGATCTGGTGGCCGAGTTCGCCGCCAATGCCCAGCGCCAACGCAATGATGTCGATCAATTGGCCGCCCGCGCCCATGCCCTCGCCAAGGGTGATAAACCTGTATCCGATGAGGACGTGCAGGATGTCGCGGCGCTCGATCCACTGTTGCTGGAGATCTTCCGCAACGAAGCTGAAACCCATTTGAGCAGCCTCAATCGCTTTCTCGACCAAGCCTCCGAACACGTACCGCTTCAGGCCAGCGACGAGTTGCAGCGGGCGTTGCATACGCTCAAGGGCAGCGCCTCGATGGCCGGCGTGCTGCCGATTGCCGAGCTGGCGGCGTCGCTGGATGAACTGGCCCGGGAGTACAAGGCGCACCGGATTGCCCTTGATCTGGACGAAGTCGAATTGCTGCTGGAAGCCGAAGGGCTGTTCCGCCTTGGCCTGCGACAGCTCAAGAGCGATCCGCTGGCTGAAATTCCCGACGCCCGCTCGTTGATTGAGCGAACCCACGCAGTGCTGGCCGAGCGCCTGCAAAGCCTCTTGAGCACGCCCAATACGCGGCAGCGCATCAAGCGCGATCCGCAACTGATCAACAATTTCCTTGCCCAGGGCATGGACATCCTGCTGGACGCCGAAAGCCTGTTGCAGCGCTGGCAGCAGCATCCCGGCGAGCGGCAGGAACTCAGCGCGCTGCTGGACGAATTGACCACTCTGGGCGAAGGCGCGCACCTGGCCGACCTGCATCCGGTGGATGAACTCTGCGAAGCCTTGCTCGACCTTTATGGTGCTGTGGAAGAAAGCAGCCTGGCGGTCAGCGACAGGTTTTTCCACGAGGCGCAAAGTGCCCACGAAGCGCTGATCAACATGCTCGACGAACTGGCCGCCGGCCAGGAAGTCACTGCGCAACCGCAGCGGGTGCGAGCCTTGCGCGGTTTGCTCGATGAGAGTCTCGATCCTTCGTCAATGGGCCTGATCCGCAGTGACGGCAGCCGTACCCTGAGCATTCGAGAGCTGGGCAGCGCCACGGCCGAGCTGGAGCAGGCCGCGACTCAGGTGGAGCTGGACGACGAAATCGTTTCGATCTTTCTTGAAGAAGCGGTGGATATTCTTGAGAGCGCCGGCCAGGCCCTGCAACGCTGGTTGAGCGAACCGGACAACGCCGCGCCGCTCCTGTCCTTGCAGCGCGACTTGCACACCCTCAAAGGTGGCGCGCGGATGGCTGAGGTCGAGCCGGTCGGCGATCTGGCCCATGAACTTGAAAGCCTTTACGAAGGCCTGGTGGATCGCCGTTACAACCACAGCGAAACACTGGCGCAGTTGCTGCAACAGAGCCATGACCGACTGGCCATGTTCCTTGATCGGTTGCAGCACAACCGTCCGTTGGGTGATCCGGGTGAGTTGATCGCAGCCATTCGTGAGTTTCGCCAGGGCAATACCGGCAGCGCCGAGGTGATCGAACCGGCGGCCAGCAACGATTCAGCGAGCCATGATTCCGAGCTTCTGGAAATCTTCCTCGAAGAAGGTTTCGACATCATCGAAAACTCCGGCGCGGCACTGCTGCGCTGGCAGGCCGAGCCTTCGAATCGCCAGGAAGTGGAAACCCTGCTGCGCGACCTGCACACCCTCAAGGGTGGCGCGCGGATGGTGGAGATTGCGCCGATTGGCGACCTGGCCCATGAACTGGAATTCCTCTACGAAGGCTTGTCGGCGGGCGTGCTCCAACCCACCGCCGAGCTATTCTCGCTGTTGCAACGCAGCCATGACCGACTGGCGCAGATGCTCGACGCCACCCGCGCCGGTCAGCCACTGCCGCCGGCCGATCGGCTGATCGACGCGATCAAGAATTTCAGCCATCCGGCGGTGCCCGAAACATCGGCACCCGTGACGCTGCCCGTAGCGCCCAAAGCCGAGCCATCCGCACCCCAACCCGAAGGTGCCGACACGGTCAAGGTTTCGGCGGAGTTGCTCGACGACCTGGTCAACCTGGCCGGGGAAACTTCAATCTTCCGAGGCCGCATCGAACAACAGGTCAACGACGCACGGGTGGCCCTGAGCGAGATGGAAACCACCATCGAGCGCATGCGCGACCAGTTGCGCCGCCTCGATACCGAAACCCAGGGGCGGATTCTCAGCCGTCAGCAAGTCGACGCCGAGCGCTTGGGCTACGAAGAATTCGACCCGCTGGAGATGGACCGTCATTCGCAGCTGCAACAGTTGTCGCGGGCGTTGTTCGAGTCAGCCTCCGACCTGCTCGACCTCAAGGAAACCCTCGAGCGGCGCAATCAGGACGCGGAAAACCTGCTGCAACAGCAGGGCCGCATTAACACCGAATTGCAGGAAGGCCTGATGCGTACGCGCATGGTGCCGTTCGAGCGAATGCTGCCGCGTTTGAAACGCATCGTTCGTCAGGTCGCCAGCGAACTGGGCAAGGACGTGGACTTCGTCGTCGGCAACGCCGAGGGCGAGATGGACCGCAACGTCCTAGAACGCATGGCCGCGCCGCTGGAACACATGCTGCGCAACGCCGTCGACCATGGGCTGGAATCGGCCGAGGTGCGTATCGCGGCGGGTAAACCGGCCCAAGGCAAGATCACCCTCGACCTGTCGCGAGAGGGCGGCGACATCATTTTCGACATCCGCGACGACGGTGCCGGCGTGCCGCTGGACGCCGTGCGGCGCAAGGCAATCAAGCGCGGGTTACTCCACCCGGACAGCGACATCAGCGACCGAGACGTGCTGCAATTCATCCTGCAACCGGGGTTCTCCACTGCCGAGAAAATCACTCAGATCTCCGGGCGTGGCGTCGGCATGGACGTGGTTCACGAAGAAGTCCGGCAGCTCGGCGGCAGCATGATCATCGACTCTGTGCCTGGGCAGGGCGTGCATTTCCGGATTCGCCTGCCGTTCACCGTGTCGGTCAACCGCGCGCTGATGGTGCAGTGCGGGGAGGATCAATACGCGATTCCGCTGAACACCATCGATGGCATCGTTCGGGTGTTGCCCAACGAACTCGAAGGGCATTACCGGCTCGATCCGCCGACCTACGAATATGCCGGGCAACGTTATGAGCTGTGCTATCTCGGCGAGCTGCTGAAAACCAGTACCCGCCCGAAACTGCTGGGCCAGAGCTTGCCGTTGCCGGTGTTGCTGGTGCAGTGCAACGAGCGGCACGTCGCAGTGCAGGTGGATGCCACGGCCGGTACCCGGGAAATCGTGGTCAAAAGCCTAGGCCCGCAGTTCGCCGCGGTGCAGGGTTTGTCCGGCGCGACGATTCTCGGCGATGGTCGGGTGGTGCTGATTCTCGACTTGCTGGCGCCGATCCGCGCGATGCAAGCGCGGGTGCCGCAACGACCGGTGACGCAGGACGTAGAGCCCGAGTCGCAACGGCCGTTGCTGGTGCTGGTGGTCGACGATTCAGTCACCGTGCGCAAGGTCACCAGCCGTTTGCTGGAACGCCACGGCATGAACGTGCTGACCGCCAAGGACGGTGTCGACGCCATGTTGCTGCTCGAAGAACACAGGCCCGACCTGATGCTGCTGGACATCGAAATGCCGCGCATGGACGGCTTCGAAGTGGCGACCCAGGTGCGCGCCGACGAACGCTTGCGGCATCTGCCGATCATCATGATCACCTCCCGTACCGGCCAAAAACACCGCGACCGCGCCATGGCCATCGGCGTCAACGACTACCTTGGCAAGCCATACCAGGAATCGGTGCTGCTCGACAGCATCGCCCGGTGGAGCAAAACCCATGCATGAACACCGCTCCAGCAACCTCACTGGGCTTTTATTGCCCTTGGCGGATCGCAACCTGATCCTGCCTAACGTCGCCGTTGCTGAACTCATCGACTATCAGCCGGGGGCTTTCGACCTCGATACACCGCCGTGGTACCTGGGGCGGGTGACGTGGCGCGAACGGCAGATTCCACTGCTCAGTTTCGAGGCGGCGTGTGGCAACAAAGTCGTGATCGGTGAGCGGGCGCGGATCGTCATCCTCAATGCCCTTGGCGGGCGGCCTGAGTTGAAGTTTATTGCGCTGCTGGTGCAGGGGATTCCGCGCTCTTACAAGCTCGACAGTCAGTTGAGTTATGTGGATGTGCCGTTGTGTTCCCTGGAAAAGGCGGCGGTGCAGGTGGGGGAGCAAGTGGCCAAGGTGCCTGATTTGCTCGCGCTGGAGGAACTGCTTGTGAATGCGGGTCTGGTCTGACCGGATGATCGTTCCCACGCTCCGCGTGGGAATGCCTCAAGGGACGCTCCGCGTTCCATCTCGCGAAAGGGACGCAGAGCCCCGGGCTGCATTCCCACGCAGAGCGTGGGAACGATCGTTTGTGCGCTAAACCCCGGCCCGAGCCTTCATCTGCAACGACTCATGATGAACCGCACCAGTCAGCGGGTTCCGGCATTGCTGTAGGCAGCGACGCCAGACTGCGTAGCCTCACACCGTTCCTACAGACAAACTTTTAAACACAAAACCCCAAGCGGTCGGCCCCCTCACCACAAAGGTTTATGCGTCATCAGGTTGAAGATTCCCAAAAAGGGACCGTTCGGTCCTATTTTGGGACTTCTCGGTTGTTTACTCTCTGCCATGAGCTACGGGGATTGTTCTGGCCCCTTCGCGGGCAAGCCCGCTCCCACAGGTCTTGTGGGTGGCTCAGGATTCGCTGATCGTTCCCACGCTCTGCGTGGGAATGCCTCAACGGACGCTCCGCGTTCGGCTTTTTGGGACGCAGAGCGTCCCGGGCTGCATTCCCACGCAGAGCGTGGGAACGATCATGAGACTCCATAACCAACCATTACCCTGACCGTAACAATCCAACACGCTGCTTGATTGATGCCCCCCACCCAACGCTCCTAAGGTGACTCCCACGACAGCGAACCCGTGGAGTGGTCATGACAACAACAATATCCCCCGACTCGCGCTGGACGCGGCGGCGCAGCGAAAAGCAGCGGCGCCTCGAGCTGGTGAAGGGGCTTGCCGACGGTGTGGTGTTGCCCACCGATAAAATCGTGGCGGCGCTGGAGGCGTTGATTCTGCCCGGCGACCGTGTGGTGCTGGAGGGCAATAACCAGAAGCAGGCGGATTTCCTTTCCCGCTCCTTGGCCAAGGCCGATCCGGGCAAGCTGCATGACTTGCACATGATCATGCCCAGCGTCGGGCGTTCCGAGCACCTGGACCTGTTCGAACGCGGCATTGCCCGCAAGCTCGACTTCTCGTTCGCCGGCACCCAAAGCCTGCGCATCAGCCAGTTGCTCGAAGACGGCCTGCTGGAAATCGGCGCGATCCACACCTACATCGAGCTCTATGCGCGGCTGGTGGTGGACTTGATCCCGAACGTCGTGCTCTCGGCCGGTTTCATGGCCGACCGCGCCGGCAACATCTACACCGGCCCGAGTACCGAAGACACCCCCGCGTTGATCGAACCGGCGGCCTTCAGTGACGGCATCGTCATCGTTCAGGTCAATCAACTGGTGGACGATGTCAGCGACTTGCCTCGCGTGGATATCCCCGCGTCCTGGGTCGATTTCGTGGTGGTGGCGGACAAGCCGTTCTACATCGAGCCGCTGTTCACCCGCGACCCACGGCACATCAAGCCTGTGCACGTGTTGATGGCGATGATGGCGATCCGCGGGATCTACGAAAAACACAACGTTCAGTCGCTCAACCACGGCATCGGCTTCAACACCGCCGCCATCGAACTGATCCTGCCGACCTACGGCGAATCCCTCGGCTTGAAGGGCAAGATCTGCCGCAACTGGACGCTCAACCCGCACCCGACCCTGATCCCTGCCATCGAAAGCGGCTGGGTCGAAAGCGTGCATTGCTTTGGCACCGAACTGGGCATGGAGAATTACATTGCCGCGCGGCCGGATGTGTTCTTCACCGGCCGCGACGGTTCACTGCGCTCCAACCGGATGTTCTGCCAACTGGCCGGGCAATACGCCGTGGACCTGTTTATCGGCGCGACCCTGCAAGTCGATGGCGACGGCCATTCCTCCACCGTGACGCGCGGTCGCCTGGCCGGTTTCGGTGGTGCGCCGAACATGGGCCACGACCCGCGCGGTCGTCGTCACGGCACACCCGCCTGGCTCGACATGCGCCACACCGACGTCGCCGAGCCGATGCTCGAACGCGGCAAGAAACTCGTGGTGCAAATGGTCGAGACCTTCCAGGAGGGCGGCAAACCGACCTTCGTCGAAACCCTCGACGCGGTGGAGGTGGCGAAGAAAAGCGGCATGCTGCTGGCGCCGATCATGATCTACGGCGACGACGTCACCCACCTGCTGACCGAGGAAGGCATCGCCTATTTGTACAAGGCTCGTTCCCTCGAAGAACGCCAGGCGATGATCGCTGCCGTCGCCGGGGTGACCTCCATCGGCCTGCGCCACAACCCGAAAGACACCGCGCGCATGCGTCGCGAAGGTTTGATCGCCTTGCCCGAAGACCTCGGCATCCGCCGCACCGACGCCACCCGCGAGTTGCTCGCAGCGAAAAGCGTGGCCGATCTGGTGGAGTGGTCCGATGGCCTCTACAACCCGCCCGCCAAGTTCAGGAGCTGGTAATGCACGCATTCAACCTGCAACCGAAAACGTTAACCCTGGCCGAACGGCTGGCGGATCTGGCGGTGGACGCGCTGATCGACGAAGCGGATCTGTCGCCGAAACCGGCGCTGGTCGACCGTCGCGGCAATGGCGCGCACACCGATTTGCACCTCGGGCTGATGCACGCTTCGGCGTTGTCCCTGTGGCCGGCGTTCAAGGCCATGGCGGATGCGGCCATCGAGTTTGGCGAAGTCGGTTTACCCCTGCGCGAAGCCCTCGGACGGATCGGCCGCGACGGTGAACAAACGATGCTCGCCACCACCAACGGTGTGAATACTCATCGTGGAGCGATCTGGGCCTTGGGCCTGTTGGTCGCTGCGGCGGCGCTGGAGTGCACGAATACCAAAGCAAGCGCCGTGACCTTGCGCGCCGCACGTCTGGCCTTGCTCGACGACCGTTACGCGCCGCGTCCTCTGAGCCATGGCGCCCAAGTCGCCCAGCGTTACGGCGCGCGCGGTGCCCGTGAAGAGGCGCAGCTTGGTTTTCCTGCGGTGATTCAGCGCGCACTGCCGCAACTCAAACTCAGCCGTGCCGCTGGCCATGGCGAACAGAACGCCCGGCTCGATGCCTTGCTGGCGATCATGACGACGCTGTCCGACACCTGCGTCCTCTATCGCGCAGGCGAACAAGGCTTGCACACCATGCAACTCGGCGCTCAAGCGGTGCTCGACGCCGGCGGCAGCGCGAGCCTGGCCGGCCGCCGCCGTTTGCATGAGCTGGACCAACAATTAATCGCGTTGAATGCCTCGCCCGGCGGCGCTGCGGACTTGCTCGCAGCCTGCCTGTTCATCGACCGCATCGAGTCCGGCGACGGCAACTTCCAGGGAGCGTTTTGATGGAAACCTTATCCTTTGAATTCCCCGCCGGGCAGCCGCCTCGGGGCAGGGCGCTGGTGGGCTGTGTGGGCTCGGGCGATCTGGAAGTGCTGATCGAACCGGGCCTGGCCGGCAAGCTGACGATTCAGGTGCAGACCTCGGTCAACGGCAGTGAACAACGCTGGCAGCATCTGTTCGCGCGGATGTTCGACGGCCAGACACCACCCGCAATGGCGATCGATATCCATGATTTCGGCGCCACTCCCGGCGTGGTGCGTTTGCGCCTGGAACAAGGCTTCGAGGAGATCGGCCATGACTGATAGCGCAGCGCTTCTCAACAAACATAGCTTCGTCGAACTCGGCGCCCGCCAACGAGCGAAAGCCTTGCTCGACGCGGGTACTTTCCGTGAACTGCTCGACCCGTTTCAGCGCGTCATGTCGCCATGGCTGTCACGCCAGGGCGTGGTGCCGCAAGCCGATGACGGAGTGGTGATCGCCAAGGGCAGCCTCGGTGGTTTGCCGGTGGTGATCGCGGCCATCGAAGGTGCGTTTCAGGGCGGCAGCCTGGGTGAAGTCGGCGGGGCGAAGATTGCCGGTACGCTGGAACTGGCCGCCGAGGACAACCGCAAAGGCATTCCCACTCGCGCCGTGTTGCTGCTGGAAACCGGTGGCGTGCGTTTGCAGGAGGCCAATCTCGGGCTGGCGGCGATTGCCGATATTCACGCGGCGATAGTCGATCTGCGCCAGTACCAACCGGTAGTCGGCGTAGTCGCTGGCAGCGTCGGTTGCTTTGGCGGCATGTCGATTGCCGCCGGGTTGTGCAGCTATTTGCTGGTGACTCAGGAAGCGCGTCTTGGCCTCAATGGCCCGCAGGTGATCGAGCAGGAAGCCGGGCTTGAGGAATACGACTCCCGTGACCGGCCGATTATCTGGAGCCTGACCGGTGGCGAGCAACGGTTCGCCAGTGGGCTGGTGGATCGCTATGTCACTGACGACGTGGCGCTGATTCAGCAGCAGGTCGGCGAATTGCTCAAGCAGGGTTTGCCGGCGCAGCAACGCAGTCGCCAGGCCGAATGGTTCCTGCAACGGCTGGCGCGTCTGGACGCCGAACCACAAATCGAGCCGGCGACGGTTCGCGATCTGTATCAAGGAGAGCGCTCATGAGTTCGTGTTCCCTGAGAGGCTTGAACTGGTTCAATGCCTTGAGTGCCGGCGCGAAACCGGTCGCGGGTTTACCGGCGTCGTTGAAAGTCGCCGATGGTTTATT
This sequence comes from Pseudomonas sp. JL3, assembly GCF_031570575.1. NCBI lineage: Bacteria > Pseudomonadati > Pseudomonadota > Gammaproteobacteria > Pseudomonadales > Pseudomonadaceae > Pseudomonas > Pseudomonas sp. JL3. The sequence goes on from NZ_JAKWJK010000008.1 coordinate 218,658, forward strand.
GGGTGAGCAGCCTGCGCGGTTTATCGCGGTGGTGGCCGATCCCGACAACCGCTTCGTCCGTGCCCGCAATGGCGAGGTCGGTTTGCTGGAAGGTTGGGGCCTGGCCAAAGCGGTGGATGACGTCATTGCCGCGGATAACGACAAGCCTCAAAAACGCGCCTTGATCGCCATTGTCGATGTGCCGAGCCAGGCTTACGGCCGCCGCGAAGAAGCCCTCGGCATTCATCAAGCCCTGGCCGGTGCGGCGGACAGTTATGCCCGTGCCCGACTGGCCGGGCATGCGGTGATCGGTTTGCTGGTGGGCAAGGCGATGTCCGGGGCATTTCTCGCTCATGGCTATCAGGCCAACCGGTTGATCGCATTGCGCGATCCGGACGTGATGGTGCATGCGATGGGCAAGGCGTCGGCAGCGCGGGTGACGTTGCGCAGCGTCGAAGAGCTGGAGGCGTTGGCCGCCAGCGTGCCGCCGATGGCCTATGACATCGACAGCTTTGCCAGCCTGGGTTTGCTCTGGGAAACCTTGTCGGTGGATCAGATCGAACAACCGACGACGGCGGATCTGGCGCGGGTGAACGAGTGTCTGGTTCAAGCGATTGAAAATGTCGAGGCTGATCATCGTGATTTGAGCGGCCGCTTGGGTGCGAGCAATCGCGCCGCGTCGAGCAAGGTTCGCCAACTGCTGAGAGAGCTGTGGTGAATACGTTTCTGGCCCACGACCTGCTGTGGGGGATGACCCCGGAGCAGTTGCCTGCAGATGCGCCTGCGTGGGTGGTCGAGTCGATCAGCACAGGTCAGCCGGTGGTGGTTCGGCGCGCGATGACTGCGCCGGATCAGATCGCGGTCGGGGTACGCGGACGCTTGCGTGAGCAGCGTTATGCAACGTCGATGGCGATCACGGCGATTTCACGTCGGGTAAGGCCGGAAGAGCTCTGTCATGTCGAGACAACTCGCGACCTGCCGACCCTGCGAGCGCTGGCGCAACTGCGGCCGACGCTCGACACCTGCGGTTGGGTGTGGGGTGTCAGCGGTAGCGCCGGATTTGAATTGGCCAGTGGTTTTGCGGCGTTGCATGAGCACAGCGATCTGGACTTGATTCTGCGTACACCGCAACCGTTGAGCCGACTTCAAGCGCAAGAGTGGGTGACGCTTCTCGGCGTCGCTGAATGTCTGGTCGACATGCAATTGCAGACACCTTACGGCGCGGTGGCCCTGCGCGAGTGGGCCGGCCCGTCGCAACGGGTGCTGCTCAAAAACGCTCAGGGCGCCTGCCTGGTCAGCGATCCCTGGAACCCGCAGGAGCAAGCAGCGTGAGCAGTTTGCTGGTGTTCCCCGGCCAGGGCGCGCAGCAACCGGGCATGCTCCATCGTTTGCCTCGGGAAACGCTGATCGAGGCGAGTGAGGTGCTGGGTGAAGATGTTTTGTTGCTGGATTCTGCCGAGGCGTTGCAGTCGACGAGGGCGGTTCAGTTATGCCTGCTGATCGCCGGAGTGGCTGCTTCACGTCAGTTGTTATTGAGCGCGGATTACGTGGCCGGATTGTCCATCGGTGCGTACCCGGCAGCGGTGGTGGCCGGCGCCTTGAGCTTCAGCGATGCGCTGCATCTGGTCAGCCTGCGCGGTGAACTGATGCAGCAGGCTTATCCTCAGGGCTACGGCATGACCGCGATCATCGGTCTGGATCTGGCGACGGTGGAAGGTTTGCTGGCGCAGGTTCATAGCCTCGACACGCCGGTTTACCTGGCCAACATCAACGCCGATAACCAAGTGGTGATTGCCGGCAGCGATGGCGCGATGAAAGCGGTTGCCGAGTTGGCGAAAGGTTGTGGTGCCGGGCTGGCCAAACGCTTGGCGGTCAGCGTGCCGTCCCATTGCCCGCTGTTGGAAACACCGGCGAAAACCCTGGCCGAAGCCTTCGCCAAGGTGCAATTGAAAACGCCGACCCTGGGTTACCTGAGCGGCAGTCGTGCACGGCCCGTTATCAACCTCGAAGCCTTGCGCGACGACCTGGCCTTCAACATGTGCCGCGTGGTGGATTGGCGCGGCACGGTACAAAGCGCTTACGAGCGTGGCGTGCGTCTACAGATCGAACTGCCGCCCGGTGCGGTGTTGACCGGGCTGGCGCGCCGGGTGTTCGAGCAGGGCACCGTGATTGCCTTCGACGGTGCGCGGCTCGATACCTTGCAGGCGCTGTTGCGTGAGGAGGGAAGCCGCCAACCCTAGATCACCGACTCAGGCTGCGAACTACAAAAACAACAATTTCGACGATGCACTTTGAGGACTACAACAATGATTATTTACGGTGTGGCGTTTCTCGCCTTTTGTACCCTGGCGGGTATTTTTATCGGCGAACTGCTTGGCAAATTGATTGGCGTGCCGGCCAACGTGGGCGGCGTGGGTATCGCGATGCTGCTGTTGATCGGGCTCGGCAGCTACCTCAACAAAAGCGGTTGGTTCAAAGGCAAGACCGAGCAGGGCGTGGAGTTCTGGAGCGCGATCTACATCCCTATCGTGGTCGCCATGGCCGCCCAGCAAAACGTCTACGGTGCGCTCAAGGGTGGGCCGATGGCGATCCTGGCCGGTACGGCGGCAGTGACCATTGCCTTCGCTCTGGTACCGGTACTGGTGCGTATCGGCAACAAGGCACCTGAACCTGTCACACCACCAAAAACCGTAGGGTGATCACCATGTACGAATCGATGATGAAGGTGATTACCAGCTACGGGCTGATCAGTGGGTTTGCCATTGTCGGCGTAACCATGTGGCTGTCCTACTGGATTTCCAACACATTTACCAAAGGCCGCCTGCACGGTTCGGCCATCGCCATTCTGCTGGGCCTGCTGCTGTCTTACATCGGTGGCGCGTTGACCGGTGGCCAGAAAGGCGTGGTCGACATTCCGTTGCTCTCGGGTATCGGTCTGCTCGGCGGAGCCATGCTGCGGGACTTCGCCATTGTCGCCACGGCATTCGGTGTGAGTGTCGATGAGCTCAAACGAGCCGGCTTCGTCGGGGTGCTGGCACTGTTCGTGGGTGTCGGGACGTCGTTCATCGCAGGTGTCGCGGTGGCCATGGCGTTTGGTTATACCGATGCGGTGAGCCTGACGACCATCGGCGCAGGTGCGGTGACTTATATCGTCGGGCCGGTGACAGGCGCGGCTATCGGGGCCAGTTCGGAGGTCATGGCGCTATCGATTGCGGCTGGGCTGATCAAGGCGATTCTGGTCATGGTCATGACGCCGTTCGTGGCGCCGATGATCGGTTTGAACAATCCACGCAGTGCGGTGATTTTCGGTGGGTTGATGGGCACCTCCAGCGGCGTGGCCGGCGGGTTGGCGGCGACTGATCCGAAGCTGGTGCCTTATGGCTGCCTGACGGCGGCGTTCTATACCGCACTGGGCTGCCTGCTCGGGCCTTCGCTGCTGTTTCTGATCATGCGCGGATTGCTTGGCTAGGGTTTGACTGATCGTTCCCACGCTCCGCGTGGGAATGCAGCCCGGGACGCTTCGCGTCCCAAAGCGGACGCAGAGCGTCCATTGATTCATTCCCACGCAGAGCGTGGGAACGATCAACACGGTCTCAAGCCTGCCGATTGGCATACATCCGACACTCTNTCGCGTCCCAAAGCGGACGCAGAGCGTCCATTGATTCATTCCCACGCAGAGCGTGGGAACGATCAACACGGTCTCAAGCCTGCCGATTGGCATACATCCGACACTCTGCCAAAAGCGCCAGCAAATTCGGGTCACGCTCCTTGGCCTTGAGAAACACCACGCCGATGTGTTGCTGTAACCGATACTTTTCCTGCAATGGGATCAGCTTCACCCGGTTCTCATACACCGCCGCAATCCGTCCCGGCAGCAACGCATAGCCGACCCCGGAGCTGACCATGCTCAGCAGGGTGAAGATGTCGTTGACCTGCATCGCCACTTTCGGCTCGAACCCCGCCTGCTTGAACACCCGAATACCGTCCTGGTGCGTGGCGAAGCCTTGGGTCAAGGTTATAAACGTCTCGTCACGCACCTCGGCCAGATCGACTTCGGCCCGTTGGGCAAAGGGCGAGTCAGCCGGGGTGGCGAGGAAGATGTCATCGGAAAACAGCGGAATCTGTTCACAGTCCGGGTCGTTGACGCTGTCGTCCAGCGACACCAGAATCGCGTCGACTTCCATGTTCTTGAGCTTGTACAACAGGTCGATGTTCGAGCCCAGGATCAGGTCGATATTGAGTTCACTGCGGCGAATCTTCAGGCCCATGATCAGTTGCGGTACGGTCTTCACCGTCAGCGAATACAGTGACCCAAGCTTGAAGCGCTCAGCGGAGAACCCGGCCGCTTCGCGGGTCAGGCGCACGCTTTCGAGTACGTCCTGGATCAGCTTCTGCGCCCGTTCTTCCAGCACATAAGCGCTTTCCAGTGGGGTCAGGTTGCGGCCTTCGTGTTTGAATAGCGGGCAACGCAGGGCGCTTTCCAGAGAGTGGATAGCGCGGTGCACGCTGACGTTGCTGGTTTGCAACTCGGCGGCGGCGCGGGCCAGGTTGCCGGTGCGCATGAAGGCCAGGAACACCTCGAGTTTTTTCAGGGTCAACTCTTCATCGATCAGCATGGGCGTGACTCTTATTCGAATCGCTCGATTGTGCCCAATTGGCTGACGTTTGGCTCGATGGCTTTTTATAGGAGCTGCGCTATACGGAAACATTGCGCTTTTAACCTTGAGGCCTGAGCCTTGCGCGATGCTGTAATGAATTTTGAGGTGAGCAACACATGTATCACGGGGAAAGATTGAACGCCTGGACGCATCTGGTCGGGGCGGTGGCGGCGCTTGTCGGGGGCGTGTGGATGCTGGTGATCGCCAGTATGGACGGCAGTCCGTGGAAGATCGTCAGCGTGGCGATTTACGCGTTCACCTTGCTGGTGCTCTACAGCGCCTCGACCGTGTACCACAGCGTGCGTGGGCGTAAGAAAACAATCATGCAAAAGGTCGATCATTTTTCGATCTACTTGCTGATTGCCGGCAGTTACACACCGTTTTGCCTGGTGACCCTGCGCGGGCCGTGGGGCTGGACGCTGTTCGGGATTGTCTGGGGGCTGGCGCTGATCGGTATCCTGCAAGAAATAAAACCCCGCTCGGAAGCGCGGATTCTGTCGATCGTGATCTACGCGGTGATGGGCTGGATCGTGTTGGTGGCGGTCAAGCCGTTACTGGCGGCGCTGGGGCCAGTCGGCTTTACCTGGTTGGCGTCGGGCGGGGTGTTGTACACCGTGGGGATTGTCTTTTTTGCGCTGGATAGCCGTTTGCGCCATGCCCATGGGGTCTGGCATCTGTTCGTGATTGCCGGGAGTTTGCTGCACTTTGTGGCGATTTTGTTTTATGTCCTCTGATGCCGTTACGGGATCAAACGATCCAGTTGCGCCTGCGCCCGTCGGCTGAACACCTGCAACAAGTCGCTCAAGGTGTGTGGCGGCGGTTCGTCGGCACGGGTCACTGCGTACAGGGTGATCGGCAGCGCTGGCGCCAGCGGGCGAATCGCCGTGGTGGCGGGGGACGCACCGAGTGCGGTGAACGGGTCGATCACTGCCAACCCGGCACCGGATTCAACCATTGCCCGCGCCAGCGAATAGGTCTGCACCGCGATGCGTACCTTTGGCGGCGGATCGACCGCCTCAAGGTAACTGTCGAGTCTGGCGGCCAGCGGGTCGGCGCTGGACAGGCCGATCAGCGGGGCACCGGCCAGTTCGATCAACGGCAGCGGTTTACCATGAGTGTCGTCGGGCCAAAAGCCCTTTGGCGCCAGCGCCACCAGCATCCCGCAGGCCAGGGGCTGCGCCTTCAGGCCCGGATGATCGGGCAGTTGCAACGTCAGGGCGACATCCACTTCGCGCATCAACAAGTTTTGCATCAGCTCGCGGCTGTGGGCGCTGGACAGTTCGCAGGCGATTTCCGGGTAGCGTTGCGTCCATTCGTTGATCGCCGGCGGCAGCAGCGACAAGGCCAGCGCCGGGATCGCGCCAATCCGTACACTGTGGCCCGGCTCGCGGCGCAGGCTCTGGGCCAGGCGTCGCACGCCTTGCAGGCTTTCAGTGACCTTGTCGACTTCGCGCTCAAGCTCCAGGGCTTCGGGCGTCGGCTGCAATTTGCCGCGCACCCGCAGGAACAGTGGAAAACCCAGTTGCTGTTCGGCGTGTTGCAGCACTTTGCTCACCGCCGGCTGCGACACGTGCAGCAACTGGGCGGCGCCACTGACTGAACCGGTCTGGCGAATAGCCTGAAAAATCTCGATGTGTCGCAGTCGCATGGCAAGTCCATAACCTTTGTTTATGGGTCAGGCATCTTTATGCATTGTTCAACGTCTGTCACCTGGTCCTAACCTGAAGCCTGTTCCAACAACGCTTAAGGACAGACATGGCTCAGCGGGTTTGCATCATCGGTGGCGGCGTCATCGGGCTGACAACGGCTTACGCACTGGTGCGCGACGGCATCGATGTGACGCTGATCGAGGCCCGGGATTCGTTTGCCAGCGAGACCAGTTTCGCCAACGGCGGCCAGTTGTCCTACCGCTATGTCGCGCCACTGGCCGACGCCGGCGTACCGTTGCAGGCGCTGGGCTGGATGTTGCGCGGTGACTCGCCGTTGAAGCTGCGTCCGCGTCTGGACCCGGCGCAATGGCGCTGGATGGCGTCCTTTCTGGCGGCCTGCCGGCATTCAGTGAATCAGCGCAACGGCGCGCATCTGCTGCGCCTGGCGCTGCTGAGTCAGGCCACGCTGCAAGGCTGGCGCGACGAAGACCACCTCGACGGTTTCGACTGGCGGCGCAACGGCAAACTCGTGACGTTTCGTGAAGCCGCAAGCTTCGAGCATGCATGCCACAGTCTGGCTGATCCGCGACAGCAACAGGTGTTGTCCGGGGCCGAGTGCGCACAGCTGGAGCCGGCGCTTGCCGAGGCGCCATTCGTGGGCGCGATCTACACGCCCGATGAAGAAGTCGCCGATTGCCATGCTTTCTGCCTGCAACTGGTGGCCCGGCTCAAGGCGTCGGGGCGTTGCGAGTTTTTGCTGGGGCGTACAGTCACCGGCATTCGTCACGGGAACGGCGCGGTGCAGGCCATCGAAATGGGCGCGCAGGTATTGCCAGTCGAGCAACTGGTGATCGCTGCCGGGCATCGCAGCCCGGCGCTGGCGTTGCCCGGCATGAACCTGCCGCTGTACCCGCTCAAGGGCTATAGCCTGACCCTGCCGATCCGCGCCGAACATCGCGCACCCGAGCTGAGCATCACCGATTACAACCGCAAGATCGTTTACGCCCGCATCGGTGCACAACTGCGGGTGGCGGCGATGGTCGATATTGTCGGCTTCGATCCGGCACTCGATCCCAAGCGACTGGCGCTGATCAAGCGCCAGGCCCAGGAAACCTTGCCCAATACCGGCGATTACGACACCGCTATCGCGTGGGCCGGCATGCGCCCGGCGACTCCCAGCGGCGTGCCGTTGATTGGCGCCACGGCGTACCGCAACCTCTGGCTCAACCTCGGCCATGGTGCCTTGGGCTTTACTTTGGCCTGCGGCAGCGCTCGGTTGCTGAGTGAGTTGATTGCCCGGCGCGCACCCTCGATCGAAATGCAGGGCCTCGCACCCCGCGTTGCCTGACTGGAAAAGGAAGAACCGATGAGCATCAAGCGTTTCAACAGCAACAGTCGACTCTCTGGCGCCGTGACCTTTGGCGAGCTGGTGTTTCTATCGGGGCAGGTGCCGGGTGACAGCCGCGACGCTGCCGGCCAAACCGCAGAGGTGCTGGCGAAAATCGATGGGTTACTGGCCGAGGCTGGCAGCGACAAGGATCACTTGCTCAGCGCGACCATTTACTTGAGCGACATTGGCCGCGATTTCGCCGCCATGAACGAGGTCTGGTCACAATGGCTGTCGCCGGACAAGGCGCCGACCCGCACCACATTGCAGGCGCAACTGGCCCGTCCAGAGGTTCTGGTGGAAATCACCGTGATCGCCGCCCGCCGTTAATTCGATCTACCCACAACGGAGAATAACAATGCAAAAAATCACGTTGATCGGCTGCACCCTTGGCCTGCTGTTCGCCAGTCAGGTCCAGGCCAATGAAGCGCCGCTGACCGGCACGCTGAACAAGGTTGCCAATGCCAAGAGCATCACGCTGGGCTATCGCGACGCGTCGGTGCCGTTCTCTTACGTGGGTGATCACACGGGGCAGCCGATGGGCTATTCGGTGGACCTGGCGAGCAAGATTGTCGAGCGCATCAAGCAAAAACTCGAGCTGCCGGATCTGCAGGTGAAGTACAACCTGGTGACCTCGCAAACACGCATTCCGCTGGTGCAGAACGGCACGGTCGACCTCGAGTGCGGCTCGACCGGCGTGACTGCCGAGCGCATGCAGCAAGTGGCGTTTTCCTATGGATTCATCTACGTGAAGGGGCAATTGCTCACGGCGAAGGACAGCGGCATCAAGCGCTTCGCCGACCTGCGCGGCAAGAACGTTGTGACCACCGCCGGCACCACCAATGAGCGGTTTCTGAAGAGCTACAACGTCGATCACAAGATCGATATGTTCGTGATCAGCGCCAAGGACCACGGCGAAGCGTTCCAGATGCTGCAGTCAGGGCGGGCGGCGGCGTTCTATATGGACGATGCGCTGCTTTACGGTGAGCGCGCCAAGGCCCGCGATCCGCATAAGTGGGTCGTGGTGGGCGAGGAGCAATCGCGGGAAATCTACAGCTGCATGGTGCGCAAGGGCGATCCGCAATTTCTCGAATTGGTGAATTCGACGCTTGCTGATTTATATAGCTCAGGGGAAATCAACGGTATCTACAACCGCTGGTTCCAGCAGCCGATTCCGCCTAAAGGTTTAAACCTTGAGTTTCCGATGACCAGCGAGCTCAAGGCGATCATTGCGAAGCCGGTGAGTGATCCGGTGCAGTAGTTCCTGAAAGATCGTTCCCACGCGCAGCAAAGGAATGCCTCTACGGACGCTCCGCGTTCGGCTTTTAATGGGACGCGGAGCGTCCCGGGCTGCATTCCCACGCAGAG
>NZ_JAKWJK010000080.1:0-308 GCF_031570575.1 Pseudomonas sp. JL3
ACCGGCGGTTCGGGCAACGACACGCTGTACGGTGGCGCGGGCGCCGACCAGTTTATCGGCGGCGCCGGTTATGACACGGCGGGCTACACCGACAGCACCGTGGCGGTGACCATCAACCTGAAGACCGGCGTGCACTCCGGGATCGGGGCGGGTGACACCTTCACTGACATCGAGGCGATCAAGGGGTCGAACTATAACGACACCTTTGTCGGCGATGGCCGGGGCACGGACTTCGACGGCGGAGTCGGTATTGATACGGTCGATTACTCGGCGTCGGCCGCTGCGGTGAATGTTGATATCCGTCTGGG
>NZ_JAKWJK010000009.1:0-206158 GCF_031570575.1 Pseudomonas sp. JL3
GATGACGCGTAATACCTGAAAAACCGCGGTGCATTCTTCGCCGGCAAGCCTCGCTCCTACAGACTCAACTCGTCTCGAGAATCGCCACTTCCTCCGGCACTTTCACAAAAATGCTGTACTTGGCACCTTCCATCGCCTCGAAAGCGATCAACTTCTCCACCAGCGGCCCATTCAGCACCTTGCCGGCATTGAGCAGCAGCATGCCGTTGTCGGCATTGAGATTGCGCGCCAGGATCATGCCCGCCACCAGATCCCGAGTGGTCAGCACCTTGACCATCGGATCGGCCAGCGTCACGTCGCTCAGATAAGTGGCGCAGACCTGAATGAAATCCTCCACCAGCTCCGGGTCGTAGAGGCGACCAGCGTATTGGCGGATATACACCAGGGCTTCGTCACTGTTCATCTGCCGTTCGAGGATCAGCCCGCGCTGCAACTCGATGAAATCCACCGCCAGTTTCAGCAACCGCGAACCGAACGGAATCGCTTCGCCCTTGAGCCGATCCGGAAAACCGCTGCCGTCCCAACGCTCCTGGTGATGCAGGATCAGCCGGGCGGCATCCTTCATCGGATCGAGCGTCATCAGCAGCGACTCACTCTGCTTCGGATACCCCCGATAGCGCTCGCGGTCATTGTGGTGCAGCAGGTCCGAAGGCGTGCTCATCATGCTGTCGGTCCAGCTCAATTTACCGATGTTGTACAGCGCCGCTGCCATGGTCAGGTCACGACTGGTGCCTTCGTCCAGGCCATGGAGTTTGCAGTACACCCGCACCAGTTCGATGATCTGCCGATTGGTCTGTTTGGCGGGCGGCAGGCGCAGGTTGGCCAGCAATGAAAACACTTCGGTGCCGGTGACATAGCTGCGCTTGAGCTCTTCGTAGGCCAGGTCCAGCATGTCGGCGGTCTGTTGCAGTTCGCTGGTACGGGCCGCGACGTGTTTTTCCAGGGTGGCGTTGAGCAGCTTCAGTTTCTCGTTCTGATCCCGTGTCTCCTGCACCAGACGCAATCGTTCACGCTCGGAATGCTGATAGGCCAGTGATTGTCGCAAGGTCAGCAGCATCTCCTCATCGTGCCAGGGTTTGCTGATGTAACGATGAATCTGCCCTTCATTGATGGCTTTGATAATGGCCGACGGATCAGCGTAACCAGTCAGCATGATCCGTGTGGTGTCGGGATAGCGCTGATGGACGTGGGCCAGCAACGTGGCGCCGTCCATATTGGGCATGCGCGCGTCACTCATCACCAGATCGATCGGCTGCTGCGCCATGATCTCCAGGGCCTGGGCACCGCTGGTGGCCAGCAGTACCTCGTAGGGCTGACCGCGCAGCAGGCGGCGCAGGCTGTTGAGAATCGACTCCTCATCGTCGACCAGCAGTAATTTGGGTTTATCGGTCACAGTCGTGGGGAGTTGCTCTTCCATGGCATTACCTCAAGTGAAACGTGTGCCTTTATGTTGCGCGCGGGGCGAACGTCCTGGCGTTCCCGAGCCTGACCTACAGGCTAGATGATTTTCAGCCCGACCCCGGAAATGATTCGTTTCAGTCAACCGGGCGAAGTGCTGGCCGGGCGACTATGCTCAGATCACTCGGATCCAGAACGATACCCGCTCCATCCAGCGATCAGGGAAGGGATACCCTCTATGAGCTCATTGCACCAACCTGCTGTCAGTACAGGCGCATGTCAGTGAATACGCTGCTTGCGCGGATTAATCGTCGGATTCTCATCGTTGATGACACGGCGTCGATCCATGAGGATTTTGCCAAGATTCTCAGCCCGCCATCGATCGAAGACGACAGCCTGCTCAGCGCCGAAAACGCCCTGTTCGGTACCCCTGCGTCGGTATCGTTGCAAAGTTTCGTCATCGATTCCGCGTTTCAGGGCCGCGAAGCGCTGGACAAGGTCGAGACCGCGCTGGCGAATGACTCGCCCTACGCGATGGCCTTCATCGACATGCGCATGCCGCCGGGCTGGGACGGTCTGGAAACCATCGAACGCTTGTGGCAAGTCGACCCCAAGCTGCAGGTGGCGCTCTGCACCGCGTATTCCGACTATTCCTGGGAAGACATCGCCGAACGCCTGGAACTGGGCGATCGCCTGCTTATCCTGAAAAAGCCCTTCGATGCCATCGAAATTCGCCAGATGGCCAGCGCATTGACCGCCAAGTGGCAAATGACCGAAGACGCAGCACTGAAGATGTCGCTGCTGGAGCATGCGGTCGAAGAGCGTACCCGGGAGCTGTCCGACGCCAACATCATCGTGCAGAACAGCCCGACCATTCTGTATCGGCTGCGAGGCGAACCGTCGTTTCCGTTGATGTACATCTCCCACAACATCACCAAATACGGTCACATCGCGGCGGCCCTGGTGGCGTCGTCCAACTGGGCGCAGGAGCTGATCCATCCCGACGATCAATCGAAAGTCGACACCGCCATGGCCCGAGTGCTGGATCGCCATGCGGCAGGTGCTTCCATCGAGTTCCGGATGCGCACCGGTGACGGTGACTGGCGCTGGGTCGAAAACCGCTATATTCCGGTGCGCGATGATGAAGGCCGTTTGCTGGAAGTCGAAGGCATCATCATCGACATCACCGAACGCAAACTGGCCGAGGAAAAAATCGCCCTGTTGGCCCGCACCGACGGGCTGACCGGGCTGGCCAACCGCGCGACGCTGATCGAACGGCTGCACCAGGCGTTCGCCGCCGCCCGGCGCGGGGCCACACCGTTCGCCATGTTTTACCTGGACCTTGATCACTTCAAACGCATCAACGACACCCTGGGCCATCCGGTGGGCGACCTGTTGTTGCAGGAGGTTGCCAGGCGTATCAAAGACTGCGTGCGCGAAAACGACGTGGTTGCCCGCCTGGGTGGCGACGAGTTCGCGATACTGCAACTGGACGTCGGCGATCCGACCCAATCAGCGGCCCTGGCCGCCAAGGTCCGCGATGCACTGGTGCTGCCCTACTCCCTGGCCGGCAATGATGTGCGGGTCTCGGTCAGCATCGGCATCAGCAGCTACGCACCGGTCAGCCTCAGCGCCGACAGCCTGTTGACCCAGGCCGACATGGCGCTGTATCGCTCCAAGGAAAAGGGCCGCAACCAGTACCACTTCCACTCCGAGGAGATCAATCAGGAAGTGGTCGAGCGCATGACCATCGCCAACGACTTGAAAACGGCCATCGAACACGACGAACTCGAACTGCGTTACTGGCCGGAAGTGGACTTGAGCAGTGGCAGGATCCTCGGCATGGAAGCGCAGGTCAGCTGGAACCACCCCGTGCGCGGTTTGCTGGAAGCCCCGGCGTTTCTGCCCGCGGCGGAAAAGACCGGCACCATCGTCGCCCTCGGTCACTGGGTGCTCGAGCGCGCCTGCCGACAAATGCGCCAGTGGCGAGACGAAGGCATGGCGCCACCGGTGGTGGCGATAAAACTGTCCCTGGCTCAGCTCAAGAGCGGTCCCGAGCTGATCTATGACGTGTTGCGCACCACCGCACGCTGGGAACTGTGCCCATGGGACCTGCGCTTCGACGTCACCGAAGCGACCCTGGCCCAGACCAAGTGGACGCACAACGATGTACTGCCGCGCCTGCGTGAGCTGGGGGTAAAAATAGCCATCGACGACTTCGGCACCGAATACTCCTCGTTCGATTACCTCAAGACTTATCAGGTCAATCACCTGAAACTCGCCCAGACCTTCATCGACATGGCCGCACGCGACCCGGCCAGTGCAACCACCTTGCGGGCCATCATCAACTTCGCCCGCGAGGTAGGGATCGGCATTATCGCCGAGGGCGTCGAAACCCAGGAGCAACGCAGTTCGCTGATGGCCACCGGCTCACCGATGAACGCCCAGGGGCACTACTTCAGCCGAGCGGTCAGCAGCCAACAGGCCGCCGAGTTGCTGAAGGCCGGGAGCATCGTGCATGCCACCCACGAAACCGGAGCGATGCCGGATGACTCGCGGCGTGCCACGGAGGACAAGGAATGAAAACTCCGTCCGTCCAGGCCAACCGGCGCATTCTGATCATCGACGACACACCTTCGATCCATCAGGATTTCCGCAAGATTCTCGGCCCGGATACCGACGACGAACAAACCCTCGCCGGCACTGAAGCAGCGCTGTTCGGCAGCCCCCAGTCGGCGCGGCTGGTGTTCCAGCTCGACTCCGCCTACCAGGGCGAGGAAGCGCTCGAACTGGTCACGCGCGCCCAGGCACAAGGCCGCCCTTACGCCATGGCGTTCACCGACATGCGCATGCCACCGGGCTGGGATGGCCTGGAAACCATCGAACGGCTCTGGAAAGCAGATCCTCACCTGCAAATCGCGCTGTGCACGGCCTTCTCCGATTACACCTGGGAAGCCATGGCCGAACGACTGGAGTTCGGCGATCAGTTGCTGGTGCTGAAAAAACCCTTCGACAGCCTGGAAATCCGCCAGATGGCCAGCGCCCTGACCTGGAAGTGGCAGATGGCGCAGGACGCGGCCATTAAAGTGCAGACCCTGGAGCAAACCATCGAGGCCCGTGTCCATGAGCTGCTCAAGGTATCGCACTTGTTGCAGTACGACGTATTGACCGAATTGCCCAACAGCACCTTGCTGGGCGACCGGCTGAACCAGTCACTGGCCCTGTCCAGGCGCCATGACAAGCAACTGGCCGTGATGTTTCTGGGGCTCGATCGCTTCAAGCGCATCAACAATGCCTTGGGTCATCCGACCGGTGACGAGATGCTCAAACGTGTCGGGCAAAACCTGGTGGCCTGCGTGCGCGCATCCGACTCGGTGTTTCGCTACGGCTCCGATGAATTTGTGGTGATCCTGGCTGACATCCACCACCCCCAACAGACCAAGGGCATCGCCGAAAAGCTCCTGAACGCCATACGCACGCCTCAACACATCGCCGGCCATGACCTGAGCGTGACGGCCAGCCTGGGCATCAGTATTTATCCAGAGGACGGTTTCGATGCCATCGCATTGATCAAAAAAGCCGAAACCGCGATGCGCAACGTCAAGGAAACCGGCCCGAACGATTTCAGCTTTTTCATCGATGAGATGAACCAGCGCGCCCGGGAACAGCAGAGCATCGAGTCGGGTATTCGCCTGGCGCTGGAACGCAACGAATTCGTCCTGCACTACCAGCCCAAACTTGACCTGAGCAGCGGCAAGGTGGTCGGCGCCGAGGCGTTGATCCGCTGGCAAAAACCGGGGCAAGGCTGGGTTTATCCGACAGACTTCATCGGTGTAGCCGAAGACAGCGGCCTGATCGTACCGTTGAGCAAATGGGTGCTCGCGCAGGCCTGTCAACAAGCCTGCGCCTGGCAAGCGAAAGGCCTGCCGGAGCTCTGCATGTCGGTGAATGTGTCGGCCATCGATTTCCGTCAGCGGGACTTTGTCGAAGGTATCGAACAGATACTCAAGCAAACCGGTATGGACCCCACTTTATTGGAGCTGGAAATTACCGAAGGCGTATTGATGCAGAATATCGATGCCACGATGGTCTCGCTGAATCGGCTCAAGGCATTGGGCGTGCGGCTGGCCATCGATGACTTCGGCACCGGCTATTCCAGCCTGAGTTATCTGCAACGGTTTCCCATCGATGTGTTGAAAATCGACCAGTCGTTCATTCGTGGCCTGAGCAGGGACAGCAATGATGCGGCCCTGGTCAGCGCCATCATCAGCCTGGGCAAGAGCCTCAAACTGACCGTCATTGCCGAAGGGGTGGAAACCCTTGAGCAACTGAATTTTCTCAAGGGCCTGCAGTGCGAGGAAGGCCAGGGTTACTACTTCAGCAAAGCCGTGGAGCCGGACGCCTTCGTGCAATACCTGACGTCCGTGCAGACCGCTTCATCCACCACCCCATGAACGATGTGCAACGACACTCAGGGCCCTGCGCCAAGGAATCATAAGATGTCGAGCCCCTTCTACTCTCTGCTTCTTGCGCCTTTGCTTGGATACTGTCTGATAGCCAGCGGCGCACCGCTGGACGAACCGCTCAAACCCTTGCCCGCGGTGCCCGAGCTGAATCCCTTGCAAGTCGAACTCGGTCGCCGGTTGTTCAACGAGCCACGCCTGTCGGTCAATAACACCCTGTCCTGCGCCAGCTGCCATCGTCTGGAAGCCGGCGGCGCTGACACCCAGGCGTTTTCCATCGGCTTCAACGGCGTCCCCTTGACGATCAACACCCCCAGCGTTTTCAACGCCAGTCTGAATTTCCGGCAATTCTGGAACGGCCGCGCCGATACCCTGGAAACCCAGGTTCACGAAGTGGTGCAGAGCCCCAACGAAATGGGCAGTCATTGGGAGCATGTCGTTAAGACACTCTCCGCCGACCCAGC
The DNA here is from genome assembly GCF_031570575.1 of Pseudomonas sp. JL3. Lineage (NCBI taxonomy): Bacteria > Pseudomonadati > Pseudomonadota > Gammaproteobacteria > Pseudomonadales > Pseudomonadaceae > Pseudomonas > Pseudomonas sp. JL3. The sequence continues at coordinate 6,326 of NZ_JAKWJK010000009.1, forward strand.
TTATAAAAGCGCTTTCGCCAAGGCCTACCCGGACGGCGTGACCATGAACAATGTGCAAAAAGCCTTGGCCACCTATGAGCGCACGCTGATCAGCGCCAACTCGCGTTTCGACCAATACCTGCTGGGCAATACCGAGATTCTGACGATCGAGGAGAAGTACGGTTACCAACGCTTCAAGGGCTACGGCTGCATCGCCTGCCATCAAGGGGTGAACATCGGCGGCAACATGTTCCAGAAATTCGGGGTCATGGGCGATTACTTCGAGGTCCGGGGCAACCCCACCGAAGCCGATCTGGGCCGCTATCTGGTCACCAAGGCTGAAGAGGACCGCAACGTGTTCAAGGTGCCGAGTCTGCGCAACGTCGCCGTGACCGCGCCGTACTTTCACGACGGCTCGGCCAAGACGCTCGAAGACGCGGTAGACGTCATGTTCAAGTTCCAGCTCGGTCGCGTGCCCTCTGAGAAGGACAAGACCTTGATCATCAAATTCCTCAAGACACTGACCGGTGAGTGGGGAGGTAAACCTTTATGAAAACGTACCACCGTCGCAACCTCTTGGTGCTCAGTGGCGTGGCCTTGCTATTGGCTTCGACATTGCTGTTTCTGTACCTCAAATCAAGCTCCGACCAGACCGCGACGTACGCCGAGTCCCGGGACCTGATCCGCCAGATCAAACAGCTCAATGCGCAGTGGGAAACCGAGATTCTCAAGGCCAGAATTGCCATCAGCCACAATTACGATCCCCTGGTTGCACCGCTGAACGAGATGACACAGTTGTGGGAGCAGTTCGAGACCAAGGAGACCAATCACGGCCGCAACGACCCCATCTGGCATGCCGGCCATGACGCCTACCACACCGCCGTGCAGGAAAAAACCCGGCTGGTGGAGCAGTTCAAATCCCACAACGCGGTGCTGCGCAACTCATTGGCGTTTTTGCCCACTGCCGAAGACGACATCCAGGAACCGCTTACCCGACTGCTCGACGAAGACAAACTGCAACTCCAGAACATCGCCACCGACACCTACGACTTGCTGCTCAGCAGCCTGGAGTTCGCCCAGGTCACCTCCGACGACAAAGCCGCCGATATCCTGGTCGGGCTGAACAAACTGAAGGTGAACAAGGAACGATTACCGGAGCAGTTTCATAGCCCGATCGATGTCTTGAGCAATCACATCGCGCTGATCCTGCGCGAACAACCCGTGGTCAATCGGCTGCTGCAAAACATCGAAGCCGTTCCTGTGGCCGCACGGCTGGACGACATTACTGCTCTGCTGAACAAGGATCAGCAGCAAACCGAGGCAATCGACCGGCGCTACCACTTGTACATGCTGGTGTTTTCGACACTGCTGGTGATGGTGCTGGTGTACCTGGCAACTCGCCTTATGCGCAGCTTCGGCGAGATCAATCGGGTCAACAAGGAACTGCAAACGGCCAACGACATCCTCGAACAACGTGTCGAAGAGCGCACCCGAGAACTCAAGGATACCCAGAGTGAACTGCTCGACACCGCGCGCCAGGCCGGCATGGCTGAAATCGCCACTAACGTGTTGCACAACGTCGGCAACGTGCTCAACAGCGTGAACATCTCGGCCGACCTGGTCACCCGCAAGCTGCGTAGCAGCAAGGCCCAGGGATTGGGCAAGGCGATGCAGCTGATCAACGCGCATCAAGACGACCTGGGCGCTTTCCTGACCCAGGACGAGAAAGGAAAACTGCTGCCCGGTTACCTGAACCAACTGGTGGATGCCATTGCCCTTGAACAACAAGGCATGACCGACGAACTCGCGCAACTGAGCAAAAGCGTCGACCACATCAAGGACATCGTCGCCACCCAGCAGTCCTACGCGGGCGCCAACAGCCTGATGGAACCGCTGCACATCAGCGAACTGCTGGAAGACGCCCTGCGGATGAACGCCGGCGCCCTGACCCGGCATCACGTCACGGTGGTCAAGGAGTACGGCGATGTACCGCAAGTCATGGGCGACAAGCACCGGCTGTTGCTGATCCTGATCAACCTGATCAGTAACGCCAAATACGCCATGACCGACCTCAGCAACCGCCCTCGGCAAATGACCCTTGGGGTGAAAGTCGTCGAGGACACGATCCTGCAAATCAGCGTCAAGGATGACGGTGAAGGCATCGACCCGGAGAACATGACGCGGATCTTTGCCCACGGCTTTACCACCCGCAAGGAAGGTCACGGCTTCGGCCTGCACAGCTGTGCCCTGGCCGCGATCGAGATGAACGGCCACCTCACCGCCCACAGCGACGGGCCAGGCAAAGGTGCACTGTTCACGTTGCAGATCCCGTTGAAACCCGTCATGGAGGAAGCATGAGCGATCTTTCGAACCGACGCATTCTGCTGATCGACGACACGCCGTCCATCCACGAAGACTTTCGCAAGATCCTCACCCCGACATCGGCGCAGCATGTGGAGCTGGACGAAATGGAGGCCGCGCTGTTCGGCAGGGAAGTGAAGTCCGCCAGCGCCTTGTTCGAACTGGACTCTGCCTATGGCGGTCAGGAGGGGCTGGGCAAACTCATCCAGGCATTACAGGAAAACCGTCCCTACGCCTTGGCCTTCGTCGACATGCGCATGCCCGAGGGTTGGGACGGTGCGCAGACCATCGAACACCTGTGGCAGCAAGACCCGCAACTGCAAGTGGTAGTGTGTACCGCCTATTCCGACTATTCCTGGGATGAACTGCTGGAACGCCTGCACGCTCACGACCGCCTGCTGATTCTGAAAAAACCGTTCGACAACATTGAAGTCCAGCAGATGGCCAACACCCTGCTCACCAAATGGGAAATGACCGAACGGGCGTCCATTCAGATGAGCCATCTGGAACATCTGGTGGATCAGCGCACGGCCCAGTTCAAGCAGGCCAGCGAGGCGTTACAGCGGGAAATCGACGAGCGCAAACAACTGGAAAGCCAATTGGTGCAGTCGGAGAAACTCGCTTCGCTGGGGCAACTGGCGGCGGGCGTCGCCCATGAAATCAATAACCCCATCGGCTTCATTTCCTCCAACCTCGGCGCCCTCGATGGCTACTTCAAGCAACTGCAGGACATGCTCGATGCCTATCGGGAGGCGGAAAACGCCATTGGCTCAAGCGAGGTCATTGACCGTCTCGGTCAATTACGTGAACGGGTGGAACTGGACTTTCTGCGCGAAGACATTCCGTTGCTGATCAAGGAATCCAAGGAAGGCATCGGCCGAGTCGGGCAGATCGTCAAAGACCTGAAAGACTTCTCCCGCGTGGACTCCAATCAGGAATGGCAGTGGACCAATCTGCAACAAGGCATCGAGTCGACCCTGAACATCGTTGCCAATGAACTCAAGTACAAGGCCGATGTGGTGAAGGAGTTTCAACAGCTGCCCGATATCGAATGCCTGCCGTCGCAAATCAATCAGGTGATCATGAACCTGATCGTCAACGCCTCTCAGGCGATGGGGCCGGAACGGGGCACCATCACGCTACGCACCAGGCTTGAAGGTGAAACGGTGTCGATCGAGGTCGCGGACACGGGAATAGGCATCGAGCCGGACAACCTGCAGAAAATATTCGACCCGTTCTACACCACCAAACCGGTGGGCCAAGGGACAGGGCTCGGGTTGTCCCTGTCCTATGGCATCGTGAAAAAACATCAGGGCGATATTTCGGTGCGTAGCGAAGTCGGGATGGGTAGCACCTTTCGGGTCGAGTTGCCGGTACGGCAGACAAAAACAGCGGCTTGAACACCTGTCAAAGTGTTTGATCGTTCCCACGCTCTGCGTGGGAACGCCTCAATGGACGCTCTGCGTCCGCTCTTGGGACGCGGAGCGACCCGGGCTGTATTCCCACGCAGAGCGTGGGAATGATCGGTCAAAGGCGCACAATTGACCATAAGTCCCAGTCCGAGCTGTTTTCGTTAATTCTCCAGGCGCAGAATGCCTGACCGGCCATTGGAGCGCTTTTAGCTTTTACTGTGGGAGCTCAGGCATTCCACTGTGCTGAAAACAACCGAGTCCGAACCCAAGGAAACCGTATGAGCCTGTCCCTCCTGAGCCTCTACGCCTTCTTTGCCGTGTGTGTGATATTCACCCTCGCCAGCCTGCCCTTTCTGCAACACGACTGACTCTGGCCGATCACTGCCGTCACCGGCGTCCTCAGCCTCGTAGGGCTGTTCGATCTGCTGCAAAACCCCCACGCGGTGCGCCGTAATTACCCGATCCTGGGCAATATTCGTTATCTGGTGGAGGGTATTCGCCCGGAAATCCTCTCCAGATCACTAACCATACTAACAATCGCAACACCCCAGACTGACGGCCAAGCATCTGGTGCGACGCATGTCGGCCACCGAAATCAAACTGTTCTCGCAGTTGCATGTGTTTTTGAAACCGGGGGAATTGCTGACCGGTGAGGTGAACGGCGAGTTGTATTCGCGGATGTGGCAGATGGCGCGGGCGGATAGTTTTGAGCCTAATGAAGCAGCTGCCGCTTAGATTGCGTTTGCACGCCAGCCTCAAGGGTGGTTGGCGTTAGATCAAGAATGAACAAGCGGGCTTCGCTATCCCCTGCCTTTAACGTCAGCACATGTTTCCAGTGTTTGGGAAACAATGCGTCATGTTCAGGGCGAGCGTAACCCGTTACCCACCAGATCCGCCTGGTATTGAGTTTCAAGGTTGAAAAATCGTTGAAGAGAATCGAGTGCAGGTGACGGGGAATGAGTGCCCAGCCACCGTATTCGGCGGTTCCCCACAGGGCGCCTGTCGGTGTTTTGAACGCGTATAGCCTCGGCTGAATACCGGTCGAGTTGTAGTACGTGAATGGCAAGTACCAATACAGGTTATCGACAATGATTTCGTCACCCGGACGGACTTCGTTGCCAAGACCTTCGACCACGGCGTCCAGCCTTGCATCTTTGCGAATGCTTGTCCCGTTCATCTCATCCGTTTGTGCATAGACCGCCGAAAGCCCGTGTACTTCTGCCAATAAAACCAAAGCCATGGCGACAGCGGCAAGAACGGCGTGGCGTTGGCTCCATGCGTCCAACGCGAGCGCAACGATAAGGGGTAACGCGGCGGCAGCGAACACCAGATATCTGGCGTTGAATACCGGAACGATCAGCGACACCAGAAAAACGCTCAGCACCGGCACAAAAAAATAGCCCACCAATAAGATGCTGAAAGGTCGCTCATGGCGTGCCTTGAGCAGCGCCGCTGCGGCGCAAACAACGATCAACACCGAGGGCAACACACGCCATAAGGATGAAGGGCTGACCGCTCCCTCCATCATCACCAGTTGCCAAACGAAGGTCAGGGCTGTTTGCCAAGTGAGCGGCGGTATCCACTCGAGCCCGTCCATTCGCAGCAATTGATCGATGAAAGAAGGTATCCATGGCAGGTACAACACGACGATTGCGCTGTTGGCCAAGACCCACGCACGAAACGGTACTGCCGTGGACCGACCTTCATCTCGCACTCGCCACCAACACAGCCAATGCACCAAAACACACAACGCGGCGAAGTAATGTGTATAGAAAGCAGCCGTCATCAACAGCACGTAAAAAACCGGATAACGCTTTTGATCCGGTGCCTTGATCCAGCACACCAGCGCCACGGTCGCGCCCATCAGCCAGAAACCGAGCAAGGTGTACATTCGCACTTCCTGGCTATAGCGCACCGATATTGGTAGCAATGCCAACAGCAATGCCGCTATCCAGGTCGCCTTTCGCGTTGTCACCAGACTCATCAATTTAATGCACAGCAACAGCGTGCCGACATCGGCCAGTGCACTCAGGGATCGCGCAGCCAACACGCCATTGCCGAACAGCAACATCCAGAAATGCAGCAAGACGTAGTAAAGCGGTGGATGAACATCCCGCGCTGTCGTGGCCCAGATATACGCAGGTGAGCCCTCGGCCAGCAACAGGCTGTAGGCCTCGTCGTACCAGATGACCGGCACGGTGATGGCGTGAAACCTTGCACCCAACGCGAGGATTATCACCGCCACCAGACCTGCCTTGTCGGCCACTCGAGATAGAAAACTTTCGGGATGGATCAAAGAGGTAATCACCAGGCTCACCACTGCAGACTGGTGATCGGGGTCGGCTCTTTCATGACGATAAATCCGTAATCGCCCAGCAGATAGATGCGATAGAACTGGCTCTCCACCAGCGGTGGATAACCCTGATAACCCATCAGGGTCGCGTTACGCCGCTCCCTCTCCACCTCCACGTTGGTGATACCCGCCTTCGGCAGGTTTTCAGCCAGCATGAAAAAGTTGATGTTCAACAGATAATGCAAGACCGGCATCTGCTTGAACGAGCCGGCGGCCCCCACCAGCCAGTGATCGGAATAACTCACCGACAGATAAATGCGCTTGGCCTCGTGCAGTTGTCGATGGGCCGCAATGTCCTGCCCCAGGGAAAACAACGCGCTGGACGCGAAGGTGTTTTGCACCGTCAGCACGCGGCCATAAGCGTAGGACAGCGAAAGCATGGCCAGCAGAGGCACCGCCAACAGCAGCGGCAGCCGCTCATGGATGGGCGCCAGCGCCAGATGGCTCAAATAGAACAACAGCACCAGCAACACCGCGAAACCCATCAAGGTTCTGGCGCCTTCATTGAAGTCGCGAAAAAACAGCGCAGCACCCGACACCAGTAAAGTCACGACCGGCACTGTCAGCACACACACCAGGCCCATCACGATTTTTCTCAGCCCCGAGTCCTGGCGTTCAATCACGCTGCGGGCCAACCGTGCGCTGCCCACAAGGGCACACAACAGCAGCACGGCGAACACCCAAGTGAATCCACCGTGAAACAGCAGCGCGACTTTTTCCAGCACCCGGCCGATATTGATTTCAACTTGCAGCAAAGGCGCCGCCGCCCAGTTCAGCAACAAGGTGCGATCGTGATTCATGTACGGATAAGCCGTGACGCTGTAGATCAACCCGCCGAGCCCCACCTGCGCGAGTTTCCAGCCGATCAATTCGTACCATTGCCGCCAGGCCCACTTGTCATTCGCGCCCCTGAGCAGCTCCAGGCAACACAGGCCCAGAAACACATTCAGGCTCACCTGATAGAGCCCCAGCGCCAGCGCAATCAGGAAGGCCGGCACCAGCCACTGCAAAATGCGTGAGGGATGGCGAAAAGTGATCGCATAGATCACTGCCACCAGACTCAAGGCATTGGCCGGCCCGTCGTATTGATAAGACAGGTTCTGCAGGAAGAACGGGTTGTACCAGAGCGGCAACACCACCAGGCAGCAGGATATCGTCGGCTGCGGGTAGTAATGGAATGTCAGGCTGGTCAAGGCAAAGGCCATGGCCAGCGTGGCGATCAACAGCGGCAACGGAAAGATATTCGGCGCGCCGTCGCTGAACGTCAGCAGGTTGTAGAACAGCTCGGTGAACAACCGCCCCTGCTCCGCCCAGGCAGTACCGGCCGACAGCGAGCGCCAGTTGTCATCGATGTAGGGATAGTCCGCGAGGATCAGCGGGATGACATAAATCAGAATCGCGATGAAGAAAAACAGCCAGACCCGACGACGCCCGAGCTCTCTACTGAAAAAGTCGCCCAGTCTGCCCATGCTAAAGCCCGATCCGGTCTTTGCCGCCAATGACGTCTTTGACCACATAACGGGGCCGGTGCTTGGCTTCGATGTAGATGCGGCCGACATACTCGCCGAGGATGCCGATACCGATCAGTTGGACGCCGCCGAGAAACAGAATGGCCGTCATCAGCGAGGGGTAACCGGGGACATTGTTACCGAAGAAAATCTTGTCCAGCACCATGTACACCGCGTACAGCACCGCGAAGATCGAAATGCCGCCACCGATGTAAGTCCACAACCGCAACGGCACGGTGCTGAACGAAGTAATGCCTTCCAGCGCCAGGTTCCACAGTTTCCAGCCGTTGAACTTACTGCGTCCTGCCACTCGCCGGGCCCGTTCATATTCGACCACTGCCGTGGTGAACCCGGCCCAGGACAGAACGCCCTTCATGAACAACTGATGCTCGGGAAGTGCGCGAATCACATTGACCACCTTGCGGTCCATGAGCCGGAAATCCCCGACGTTTTCTTCGATCCGGGTATAGGAAATCCTGTTCAGCAAATGATAGAAGAGCGATGCGCTGTGGCGTTTCAAATAACTGTCACTGTCACGATTGCGGCGTTTGGCGAGCACCACATCAGCGCCCTTTTGCCACTCGGCAATCAACTGCGGGATGACGCTGATCGGATCCTGCAGGTCCACGTCCATGGGGATCACCGCATCGCCGGTGGCATATTCCAGCCCGGCAAACAACGCCGGTTCCTTGCCGAAGTTGCGCGAAAAGTTGATCAGCAATACCTGTTCATCGACCTGTGCCAGCGCCTTGGCTTGCTCAGCTGTTCGATCGGTACTGCCGTCATTAATGAACACGATCTCGACCTCACACGGGTCAAGTTTCAATTCGCGACGCACCGCCTGATAAAACAGGTTGATCGCCTGTTCTTCATTGAATACCGGGACAATCAGCGAAACTTTCACGTTTCACACTCCTGAAAATCGAAGTGTAGATGTTCGACAGACCGCCATCAGGGGGCGTTCTGGCGCGCGAACTGCCCGGCAGACCAACGGACACGCAGCCCCATCCGTTCGCTATAGGCAACTGAGACATTCGGTAATATCCAGCCCTTTTGCAATTAGCCGCGAATCACGCCACCCTGCGTGCCGCTCCTACTCAACAACCCCGTTCAAGAGCCCGCCGTCATGACGTTTGAACGCGATCACCGAATCGACTTTTTTCGCGGCCTGGCGCTGATCTTCATCTTCTGGGATCACGTGCCGCAGAACCCGCTCGCGCAGTTCACGGTGCGCAATTTCGGTTTCAGCGATGCGGCGGAGATTTTCGTGTTCCTGGCCGGGTACGCAGCCGTGCTGGCCTACGGCAAAATCGCCCGGCGCGACGGCTTCATGGTCGCCACCGTGAAGATCCTGCGACGGGCCTGGGTGCTTTATGTGGTGCATATCTTCTTGCTGGCGCTGCTGATGGGCATCGTGTTTTTCGCCAACAGCCACGTGGAAACCCGTGATCTGGTGCAGGAAATGGGCTTGCAGTACTTCCTCAGTAATCCGCAGCAGGCGTTGATGGATGAGCTGTTGCTGCGCTTCAAGCCGAACCTGATGGACCCGTTGCTGCTGTACATTCTGTTGCTGCTCGGCCTGCCGCTGGTGCTGCCGATGCTGCTGCGCAAGGCTGAATACGTGGTGGGATTGTCGGTGGTTTTGTATCTGCTGGCGCCATGGCTCCAGTGGAACCTGGCGGGTACCGACGGTGGCGTGTGGTTTTTCAATCCGATGGCCTGGCAGCTGCTGTTTATTCTCGGGGGCGCGGCGGCGATTCACGGGCAAAGGCCTCGGGTGTCGCAACCTCGACCGCTGACTCAGCAGCCGGTTTTCATCACCACGCTGACCTATCTGGTGGTGACCGGGCTGATCGCACTGTCGTGGAAGTGGCCGAGTGTGCATGACGCCTTCATGCCCCAACGGCTCGGCGAATGGCTCTATCCGATCAGCAAGACCAACCTTTCGCCAGCGCGCCTGCTGCACTTCCTCGCCCTCGCCTACGTCACCGCCAGGTTGTTGCCGGACACGGGCTGGACCCGACACTGGCTGGCGCAACAAAGCTGTTGCATGGGTCGTTATTCGTTGGAAGTCTTCTGCTTTGGTGTGTTGCTGGCGCCGTTGGCAGACATGCTTAACGCCTTGGGTGGGAACACACTGGCGATGCAGTTATCCAGTGCACTGTTGGGGGTCGGGTTGATGGCGCTGTTGGGGGCTTGGCTGGATTTCAACAAGCGGTTGAACCGGCCAATTGTGGTGACAGCAGCTTAAGATCAAAAGCCCCGATCATTCAGACCGGGGCTTGTGGCATTTCCGACGTTACGACTTACGAAGCCGAACGCACCGCGCCTTGCGACACATTGGTCGGTTGCAGCTTGAACACGTAGAACAACACCGTCAGCAGCACCAGGAAAGCAGGCCCGACATACAGCGCCACGCGAGTGTCCGGGAAGTACGCCATCAGGCCGACCACCAGCACCAAAAAGGCCAGTGCCAGGTAAGAACTGACCGGGTAGAGCCACATGCGGTATTTGAGGCCGGCACGTTCGCTGGCGCTCAGGCCTTTGCGGAACTTGAGTTGCGCCAGCAGGATCATCGCCCAGGTCCAGATCGCGCCGAAGGTGGCAATCGCGGTGACCCAGACGAAGACCTTTTCCGGCACCAGATAGTTAAGCAACACGCCCAACAGCAAGGCACCGATCGACAGCAGCAGCGCACGACGCGGCACGCCGTTGTTCGAGGTCTTGGCGAAACCGGCCGGGGCCTGGCCGTTCTGCGCCAGGCTGTAGAGCATGCGCCCGGTGCTGAAGATGCCGCCGTTGCAGGACGACAGCGCAGCGGTGATCACCACGAAGTTGATGATGCCGGCGGCGGTCTTGATGCCCAGACGCTCGAAGGTCATCACAAACGGGCTGCCCTGGGTGCCGATTTCGTTCCACGGGTAGATCGACAAGATCACGAACAAGGCGCCGACGTAGAACAGCAGAATCCGCCAGAACACCGAGCCGATCGCATTGGGGATGGTCTTCTGCGGGTTCTTGGCTTCACCGGCGGTCAGGCCGATCATCTCGACACCGAGGTAGGCGAACATCACCATTTGCAGGGACATCAATACGCCTTGCACGCCGTTGGGCATGAAGCCGCCGTGGGCCCAGAGATTGGAAATCCCTAGCGCCACACCATCGTTGCCGAAACCGAAAGCAATGATGCCGATGCCACCGACCACCATCGCAATGATGGTGACGATCTTGATCAGGGCAAACCAGAATTCGAACTCACCGAAGGCTTTCACCGCGATCAGGTTGATCGAGCCCATGCTGACCAACGCCGCCAGTGCCCAGATCCAGCGCGGCACGTCGGGGAACCAGACGCCCATGTACACCGCCACCGCGGTGATTTCCGCGACGCAGGTCACCAGCCACAGGAACCAGTAGTTCCAGCCGGTCAGAAAGCCTGCCAATGGGCCAAGGTAGTCTTGTGCATAACGGCTGAACGAGCCGGCGACCGGGTTGTGCACGGCCATCTCGCCGAGGGCGCGCATGATCACCAGGATCGCCAGACCGCCAATGATGTAGGAGAGCATGATGGCCGGGCCGGCCATTTCGATGGCCTTGGCCGAACCCAGGAACAGGCCGACGCCGATACAGGCACCGAGCGCCATCAAGCGAATATGCCGTTCGCCGAGTTCGCGTTTAAGCGGGCCGCCCTGAGCGGTCTCGCCGTGAGGCAGGTGATTGCCGACTGGCATAGGTACAACCTCGTCTTGTTATTGGATTTGACCACCGAGTGTCGAAGCACCGACCGATAAGCCAGCGCTTCTGCGAAACCGGGCCAGCCTCATGGGCAGACCCGTCTTGCAGGACAAAACCTGCAAGATCAGCGGGCGTGCAGTATAAAAAGCTTCCAGTAGGGTTTTTCACTCTATAAACCACAACATTCAGCCATAACTCTCGGCAAAATCGGGGTTTTCGGAGGGGCATTACCTGACTGATGTAGGACTATTCGCCTTTAAAATGGCGCCGAGTATTGCACAGCAATGATGCGTCGTCATGCTCCTATGCAGGCAGCATTTACCTCTTTGATGGCTCTAGCTCAGCTGTTACAGACGATAACCATCCCTGTGGCAAGGGCAGCTGTTGTGGCGAGGGGGCTTGCCACGGGTAAGGATGCATACTCGACATTTGGTTGTTCACAATTTTTTCACCAACCCCAACCACCGTCTAAGCTTCAAACAAGTCCGATCAATCTGCGTGAATGGATCAGTCGACTATGGGCGCTTTGTGGCAAACCGATTCGAGTAAAACTGTGGTTCCGACTGAACGAGTGGATGAAGCGCCTTTACCTGAGAAACCCCGTCGCTCCCGGCACGGCTGGGGGGCTTTCTGGTTGCTGCTGCTGATTATTGTGATTGTCCTCGGCCTCGCCGCGGCCAAGGAAATGCGCACCTCCAAGTTTCAGGCCCGGGAAATCAGCAAATATGCCGCCTCGCTGAAGTACGAGCTGCAGCCTGGCCCCAGCGACGCCATACGCTACCCTGGCGCAGGCCCTTTCGATCAGCGTTTGGGTTACAGCGCCATGGATGAGTTTCTACCGCGCCTGCTCAAGCGCAATTACGTGGTGTCAGCACAAACCCGCTTTTCCCCGGCGCTGATGAAGTACAGCGACAAGGGCTTTTTCGTGCCCTATGCAGAGAAAATCCAGGCCGGGCTGTCGATCACCGATTGCCGCGCGGCCCCGCTTTACCAGTTCAAATACCCGCAACAACTCTATTCAAGCTTTGCGGCGATTCCTCCGGTGGTGGTCAACAGTTTGCTCTTCATCGAAAACCGCTTTTTGCTCGATCCCCGTCAGCCCTTGGCCAACCCCGCCGTGGACTGGCCACGGTTCGGCATGGCGGCGTGGTCACAGGTGGCCAAGTTGTTACGCCTGCCCGGTCAGTCGGCGGGCGGCAGTACGCTGGCGACGCAACTTGAGAAATATCGACACTCGCCCGATGGCTTGACGGTGTCGGGGGCGGAGAAGATCCGGCAAATGATTTCCGCCAGCGTGCGGGCTTATCAGGCGGGGCCGGAAACCCTCCAGGCCCGGCAAAATGTAGTGCGTGACTACCTGAACAGTGTTCCGCTGTCGGCGGTACCTGGCCATGGCGAAGTGCATGGCATGGCCGAAGGTTTGCGCGTCTGGTACGGCGCCGATTTCAACAAGGCCAATGAACGGCTGACCAGCACCGAGACCGATCCGAAGAGTCTGTCGGAAAAAGGCCTGGCCCTGCGTGAAGTGCTGTCACTGATGATCGCTCAGCGCCGCCCTTCCCATTACCTGACCAAGGGCCGTGATGAATTGGCCAGTCTCACCGACAGCCATATTCGCCTGCTGGCCCAGAATGGCGTAATCGATGCGCCACTCGCGACGGCGGCATTGGCCAGTAAAGTGACTTACCGCGACTGGGCCACCCAGCCCACCATTCAGCCAATCGAAACCAACAAGGGCATCAGTGTGGCGCGCAGCCGTCTGGCCGGTTTGCTCAACCGTCCGCTGTATGACCTCGACCGCCTCGACCTGTCCGCTACCAGCACCCTGCAAGGCAAGCTGCAAACCCAGGCCACCGCCTACCTCAAGCATCTGGCCGACCCGGCCTATGCCGCGGAAATCGGCCTGATTGGCGAACGCCTGCTCACACCCACCAGCACCACGCAGGTGCGCTACAGCTTCACTCTGTTCGAGTTGACCCCGGATGGTTCGCGGGTACGGGTGCAAACCGACAGCACCGACCAGCCGTTCGACATCAATGAAGGCAGTAAGCTGGAACTGGGCTCCACCGCAAAAATGCGCGTGCTCACCACTTATCTGCAAATCATCGCCGAGCTGCATGAAAAGTACGCAGAGATGAGCATCCCTGAACTGAAAAAAATCGAGGTCCCGGATCAGGACCGTCTGAGCCGCTGGGCCATCGATTACCTGATGCAGAACAAAGACCGCAACCTGCCAAACATGCTGAGTGCCGCGCTGGATCGCAAATACTCCGCCAGCCCCGGCGAAGCTTTTTTCACGGGTGGCGGGCGGCACACGTTCGTTAACTTCCGCAAGGAGGATAATGGCCGCCTGCCGACCCTGCGCGATGCCCTGCGTGAGTCGATCAACCTGCCATTCATTCGGCTGATGCGCGATCTGGTGCGCTACAGCACCTATGCGGGCTCTGACAACAGAGCCGAATTGCTCAAAGATGATCGCAACCCACGGCGTCAGGAATACCTGGCCTCATTCGCCGACAGGGAAGGTACTTCGTTCCTGCTGAAGTTCTGGAAGAAATACCGCAACAAAGACACCCAGGCGCGGCTCGAGACCTTTCTCGACGGCATGCGTCCGACCCCGATTCGCATGGCCGCCGTGCATCGTTACCTATTCCCCCAGGCCGACCAGGAAAGCTTCAACACCTTCGTGCGCTCGCACCTCAAAGGCGCCAAGCTTAAAGAAAAACTGACCGACGAACGCCTCGAACGCCTCTACCTCAGCTACGGCCCCGGCAGCTACGATCTGCCGGACCAGGGCTTCATCGCCAAGGTGCACCCGCTCGATCTGTGGCTGATCGGCTATCTGTTGAACAACCCGGACGCCAAGTTCAGCCAGATCGTCAAAGCCAGCCAGTTCGAGCGTCAGGAAGTCTATAGCTGGCTGTTCAAGAGCCGACACAAGGGTGCCCGCGACAGCCGAATCCGCACCATGCTAGAGATCGAGGCGTTCCTCGACATTCACCAGCGCTGGCAGAAAGTCGGGTATCCGTTCGATCATCTGGTGCCCTCACTGGCCACCGCCATCGGCAGTTCCGGCGACCGGCCGGCGGCATTGGCGGAGTTGATCGGTACCATCCTCAATGACGGTGTGCGCATGCCGACGTTGCGTGTCGACAGCCTGCACTTCGCGGCAAATACACCGTATGAAACCAAATTGATCAATGATCCTGACGTTGGCAAACGGGTCATGCCATCCGAAGTCGCCACGGCCATGCGCGAAGCCTTGTCACAGGTGGTGGATGCCGGTACGGCCAAACGGGTGTCCGGCAGTTTTGTAACGCCGGATGGCAAACCGTTGGCGATGGGCGGCAAAACGGGCACCGGGGATAACCGCATCGAAGCCGTCGGTTCTGGTGGGCGGATTCTGAGCTCGAAATCGATCAACCGCACCGCGACCTTCGTGTTCTTTATCGGTGATACCCACTTCGGCACCATGACCGCGTTCGTGCCCGGGCGCACGGCCGAAGCCTTCAAATTCACCTCGGCGTTGCCGGTGCAGGTGCTCAAGGGCATGGCGCCGATCCTGACGCCGTATCTGCAACCGGGCAGCGCTTCACAATGCCGCCCGGTGCAAGGTTCGTCCCTGGCGGTAGCCGATACATCCACGGGTAAACCTCATTGAACAGTCCCTGCCAGCATTTGCAGCAGCACTCGATTGCCCGCCCCTGTCATTCGAGTGTCAGCGCTTGCGATATCGCCATTTCCCCCGCAGCAGGTGGTATTTAGTTATTTTTCATATTCGAATATTCAACGGGTTACAGGCAAGAAGCACCGTTCCAGCACAGATATTCAGACTTTTTTTTTGAGCCTCGACCGGTAGGCTGATCACTCCTATAACAATCAAGGATGATTGCCATGACCGACACCCCCACGCCTGCCAAAAACACCAATAAGGGGCGGCACTACGAGTTCATCAAGAACAACATCAACGACACTTTTAAAACCGCCACGATCAGCAGAGCCCGGGCGCTGGCGGCCACTGGATTGAAGATCGAGCCGTGGTACGCCACCGCGCTCGCCGCCCATCTGAACGCAGCGAACCTCAAGGCCTGGAGCTCGCAGAACCAGGTCGATCAGCTGTTCGAAAAATTGCAGGACATCCATTCGTTTGCCGCTCCCCTGCTCCAGGCGAAGCTCAAGGAGCGCTACGGCGTCGAGCATGACGTGAAGACGACCTGCTTGCGCCTGTACATCCCTAAAGAAACCCCTTGGTACGCGATTGATCTGTCGGGCGGAGTCACGACCCGAACCGTTTCCCTGCTGGATGCGGCGCTGCATAACTTCGCACAGACCGAAACGGTCGATGCCGGCTCGGAGTTCATCACTCAACCCGACAAACGCGGGCACTTCGATGTCCTTCCAATCAAACAAAAAATGACCATCAAACAGTTCCAGGCGCTGTGCCGGGAACTGGATATTGGCGCGCGCTACAAGGCACATCTCGAAAGCTTTCTGCTGCCCGGCGAACCGGTTGCCGAAGCCTTCATGAAGCACAAGGTGACCGAAAGTCAGAAAGACGCACTCACCGTCGCCGCGCAGCTGGCGTTGATGAACGGGGATATCCAGTACGATGCGTACAAGCTGATGCTGGATCTGGCACAGGACAAACCTCAACTACTCCTCAATGGCAGACAGATGCAGTGCTGCGACCTGTCCATGATGGAGACGCGTCTGACCGGAGTGGTCCTGTTGATTCCCGCCAAGCAGGACAGCAGAGGCATTCGACGGCTCATTGCGTATGTTCCCCATGACCCTGAACATCCGCTGAAGGAGTACGAATCGCCGCAGGCGTTCACGAATGAACTGGCGCGCCAATTGCGCGAAGACAAAATTGCCGCTTCATCGCAGTTGAGCTATCGACAATTCTTCAGTCAGTTCGTCGATCAGCAACAGCGCGGGCACTTTTTCGCCGAGCTCGAGCAATGTCTCTTTACCGTCAAATGGCACACGAAAGAGGATCCGACGGATCAGCGTCCGGCGTGGCGCAAGGAGCCCGTGCTTCACCCCCGCTTGCGACTCCAGCACGTGCCACTGCCCCGGAATTACTGGAGACACGCCTACCAGCAAAAGCTCAACAAGATCCTCAACGATGCTCGGGAAATCGCCGTGTCCACCGCAGACACGGACTCCAGGGCGCGCTGGGCCTGGTGGGATAACCTCAAGAAAATCGTATCGGACATTTTCAACGCCGCCCTGTTGATCGCCACGCCGTTCGTACCGGGATTGGGCGAACTGATGATGGCCTATACCGTTTATCAACTGACCAGCGACGTCATCGAGGGGATCGTCGACCTGGCCGAAGGCCTCGAGAGCGAAGCGGCCGAGCATGTGATCGGCGTGGTGACGGATGTCATTCAACTGGCTACGTTTGGAGCGGCCGCTGAGATCGGCATCGCTTTTCGTCTCAAGCTGTCGCCGTTGGTCGAGGGCATGAAACCCGTACGGTTGCCCGATGGCAAACCCTCGTTGTGGCATCCCGACCTCGCCCCTTACGAACAGAAGAACCTCACCCTCTCGACTGACTCGCAACCCGACAAGCTCGGCCTGCATCGACACGCCAATCAGGACATCCTGCGGATAAAACCCAAACTCTATTGCGTAGAAAAAGCATCGAAAGACCCGACATCCAATACTCACCGAGTCAAACACCCCACCCGCCCCAATGCCTACGCGCCGAAAATAGAACATAACGGCCACGGCGCCTGGGTGCACGAGGGGGAGAATCCGCAAAACTGGGAAGGCGAGACATTGATGCGCCGCCTCGGCCACAGCGTCGATCGCTTTTCGCCCACCGAGCTGGAGCAGATCCGCATCAGCAGCGGCACTGATAACAATGAGCTGCGCCGGATGCATGTCGACAACCGTCCGCCACCGCCACTGCTGGCCGACGCCATCAAGCGCTACAGCGCGTATGACGAGGTGCGGACAGTCCGTGAGAACATCCGCGCCGGCCGACCGATCGACCCACAATCCGTCTGGTTTGAACCGCTGCTGACCAGCCTGCCCGGATGGCCGCGCGAGCGAGCGCTGAAGGTGTATCAAAACGCTGACTTGACGGGGCCATCACGCCAGTATGGCAACGCCCACGCCACCGAAGCCGATACCCTGAGCATCAGTCTCACGCATGTCATGTCCGGCAAACTGCCCGAACGCGTCGTGGGCTTTCTGAATGAGACCGAGATCAACACCCTGCTAGGTCGCGACATACCAAGCGCCGAACGCCCCCAGGCATTGCGCGATCGACTGGCGGGTGCCGTCGCGGCACGTAAAGGCGAGCTAACCCAGCGCGTGTACCAGGCTGGAGAACGGTCGAACAAAATGGATGTCCGCTTGCTCAAGCAAGCGTTCCCGGACATGCCGCTCACCCTCACGGAAACAGTCCTGGCTCAAGCCCGGCCAGACGAACTGCAGAGAATGGTCGATGAAAATCGCCTGCCGCTACGAATCAAAACCCAGGCCCGCGAAGCGAATGTCGAAGCCGCCACCGCTCGCGCCTACGACGGCTTTTATCACGATGAACAGGTGGTACCGGACACCGAACGGTTGACGCTGAACACGCTCAAATTCAATTCCGACAGTTTCGGCGATTTGCGCATCGAAGTACGAGACGGCACCTATGACGGCACGCTGCGCTGCAGCGTCGGCCCACAAGACGCCTCGACGGTCAGACGGTTGGTCAGAGATGAGCACGGCCAGTACGAGGTGCTCGATGGAACCAACAGGAAACTGTATGACGCCGACAACTTCTACGAATCGATCCTGCGTGCCCTGCCTGCCGACCAGCGCGCGGCATTAGGTTATCAACGGGGTCAGGGGCGTCTGCTCAAAGTGTGGATCATGGAAAAATCCGCCTCGCCGGCCGAACGCCGCGTGTCACTGGCAGAACCGCCCATTCGCCCCGTTGCCACGCTTGAAACCGTCAACCTGGTGCGTGGTCCGGCCCTGTCCAGAGCGGCAAGAACCCCGGAAGAAAAGGTCAGGAACCTGTACCCGACATTAAGCGAACAGGAGGCGAGCAGCATCGTTGAATCCTTGCGCACCAAGGGCGATCCCGATCAGGCGATCGACCTGCTCAGAGACGAACTCGCCGAGCTGCGCAAAATACTGGACCTGTGGCATGAAAACCAACTACTCATGAGCGCCCCGGATGTCATTGACCCCGCCAGGAAGATGGTGGCCTTCAACCACACGGGCGGAAGGCACATTTCAGAACGGTTCCTTGAGTGCTTCGAACGCAGAGGCGAGGCATTCGGCGAACGCGGCAACCATCCAGAACGCGGCTATACCCTGGACTTGTCCTCCCAACTCTTGAGCCCCAAGCTCGATCGTTGGTGGAAGGAATTGCTTGAACTGCCGAATATCAAAAAATACCTCGACCAGATTACTGTGCTGAATCTGGATAACACCCGCTTTTCTACCGGCGCCGAAGGCCTGTTGAACGACTTCACCAACGTTCGTCATTTCAGTGCCCGCCGATGTGGGCTGACCAGGTTGCCGCCGAGTATCGGCAAGATGCATTTTCTCGAGACCCTGCGTCTGACAAACAATGCAATCATGCTGACGCCTGAGTCTGTCGGGCTGTTGAGAGACCTCACGCGCCTGGAAACACTAAGGCTGGATTTCAATCCGCTGGTGCAGCCTCCGGATGTCGGCCGCATGCCCAGATTAAAAATACTGAGCCTGATCAGAACCGGTATCGACACCTGGCCGGAAGGTCTCTTCAGTGACGGGATTATCCAGAAACCTCGCCCGCGGGGTTTTTTTCTCGACCTGCGCGACTGTCCGATCAAACACATACCCGATGTCACTCCAGGCTCCGGGCATGCCTTCATCGTGGCCCGCACACGCCTTGATGCAACGAAGCTTTCCGATGCCGAGCGGTTCCGTTATGAAGACTATCGCCGGTCCGTAGGCCTTGCTCCGCAACAAACCTATGAACAGGTGGCGGCCGATGAGATATCGCATTGGCGATCGTTGCCGGACGATTCAGCGTTTTATAGTCCATCGTCGGGGATCGGCACCTACAGGGAAGAGTCCTGGCACGATCTGGCGGCTGAGCCTGACTCCACCGATTTTTTCAAAGTGATCCGCAAGCAGAGAGAAAGCCAGGATTACCGGGACGCTAAATCGCGCTGGCAACTGACCAGGCGGGTCTGGCAGATGATCGATGCCGCCGCTCTGGACACCCACCTGCGCGAGGAACTGTTCAAACAAGCCAGTCACCCTGAGACCTGCGCTGACGCCGGGTCTCAACTGTTCAATAACATGGGGATCAAAGTGCTGGTGTCGCAGGCGCATGCGGAGTCGACGTCTGCCGTGGTTCTCGAAAACAAGCTGGTCAAACTGGCCAGGAGCGCTGCACGCCTGGAACGCGTGGGCGATATTGCCAGAGCCGAGATACGTGAACAGCAGAAAAGATTTGACCTCGATCCCAGACTCGACCCGCCGGATGATGTGGAAGTGCACCTGGCCTACGAAACGGGGCTGGCCAAGCGTCTGGATTTACCCTGGCAGTCTGAAGACTTGCGGTATCGAAAGCGAGCGGGCTTGTCGCCCGATGCAATCGACAAGGCCTACGATACGGTGATCGAACGCGAGAAAGGTGATGGGTTGGTCAACGGGATGATCGATTTATTCGAAAACCCGTTCTGGGAGCAACATTTGCAAAAAACCCACCCGGATCAGTTCCAGGCCAATGACAGGCTGTTCGAAAAGAAGCAACAGCAGCTCGAAGAACTGCGCGAGGCTCAAAGCGAATGGGCAAAAAACCAGGATCCGACACAAACAACCAGGCTCCACCGCAGACTGGAAGATCTGGCCCGAGCGCTGAACGTTCCAGAACAAGAAGTTTTCCGTCGCGAGGAAATGAGCACAGGGTTCTATGACAGGCTGGTGCAGGACATTGGCTACGCTCGAAACGAGTTGGCCAGACGACTGACCCGCGAAGCGTTGGCAAAAGTCGGATTGAGATAATTTCACCCTGAAACTTGCGTCACTCAAAATGCCCAACTGTGAAAGCGGGCTTGCCCGCTTTCACAGACATTCCTGGGTTTGCCTAATGGTGGTCGCCGCCTCGGCCGAAGCGACGCTCAGTGCCATAACAACCCCAGCCACCCGATAGATTTTTTCAGGGTCTCAGGCTCCCGGCGCCTTGGCGTTGAACAGCAGCATCACGTTGCCGCTGTAATCCCCCGGCCGGTACCCACTGGCCGGTTTCACCGGCTCGATCTCCAGTAATACCCGCTTGCCCGCGGCGGCTTCTGCCTGCGTAACGACTTCCTGCGGTAGGAGGTCGGATTTCAACTCCACCCCGTTGAAACGGACGCGCAACACAATGTCCTCGCCCGGCCTGCCGTTCGACAGGTAGGGCAGGCTATCCAGCCGCGCTTCGATCGCGCTGGTGTCATGCCGCACATCGAAATTCTTGCGCACACTGCTCAGGGTCGATGTGGGGTAGTCCCAGTTGAGCCGCTGGGGTCGGTGAATCCAGTCCGGCTCTGTCGGCACGATGTAGAACGAGCGATTCGGGATGGTCAGGGACACCTCGAAGGTGTGCTCTTCCCGGGCAGCCCATGTCACAGAGCCCATCATAACGGTCATTGCCGTCAGGGCGACGACGGCGCATTGCTTGATCATGTTCGTTACCCGTTGCGTCAATGGACAGCCGGTCTAGCGGCTCGCTACCTTCAGGGCTTTCCTGGTGCCGCCTTCGATCAGCAAGAAGCGGTATTCACGGCCTTGTTCCTTGTCGAAGCCAAAAGTCTTGTCCGCCAGCACATGGTGCTTGGTGGTTGCCCCGCAGTCGGTTTCATTGGTGAGAGAGCAACTTTTGAACTCATCGATAATGATCACCGTATTGCCGTTGTTGCGCAGTTCATAGCGACTGTCGGAGTCGTAGATGGCGGTCTCGAAACGGGCGTTTTTTGGCCGCACGAAAAAGACCGTGCCAAACCCGGTCATCACGTTGACCCCGGCCGACAGGCTCTGTTTGTACTCTTCGCGTTCTTCGCTGGTCACCACAAAGTCATCTTCCTTTTCCGGCACCACTGGCACAAAACGCAGGCGGAAGTAGCGCTCACGGTCACGCTCGCCCATGTACAGCAGACGAGTGCCCTGCATGCCTTGGGCCGGCACGATCAGCCGCGCCGGGCTGGCCATTACGCCGTTGCGCGAGGCGCCATCGGCAGCCGCCTCCACCGGAATTTCCCGCGGGGTGCCGTCGGCGTCGTAGACGATTTCCAGCACGTTGACCTTGACGAAAGCAGTGCTGTCGCCGCTGTTGAATACCCGTTTCAGATAGGTACTTTTGTCGGCATCCAGATAGTCGTACACGGTGCCTACATTGATCTGCGGCCCGGCTTGCACCGCCACGCAAAACACACTGAGCACCGACAGCAAGAACAAACGGTTCATCGATTTCAACCCCATGAAAAAATGAAATGGTCAGGCTCGGAAAGTCAGACTTCAGAGTCCCAGATAACGGTGATGTTGCCGCTGAGCTTGTCATCACTGAAGCCGGGGCGCAGCAGAAAGTCGATGGCGTCCCGGGGCATCTCAAAACGCAGCGAGCCGCCCTTTCGATCCACGTAATGTCCAGGCTGAAACGGGCCTGTCCACGCGTTGTGTCTGAGCAGTAGCAGATTGACCAGCCCTCCGCCGGGGCCGTCGATCCCGGCAGGCAGGCTGATTCTTGTTTCCACCTCGGTGACGTTACCCTTGCTACCGCGCAGTCTGCATCGGCTACCGCCGAGCGAGTCACACAGCAACATGACCCTGAAACGCGACGACGCCGAAATGTAGAACAACTGATCGCGATAGATTTTGGTGGGCTTGCGACCGCCGTCGATCCACTGTTGCCAGCCGCCCTGGGGCTCCAGAGCGATCTTGTTACCACCCGGTGGCAGATCGACCTTCAGGGTGTGCTGCACATCCAGAACGAAGTCCAGAGTGAGGTTGCTGTCATCCGGCTGCATTAACGGTCCGAAGTCGAAATCAGCGCCGGGGCCGATGCTGTAGGCCAAGGAACCGGTGTACAGCCCGGATGTCATACTCAGGGGGTTTGGGGTTCGTAGTTCATAGGAAAAATCGACGGTATTAAACGACATAGCCGGGATGGGGAAAGTGGCCACCTTGGTGCACGCCGCCTCGACCGGCGCTTTCCAGAAAAACAGATAAAACGCAGGGCCGTATCCTCCAACTCCGCTGTACTGACAAGGTGGCGGAGTATTAACCCAGGTGCTCCCGATCCAAAGCTTGCTATGCCCTTCGCGCATATCCGTCTCTCCGGTCAGTTCGGTGGCCGGAGCGCTCAGAATGTACCTGGAGCCAACGCCGCTGATTCGCACTTCGACGATTTCCGTTTCCTGCGTATCCCTATTGGTCACCGTCAGCTGCCGCCAGTTGGCCGGCACCTTCAATGGAACGCCTTCGCCAGCTGCAATGGCGCGAGTGGAATTGAACCTGATTGGCAGCTGAATGCTGAACGTATTGTTGTCGACGCACTGTCCCGGATAGATCGCGCAGTAACCGCTGTTCGGCGTTTTATTGATAAATATATTCTTGTTCGGCTGGGCAGGATCCGGCTGGAACAACGCCCTGATCTCCCGATTCACCGCCTCTGCCGACGGCACGCTCAGCGCTGCCCATAGCCCCAGCCAATACATAGACTTTTTCATGTTTCAACCCGCCTTCTGTTCGGTGGACGTGACGTCGGCGAGTGTGTCCGGCGTGCACCGCAGATCACCGATCATCAACACATTGTTTTCGCTGCGATGACGACTCGCATCGAGGCGGAACTGGCAGAGCAGTTGATTGCCCTGACGCACTTCAAGGGTCGGCGAGCCGGCGTTCATTTCCATCGAGAAGAAACCATCGACTTCCGTCACCCCGCGACTGGCGTGGTTGATCACGTGATGGCCCTTGAGCGCCCGGCCTTGTGCATCGACCAGCCGACCCAGCACGGTCAGGGTTTTCATCACCCGCACCTGGCGGTACTCCACCCCACCCTTGTTCAGGTGATAGCGGGTGCGCGCCGGCTCGATGCTGGCCGCCGGCACATGACTGCCTTCGAAGTCGAAACTCACCGAGCTGTTCTTGTAAGCGGTAATCGGGATGAAATTGCGCCCCGGCCTCAACGCCGCGCTGCCACCGCTGTAATCGTCCGCACGCAGGGTGATGTCATCGATATCCGATTCCACATCGACAATCAGCCCCGCGCCGCGCATTTCATGCTGGCTGGTCAGAACCATTTGCTGAGCGCCCATTACCAGCGTGCTGTCCAGGTTCAGGCCACCGGTGAAGTTGCCGTTGTAGGACGAACGCTGGACGAAGCCATCGCCATTGATTGCGTCAGTACGAAAATTGGCCAGGCTGGACAAGCCCACGCCGTAAGTATCGGTGAGTGCGGTCACCGATACGTTTTGCAGCACATGATCCTTCAGGTCTTTGCGCCAGCCGAGGGAGGCATTGTTGTCGCGGCTGCCATCACGGGCGGTACGCGAGCCAATGCTGCCCGTAAGCTGCTGGCCTGGTGCACCCATCGCCAGGTTGATGCTCAAGTCGACACCACGATTGCGCGCATTGCCGCTGCTGAAACTGCCTGGACGATCGAACAGCGACAACCGCCAATTGCCATCGCTGCCGAACAGTACGGCGCGCTGATTCCAGCCGAGGTCCATGCCGAAGCCTTCGGTGTTGCCTTCGCTGTGGAACAGCCTGGCGTTGATCGAACTTTTGCTGCTGACCCGATGGTTGATCGCCAGGGACGAGTTGCTGGTCTCGCCGACGAACACATTGCGCTGGCGAATCCGGGTACCGTCCGGCAAGGTCTCATAGAGGTTGGTGGTATCCAGCCAGCTGCGGTTGTGGCTTATCACCAAACTGCCGGAACCGTAGTTATATAGGCTTTGCAGATCGAGGCCGGTGCCATGATCCTGCGTTTGGTACACATTGGCGTACAGGCTGATGTGATTGGCCAGGGTCCAGTCGATGGACGTGCCGAATTGCAGTTTTTCGCGAATCTGGCGCGCCGACAGGCCGAGAATCGCCCGCGGATGCATCAGGTAGTTGACCGAAGCCCCTGCCGTTACACCGCCGCTGGCCTGTTGATCCCAGTTACTGAGCAGTTTGCTTTCTTCCCCGGCAAACAGGTTGTAGCGCCAGCGCTCGTCGAGGTTGCGCCAGTTGCTGGGCTTGTACACCAACTCCTGGGTGGTGGAGGTGATCTGGCCGTCTTCGATCAGGCGCACTTCCACTTCATAGATACCACCCGGCAGCGGTCGGGTGTCGAGGGTCTGCAAACCGGCGGGTACCGATTGGGTATTGATCAACAGGCCGTCGCGATAGATCTCCACCGACCCCTGGCGATTGGCCGTGACGTAGATCGGATAGACGCTGGGCATCGGGCTGTTGATGGCCAGGCTGTCGGAGCTGCCGTACATGACGCCGACAGCGGTGTCGGGGCTGGTGCCAAACGTGCGCGGTTGACGGGTCAATCCTTCGGAATTGGGGGTGAAGTAACCCAGGCGCAGGAAACTGCCTTGCAGTTCGCGCTGGGTGTAAAGCTCATGCACCGCGTGATACAACTTGTCATCCGGGCCGCCAAGGCGGGCCACTTGCATGTTGAACGTCTGGCTCCAGTTGCCCAGGCTCGCGCTGGCTTCGAGGCCATAACGCCCGCCAAGGTCCTGATCCTGACCACCGTTGAGGTTGAGCTGGTTGCGCAGCATCAGACCGCTGCTTCCGCCCTCGGGTTGCTCGTAGTAACGCCTGGCTTCAACATCGCGCTCAGCGTTTTCGGTGAGGATCGAGACCAACGAGTTTTCCAGGTTGTAATGCACGGCCAACACCTGATCTGGACAAGAGCCGGTGCAATTGCCCAGTGGTACGCCCGGTTTGAGGTAACTCGCCCATTTTTCCCGCTCGGCAGGGCCGAAGCGATTTTCACTGGTGTCGGTGAATTCGAGCAACGTGATGCGATCATCACGCGATAAAACCACCATGGCCTCCCCCAAGGGCTGTTGATCGAGTTCCACCCGAACAGCCAGGGGTACATCAAAGAAATGCTCCTCGAAATCCGCCGGCAGGCCTTTGGCCTGAGCCAACAGACTTCGCGGTGTCGTTCCGGCAGCAGAAACGGAAGCCGCCGTTGCACTGGCACAAAACAACAGCGCAAGCGCAGCTGCGATGGGTGTCATCGGGAACATGAACTCTTACTCTGATTACAGACAAGTTGAAGTCCGACGGGACGAACATTGCTGTTTGTCCCGCCGGGTAACGCGACCTGCATCAGTCAGCGCTTATTGCCTGATCCTTCGATCAAGGAGTGACTACCGGAGGGACGGCGTCGAAGGTCATCGCAACGACCCCGGTGTAATCGCCGGGAGCGGGCGCTGCACCGGTAGGGTTAGCAACCGCGATGTTCAGCGGTGCACGGAAGTTCACGTCGGACTCGACTTCGCCAACCACTGGTTTTGGCGTGGTGGTCAATTCAACGTTATTGATTTTAACCTTCAGATCAATAGTGCTGGAGCCGGAAATAAGTTTCGGCGCACTGTCCAGGCTGGCGTGAACCGAACCATTGTTGTTACGGATATCGAAGAACCCGTTAACCTCTCCCATTCTGCCGGTAGTCGGCTGAAAGCTCATGTCCTGATCCTTGTTCACCAGATCAGGATTGGTCGGCACCACGTAGAAACCGTTGGTCGGCACGTGGGCGATAATGCTGATGGAGTGAGCGGCTTCACCTGCGGCAAATGCCCCGGAGGAGCCCAGCGCCAGAATAGCCAACGGGGCAGCGAGTGCGAATTTCTTGAACATCGTTCAGTACCTGTTTTCTTGATGAGGGTCGGTTCATTGAAAGTTCAAAAAACGCTTCCTGTGAGGGGCTGTGTTTATTTGGACTTTCAACGCCGGGACATCTTCGACTGCTGGCTCTGGAAAGTAAGCAGGCAACTTCCGATGAGCGCGTAGTTAAACGACTACATGACCGGAAAGAAAAAAGAACAAAAAACCCAGATACGAAACAGCGACTGTAAGTTACGACCTACAGACAGCTTTATCGAAAAAACCATACAGAAGTTCCAGCTAGATAATACGGACACTTTCATCTTTTTTAGAATATAAACTCCAAAATTATTAGAGCGACAACTTTAAACTTTCAAGGAGCCCTAACAGGGGGGAAGTTGTTCGCCCTTGAGGGGCAGTTGACTCAATCGATTGCATCATTCAACTGGCTCACCACCCGTCGGCAGTCATTAGCTTCGCCCAAAAAAGCCTTGCTCGCGGATTAAGATATATCTTAAGTTGTATCTAAACACGACGAGAGCAAGCAAAAAATGAGAGACCATCATTCCCCCCACCGCGAACCCGGCGACGGCCGCGACGGCTTCGAGAAACGCCCAGGGCCCGGCCGCGAGCGCGGTGGACGTGGGCCGCGAGTCTTCGCCCCCGGTGACCTGAAATTGCTGCTGTTGGCACTGATCGCCGAACAGCCATGCCATGGCTATGACCTGATCCGCCAGATCGAAAGCATGTTCGACGGCGCCTACAGCCCCAGCCCCGGCGTGATCTACCCGACCCTGACCTTCCTCGAAGAAAGCGAAATGATCCTGGGCGACGCCGAGGGCGGAAAAAAACGCTACAGCATCACCGACGCCGGACGTCTGTCTTTAAGTGAACAGGCGATTGCCCTGGACGGCGTGCGCATGCGCATCGAAGTCAGCAAGCGCTCGTTGCGCGGCCATGACCGCCCCGCTGAAATTCACGAAGCGGTGCACAACCTGCGCCATGCCCTGCAAATGCACCATGGCCGCTGGAGCCCGGAAGAAATCCTGCGGGTACGCGACCTGCTCAACAACACGGCCAAAGCCATCGTCGACGGCCCTGCCGTTCAACCCGCTTCGGAGAAAGCCGAATGACCGACGTTATCGTGCCATCCCAATCCATTCATCGTGTCAGCCACGAGATCAAACGCCGTCGCCTGGAAGTACTGCGGGTGGTCGACCTGACCCCGCGCATGCGCAGGATTACCCTGGGTGGCCCAGAGCTGGCTGGCTTCGTCAGCCTCGGAACGGACGACCACGTCAAACTGCTGTTCCCACAAAATGCAGCGGAACACGCGGCGCTGGAAACCCTGGTACTCGGTGCCGGCAAGGACAACGGGCCGATGCCTGAGATGCGCGACTACACGCCTCGCCGTTACGACCTGAATACGCTGGAGCTGGACATCGATTTCGTGCTGCACGGCGACGGCCCTGCCTCGACCTGGGCCGAGCAGGCCAAACCCGGTCAGATCCTGCACATCGGCGGGCCTCGGGGCTCGATGATCGTGCCGGACATCTTCGACAGCTATCTGCTGATCGGCGACGAAACCGCCCTGCCCGCCATTGCCCGCCGCCTCGAAGGCCTGGCTGCCAATCGGCGTGCATTGGTGATCGTGGAAGTGGAAAACGGCGCCGAACAACAACGCCTGGAAAGCGCCGCGCAGGTCGACGTGATCTGGGTATTGCGTGAGGGTGGCAGAAACAACCTGCTGACCACCGTGCAACAGATCGAGGTGCCCGATGGCAATCTGTATGCGTGGGTGGCGACCGAGTCCAAGGTGTCGCGGCAGATTCGCCGGGTATTGCTCGATGAGCACGGCCTGAACGAGCAGTTTGTGAAGGCTGTCGGTTACTGGCGACTGGATGACAGTGACGAAGAATAAATCGTAAAAGATCGCAGCCTGTGGCAGCTCCTACAGGATTTGTGTTCGCCCGACGATTTACAGGGGTGGACGATTCATATGGAGCTGCCGAAGGCTGCGATCTTTTGATCTTTATCCAACGAACTCCAACTAACGATCAAGACGACGATCCAGCCCAATCACCAGCAGTGAAATCACCACATACCCCGCCAACAATCCCCCTGCATTCACAAACACCTGTGGATAACCCAGCTTGTCGACATCAATGAACGGATACGGATAAACCGCCAGCAGATGCCCGCGCCATAACGCATAGCCGAAGTACACCAGCGGATAGATCGCCCACACCGCAATGTGCCGCAGCCGCAATGTACCTTTGGGCACGCAGCACCACCAATAAGCCAGAAACAGCACCGGCATGACGTCATGCATCAGCTCATCGGCCAGCCATTGCCAGCCTTCGGGATGCCACAAATGGCGCAACAACAGGCTATACGCTAAACCGACGATGGTGATGCTCACCGCAACTCCACTGCTTACCCACGGCTGCAGAAACCAGCGCCGCGCCGCCGATTCTCGGGACGTCAGTTCACAGGTCAGCACCACCGCCACCAGCGTGTTGGTCAGCACGGTGAAAAAGCTGAAAAAACTCATCAGCCCGCCCAGCAGACTGGCCGCAACACTCCAGCGTAAATAAAGAATCAGGTACAGCTGAATGCTCAAACCCGTCCAGCCCAAAACCGCAGCCACGGCAACACAACGACGCCTCGCGGCAGAACCTGGCGCCGACGGTATGACCATGCTCAGACCGGTCGCTTGGTGCGCATCAGCTTCACGTACAAGCGTTCAACTTTCTCCCGCGCCCATGGGGTTTTGCGCAGGAACGTCAGGCTCGACTTGATACTCGGGTCACTCTTGAAACAGCGGATATCGATGCGCTCGGCCAGCCCCGACCATTCGTAATGTTCAACCAGGGCGTTGAGGATCTGTTCCAGCGTCACGCCGTGCAGCGGGTTGGTGTTCTGTTCGGTCATGCCGGGCCTTTGATCGATGAAAGGATGAGAAGCCGCGCACCTTAGCGGAGGCTTTCGTCCGGTGGAAGGGCTCCGGACAGAGGCATTCGTCAGATGCTGAATTAACTGTAGGCGAGTTGGCCATCATCTGAGGAACAAAACGTCAGTAGATAGCGCCTGGGCTCAGTAATAACGACGCGGGTCCGAATCGATCAGGCTGGCCAGCTTGGTCAGGGCAAACCGCAATTCGTCCTGGCTGGTGGGCGACATCAACACCAGTCGCACGCAGCGCGTAATGCCGCTACGTTCGGCCTGGAACTGGGTACCGCTGAGGACTAGCACGCCGTTGGCACGGGCCAGCATGGTGAATTCGTCGCTGGTCCAGGGCTCGGGCAACGTCAACCAGACGTGGTAGGAATACGGCTGGGTCTTGAGCTCGAAATTGGCGAAGATTTCCTGAGCGATCGCCTGCCGCCCAGCCGCTTCGTTGCGCTGAATACGGATCAGCTTTTTATCCAGCCCCTCGGTGATCACATTGCTGGCCAACTGAGCGGTCAATGGCGACGGCATCCAGACGCTGCTGCGCACCATGGAGGTCAGGCGCGACAGCAGTTTCGGCGGGCTGTAGAGATAGCCAATCCGCAAGGCCGGCATGACCGACTTCGACAGACTGGTCAGGTACACCGAACGATCCGGGGCAAACGCCGACAGCGGTTTGATCGACGGGTCGGTGGCCAGAAAACCGTAGATGTCATCGTCCAGGATGATGAAGTCGAACTCCTCGGCCAATGCCGCGATTTGTGCCCGACGTTTTTGCGACATGATCGCGGCCGTCGGATTCTGACAGGTCGCCACACAGACAAGCATCGCCGGTTTCTCACGCTGGCACAGTTCGCGCAGCGCTTCGGGAATGATCCCTTCATCGTCCATTGGTACGCCACGCAGGCGTCGTTCCAGTCCATGGGCAAGGGAAATGATGCCGGGGTAACAGAGCTCCTCGCAGAGCACCAGATCACCGGCGTTGGTCAACGCACTCATCGCGACCATCAAACCATGCTGTGCGCCGGCGGTGATCACCACTTGCTGCCATTGCGCATCGGGCAACGAATGGCGCAGCCATTGCGCGCCCGCCTCGCGATGAGCCGGATGACCGCCATCGGGTGCGTAATCGAGGGCATGGGCAAAATCCGTGCTTTTGGCCATGCCCACCAAGGCTCCGCGCAACCAGTATTCCAGGGTTTCGCTGGAAGGCTTGATGATCGAAAGGTCCAGTAATTCAGACTGTCCCAGATTCAGCGAGACGGCGCTGTTGCTGGCCGGCAGTTCCAACTGCTTCTGGTTGAGCACATAAGTGCCACGCCCCACTTCCCCCTGCACCAGACGCCGCCGATGGGCTTCGCTATAGGCACGACTGATGGTACCGGGCGTGACATTCAGCGTGGTGGCCAGCTCCCGCAGGGTCGGCAGACGATCACCTTCGTTCAACACGCCGTTGCTGATATCGCGCGCCAACGCGTCGGCAATCGACAAATACATCGGCTGGTTGAATTCGCTTAGCTGAGGAACCCACATGAATGACCGCTACCATCGTAGAAATGATGAATATCCGAGCATATCACATGGTGGCTAGGCAACTAATAAATGGACTAAATCCATAAATTGAGTCGATTGATTCGGCGAATGAATCGAAAAGCATCTTTCACACAAAATATTTTTAAACCAATAAATATATTTATAAATCAATTAGTTATTTAAAAAAAATCTGACAAATACACCTTGATAACAAAAAAGCATCTCGTAACAACCCACCCACCTATTGAATCAACTCAATTCATTCAAATACACTCATATCGAATCGAAGCAATCGACTCAATCTCAATTCTGAATCACCGCGTGCCAGCCACGCCAAGTCGAGACATCATGGACACACTCAGAAAGGATCTATCCCTGTCAGCGGTCATTGCAGGCTTCATCGCCGTGATCATTTCCTATGCCGGCCCGCTGATCATCGTGTTTCAGGCAGCCCGGGAAGCGCACCTGCCCAATGATCAAGTGTCGTCCTGGATCTGGGCCATTTCCATCGGCAGTGGCATCACCGGTCTGTTATTGAGCTGGCGTTTGCGGATTCCGGTGATTACGGCGTGGTCGACACCGGGCGCGGCGTTGCTGGTGTCGATGCTGCCCACGGTCTCCCTGCCCGAGGCCATCGGCGCCTATGTGGTGGCTTCGGTGATTATTGCGGTGGTCGGCCTGTCCGGTGCGTTCGACAAACTGATGAGTCGCCTGCCAAAAGCCATCGCCGCCGCCATGCTCGCCGGCATCCTGTTTCGTTTCGGCGCCGAACTCTTCACCTCGATCAAGCTGCAGCCGAGCCTGGTGCTGTCAATGATCGCGGCGTACCTGCTGTTTAAGCGCTTTTCACCGCGCTACGCCATCCTGTCGGTATTGATTGTCGGCTGCGTCGTGGCCGCCTCGTTCGGTGCACTCAACACCGGTTCGATCACCATCGATCTCGCTCACCCGATCTTCATCGCCCCGCAGTGGAGCTGGCACGCGATCATCAATATCGGCCTGCCGCTGGCCCTCGTCACCCTGACCGGGCAGTACGTGCCGGGCATGGCGGTGTTGCGTACCTCGGGCTACAACACCCCCGCGCGCTCGATCATTTCGGTCACGGCCATCGGTTCAATTTTGATGGCGCCATTCGGCTCCCATGGCTTAAACCTGGCGGCCATCACCGCCGCTATCTGCACCGGCCGCGAAGCCCATGAAGACCGTGACAAGCGTTACATCGCCGGGATCGCCTGCGGAGTGTTCTACATTTTGATGGGCATCTTCGGCGCGACCCTGGCTTCGGTGTTTTTTGCCTTGCCCAAAGAGCTGATTGCCTCCCTCGCCGGCCTGGCCCTGTTCGGGGCGATCAGCGCCGGGCTGACCGGCGCCATGGCTGACGAGAAACAACGTGAAGCGGCGCTGATCACCTTCCTGGTCACCGCCTCGGGCATGAGTTTCCTGGGGCTGGCCGCTGCATTCTGGGGGCTGATCTTCGGGCTCGTGGCACATTTCGTACTGACCTACACCCGGGAAAGCAAAGCCAGCACCGTTGCCGAGGGCAGCCGACCATGACCGTTCGTTACGACTTCATCGTGGTCGGCGGCGGGATTGCCGGGGTATCCGCCGCCTATGAACTGGCGGCTCACGGCAGCGTTTGCCTGCTTGAACGCGAACCACAACTGGCCTACCACACCACCGGGCGTTCAGCGGCGATCTCCATGGAAAGCTACGGCAACCAGCAGATCCGCTCGCTGACCTGTGCCTCCCGGAGCTTTTTCGAGAGTCCGCCCGAGGGGCTCGCCGAACATCCATTGTGGGCACCACGGGGTGCGCTGATCGTGGCCCAGGCGGCACGTGTGGATAAGTTGGCCGCCCGTTTCACCGCGATTCTAGGGCAGGTGCCAACGGCGCAGCTCCTAGACGAGAAACAAGTCCTTGAGCTGGTGCCTTACTTGGCAGAGGGCGCGTGGAGCGCAGGGATTTTCGAGCCCAGCGCCTTCGATCTGGATGTACACGGCATTCATGGCGCCTATCTTCGCGGCCTGCGCGCCCGCGGTGGTGTAGTCAGACGTGAAGCCGAGGTGCTGCGCGGCCAGTACCGGGCCGGTCACTGGACTTTGCACACCCAGGATGGCCAGCACCTCGAGACCGCGATTGTGGTCAACGCCGCTGGCGCCTGGGCCGATGAATTGGCCGAGCGCTGCGGTTTGCCGAAGGTAGGTGTGCGGCCACTGCGCCGCACGGTGCTGGCGGTCGATCCGCAATGCGATGTGCACCACACGCCCTACCTAGGAACGGTCGACGAAGACATTTTCATCAAGCCGGAAGCCGGGCGCCTGATCGTTTCGCCTTGCGATGAAAGCCCGTCGTTGCCTTGCGATGCCCTGCCGGATGAACTCGACCTGGCCATCACCATGGAGCGCCTGCAAAGCACCACGCGGCTGCGCCCTTGCTCGATCATCAACAAATGGGCAGGCCTGCGCACCTTTGTTGCCGACCGTTCGCCGGTATTGGGCCAGGATCCGTTGCAGGAAAGTTTCATCTGGCTTGCCGCACTGGGCGGCTATGGCATTCAGGCCGCACCGGCCATTGCCCGGTTGTGCAGCCACGCCGCGCTGGGCAGCGCGATGCCGTCCGACCTGGCGGCCCTGCACCTCAACTACCAGCATTTTTCCCCGGCGCGTTGCCGCGACGAGGAATTCTCGGCCCTGTCCGTGCGACAGGTTGCCGATTTGCACTAACCCCTCAACCCACTAACAAGGATCGTCATCATGCAGACCAACGCTCAACTCCAGCCCTTGACCAAACCTTTCCTGGGCGAGGAAAACGTCATCTTCACCGACAAGGCCCCGCTGCCCCTGGGCACTTACTCCCAAGGCATCAAGGTCAGTCACGGGCAGACCATCTACCTGTCGGCACAGACTCCGGTCTCGGTGCTGAACAATGAAGTGCTGGCTCAGGATTTCGAAGGGCAACTGCGTCAGACCCTGGACAATCTGGCGCAGATGGCCGAAGCCGCGGGCGGCACCCTGGCGAACGTGGTCAAGGTCACCGCGTTCATCACGGACCTGAGCGAGTTCCCGACCCTGAACCGGGTCATGGAAGAGTACTTCACCCAGCCTTATCCAGCCCGCACCACCGCCGGTGCCAGCGCCCTGGCGCGCAATACCCTGGTCGCCATCGACGCCATCATGGTGGTCTGAAAAAGCCTTCAGACAGCGAAGAGCCCGTCGGTCCGGCGCATCGGAGTGATCCGTGGTTCTGCGCCGAACCGGCGTTGTCAGGGAAGCGTACTTTCAAGGGTTGGCCATGAAGAAGTCTTACAGAGAGTATGTATTGCAGTGCCTGGCTTGCGAACGCCGCTACCAGCCACATGACGTCAGTTACTACTGCCCCCATTGCAAAATCGATGGCGCTCTCGATGCGCTCTACGATTACCCGACACTGGCGCGCGAATGGTCAAGGGACAGCCTGGCCCACGACCACGCCCGGGGAATGTGGCGTTATGACCGGCTGATGCCGCTGAAATCCACGCAGTTCATTCCGCCATTACTGGTGGGTAACACGCCGTTGTATTCACGCCCCGAATTGCTCGGCAGAAACGCGCCAATCAAGGTATTCATCAAGGATGAATCCCGACAACCTACCGGCTCATTGAAGGATCGCGCCAGCGCCCTGGCTGTAGCCCACGCGATGCAAACCGGTGCGCGCACCGTCGCCGTCGCCAGCACTGGCAACGCCGCCTCGGCGCTGGCCGGAATGAGCGCGAGCCTAGGTCTGCGCAACGTGATTTACCTGCCAAAAGATGCTCCCCGCGAGAAACTCGCACAAATGCAGGGCTATGGCGCCGAGATCGTACTGGTCGAGGGGCAATACGACGAAGCGTTCGAACAATGCTTCGACGCCTGCGAAACCCATGGTTGGTATAACCGCACCACCGGCATCAATTCGTACATGAGCGAAGGCAAGAAAACCGTGGCTTTCGAGATGTGCGAACAGCTCGCCTGGCAGGTCCCGGACCTGGTGTTTGTCCCTGTCGGCAATGGCTGCATCCTGGGCTCGGTGTACAAAGGCTTCTTCGATCTGCTGCAACTGGGCTGGATTGAGCGCATGCCACGGCTGATCGGCGTACAGGCGCAAAACAGCAATTTCATGTATCGGGCCTGGCGCAGCGACCAGCCGATACAGCAGACCGAACGCATTACGCCCACCAGCCTCGCCAGCAGCATCAACGTGGCACTGCCACGCGATCGTATCAAGGCCTTGCGCGCGGTAACGGCCAGCGAGGGCGAGTTCATCTGTGTCAGTGACCCGAGCATTGTCGCAGCGGCATCGAAACTGGCCGCCAGCACCGGCGTTTTCCCCGAAGCCGGGGCCGCCAGCGCCTTCGCCGGCCTGCTCAAGTACGCCGAAGAACACCTCGACACGCCGCAGACCGCCGTGGTGCTGATCACGGGCAGCGGCCTGAAAGACACGTCCATTTTTCTTTCCGACACCAGCAAAAGCCAGTCACGGGTGTTGCCGCATCACGCGCCAGCCCCCTTGGCCGAAGTACTTATTTAAAGGAAGACTCCATGAGCCTGCAGAATTTAGACCCCACCCTCGCTCGCCTGATCGGCCGCGAACGCAACCGCCAGGAAACCCACCTGGAGCTGATCGCCTCGGAAAACTACGTCAGCGAAGAAGTGCTGGAAGCTCAAGGTTCGGTACTGACCAACAAGTACGCCGAAGGTTACCCGGGCAAGCGCTATTACGGTGGCTGTAAAGTGGTCGACGAGATTGAAAGCCTCGCCATCGAACGTGCCTGCAAACTGTTTGGTAGCGAATATGCCAACGTCCAGCCGCACTCCGGCTCCCAGGCCAACCAGGCCGTGTTTCTCGCTGTGCTCAACCCTGGCGACACGATTCTGGGAATGTCCCTGGCCGATGGCGGCCACTTGACCCATGGCGCCTCGGTAAACTTCTCCGGCAAATTCTACACCGCGTACTCTTACGGCCTGGAAAAACACAACGAAACCCTCGACTACGCCGAGATGGAAGCCCTGGCCCGGGAACATCGGCCGAAAATGATCATTGCCGGTGCCTCGGCGTATTCCAGGACCATCGACTTCCAGCGCTTTCGCAATATCTGCGATGAAATCGGGGCATACCTGATGGTTGACATGGCGCACTACGCCGGACTGATCGCAGCCGGCTTGTATCCCTCGCCGGTCGGCATTGCCGACTTCGTCACCTCGACCACTCATAAAACGCTACGCGGCCCACGGGGCGGACTGATCCTGGCTAAACGCGAACACGCGGCGTTGCTCGACAAGACAATATTCCCGGTCTATCAGGGTGGACCTCTGATGCACGTTATCGCCGCCAAGGCCGCGGCGTTCAACGAAGCCCTCGGTGATGAGTTCAAGCACTATCAGCAACGCGTCATCGACAACGCCAGGACCATGGCGAACATCCTTACTCGACGGGGCCTGCGGGTGGTGTCAGGTGGCACCGACTGCCACATGTTCCTGCTCGATCTGCGCGCCAAGAACATCACCGGAAAAGATGCCGAGGCGTTGCTCGAGAGCGCCCATATCACCTTGAACAAGAACGCGATCCCCGACGATCCGCAAAAACCTGCGATCACCAGCGGCATTCGCATCGGCACACCCGCCCTGACCACGCGCGGCTTCGGCGAAGCCGAATGCGCCGAAGTGGCTAACCTGATTGCCGACCTGCTTGAGCAACCGACCAATGCGGCGCTGCTGGACAATGTCCGTCGACGGGTGATGCATTTGTGTGAATGTTTCCCGGTCTATCTGTTGAATTAACGGCACGGAAATATAACGGGCGGACGCTTCAGTCCGCCTTTTTTTTGGCACCATCGGACACTGCGGCGACCGGTCGCAGCCGACTATTACCAAATCCGAAATGATCCATGTCAGTAAAAGCCCTTTCTCTATGTGTAACAGAACATTATCCTTACGCCCGTCCAGCTGAAACGCTTCTCCCCCGCTGCGTTCAGTCCCCCCCCTTTTAGAAAAAGACCAAGAATTCCTTCTCTATGCCTGATTTTCAAACTCCGCGAGACAGCGCTGTCTTACTCCCTGTGGCCAGTCGAAAAGCTCTCAACCTGATTGGTGGATTCACCGCACTGGGCCTCGCCACCTGCACCCAGGCTGCACCCGCCTTCGACAGCGATTCGCCGTGGATGCTCGGTGACTGGAACGGCACGCGCACCGAGCTTTCGGAAAAAGGCTACGACTTCAAGGTCGATTACACCGGTGAAATGGGCAGCAATCTGCACGGTGGCTACGACCATGACCGCACCGCGCGCTACAGCGACCAGTTCGGCTTTGGCACCCACCTGGACTTGCAGAAGATTCTCGGCTGGGACGACGCTGAATTTCAGCTGACCATCACCGAGCGCAATGGCAACAACATCAGCAACGACCGGATCAACGATCCGCGTGTCGGCGGTTTCACCTCGGCTCAGGAAGTCTGGGGCCGCGGCCAGACCTGGCGCTTGACGCAGATGTGGTATCAGCAGAAATTCTTCGATCAGAAGCTCGATATCAAAGTCGGCCGCTTCGGCGAGGGTGAAGACTTCAACAGCTTCCCCTGCGACTTCCAGAACCTGGCGTTCTGCGGCTCCCAGGTCGGTAACTGGGTGGGCGACATCTGGTACAACTGGCCGGTCAGCCAGTGGGCGATGCGGGTCAAATATCACCTGACGCCGGAGTTGTACGCGCAGGTTGGTGCCTACGAGCAGAACCCGTCCAATCTGGATCGGGACAACGGTTTCAAGCTCAGCGGCAGCGGCACTCAGGGCGCGATCCTGCCGGTGGAACTGGTCTGGACTCCGAAATTCAATGGCCTGCCGGGTGAATACCGCGCCGGTTACTACTACAGCAACGCCAAGGCCACCGACGTCTACAAGGACAGCAACGGCCAGCCGGCAGCACTGAGTGGCGAGGCTTACCGCAGCGCATCGAGCAAGCATGGCGTGTGGCTCGGTATACAGCAGCAACTGACCAGCCGCGCCAGTGACAACTCTCGGGGCCTGAGCGTGTTCGCCAACGCCACGATGCACGACAAAAAGACCAACGCCATCGATAACTACGTCCAGGCTGGCGTCGTCTACAAGGGCTTGTTCGATGCCCGCGCCCGGGACGACATCGGTTTCGCCCTGGCCCGTGTCCACGTCAACCCGGCCTACCGCAAGAACGCCGAGGCCACCAATCAGGCCCGCGCCGTCTTCGACTACGACGACCCGTCGTTCCTGCCACCGCAAGACACCGAATACAGCGCCGAACTCTATTACGGCGTGCACGTCACGAACTGGCTGACCGTGCGCCCGAACCTGCAATACATCCGCCACCCCGGTGGCGTGGACAAGGTCGATGACGCGCTGATTGGCGGGATCAAGATCCAGTCGTCGTTCTAATTAAAACCACAAGACCTGTGGGAGCTGGCTTGCCTGCTCCCACAGGGATTGCATCAACCGCACACCTTTCTCAACTGAACCATGCCCGCGCCAGATCGTCATCTACAGTGAACTTGCGCAGGACTACTTAAAACGTCACGGAGAACCACACTATGAGCGCTGATGGTGCTTTCAGTCGAAGCCGTCTGCTGCCGAGCCTGCTCGGTATCGTGCTTCTACTAATGGGCCTGGCCTTGCTGGCCGGGGGGATCAAGCTGAGCATGCTCGGCGGCTCGCTGTATTACCTGTTGGCCGGTATCGGCCTGATGCTGACCGGCGGGCTGCTGCTGGCCGACCGTTATGCAGCGCTGAGCCTGTACGCGGTGGTGCTGTTCGCCAGTACGGTCTGGGCACTGTGGGAAGTTGGCCTGGACTGGTGGCAATTGGTGCCACGTCTGGCGCTGCTCTTTGCCCTCGGTATCGTCATGCTGCTGCCATGGTTTCGTCGCCCGTTGCGTACCGGCGAGTTCAACCCGGTCGGCACCGGTGTGCTGAGTGCTGCTGTGGTCATCGCCGGTATCGCCGCGCTGGCCAGCCTGTTCACCAACCCCGGTGAAATCAAAGGCGAACTGGATCGTGACGCCGTACCTGGCATGACCAATACCGCCCCGGCCATGCCCGATGGTGACTGGAACTCCTACGGCCGCAGCGCCCATGGCGATCGTTACTCGCCACTGGCGCAGATCACCCCGCAGAACGTCAGCAAACTGGTACCCGCCTGGACCTACCGCACCGGCGACCTGCCGGGCCCGAATGACCCGGGCGAAACCACCGCCGAAAACACCCCGCTCAAAGCCAACGGCATGCTTTATGTCTGCACGCCGCACAGCCAGGTGATCGCGCTGGACCCGGACACCGGCAAGGAACTCTGGCGTTTCGACCCGAAGCTCTCCACGCAAAACGCGGCGAACTTCAAGGGTTGGGCGCACATGACCTGCCGTGGCGTGACCTATCACGATGACGCCGCCTACGCGTCCGAGCAGAGCCCGACCGGCACTGCCAACGCGCCAGTGGCCAGCGTCTGCCCGCGCCGGATCTTCCTGCCGACCGCCGACACCCGTCTGATCGCCCTGAACGCCGACACCGGCAAAATGTGCGAAGACTTCGGCAACGGTGGCCAGGTTGACCTGACGACCAACATCGGTGAATTCACCGCCGGCGGTTATTACTCCACATCTCCACCGGCGGTCACCAAAGACCTGGTGGTGATTGGCGGCCACGTGACCGACAACGTTTCCATTGACGAGCCAAGCGGTGTGATCCGCGCGTTCGACGTGCACACCGGCAAACTGGTGTGGAACTGGGACAGCGGCAACCCGGACGACACCACGCCGATTGCCGAAGGCAAGGTCTACACCCGCAACTCGCCGAACATGTGGTCCATCTTCAGCGTCGACGAAAAACTCGGCATGATCTACCTGCCGATGGGCAACCAGACCCCGGATCAGTTCGGGGGCGCGCGTACCCCTGAATCGGAACTGCACGCCGCCGGCCTGACCGCGCTGGACATCGCCACCGGCAAAGTGCGCTGGCACTTCCAGTTCACCCACCATGACCTGTGGGACATGGACGTCGGTGGCCAGCCAACCCTGATGGACCTGAAAACCGCAGACGGTGTGAAACCGGCGGTGCTGGCGTCCACCAAGCAAGGCAGCATCTACGTGCTGGACCGCAGCAATGGTCAGCCGATCGTGCCGATCAAGGAAATCCCGGTGCCGCAAGGCGCGGTGGAAGGCGACTACACTTCGCCGACCCAACCGATGTCCGACCTGAACTTCGTGCCGCCGACCCTCAAGGAACGCGACATGTGGGGCGTGACCCCGTTCGATCAGATGCTGTGCCGGATCGACTTCAAATCCCTGCGTTACGACGGCATGTTCACCCCGCCATCGCTGCAAGGCTCGATCGTTTATCCCGGTAACTTCGGCGTGTTCGACTGGGGCGGCATCTCGGTTGACCCGGTGCGTCAGATTGCTTTCGTGAACCCGAGCTACATGGCGTTCAAATCGAAACTGATCCCGGCCGCCGAAATCGCCAAACAAGGCCCTCGCGTCAGCGAAACCGAAGGCGTGCAACCCAACAAAGGCGCGCCTTATGGCGTGATCCTCGAAGCCCTGCTGTCGCCAATGGGCCTGCCGTGCCAGGCACCGGCCTGGGGTTACGTGGCGGCGGTCGATTTGACCACCAACAAAACCATCTGGATGCACAAGAACGGCACCGTGCGCGACAGCTCGCCGGTTCCAATCCCTCTGAGCATGGGCGTACCGAGCCTGGGCGGCGCCTTCACCACCGCCAGTGGCGTGGCCTTCCTGAGCGGCACCCTCGACCAGTACCTGCGCGCCTACGACGTGAAAAACGGCAAGCAACTGTGGGAAGGCCGCCTGCCAGCTGGCGCGCAAACCACACCGATGACCTACACCGGTAAAGACGGCAAGCAATACGTGCTCGTTGTTGCGGGTGGTCATGGATCGCTGGGCACCAAGCAAGGTGACTATGTGATTGCGTACAAACTGTCGGAATAAGCGGTAACGGCAGTTAAAGCAAAGGCGACTCCTGTGAGGGGGTCGCCTTTTTTGTGGGCGCTGCAATCCCCGCCCCCCTGTAGGAGCGAGACTTGCCCGCTCCCATTAATAGAGCGGCGTACACCCGCCCCTCACCACTCAACAGGTCGAGCGTTAGTTCGCCTGCAGCTCTTGATCTTGATTCACCCGCCCCAACCAAAGCATGGTCGGCCCGAAGGCCGCCAACACCTGTCAAAACCCTGAACACACACGCTGAAATATCCCGGCCCATTGAAACCACCCCCCACCTGCCCCATCTAAGACCCATATCCTATTGCGCAGGTGCCCCATGACCGACCAGCAAGAATTCCCCGAAGACACGAGCGAATACGCCGAAACAGACAACGTCGAACACCACCCCACCGGCAAAGGCCTCGCCCTGCCTGGCCAGAACCTGCCGGACAAGGTCTACATCATCCCGATCCACAACCGGCCCTTCTTCCCGGCGCAAGTACTGCCGGTGATCGTCAACGAAGAGCCGTGGGCCGAAACCCTCGAACTGGTGAGCCAATCCGACCACCATTCCCTGGCCCTGTTCTTCATGGACACCCCCCAGGAAGATCCGCGCCACTTCGATACCAAAGCCCTGCCGGAATACGGCACTCTGGTCAAAGTCCATCACGCCAGTCGCGAAAACGGCAAACTGCAATTCGTCGCTCAAGGGCTGACCCGCGTACGCATCAAAGCCTGGCTCAAACACCATCGCCCGCCGTACCTGGTGGAAGTCGAATACCCGCACCAGCCCACCGAGCCGACCGACGAGGTCAAGGCCTACGGCATGGCGCTGATCAACGCGATCAAGGAACTGCTGCCGCTCAACCCTCTGTACAGCGAAGAGCTGAAAAACTACCTCAACCGCTTCAGCCCCAACGATCCGTCGCCGCTGACCGACTTCGCTGCCGCCCTGACCTCGGCCACGGGGAGCGAGCTGCAAGAAGTGCTCGACTGCGTGCCGATGCTCAAGCGCATGGAAAAAGTCCTGCCGATGCTGCGCAAGGAAGTCGAAGTCGCGCGTCTGCAGAAAGAGATCTCCGCCGAAGTTAACCGCAAGATCGGCGAGCATCAGCGCGAGTTCTTCCTCAAGGAACAACTCAAGGTCATCCAGCAAGAGCTGGGCCTGACCAAGGACGATCGCAGCGCCGACATCGAGCAGTTCGAGCAACGTCTGACGGGCAAGGT
Source organism: Pseudomonas sp. JL3 (assembly GCF_031570575.1). Classification (NCBI taxonomy): domain Bacteria; kingdom Pseudomonadati; phylum Pseudomonadota; class Gammaproteobacteria; order Pseudomonadales; family Pseudomonadaceae; genus Pseudomonas; species Pseudomonas sp. JL3. The sequence goes on from NZ_JAKWJK010000009.1 coordinate 48,169, forward strand.
GTTGCCGCCCCAGGCGCAGAAACGCATCGAAGAGGAAATGAACAAACTGTCGATCCTCGAGACCGGTTCACCGGAATACGCAGTGACCCGCAACTACCTCGACTGGGCGACCTCGGTGCCATGGGGCGTGTACGGCGAGGACAAACTCGACCTCAAGCACGCGCGCAAGGTGCTGGACAAACACCACGCAGGCCTCGACGACATCAAGGACCGCATCCTCGAATTCCTCGCGGTCGGTGCTTATAAAGGCGAGATCAGCGGCTCCATCGTGTTGCTGGTGGGCCCACCGGGCGTGGGCAAGACCAGTGTCGGCAAATCCATCGCCGAAACCCTTGGCCGGCCGTTCTATCGCTTCAGCGTTGGCGGCATGCGCGACGAAGCCGAGATCAAGGGCCATCGCCGCACTTACATCGGTGCACAACCGGGCAAACTCGTCCACGCGTTGAAAGACGTTGAAGTGATGAACCCGGTGATCATGCTCGACGAGATCGACAAAATGGGCCAGAGCTACCAGGGCGACCCCGCCTCGGCGCTGCTGGAAACCCTCGATCCGGAACAGAACGTCGAATTCCTCGACCATTACCTGGATCTGCGCCTGGACCTGTCGAAAGTGCTGTTCGTCTGCACCGCCAACACCCTGGATTCAATACCCGGCCCGTTACTGGACCGGATGGAAGTGATTCGCCTGTCGGGCTACATCACCGAAGAGAAAGTCGCCATCGCCAAACGTCACCTGTGGCCGAAGCAGCTTGAGAAAGCCGGCGTGTCCAAAGGCAGCCTGAGCATCAGCGACAACGCATTGAAAGCCTTGATCGACGGCTACGCCCGTGAAGCCGGGGTGCGGCAGCTGGAAAAAAACCTCGGCAAACTGGTGCGCAAGGCCGTAATGAAGCTGATCGACGAGCCGAAAGCAGTGATCAAACTCGGCCCGAAAGACCTGGAGGCCTCACTCGGCCGACCGGTGTTCCGCAATGAGCAAGTATTGTCCGGTATAGGTGTTATCACCGGGCTGGCCTGGACCAGCATGGGCGGCGCGACCCTGCCGATCGAAGCCACGCGTATTCACACCCTCAACCGTGGTTTCAAACTCACCGGGCAACTGGGGGAGGTGATGAAAGAATCGGCAGAAATTGCCTACAGCTACGTCAGCTCCAATCTGAAGCAATTTGGCGGCGATCCGACGTTCTTCGACGAAGCCTTCGTTCACCTTCACGTACCGGAAGGCGCCACGCCGAAAGACGGCCCGAGCGCCGGCGTGACCATGGCCAGCGCCCTGCTCTCGCTCGCCCGCAACCAGCCACCGAAAAAAGGTGTGGCCATGACCGGTGAGCTGACGCTGACCGGGCATGTACTGCCGATTGGCGGCGTGCGTGAGAAGGTGATCGCGGCGCGGCGGCAGAAGATTTTCGAACTGATTCTGCCGGAAGCAAACCGCGGTAGCTTTGAAGAACTGCCCGAGTATCTGAAAGAAGGGATTACCGTGCACTTTGCCAAGCGCTTTGCGGATGTGGCGAAGATATTGTTCTGATAGTTAAGTAGTGCCTGCACCGCCGCCATCGCGGGCAAGCCCGCTCCCACAGTGATCCGGGGTGTTCACAAATCTTGTGTTCACCACAAAACCCTGTGGGAGCGGGCTTGCCCGCGAAGGCGTCGGCACTGACGACACCCTCCCTCACGGCCATCCCGGGCTGGCTGTCACACTTTGTCTCATCTTCAGTTATGCTCGCCGTTCGTCGTGAATGCCGGAGCCGCTGATCTTATGTCCCCCACCCGCCTGTTGATCCCCCTCGCCCTCGCCCTGCTGAGCGCTTGCGCCACGCAATCGAAACAGAACGTGACCGTGGAAAAACAAAGCGAATGCCCGGTGCAACTGAACAGCGGGCAAAACCTGATCCTGACCCTGCCCAGCAACCCGACCACGGGTTACCGCTGGGCGATTCAGGATTCGGCCGGTGGCGTGTTGCGCGCGCTCAGCCCCGAGGTTTACAGCAACCCGGAAGACGGCGGAGTCGTCGGCAGCGCCGGCCTCTCAACCTGGCGCTTCCAGGCCTTTGCCACCGGAACGGGTCGCTTGCGGCTGACTTACTCACAACCGTGGGCTCCGGAAGTACCAGCGGTGCAAACCTTCGACTGCGCCATCGCGGTTAACTGATCGTGGGCTGGCTGATTCTGGCGCTGATGGGCGCGGTGACCTTTCTCTATGGCCTCAGTGTGCATGCGACGCTGCTCTGCCTGCTGGTCAAACCGTTGCCAGTGTTGGCCCTGCTCGGCTGGTTGCACGATGCACCGCCCAGTGACTATCGGCGCTGGATCAGCCTGGGTTTGATTTTCTCCCTGGTTGGCGATGTGTTGCTGGCGTTGCCGCAAGATTTGTTCGTGTTTGGCCTTGGGGCGTTTTTGGTCGCGCATTTGGCGTATCTGAAGGCTTATTTGAGCGATTGCCGGCGTCTGGCGCTATTGCCGTTGATCATTGCGTTGAGCGTGGGAGCGGTGCTGCTGGGGATTCTGATTTCCAATGGCTTGGGACCGCTGCTGATCCCGGTGATCGTCTACGGGCTGGCCATCAGCGCCATGCTCTGGCGCGCGCTGGCCCGCCTCGGCACCGACGTGCCCCAACGCTCGGCGCTGCTGGCGGCGGCGGGCGCAGTGGCGTTTGTGTTTTCTGACAGCGTGATTGGCATTAACCGGTTTGTGATGCCATTCCATGCCGCGCCTTACGTGATCATCCTCAGCTATTGGCTGGGGCAATGGGGGATTGCGGCGTCGGCTTTTTCTCAATCAGTTCGCCGTCCTCTATAGATCGTTCCCACGCTCTGCGTGGGAATGCAGCCACGGACGCTCCGCGTCCCGCGTTGGATGTGACGCAGAGCGTCATGGGAGGCATTCCCACGCAGAGCGTGGGAACGATCATGGGGTAAACGCGGTTTATCAGACAACCCGCGCATCCCCCCGTCAATTTGGCTAAAATGCCGGCCTTTTCCACCTATGCCGCTGGAACCGCCGTGAGCAAAGAATCCGATCGCCTTTTCGCCCAGCCTTTGGCCCAGGTGCCTGACTTCGCCTTTAACGAGGACGTGGTGCGGGTGTTCCCGGACATGATCAAGCGCTCGGTGCCGGGTTATCCGACTATCGTGGAAAACCTCGGCGTGCTCGCCGCGCAGTTCGCCCAGCCCAACAGCGTGCTCTACGACCTGGGCTCGTCGTTGGGCGCCGTGACCCAGGCCTTGCGCCGTCACGTGCGCACTGACGGCTGCCGAGTGATCGCTGTGGATAACTCCGCCGCCATGGTCGAGCGTTGCCGCGAATACCTCAACGGTCAGGATTCGATGTTCCAGGAGTTGTTGCCGGTGGAAGTGATCGAAGGCGATATCCTCGCCCTGGAATTTCAGCCGGCCTCGGTGGTGGCGCTGAACTTCACCCTGCAATTCATCGCCCCGGACCAGCGCACTGCGCTGCTCTCGCGCATCCGCCAATCGCTGTTGCCCGGTGGCGCGCTGATCCTCTCGGAGAAGCTGCGCTTCAACGACCCCGAAGAACACGCGCTGCTCACCGACCTGCACGTGGCCTTCAAACGCGCCAACGGCTACAGCGAACTGGAAATTGCCCAGAAGCGCAGCGCCATCGAAAATGTCATGAAGCCCGACAGCCTCGAAGAACACCGCGAGCGCCTGCTGGCCGCCGGGTTCTCGAAAGTCGTGCCGTGGTTCCAGTGTCTTAACTTTGCCTCGTTGATTGCCTTGCCATGATTGATCTGTCCCCCCTCGCCCGCCGTCTGGCCGGTACTCCGCTGGCCGAATGGGCCAACACCCTGCAAGCACAACTCGACAAGAAAATGGAAAAGGGTCACGGCGACCTGGAACGCTGGCAGAGCGCGCTGGACGCGCTGCCGAAGATTCAGCCAAGCGAAGTCGACTTGTTGAATGGCTTGAAACTGGACACTGATTGCGACGATGAAACCCGTGCGCAGATGCGTACTGCATTGATGGGATTATCACCATGGCGCAAAGGGCCGTTCGACCTGTTCGGTGTGCATGTCGACACTGAATGGCGTTCGGACTGGAAGTGGTCCCGGGTAGCTCCGCACCTGGACCTGAAAGGCAAACGCATTCTCGATGTCGGTTGCGGCAACGGTTATTACATGTGGCGCATGCTCGGCGCCGGTGCCGACAGTGTGATTGGCGTCGACCCGAACTGGCTGTTTTTCTGCCAGTTCCAGGCGGTGCAGCGTTACCTGTCCGAACCCAATGCCTGGCACTTGCCGTTTCCGTTTGAAGACCTGCCGCCGAACCTCGAAGGTTTCGACACCGTATTTTCCATGGGCGTGTTCTATCACCGCCGCTCGCCGATCGAGCATTTGCTGGCGCTGAAGGATTGCCTGGTCAAGGGTGGTGAGCTGGTGCTGGAGACGCTGGTGATCGAAGGCGATGAGCAGCAGGTGTTGGTGCCGGAGGACCGTTATGCGCAGATGCGCAACGTGTGGTTCCTGCCATCGGTACCCGCGCTGGAACTGTGGCTGCGCCGCGCCGGATTCAGCGATGTGCGCTGCGTGGATGTGAGCGTGACCACGGTCGAAGAACAACGCGGGACGGAGTGGATGAAGTATCAGTCGTTGAGCGACTTCCTGGATCCGGAAGATCACAGCAAAACGATCGAAGGGCTGCCGGCGCCGATGCGTGCCGTCATCGTCGCCCGCAAGTAGCCCCAATCTCCCAGACACTAGATAAACCTGTGGGAGCGGGGCTTGCCCGCGATAGCGGTGGTTCAGTCAACATCAATGCTTGATGTGCCGACGCCATCGCGGGCAAGCCCGTTCCCACAGGTATCGGTGTTTACTCTGAAGGTTTTGCTCTTCGGGCCTTAAAGAACTCACTCAACACCGCGCCACACTCCTCCGCCAACACCCCCCCCTCATACAACACCCGATGATTCAAAAAGCCCTGGGTAAAAAACTGCCCCTGGCTCTGCACAATCCCGGCCTTGGGCTCCAGCGCGCCATACACTACCCGCGTGATCCGCGAATGCACGATCAGCCCGGCGCACATGCTGCACGGCTCCAGGGTCACGTAAAGCGTACTGCCCGGCAGGCGATAGTTGCTGGCGGCCAGGGCAGCAGCGCGAATCGCGACCATCTCGGCGTGGGCGCTGGGGTCGTTGCGGCTGATCGGGCAATTGAACCCGCGCCCGATGATTTCACCGTCCTGCACCAGCACCGCGCCCACCGGCACTTCACCCAGCGCCGCGCCTTGAGCGGCCAGGGCCAGGGCTTCGCGCATGAAATCACGATCACGGCTGCGATCGATAATCGCTGCGGGGCGAATCTGACGCATCACGCCACCTCGATGGCGGCCATCAGGCCGGTTTCCATGTGATCGACCACATGGCAGTGGAACATCCAGACCCCCGGGTTATCCGCCACCAGCGCCACTTGCGCGCGCTCGTTCTTGCCCAACAGGTACGTGTCGGTGAAGTACGGGATGACCTTGTGCCGGTTCGAGGCAATGACCTTGAAGCTCATGCCATGCAGGTGGATCGGGTGTTGATACTGAGTCATGTTCTTCAATTCGAAAATATAGCTTTTGCCCTTTTCGAGCTTGGCAATCGGTCGATCGGCGCAGGTCTTGTCGGTGATGTCCCAGGCCTTGCCGTTGATCTGCCACAGGCTTGGCGGCTTGCCGTTTTCGACATTGACCGACACCGAGCCCACCCATTCAAAATTGAAGTTGAGTTTCTGGGCATTGGCCAGGTCCGGCTCGGCCACCGGGTTGGCGGGCAGCGCCGACGGCCACTCGGTTGGCGCATCGGTATTGGCCACTGAGCGGAAGGTGCCCAGGCGTACCGGGCCATTGCGCAGCGACAGTTCTTCGCCGGCCGGCGGCGCCTTGATCGCCAGGCAAATGCGCATGCCAGGCCCCAGCCAGTATTCCTTGCCCAAGGGGCGCGGTTCAATGGGATTGCCGTCCAACGCGTAGATCTGCGCTTCGACGCCAGGAATGTTGAGGCGGTACGTCAGCGTATTGTCGAGGTTAAGCAGACGTACACGAGTGATCTGCCCGGCGGGCAAATCGATCACCGCTTGTGAGACGCCGTTGATGGTCGACAAGCCCCCCGCCGTGCCGCCACGGGCCGCTTCGCGAGGAATGCTGAACGCTACGAAAGCGCCCTCCTCATCGACGTGCCAGCTCTTGAGGCTCAAGGTCTTTTCGTATTTGAAACCGGTGGGCTCGCGCTCTTCGATGATCAGCGGGCCGACCAATCCGCGACCGAGCTCTTCGCTGCTGTTCACGTGCGGGTGATACCAGTAGCTGCCGGCATCGGGCACGCGGAATTTATAGTCGAAGTACTCGCCCGGCAGCACCGGCAATTGCGAGACGTACGGTACGCCGTCCATTTCCAGCGGCAGGCGGATGCCGTGCCAGTGAATGGTGGTCGCCACCGGCAGGTGGTTGATGAAGCGCACCCGCAGCCATTCGCCCTGACGCACGCGCAACTCAGTGCCCGGCGCCGACGGGCCGAACGCCCAGGCAGGCGTCTTGTGCCCGGCCACCAGTTCGACGTCCAGCGGTGCGGCGATCAACTCATAGTCGTGACCGGCGTCAGCGTCGGCCATTTTGCCCAGCCAGTAGCGCGACGCGCCACCGGCCCCCACGCCAACCACCACAAGACCGGCCAGACCACCGAGTATTTGTCGACGGGTAAAGGACATGAACTCAACTACCTCACGTATCAGCCACAGGCACGAGGCCTGCAAAAGGCGAATACGATACACCTGCGGATGAGAAACAGTAAGGGCAGCGCGGCGGATGGTCACAGTCAGCGGTCCGCCTCGATTCCGTAGGAGAGAGGCTTGCCCGCGATTCGTGTCCGTAAGATCGTTCGCGGCGGCTGTGCGCGGGACACGCTTCGGCGTGGCCGAGGTTCATGAGTGCTCGGTACTCCTACTCCTGCGCATGATGCCCACCCTGTTCGTCGATACCCACGCGCCGCTCGATGTTTTGTATGACGCTGCCAACTATCGAATTCGCGCCGTCACGCAGGTGCTTGAGAACATGTCGATGCGCGGTTCGGTCGAGTGCGAGTCCTTCATTCTCAGTGACTTTGCCTTGCTCTGTGCCATTCCATTACGCGATGGGTGTGATGTGCTGGATGTGATTGGGCGGCGGTTTCGGGCTCGGCCTTCGGACTAACGTTGCTGAATGATCGTTCCCACGCTCTGCGTGGGAATGCAGCCCGTGACGCTCTGCGTCGCATCGGTGTCTGGCTCGACAGCGGCGGTGTGGCTGGAACGCGGAGCGTCCCTTGAGGCATTCCCACGCGGAGCGTGGGAACGATCACCGTGTTGAGTTGGTGACATCAGGATTGTCCGCGGGAGCAAGCTCTCTCGCCACAGGCAAGCCCCTCACCACAAAGGTCCGGTTATGGCTGAAGCCCGGTGATCAGATGAACAATCCCACCCTCCAGCATCATCACTCCCGGCACTCCAGCCACCGTCAAAGCCTGCCGATCCATCTGCGCCACATCCCGCAACTCCACCCGGACCCGGGTCAGCGCCATCGGCTGTTGGGACTTGAGGTTATCCACACCGCCCAGGGCGGCCACGACATTCGGCGCCAGACCAGAAACTGGCTGAGCCACCACTTTCGGCTCATCCACCACCAGGTCCGGCGTCAACGCTTTCCAGAACGCCCGCTGCATTTTCTCGAACATGCTCAGTTCTCCAGAATCAATGAAGTATCGACCGTCGCCTCGTGGTGCAGCCGCAATGCCTCGCGTACCTGCTCGGCACTTTCCAGACCCAGCACCTGCTGGGCGATGGCCTGGCAATCCAGCAGATCCACTTCACGAACCGCCGCTTTGATCGCCGGAATCAACGGCACGCTCACCGACAGTTCATCCACCCCAAGCCCCAGCAATAGCGGAACCGCCAGTTTTTCCGAAGCCATGGCGCCGCACACACCTACCCATTTGCCATGGGCATGAGCGGCTTTCACTGTAGTGGCGATCAAACGCAGCACCGACGGATGAAAACTGTCGGCCTGACTGGCCAGTCGTGGATGATCGCGGTCCATGGCCAGGGTGTACTGGGTCAGGTCATTGGTGCCGATGGAGAAGAAATCCACCTCGGGTGCAAACAGATCAGCCATCAGTGCCGCGGCTGGTACTTCGATCATGATTCCCAGTTTCGGCAATTCCGTAAGCCCTAATGCCAGCGCCTCTTCTTCAAGCAGCTGACGGGCCAGCCGCAACTCCGACAGCTGCGCGACCATCGGCAACATGATGTGCAGGCGCGCCAGCCCGGCGCTGCTCAAAATTGCCTTGAATTGATCACGCAATAGCTGCGGACGCTCCAGGCACAAACGAATGCCACGCATGCCCAGAAACGGGTTGGTTTCGCGGTCCATCGGCACGTAGGCCAATGGTTTGTCACCGCCGACATCCAGGGTTCGCACCACCAGATTGCGCGCCGGGCCCAAGACTCGGGCGATGGCGCTGTAGGTGGAGGCCTGCTCGTCACGGCTCGGCGCGTGATTGCGATCCAGATAAAGAAACTCCGAACGCAACAGACCAACGCCCTCGCCCCCCAACGCCATGGCCTGTTCGGCTTCGGCCAGCGACGCGATATTGGCGGTGATTTCAAAGTGGCGCCCATCGCGGGTACAGGCGGCCAGCCCTGCATTTTCCAGCTCGTATTGTTGGCGTTTCTTTTTTCGCTGACGATTGGCTTGCAACTGCTCAATGACGGCCAGTTCGGGATCCAGCTGCAACTCGCCCTTGTCGGCATCGAGCAAAACCCGGGTGCCATTGATCAGTGTCAGCACCTGAACCGGCAAGCCGCAGATCGCCGGCAAACCGAAGGCCCGCGCGAGAATCGCCACGTGGCTGGTGGCGCCACCGCCGACCGTCGCGAACCCCAGCACCTTGCGCGTGTCCAGGCCAGCCGTCTGGGAAGGCGTCAGTTGCTCGGCAATCAGAATCGCCCCTTCCGGCAACTCCATTGCACGATCCTCGACGCCGAGAATCAGCTTGAGCACCCGTTGACCGACGTCGGCCAAATCCGCCGCTCGTTCGGCCAGCAAGGCATTGCCCAGGCTTTTGAACAAGGCTGCCGTCGACTCGGTGGCCGCACGCCAGGCGAAAGCGGCGCTTTTGCCGGCGTCAATCAGTGCCTGGGCTTGATCCAGCAGGCCAGGGTCTTCGAGCAGTTCCTGATGCGCCTTGAAGATGTCTGCCTGGGCGTCCCCCGTGGCCTTGTCCCGCAACTGCTGCAAATCCAGAACCGCCGCCGCCAACGCCAGGGACAGGTGTTCGCGCTCAACCTGAGGACTAACGCCTGATTCGCTCACATCGTGGGTCTGTTCGGCAATCTGCACCACTTGACCAAACGCCGACCCCGGCGATGCACAGACACCACGCAGCACCTTCAGCGATGAGGTCCGCGCCGCAACCGTCTCAACCTCTGCCATCACCGTCACGGTTTCCCCACAGCCGGCGGCCAGCAACTCGGCCAACGTCTTGATCGCCACTTCGGCATCCGCGCCCGCCGCGCTGACCTGCAGGACGTCACCATGGGCGGTCTGCAAAGCCATGATCGCCACCAGGGATTTGGCGTTTGCGCTGCCCTGCTGTTTATGCAGGCAAATGCTCGCCGAAAAGTTTTTCGCGGCTTGGGCAAACACTGCCGCAGGGCGCGCGTGCAAGCCGTTGGCATTGGGCAGTGTCACCGGTTTGGAAAACAGCGCTTCGCCCTCCTCCACAACCCCTTCATCGGCCACCACTTCGGATGGATTCAGACTCAGCAGCAGTTGGCCGCTTTCCACAACTCCCGTTTCGGGCGTCAGCCAGGTGAACGGCTCACCGCTGACCACCAGCATCAAGGTCAACAAACTGCGGGCGTTCAAGGCAATGTAATCGGCATCGAACTCGATCAGCGCCTGCCCCACCGCTACCCGCTGACCTTCCTCCACCAACCGGGTGAACCCCTTTCCAGCCAGGTTCACGGTGTCGAGGCCGATGTGCATCAGCACCTGCACGCCATTGTCGTCAGTGATGCTGACGGCATGCCCACTGGCCTGCACATTGCTGATCACCCCGGCCAGCGGTGCGCACAAGGTTTGCGAAGTCGGATCGATGCACAGACCGTCGCCGATCACGCGACTGGAAAACACCTGATCGGGCACTTGGTCCAGCGGCATCAGCACGCCGGACAAAGGTGCCAGCAGCTGCAATTGTTGGGGTGTGGCCATGACGTCACCTGCTGTTTTGTTCTTTGAAGTGCTGATGGAGCGCGAGGCTCCGACAGCATCGCTTATTTCCACCAATACTCGACCTGCAATCCGACGTTCGAACCGTGTCGCGCCGTGCCGAAGGCGCCGGTGTCGGACAATGCCGAACCCGCCGCCAGTTCATTGGCCGCCCGTTTGGCCGCCTCGTTCCAACTGGCATAGGTGTAATACAGACGCACCTCGGGGCGCGCCCAGAATTCCGGGCCCTTGGGCGACCAGGTCGGGGCGAAGGTGAACTTGCTCAGCTTGCGCGTCCCGCCCGTGGCTTCAACCTGATCGTGCCCCAGTTCGGTCACCAGCTTGAACTGCTCGGTGATCGCATACGCCGGGCGAATCCCGAGGGAAATCCAGTTCTGGTCAGCGCCGTCCGGGCGAATGTCTTTCTGGTAGACCGCTTCGATTTGCCCGCCGAAACGCGGCGTCACTTGCCAGTCGAAGAACTCCACCACGCGGTAGCTTTTGCTGCTGTCATCCAGCCTCACGTTACCGGTATAGCCCAACCCGGTGCCGGGGCCTTCGCCATACTGAAAGGCCAATTTATTCTTGCCGCCAAGAAAGCCCTTCTGCACATGCTGGGTGGTAATTGCCCAACCGCGATGAGCGTCGCGGCTGTCGGGTTTGTCGATGTAGCTCAAGCCGAATTCCAGCTCACCGCCAGGGTTGGTGTTGAAGCCGGCGACGTTGAAATCGTGACGGTTGATATAGTCCTTCTGGTACAGGTTGTCCTTGCGCGAGAAGGCGTAGCTGTACTTCAGATCGCCGATCAGCACATCTTCGATACCGCCGCCGGTGGCGCTCTGGTTCCAGTAGTAGAAGTCGGAAATGTGGATATCGTTCCGCTTGTAGTAACGCCGACCGGCCCACAGCGAACCGCCGTTGAGGCTGGGCATGTTCGACCATTGCGCGTACAGCTGCGGCAGGCGCACCGAGCCGTTGTCGCCGTTGAACGTCAGGTCCTTGTCGTACTGGTTATACAGCGATGCCATGCCGTCGACGCTGAGCACCGAACCATCGTCCAGGATGTACAGATCCTGGCGCAATTCAAGTTCAGCGTACTGCTCACATTCGTTACCCAAGCGGTATTTGGTCTGCGCTCCCGGCAGCTGGAAACACTGCTGTTTACCGCTGTTGACCGAGGTGCCGACGCCGCTGCGTAAATAACCGGCGAACTCCAGCGCCTGGGCCGACAGTGGTAATGCCAGGCACACGCCCGCCGCTACAAGGCTGCGATTTATTGTTGTTTTCAAGAACCACCTCATTATTTTTATTGTGTGATGCAGCAAAATCGGCGCGCAAAACTCCCCCGCGCAGCGTTCTGCGTGTTTTTTGAAACGGTGTTTTTTTAGTGATTGGTCAGGTGCAGAACGAACGACTCATAGGGCCGTAGAAACACCTGCCTGTTTCGTGGCGGACAGTCCGGGTAGTTGCTGATCACCAGACGTTGAGTCATCGATTCGTTGATCACGTCTGGCGGCAGTTCGACTTCGCACGGCGTGCCATAGAAGTTGTTCAGCACCAGTAAACGCTCGCCATGGCCTTCACGCACATACGCCCAGATTCGCGTGTGCTCAGGCAACAACTGCCGATACACACCGTCGGACATCAGCATTTCGGTGCGGCGTAGGGCAATCAGCTGACGGTAGTGATGCAGCACCGAATCCGGATCGTCGAGTTGATGTGCGACGTTGATCTGCGCCGCGTTGGCCGGCACGCCGATCCATGGTTCGGCAGCGCTGAAACCGGCGTTCGGCTCGGCGTTCCAGTGCATAGGCGTGCGACCGTTGTCCCGAGACTTCTGCATGATCGCCGCCATGTTGTCGACGTCACTGCTACCGGCTTCGCGCTTGAGCCGGAAGATGTTCAGGGTTTCGACATCGCGGTACTGGTCGATGTGATCGAACCCCGGATTGGTCATGCCCAGCTCTTCACCTTGATACACGAACGGCGTGCCCTGCAGGAAATGCAGCGCCGTACCGAGCATCTTCGCCGACACCACCCGATGCTCGCCATCATGACCAAAACGCGAAACCACACGCGGCTGGTCGTGGTTACACCAGAACAGCGCGTTCCAGCCACCGCCGGCCTGCATGCCGGTTTGCCAGTCGGAGAGGATGCGCTTGAGTGCAAGGAAGTCGAATTCGGCACGAATCCACTTTTGCAGGTTCGGGTAATCCACCTTCAAGTGATGAAAGTTGAAGGTCATCGACAGTTCTTTTGACTCCGGCCGCGAATAGCGGATGCAGTGTTCCAGGCTGGTGGACGACATCTCGCCGACGTTGATCAGATCATGACCTTCGAACACTTCACGGTGCATCTGCTGCAAGTATTCATGGACGTTCGGGCCGTCGGTGTAAAAGCGCCGACCGTCGCTGTTGTCCTCGGGGAAATCCGCCGGTTTGGAAATCAGGTTGATCACGTCCAGCCGGAAGCCGCCCACACCTTTGTCACGCCAGAAACGCATCATCTTGAAGACTTCGGCGCGCACCTGGGGGTTGTCCCAGTTCAGGTCCGCCTGCGTGTGGTCGAACAAGTGCAGGTAATACTGACCGGTCTGAGCTTCGTACTCCCAGGCCGAACCGCCGAACTTGGATTCCCAGTTGTTCGGCTGGTCGCGCCAGATGTAGAAATCGCGATAAGGGTTGTCGAGGCTACTGCGGGCCTGCTGAAACCAGGTGTGCTCGATCGAGGTGTGATTGACCACGATGTCGAGCATCAATTTGATCCCGCGCTTGCAGGCCTCGGCGATCAGCAATTCGCAGTCGGCCATGGTCCCGTAGCTCGGGTCGATGGCGTAGTAGTCGCTGATGTCGTAGCCGTTGTCACGCTGGGGCGAACGCAGGAACGGTGTGATCCACAGGCAATCGACACCCAGCCAGTGCAGGTAATCGAGCTTGGCCACGACGCCGAGCAAGTCCCCCGTGGGGTTGCCGGCGTGGCTGTGAAAACTCTTCGGGTAGATCTGGTAGATCACCGAACGTTGCCAGTCTTGCATGGCGGGATTCCTTCGATAAGTTTTGTATTGGGCTTGAGGGCCCCTTCGCGAGCAGGCTCGCTCCCACAGTTGATCGCATTCCAATGTGGGAGCTGGCTTGCTCGCGAATGCGATCTATGAGGCGACCCGGTACCCAGGCCGGACAATTTTCAAGCTCAACCCGCAGGTCAGAACAAACGGCACGACCATGGCAATCACCATTCCGACCACGAACATCGGGATGAACTGCGGAATGATCGAGATGAAACCGGGCAAACCACCGACGCCAATCGCCGAGGCCTGGACCTTGTTAAGCGACAGGAAGATGCAGCCTAGGGCCGATCCGATCAGGGCCGCATAAAACGGAAATTTGTAGCGCAGGTTGACCCCAAACATGGCCGGTTCGGTAATGCCGAAGTAGGCAGAAATCGCCGAGGTCGAGGCCATGCTTTTGTCCCGCACACTGCGGGTCATGTAGAACACCGCCAGTGCCGCGCTGCCTTGGGCGAGGTTGGACATGACGATCATCGGCCAGATGAAAGTGCCGCCCTGGGTGGAGATCAGTTGCAGGTCGACCGCGAGAAACATGTGGTGCATGCCGGTGATCACCAGCGGTGCGTAGAGCAGGCCGAAAATCGCGCCGCCGATCATGGGCGCGAGGTCGAACAGGGTGACCACGCCTTCGGTGATGAGGATCCCCAGATGGCGGGTCACCGGACCAATCACCGCCAGCGCCAGCACGCCGGTGACGACGATGGTGGTGATCGGCACCACCAACAATTGCACCGCGTTAGGCACTCGCGCCCGCAGCCATTTTTCGATGACGCTCATCACATAGGCCGCCAGCAGGATCGGCAGGATTTGCCCCTGATAACCCACCTTCTCGATCTGAAAAATACCCAGGATGTCGAAGTACGGCAGGCTCTGCCCCTCCAGTCCGGCCACCGCTTTGCCGTAGTTCCAGGCGTTGAGCAGATCCGGGTGTACCAGCATCAGGCCGAGGACGATGCCGAGGATTTCGCTGCCGCCAAAGCGCTTGGCCGCCGACCAGCCCACCAGCGCCGGGAGGAACACGAAAGAGGTGTTGGCCATCAGGTTGATCAGGCTCCAGAGCCCGTCAAGCCTGGGGTAGGCATCCAGCAGGGTCTTGCCCTCGATGAACATGCCCTTGGCGCCGAGCAGGTTGTTGATGCCCATCAGCAGGCCGGCAATGATCAACGCCGGGAGGATTGGCATGAACACGTCGGAAAACACCCGCACCAATCGCTGCATCGGGTTGATCTTGTCGGCGCTTTTTTGTTTAACGTCGGCGATGGTCGAGGCGGCAAGACCGGTTTGCCGACGCAGCTCGGCGTAGACCTTTTCCACTTCGCCGGGGCCGATGACGACCTGGAACAGGCCGCCGGTAAAGAACGAACCTTTGACCAGATCGATCTGGTTCAGCGTGGCACTGTTGACCAGTTTCGGGTTCTTCAAGGCCAGGCGCAGGCGAGTGACGCAATGCGCGGCCTGCTCGAGGTTGTCGCTGCCACCAAGGCTGTGCAGCAGCTCGGTAACGATGTTCGGATAGTCGTGGCTCATGCTTGATCTTCCGCTGTAGTTTTTTGTTATTGGCAGCACGCCGAAGCGAAAAATACTCGTCTGTACGAGTTAAAGCAACAACTCGTACAGACGAGTTTGGTTTTGTTTATCCTGAACCCGACAGGCGGCGACATTTCCTACCTTCGAAGTCAAAGAAACCCAAAGCCGCATGGACAAACCCCTACCCTGCCCTTAAGGTTCAAAACCTTGAGCACAACGCGGCACAGAGCCATCCCCATGAGTAAATACAACCAGATCTACAGCGATCTGCTTGCCAGCATCACGACCGAACGTCTGGAACGCGGCGCACGACTGCCTTCCGAAACCGAACTGATGGACAGCTATCAGGCCAGTCGCGGCACGGTGCGCAAGGCCATCGAGCAATTGCAGGAGCGCGGTTTCGCCCAGAAAGTCCACGGTAAAGGCACTTTCGTACTATCGACCAACCCGATCGAATTTCAGCTCGGCGGCATCGTCAGCTTTCAGGAAACCTACCCGCGACTGGGCAACGACGTCAGTACCGAGGTGGTTGAATTCACCCAGATCCCCCTTGAAGGCCCGCTGCTCGAACACATCAAGGCTGAAGCAGGCAGCCTGATCACGCGGATCAAGCGCGTGCGCCGGATCGATGGAAAGCGGGTGATCCTCGACATCAACCATTTCGTCAGCGACGTGATTCCCGGCCTGTCCCGCGACATCGCCGAGCACTCGATCTACGCCTTTATCGAGCAGACCCTGCAACTGCAAATCGCCTATGCCCAGCGCACCATCGAAGCGGTGCCGCGGAGCAAGGACGACCAGCAACACCTGGACCTCGACGGTCAGAGTCATGTGATCGTGGTCAGTAACCAGACGTTTTTGCAGGATGGGAGGCAGTTCGAGTACACCGAATCAAGGCATACCCTGGACAAGTTCTATTTTTCGGATGTCGCCAGGCGCTGACCGATACACATTATTGAAGCGTCAATGGCATAACTATGTAGTGCACGGCCCTTGAGTGGATGGCTCATCATACGATTTCATCCACATTTCTCAAGGAGCGAGAAGTGAACACGAACACACCTCAACCCCCCTCTGCATCCCTCCTCCCCAATCCTGCGGACGAACAGGATCTCCAGGCCCTCGTCCTGCCCTTCACCGAAGCCTGCCCCGATCTGCATGCCATGGCCCATGAAGCGGCTCAAGGCCTCCTCGACAAACATTCGGTCAAGGGCATCGACCCGGACAAGGTCTGGTGGCATCGCTTCAACAACACATCGGTCAGCAGTACCAAGGCCTTCCTCCTTTGGGAGCATTACCCCGAACCGTCCGAGTCCCTGACCCTGCCGCAACTGCTGGCCAAACGTTTTCGCGCCCATGATCAGGACAACGCCGATCTTCTGGATGCCTACGGTGGCTTCTACAACGAAGGGCCCCACGCTGCCATTTACAACGAAACCAATGAAGTGCGGATGTACCCCAGCGAAGTAGTGAAAGATCTCTGGAACATCAACTTCAGCGTCCTGTACCGGGAAAAAATGCAGCGTTTCTGGACGCTCCATTCGGACGACTTCCGGACCCTCGCCAAGCTCAACTTCCTGGCCCGGGCGCTGGACGAACACGATGACTCACGGCTGAACAACGAGAATCTCAAGACCGTGATCAAAGCGGTAGCCGGCAACGTCACGTGGCCGATCAGCCGCGAGATGCTGGAGGCTCAAGCGTCCACCGACGCTCAATTGCGCGTCTGCGCCCTGGACATCGGGGGCTACACAGCCACTGATATTCTTTGCATCACCGACCGCAACGGCGTGCAGATTCTCTATACACCGGGCGAACTCGATAGCTTCCATATTTTTGCCACTCAATCCGATCTGCATTGGTGGCTGCTGATGCAGAACAATCAGGCGCAGAACCGGGCACGTTTCATGGCTCACTTCCCCTTGGCCGCGCAGCAGCAGGATGGAGACCACATCGGCTTGAACGCCATGATCGATCTGCTGTATTCCACATGGGGCAGAAACGATCACCATCTGATCAATCAAAAGGCCACGCCCATTTCCGGGGATGCCTTCACCTGGCTGCGCGACGCTGTGAAAGCACGCATGGCCAGCGATGCGGACCTGTCGCTGCATTCCAACGGCGATCTGCGAGAAAAGATGTGGATCGGCTATCTGAATGCCTTCGTCCACGTCTTTG
Organism: Pseudomonas sp. JL3; assembly: GCF_031570575.1. Taxonomy (NCBI): domain Bacteria; kingdom Pseudomonadati; phylum Pseudomonadota; class Gammaproteobacteria; order Pseudomonadales; family Pseudomonadaceae; genus Pseudomonas; species Pseudomonas sp. JL3. The sequence goes on from NZ_JAKWJK010000009.1 coordinate 65,179, forward strand.
GTTCCATGGCCGCTGTAGGTTGGCCGGTGGCATTGGCCGCCGTCGGCGCAGGTATTGCCTCCATGGGTTTGAACATCGATCAGGCGATCAACGGCAGCACCAAGGCTGATCGCAAGGCCGGCGTCGCAGGCGCCATCGGCAGCGGTATCGAAACCCTGTTCAACTTGCCATTCTTGCTCGGCGCGTCGGAACTCGCTGAAGCAGGTGAAGCCAGCGAAACCTTCACGCTCGACGAAGACATCGCCGAGCCAGTGCTCGAAGACGCCTCCGGTGCTCCGGCGATTGCCCGATTCGCCCCCGGGCCTGCGTACGCCGAGGAAGGCACAGCACTGCTGTCGGCGTTTGAAACCAACGAAATTCTGGACGGTTTGTCCCCCATTGCTTCCGAAGGCAAATTCCAAGGCATCTACCAACCGCCAAGTGGTGGCAACTATGTGCAGATCAACGACGGCTACTACCTTGTGCGTTACGTCAACGAACTGAAAACCTGGGCCATCATCGATCCGACCAATCCTTACTCGTTCTATCGCAACTTGCCCATACGCCTGGACGAGGCTGGCGAGTGGCAGCCCATCAATCGACCCGGCCTCTTTGGCGGCGGCAAGTTCGACGGACTGTGGCCCTGGGGGCGCGCCAGCGACCCGTTGCCGGACATCGACAGCCCGCCGACCGCCTACGATATGCCCCAGACGTTGCGTGAAGACCTTGATGGCATCGCTCAGGGGGGTGGCGTTAAGTACGACCTCAAAGACTACCTGATGAGCCTGCCCAAAGCTGACGGCAGCAATCCAATCGAAGACTTCAAAGCCATGAGGCAAACCCTGTACCGGGATGCCACCGCTTTTTTCGAATCGAACCCATTGCCCGCCAGACCCGAGATACCTTCCCTGTCGGCACGCCTGCCCACTAAGGACATCATCAAGAAATTGCTGCGCAACACATCGGGCCTGGTGGTGGGCGAGAGCCACTCCAGCGTGGCCAGCAAACAGTTTCTGATTGAAAACATGGAGGTGCTGAGCAAGCAAAAAGTCAAAACGCTCTATATGGAGCACCTGCTTACAGACTTCCATCAGGCCGACCTGGACGCCTTCAATCGAACCGGTACGTTGTCCGATAAACTGGAGCGTTATCTGAAAAACCTGGATAGAGGGCACCGCACCGATCCCAGTGGCCAGTACACCTTTCTTGAAGTGGTCAAGGCCGCTCGCAAAAGCCATGTTCGTCTTCAGGCCATTGACTGCATGGCCAGTTACCAGAGCACCGGAATGCGCAGTGTGAGCAGCAACTTTCGGCAGAATATGATGAATTTCTTCGCCCACGAAGTCATCAAGGCCGATCAGACCACCCGCGGCGCCCATCGCTGGGTCGCTCTGGTGGGCGACAGCCATGCCAGCACATGGGAAGGCGTGCCCGGTGTGAGCGAACTGGAAGGTGGCATCAGCTTGCGTATCGAAAGCACTCCGGCGGGCACAGCGAGAGGAGTCGAGGTGGATCCGGGGCGCATTCCTACAGATAACTTCGGCCGACCTTTGCCCAGCGTTAAAAGCGATCTGCGCCTGCAAATGGATATGCCGCGCAGTGTCACGCTGGCCGAAACCCTGGAAAAAGCCCTGCTCGAACCAGGTAATTGCACGGTGATGAACATCGACGGCAAAGCCATGCTCATTCATAAAAGCAGCGACGGCTCTATCATTCGCACACCGGTCCAGCGTGACCATGGCGCGTTCTATATTGAGCGGGCAAACTGGCCCTCCATCAGCGGACGGCGCTATGCCAGCCTCGGGGAGTTCTCGGCAGCGCTACGGCTTTTGGGTCTCAGATCGGTCCAGGTGGCAAATTCCTGAAATGCAAAAAGGCCCCGTGAACTCGCGTTCACGGGGCCTTTTTCAGTGTCACTGACCCACTGTCGTTTTTCGACCATGGCCCCGCGCCAACACTAAAACGGCCGACGGGCGCTATTCTATCCATCGTCCATCATGGGCCCAGGTCAGCGAGGTTCCCTACGCCAGTCTGGAACAATTGTCTTCGGCTCTAAATCAGACCGGTTTGAGCCTGCAAAGCCGTATTCCGGCCTGACCCCGAGTACAAGCGAAACCATCGCGGCGGCAGCCCCCAAAAAAAACCCTGGCCAAGGCCAGGGTTTTCTTCGGTACGTCATTGCTACGCGTGCAACGGGATCATTCCCACTCAATCGTCGCTGGCGGCTTGCTCGACACGTCGTAGGTGACGCGGGAGATGCCTTCGATTTCATTGATGATGCGGCCGCTGACGGTTTCCAGCAGTTCGTAAGGCAGGTGTGCCCAACGCGCGGTCATGAAGTCGATGGTTTCCACGGCACGCAGGGCAACGACCCAGGCGTAACGACGGCCATCGCCGACAACGCCAACCGATTTCACCGGCTGGAACACCACGAACGCCTGGCTGACCTTGTGGTACCAGTCGGCTTTACGCAGTTCTTCGATGAAGATGTGGTCCGCGCGACGCAACAGGTCGGCGTATTCCTTCTTCACTTCACCGAGGATCCGCACGCCCAGGCCCGGGCCCGGGAATGGGTGACGGTAGACCATGTCGTACGGCAGGCCCAGCTCCAGACCCAGACGACGGACTTCGTCCTTGAACAGCTCGCGCAGGGGTTCAACCAGCTTGAGGTTCATTTCTTCCGGCAGGCCGCCCACGTTGTGGTGCGACTTGATCACGTGCGCCTTGCCGCTTTTCGCGCCAGCCGACTCGATCACGTCCGGGTAAATGGTGCCTTGGGCGAGGTACTTGATGTTATCCAGTTTGTTGGACTGGGCATCGAATACGTCGATGAAGGTACGGCCGATGATCTTGCGCTTCTTCTCTGGGTCGCTTTCGCCTGCCAGGTTGTCGAGGAACTGGTCCTCGGCGTTGGCGCGAATCACCTTGACGCCCATGTTCTCGGCGAACATGGCCATCACTTGCTCGCCTTCGTGCAGGCGCAGCAGGCCGTTGTCGACGAACACGCAGGTCAGCTGGTCGCCGATGGCCTTGTGCAGCAGCGCGGCAACCACCGAGGAGTCAACGCCGCCGGACAGACCGAGCAACACGTTGTCGGTGCCAACCTGGGCACGGACCTGGGCGATGGCGTCTTCAGCAATCTTCGAAGGTGTCCACAAGGCTTCGCAGCCGCAGATGTCGAGGATGAAGCGCGAGAGGATGCGACCGCCCTGCTTGGTGTGGGTCACTTCCGGGTGGAACTGCACGCCGTAGTAGCCACGAGCATCGTTGAACATGCCGGCAATCGGGCAGCTCGGGGTGCTGGCCAGGATGTGGAAGTCTTCCGGCATCTTGGTGACCTTGTCACCGTGGCTCATCCACACGTCGAGACCGAACAGGCCATCGGCGTCGATGTGGTCTTCGATGCCATCGAGCAGACGGCTCTTGCCGACCACGTCAACGCGGGCATAACCGAACTCACGCAGCTCGGAACCTTCGACCTTGCCACCCAGCTGTTCAGCCATGGTCTGCATGCCGTAGCAAATACCGAAGACCGGTACGCCCAGGTCAAACACCGCTTGCGGGCAGCGCGGGCTGTCGGCTACGTGCACGGACTCGGGGCCGCCGGCGAGAATGACGCCTTTTGGAGCGAATTCGCGAATCGCTTCGTCGTCCATGTCGAACGGATGCAGTTCGCAATACACGCCGATTTCACGCACGCGGCGAGCGATCAGCTGGGTGTACTGGGAACCGAAGTCGAGGATCAGGATGCGGTGGGCGTGAATGTCGAGGGCCATGATTCAGTCTCGTCTAAGTAATTCAGAAACAGTCGTGATTCAGAAACAACTCGGGGCTGAATAGAACAGCCCCGGTTGCTTAACGATTTGCTTGAAGCCTCAACCTACGCGGTAGTTTGGCGCTTCTTTGGTGATTTGCACGTCGTGAACATGGGACTCGGCCATGCCAGCGCCGGTGATCCGCACGAACTCAGGCTTGGTGCGCATTTCTTCGATATCGGCGCTACCGGTGTAGCCCATGGAAGAACGCAGGCCGCCCATCAGTTGATGGATGATGGCGCTCAGGGTGCCCTTGTACGGAACACGCCCTTCGATGCCTTCCGGAACCAGTTTCTCGGCACCCGCGGAGGAGTCCTGGAAGTAACGGTCGGAGGAACCTTGAGCCTGGGACATGGCGCCCAGCGAACCCATGCCGCGATAAGCCTTGTACGAACGGCCCTGGAACAGTTCGATCTCGCCTGGCGCTTCTTCAGTACCGGCGAACATCGAGCCCATCATCACGCAGGAGGCACCGGCAACGATGGCCTTGGACAGGTCACCGGAGAAACGGATACCGCCGTCGGCGATCAACGGAACGCCAGTGCCTTCAAGGGCAGCGGCGACGTTGGCGATGGCACTGATTTGCGGGACGCCGACACCGGCGACGATACGGGTGGTGCAGATCGAGCCAGGACCGATACCGACCTTGACTGCGTCAGCGCCGGCTTCGGCCAGGGCCTTGGCGGCAGCGCCGGTGGCGATGTTGCCGCCGATGACCTGCACTTCAGGGAAGTTCTGTTTGACCCAGCGAACGCGGTCGATCACGCCTTTGGAGTGGCCGTGAGCAGTGTCGACCACTACTACGTCAACACCGGCATGGACCAGGGCAGCTACGCGGTCACCGGTGTCTTTACCGGTACCGACTGCAGCACCAACGCGCAGACGACCTTGGTCGTCCTTGCTGGCCAGCGGGTAAGCCTTGGCTTTTTCGATGTCGTTGACGGTCATCATGCCTTTGAGGGCGAATTTGTCGTCGACGATCAGTACGCGTTCGATGCGGTGCTTGTGCAACAACTCACGGACGTCGTTCTTGTCGGCGCCTTCCTTGACCGTGACCAGACGCTCTTTAGGCGTCATCACTTCACGGACGCTGGCGTCCATGCGGTTTTCGAAACGCACGTCACGGGAAGTGACGATGCCGACCAGGTCGCCATCGTGCAGTACCGGAACGCCGGAGATGTTGTGCAGGCGGGTGAGTTCGAACAGTTCACGAACCGTGGCGTCAGCCTCGATGGTGATCGGGTCCTTGACCACGCCGGCTTCGTAACGCTTGACCTTACGCACTTCGGCAGCTTGCTGCTCGATGGTCATGTTCTTGTGGATGATACCGATGCCACCTTCCTGAGCCATGGCAATTGCCAGACGGGCTTCAGTAACGGTGTCCATGGCGGCAGAAACCAGAGGAATGTTCAGCTCGATGCCACGGGTAAGGCGGGTCTTGAGACTGACTTCGTTAGGAAGAACCTCGGAATAACCGGGCACTAAAAGAATGTCGTCGAAGGTCAGAGCTTCTTGGCTGATACGCAGCATCGCGGGGGCTCCCGAGCGGGAAAATGGAAGCGCGCCATTATAGTCAGACACCCCCTCGGGTTCAACGTAAAACTCTGTCTATTATTGGCATTACTGACATACGGAGAAAACGCCGTCCACGGAAGGGAACGGCGCTGGCAATCAGAGTTCGACTTTGACCCAACTCACGGGGTGATCCAGCCATTCGGCAAACTCATCGATAAAGCTCTGCTTGAACCCGGCTTCGAGCCAGTTATTGAAGATGAACCCCAGGTTGGAAAAGCCGCATTCCTGCAAGAACAGAAACCCGTTGATGTCGTCTTCATGCCCGCATTCAGGACAGGTGAAATTATCGGTGCGTCCCGGCATCCAGTCTTCCAGGCTCTCGAACAGCGCTTCGCCTATTTCCTTGCGGCACTCGGCGCAGCCGGCTTCTTCGAGAAACCCCTTGGCCGGTGTATAGATGCAGCGCTTGGTGATGATCTCCAGGCCATTGACTGGCTCGCCGAACGGCAGCGCGTCAGGGTGCAGGACCACGGCACGGGCGCCGTCGGCGATGGCGTGGGCCATGCGATTGCCGGTGCGGCCACAGGTGGTCAGTTCTTCTTTAATGATGTTCTTGCGCACCAGCCACCGCACGACCGCCCGGGCCCGGGGTTCGTGTACCGGCAGGGTGGAGATTTTCGGGACGATGATGCTTTGGGAATTCATGGTGCAAGCCTACTGCGTCAAATGGATATTTCTACGGCGTCAGGACGGCCGGCAGCTTAATCCCTGACGAAATCCGGTCAAGTACTCAAATAACGCCCGATCAAGGCAATCCCGCAGGCCAGCACCAGCCAGGTCACCAGCCGCACGAATGCCTCGCGGGACAATTTCATGGTCAACCGCCGGCCGATCCACAACCCCATCGCCATCGCCGGCAACAAACACAGCGCCAATACCAATAAGGGTAGCTCGGCATACACACCGGCGATGGCAAACAGGCTCAAACGCACCACGGTGCTGCAACTGATCAGCGCACTCTGAGTTGCCCGGGCCGCATCCTTGGTCAACCGACTGTTCAAATAGATTGCATATAAGAAACCACCACTGCCAAACAGCGCCCCGAACATCCCGCCCACCGTGCCCATCGGCACCACCCACCCGGCGGACAATTGCGCCGGGCGGGTTTTAATCCACAGGCTGTAAACCGCATAGGCGCTGATAAACAGCCCCATCAACAGCAGCAATACATCGGATTTCAGGTTCAACAGAAAAATCACCCCCAACGTGCAGCCCACCGCCATGCACGGCAGCAGTCGCAGCAATTCGGGCCTCGCCACATCCCGTCGCGAGGGCAGCAGATTGCCGAACGCCGCGACGAAATCCAGCAGCACTAGCAGCGGCACGATTTTCGACAGCGGCATGAACAGGATCAGAATCGGCCCGGCCACCAGCGCAGTGCCAAAACCAGCGATGCCGAACACGATGTAGGCCAGGGCAACGCCCAACCCGATCACCAGCCAATCCACCGCCCCCCACGGCCATTGGTTTAACAACTCCAGCACACTCATCGATACGGCTTCCTTTAATTCCTGTGAGGACTTTAGCCAGCGCCTAGCGTTGCGACTAATATCTTCAAGGTCGACTACCCATCTCAAAAAGGCATATCTGGTGCTTTCAACCCGTCAATTGCGCTACTTCGTGGAAATCGCCGAGAGCGGCAGCTTCAGCGCTGCAGCCGAACGACTGTTTATTGCTCAATCTGCCTTGAGCCGGCAGATCAAGGACATGGAAATCCGGCTGCAAACGCCGCTGTTCGAACGTACCGCGCGCCAACCCCGACTGACGGCGGCGGGTGAAGCGTTTTTGCCTCGGGCCAGAAATCTGCTGAACGAACTGACCAAGGCCAGCGAAATGGCCACTCAAGTGGGCACCGGTCAACTGGGCGTTTTGCGCCTGAGCCACTCCAGCACCGTGCCCATGAGCGGTCGGCTGCTGCGCGGCATCAGCGCTTATCTCGATCAGCACGCCGGTGTGTCGATGGACATCGTCAAGCTGTCCTCCGAGGCGCAACTGGAGGAATTGGCCGAAGGTCGCCTTGATGTGGGGTTGTTGCGCCTGCCGGTGCTGCGTCAGCGTGAAGGGGTGCAGATTGTTCCGCTATACAGCGAGCGCCTGTTGCTGGCGGTGCCGCCGAATCATCGGCTGGCTGTGGATAAGTCCGCGCAAGGTATCGATCTGGCGCAGTTGAAGAATGAAGCGTTTATTTCCATTCCTCATCCACAGCGTGGGGGCCTGAGCTATCTGTCCGCCGAGTTGTGCATGCGCCAGGGGTTCTTTCCCCGGCCAGCTCGAGTGGTGTCGCGCAAAACCACGCAACTGCAATTAATCCAGGCCGGGTTTGGCATCGCGCTGCTACCTGAATCGATGCAGGACATCGCGCCGCCGGATATCCACTTTCTGCCCTTGGCCGACCCGGATTGCCACAGCACCGTCGCCCTCGCCTATCGGCAGAGTCCCCCTGCGCTGGTTCAGCAATTCATTCAGCACTTCACCCAATCGCCGTAGCAAGCCCGCTCCCACAAGGGATTTACGCTGACTCATGGAGATTGATCGCCGAATGCCTTTAAACTGCGCCCCATGATTAAAGATCCCTTTGCAAGACTCGGCCTGGACCGGGAAGTCCTGACTGTCAGCCAGCTCAACGGCCGCGCGCGGGTGTTGCTCGAAGACGTATTCAGCAACATCTGGGTCGAAGGCGAAATCTCCAACCTCGCCCGCCCGGCGTCCGGCCATGTGTATTTCACCCTCAAAGACAGCGGCGCCCAGGTGCGTTGCGCGCTGTTTCGGCAGAACGCCGCACGGGTTCGCCAGGCGCTGAAGGACGGCTTGGCGGTCAAGGTTCGCGGCAAGGTTTCGCTGTTTGAAGGCCGTGGTGACTACCAACTGATTCTCGATACCGTGGAACCGGCCGGTGACGGCGCCCTGCGTCTGGCTTTCGATGCGTTGAAGGAAAAGCTCAGCGCCGAAGGCCTGTTCAGTGCCGAGCGCAAAGTGCCGCTGCCGGCGCACCCGCAACGCATCGGCATCATCAGCTCGCCCACCGGCGCGGTGATCCGCGACATCATCAGTGTGTTCCGCCGCCGCGCGCCGCAGATCCAACTGACGCTGATCCCCACCGCCGTGCAAGGTCGCGAAGCCACCGCGCAAATTGTCCGTGCTCTGAAACTGGCGGACGCCCGCGGTTTCGACGCGCTGATCCTGGCCCGTGGTGGCGGTTCGCTGGAAGACCTCTGGTGTTTCAACGAAGAAGCCGTGGCTCGCGCCGTGGACGCCTGCGTGACGCCGATTGTCAGCGCCGTCGGCCACGAAACCGACGTGTCGATCAGTGACTTCGTCGCCGACGTCCGCGCCCCGACACCCTCCGCCGCCGCCGAACTGCTCGCGCCGGATTCCAGTGATCTGGTACGTCGAGTCGAAAGTCTGCATCGACGCCTGGTGATGCGCATCCGCGACCGTTTGATGCGTGATCGTCTGCGTCTGGAAGGCATGGCCCGGCGCCTGCGCCATCCCGGCGAACGCCTGCGTCAGCAAGCACAACGTCTGGATGATCTGGACATGCGCATGCGCCGGGCGTTCGAGCGCAGCCTCAATACCCGTCGCGAACGTTTGATTCGCCTGGAAACCCGCCTCGCCGGGCAACATCCCGGCCGGCAACTGGCGATGCTCCGCCAGCGCCTCGACAGCCTCGCCGAACGCCTGCCCCGGGCCATGCGGGAAGGGCTTAAATCCCGTCGCCTGCAACTGCAAAGTCAGATGCAGACGCTGCACGTGGTCAGCCCATTGGCGACCCTCGCGCGTGGCTACAGCATTTTGCTGGACGAGCGCGGCAACGCGATTCGCAGCGCCGCGCAGACCCATACCGGCCAGCGCCTGAAAGCCAAACTGGGTGAAGGCGAGCTGCAAGTGCGGGTCGAAGACAATCACCTGACGCCTGTCACCCTTTCTTTACTGGATTGATCCATGCCGCGTTTTTTAGCTCCGCTGCTGTTGCTGTGCCTGACCTTCAACGCCCACGCCGACAGCTACATCACCCGCCTTTTGAACAAACCGGTGCCGGGTGGCGTGGCGGTGGTCGATCTGGGCAGCTCCGCCCAGGCGCCGAAAGCCAGTTATCAAGGCAAGCCCGTATTGGTGGTCAAGGAACAGAACAACTGGCTGGCCATCGTCGGCGTGCCGCTGACTGTCAAACCGGGCAGCCAGTCGCTTAGCAGCGGCGGTCGAAACCTGAACTTCACCGTCGGCAGCAAGAAATACCCGGAACAGCACATCACCCTGAAAAATACCCAGCAGGTCAATCCGAACCCGGCGAATCTCAAGCGCATCGAAGGTGAGTTGGCCGAGCAGATCCAGGCCTACCGCAGCTTCAGCCCGAACACCCCGAGCAATCTGCTGCTGGACAAACCGGTCAACGGGCCGTTGTCGAGCAAGTTCGGCGTGCGCCGCTTTTTCAATGGCGAAGAACGCAATCCCCACGCGGGCCTCGACTTCGCAGTGCCCGCCGGCACGCCGATCAAAACCCCGGCCGCCGGCAAAGTGATCCTGATCGGTAATTACTTCTTCAATGGTAATACGGTATTCGTCGACCACGGCCAGGGCTTTATCAGCATGTTCTGCCACATGTCGAAGATCGACGTGAAAGTCGGGCAGCAATTGGCCCGTGGTGGCGTGGTCGGCAAAGTCGGCTCCACGGGGCGCGCGACCGGGCCGCATATGCACTGGAACATCAGCCTGAATGATGCGCGGGTGGATCCGGCGATTTTTATTGGGGCGTTTCAGCCTTAAATAGTTGTTGAGGCACTTGGGTTAGCTACATTGACTTGGCATTTCACCGCCAACCTCTAATTGCGCATCGCTCAAACCTCACGCAAATATAAAAACAATCACTGCCATTCCAAGCAATAAAATCGCGACAAATAGTCTTTTTCGACTATTCCTCTCAAAGTTTTTCGACTGCTTGCCATCCTTTCCCCTCGCGGTTAGGGTTGAAGGCATGAAAACCTCTCACACCCTCATTCAGCTCCGCCAGCACCGCAGCCTGTGCCTTGTCAGTGCACGACTGCCAGGCTGAGTCGCGGTGCCTCGTCTTACGCTTTATCCCCAGAACATTTGATCCACCGGCAGGCCGCCTTTTTTCGGCCCACACAATAAGGATTTTCCGATGAGCATGCTCAAAGACCCGTCTTCGAAATACCGCGCGTTCCCGACCATCGATATCCCGGACCGCACCTGGCCATCGAAGACCATTACCGCAGCGCCGATCTGGTGCAGCTCGGACCTTCGTGACGGCAACCAGTCGCTGATCGAGCCCATGGACGCGGTCAAGAAGCTGCGTTTCTGGAAAACCCTGGTGCAAGTCGGCGTGAAAGAAATCGAAGCCTCGTTCCCGGCCGCTTCGCAAACCGACTTCGACTTCGTGCGTACCCTGATCGAAGACGGCCACATCCCGGACGACACCACCATTCAGGTGCTGACCCAGGGTCGTGAAGACTTGATCGCACGTACCTTCGAATCCCTGCGCGGCGCCAAGAAAGCCATCGTTCACCTGTACAACGCGACCTCCCCTTCCTTCCGCCGCATTGTCTTCAATCAGGACAAGGACGGGATCAAGGCCATCGCCGTGAACGCCGCCAAGCTGTTCGTCAAATACGCCGCCCAGCAGCCGGAAACCCAGTGGACCTTCGAGTACTCGCCAGAAACTTTCAGCGCCACCGAACTGGAATTCGCCAAAGAAGTCTGCGACGCGGTCATCGAAGTGTGGAACCCGACGCCTGAGCACAAGGTGATCCTCAACCTGCCTGCGACCGTCGAATGCGCCACCCCGAACATCTATGCCGACCAGATCGAATGGTTCGGCCGTCACATCAATCGTCGTGACAGCGTGATCATCAGCCTGCACACCCACAACGACCGTGGCACTGGCGTGGCCGCCACCGAGCTGGGCCTGATGGCCGGCGCCGACCGTGTCGAAGGCTGCCTGTTCGGCAACGGCGAGCGTACCGGTAACGTCGATCTGGTGACTGTGGCATTGAACCTCTACACCCAGGGCGTCGATCCTGAGCTGGACTTCTCCGACATCGATGGCGTGCGCAAAGTCGTCGAAGAGTGCAACCAGATTCCTGTGCACCCACGTCACCCGTACGTCGGCGACCTGGTCCACACCGCGTTCTCCGGCTCCCACCAGGATGCGATCCGCAAGGGCTTCGCCCAGCAGAAACCGGACGAGCTGTGGGAAGTGCCGTACCTGCCGATCGACCCGGCGGACATCGGCCGCAGCTACGAGGCGGTGATTCGCGTCAACAGCCAGTCGGGCAAGGGCGGTATCGCTTACCTGCTGGAACAGGAATACGGCATCAACTTGCCGCGCCGCATGCAGATCGAGTTCAGCCAGGTCGTGCAGCGTGAAACCGATCGCCTGGGCCTTGAGATGACGGCCCAGCAGATCCATGCGCTGCTGCACAGCGAGTACTTGCAGGCCAACACCCCGTATGCGCTGGTCAGCCATCGCTTGCAGGAAGAAAACGGTCACAGCGCCGTGGAAGTGGAAGTCTCCAGCAAAGGTCAGGGCGAAACCAACCTGCACTGGCGTGGCAAGGGCAACGGCGCTCTGGAAGCACTGGTGGCCGGTCTGCCGATTCCGGTGGAAATCATGGACTACAACGAACACGCCATCGGCGCGGGTACCAATGCCAAGGCTGCGGCCTACATTGAACTGCGCGTAAACGGTGAGCGTGCGGTGCACGGCGTCGGCATCGATGAAAACATCACAACTGCCAGCTTCAAGGCGCTGTTCAGCGCGCTGAACCGCTCCCTGAGCCAGCCGGAAGCGAAAGCGGCGTAAGCCTGCGCTGCAATGTAAAAGGCCCCGGGGTGTGAACCTTGGGGCCTTTTTGTTGATCGTTCCCAAGCTCCGCGTGGGAATGCCTCAAGGGACGCTCCGCGTCCAGTGACGCAGAGCGTCACAGGCTGCATTCCCACGCAGAGCGTGGGAACGATCGGTTACGTGAACTCGAAGGTATCCGCATCCAGATTCGCCGGAAACCGCGTGCGATAAGCCGCCAGTTCCGCCGCATCCAGAACAACCTTGAAGACCCCATCGGCATCGCTTGCGCTGAGCAATGTCTCACCCTGAAAATCCAGCACCTGACTGTCACCGGTATACGCAAAGCCTTTGCCATCGGTACCGACGCGGTTCACCGCCGCCACATAGCAGAGGTTTTCAATCGCCCGTGCCGGTAGCAAACGGTTCCAGTGCTGGCGCCGGGCGCCCGGCCAATTGGCGGTGTACAGCAACAAGTCGGTGTCTTGGGGATCGCGGCTCCAGACCGGGAAACGCAAGTCGTAGCAAATCAGCGGCCGTACTCGCCAACCCTTCAATTCGAACTGCACCTGACGCTCGCCCGGGGTGAAATGGTTGTGCTCGCCCGCCATGCGGAACAGGTGACGCTTGTCGTAGTGCCACACCTCCCCGTCCGGCCGCGCCCACAACAGACGATTGCGATGACTGCCGTCAGCCACCTGGACGATGATGCTGCCGGTAATCACCGCATCCAGTTTCGCCGCCTGAACCCGCAGCCATTTACTGGTGGGGCCATTTTCCGGCTCGGCGAGGGTTTCCGATTCCATGGAGAAACCGGTGGTGAACATCTCTGGAAGGATGATCAGGTCCGCGCCGCGAGCCTGTTCCAGCAAAGGCTCGAAATGCTCCAGATTGGCCTGACGATCATGCCAGGCCAGGGTGGTCTGGATCAGCGCGACATTCAGATTGGGCAGAGCACTCAGATCACGCATAATTTTGCCGCTGCTTCACGCAGGGTCTCCTCGCGTTTGGCAAAGCACAGGCGCACCAGGCGCTGGCCGACCGGTGGAGTCTGGTAGAACACCGAGATCGGGATGCTCGCGACGCCATGTTCGCGGGTCATCCACAGCGCCATCTCGACGTCATTGAGGTCCGGGCGAATCTGCGAGTAATCGACCAGCTGGAAGTAAGTACCGGCCACGCGGGTGAATCTGAAGCGCGACGGCGTCAGCAGATCGCAGAACAGATCGCGCTTGGCCTGATAGAAGTCCGGCAATTCTTCGACGTGTTCCGGGTGCTCGGCCATGTAATCGGCCAAGGCATATTGCAACGGCGTCACGCCACAGAAACTGACATATTGGTGAACCTTGCGCAGCTCGGCGCTAAGGGCCGGCGGGGCCACTACATAGCCGGTTTTCCAACCAGTGACGTGGTAGGTCTTGCCGAACGAACTGACCACAAATGCGCGTTGATAGAGCTCTTCGTGGGCCAATACGCTGACGTGAGGCACGCCGTCGAATACCAGGTGTTCGTAGACCTCGTCGCTGATCACATAGATATCGCGGTCACGGATCAACGCCGCCAGTTGATCCAGCTCGGCACGGCTGATCAGTGCGCCGCTGGGGTTGTGCGGGGTATTGAGGATAATCATCCGCGTGCGCGGTGTAATGGCTTCAGCAAGCTTCTGGAAGTCGATGGAAAAGTCTTTCAGCCCCAGTTGCACATGCACGCAACGGCCACCGGCCAGCTCCACCGAAGGTTCATAACTGTCGTAGGCCGGATCAAACACGATGACTTCGTCACCGCTGTGGATCACCGCCTGAATGGCGCAGAAGATTGCCTGAGTCGCGCCGGGAGTGACCGTCACTTCGCTGTCGGCATCGACATGGGCGCCATAGCTGCGAGCGATCTTCGTCGCAATCTGCTGACGCAACACCGGCAAGCCAGTCATCGGCGAATACTGGTTGTGGCCACTGGCGATATGCCGACCGACTGCATCGCGCAGGGCCTGCGGGCCGTCGAAATCGGGAAACCCCTGAGACAGATTGATCGCCCCGGTTTGCGCCGCGAGCTGAGACATCTGCGTGAAGATAGTGATGCCGACATTCGGCAGCTTACTGGTGATCATCGGTGATTCCCTGGCTCTACACCCGGCTCTACGACGGCACGGGAGAGCTCGAGAATAGCCCAAACGGCGCCCATAAAAAAAGGGCGCCAACCGGCGCCCTTCTCTATTTTTATCGCTCCCACGCTCTGCGTGGGAACGATCAGCGGCAGCCGTGAATCAGCGCTTGTCGCGGCGCTTTTTGTCGGCCTTTTTGTGGTGCGACATCATGCGGCGTTTCTTGTTGACCTGGCGGTCGGTAAGCGAGTTCTTGTTGCCTTCGTACGGGTTCTCGCCGCCCTTGAACTCGATACGGATCGGCGTACCGACCAGCTTGAGCACACGACGGTAAGTGTTTTCCAGGTAACGGACGTAAGACTTCGGAACCTTCTCGATCTGGTTACCGTGGATCACGATGATCGGCGGGTTGGCACCACCCAAGTGAGCATAACGCAGCTTGATCCGGCGGTTGTTGACCATCGGTGGCGCGTGCTCACCGACCGCATCTTCCAGAATCTGGGTCAGGCGGTTGGTCGGCCAGCGGGTGACAGCGGACTTGAACGAGTTCTGTACCGACGCGTAGAGGTTGCCTACGCCAGTGCCGTGCAGGGCCGAGATGAAGTGGATATCGGCGAAGTCAACGAAGAACAGTCGACGTTGCAGCTCAACCTTCACGAAGTCGCGCTCGCTCGGCGTCATGCCGTCCCACTTGTTGATCGCGATCACCAGCGCACGACCGGCTTCAAGGGCAAAGCCCAGCAGGTTGAGGTCGTGGTCCACCACGCCTTCGCGGGCGTCCATCACGAAGATCACCACGTTGGCGTCTTTGATCGCTTGCAGGGTTTTGACCACGGAGAACTTTTCGACTTCTTCGTGGATCTTGCCGCGCTTGCGCACACCAGCGGTGTCGATCAGCGTGTACTTCTCGTCGTTACGTTCAAACGGGATGTAGATGCTGTCGCGGGTGGTGCCGGGCTGGTCATAAACGATAACCCGGTCTTCACCGAGCATACGGTTGACCAGGGTCGACTTGCCGACGTTCGGACGGCCGATGATGGCGATCTTGATACCGTCTTTTTCGCTTGGGCCAGGAATGCGCTTGGCTTCCTCACCTTCGGCAACGATCTCTTCTTCGCCTTCTTCCGGCTCTTCGTCGTCTTTCGGGAAGTCGCTGAGGGCGATTTCCAGCATCTGGGTGATACCACGACCATGAGCACCGGCGATCGGGATCGCGTGGCCCATGCCCAACGGGGCGAATTCGGCGCGGGCCATTTCAGGGTCGATGTTGTCGACCTTGTTGGCAACCACGTAAGAACGCTTGTTACGCTTGCGCAAGTGCTCGGCGATCATCTGGTCGGCGGCGGTAAAACCGGCCTTGGCATCTACCAGGAATAAAACGACATCCGCTTCTTCAATGGCCAGCAGCGACTGCTCGGCCATTTTTTCGTCCATACCGTGCTCGTCACCGGAGATACCGCCGGTGTCGACCAGAATGTAGGAACGCCCTTGCCACTTGGCCTCACCGTACTGGCGATCACGGGTCAGACCGGACAGGTCGCCGACGATGGCGTCGCGAGTCCTGGTCAGGCGGTTGAACAAGGTGGACTTGCCGACGTTCGGTCGGCCCACCAGGGCGATTACGGGAACCATGCGGCTCTCCACTTCGTTATTTCAGAAAATACAAAAGCCGCTGCGAGGCAGCGGCTGGTGCTCGGGGCAGCGCCTGTAAGCGCTGCGAGCCCCGCAGAACGGGGCCGCTTGGGGGTTAAACCCCAAGCATAGTCAAACCTTTACTTAATGGTCAGGGCTTCCAGTTTGCCGCTGTTGCCATACAGATAAATCGTGTCACCCACCACCAGCGGACGGGCACGCAGGCCGTCACTGTCGATGCGCTCGCGGCCGACGAAACGACCGTCCACCTGACTCAGCAGGTGCAGGTAACCTTCCATATCACCGACTGCAACATAGCTGGAGAACACTTCCGGAGCCGACAGTTGACGGCGGGCCAGCGAATCGTTGCTCCACAAAGCAGTGGTAGAACGTTCGTCGACGCCTTCAACGGTGCCCGCAGACAGGCTCACGTAGACGCTGCCGAAACCCTGAGCAACGCCGGCATAGCTGGAAGCATCGCGCTGCCAGAGCTGACGACCGCTTTCCAGGTCCAGTGCCGCAACGCGACCCTGGTAGCTGGCGACATACAGCGTGCCGCCGGACAGCAGCAAGCCACCGTCGATATCGACCACTCGCTCCAGTTCCGAACGACCTTGTGGAATCGCTACGCGCTGTTCCCACACCGGCACGCCGTTGGAAACATCCAGAGCGACCACTTTACCAGTCGACAGGCCAGCCACCGCGAGGCGGTTGGTGACGATCGGTGCGCTGGTGCCGCGCAGGGTCAGAACCGCTGGCGTGCTGTCATACAACCAGCGCTGGTTGCCGGTAGCAGCATCCAGACCGATCAGACGGTCATCCTGGGTCTGAACCACAACAACGTCACCGTTGGTGGCCGGCGGCGCGAGCACTTCGCTGGTCACGCGAGCGCGCCACTTCTCTTCACCGCTGCTGGCATCCAGGGCAACGATTTCGCCCTTGAGCGTGCCGATCATGACCAGACCGTAACCCACGCCAACGGCACCGGAAACAGGCAGTTCGAGATCTTTCTTCCATTTGACGTCGCCATTGCTGCGATCCATCGCCATTACCACACCGGTGACGTCGGCGGCATAGATGGTATCGCCATCTATCGCCGGAACCAGCATGTTGTAGGTTTCGCCCTGACCGTCACCGATCGAACGACTCCACTGCTTTTGCAGAACCACTTCTTCTTTGAAGTCGGTCAACTCGGCCGGTGGCAATTCTTTTTTGCTGTTGCTGCTGCAACCCGCGGCCAATATGGCCAGAGCCAGCAATGCTGCATGTTTCCAACGGATCACGTCACGCATCCCCTTTGGCCAGGTCGTCCAGCTTGATTTGTAGGCCACCGACCGCCGCTTCATCCGACAGTGCCGCCTTGGCTTTTTGATACGCCGTGTTCGCTTCGTCGGTACGACCCAACTGCACCAGCAGGTCGCCTTTGAGTTCTTCGCGAGTGGCCAGGAACGCTTTGTCGGCATCGCCTTCGAGCAGTTTCAGGGCTTCCTCGACCTTGTTCTGCGCGGCCAGCACCTGCGCCAGGCGCTGACGGGCAATTTCGCCGAGTGCCGGGTTGGCCGGTTTGTCGACAATGGCTTTCAGCTCGGTGGCTGCGTCATCCAGCTTGCCGCTGTCGACCGCGACTTTCGCCATGAACAGGCTGCCGTATTGTGCGTAAGCGGTGCCGCCGAACTCGCTGTTGAGCTTGCCGGCCAGATCCGAAACACGTGCAGCATCAGGCTTGCCGTCAGGCGTCAGCGTGGTTTCGAGCAATTGCTGATAGAGAATCGAGGCGCCTTGCGACTGATTGCTCTGATACTTCTGAAAGGCCTGCCAGCCGAACACGATGACCAGCGCCAACAGGCCGCCAGTGACCAGGGGCTTGCCGTTGCGTGTCCACCAGTCCTTCAACTCCGCCAGATGTTCGTCTTCGGTACTCGACACCCCAATACTCCTTAATCGCTAAATCGGCTGTTTGACAGCTTCAACCCTGCACGACGCAGGTGGCCAGGTGTGCAGCAAGCGCATCCCAGGCAATGCTTTGTTGTTCGCCCTGGCCACGCAGGGGTTTGAAACCTACCACTTGCTGGGCCATTTCGTCCTCACCGAGAATCAATGCGTACAGCGCACCGCTCTTGTCGGCTTTCTTGAACTGGCTTTTGAAGCTGCCGGCGCCGGCATTGACTTGCAGGCGCAGGTTGGGCAATTGATCACGAACACGCTCGCTCAGGGCCAGACCGGCCAGCTCGGCGGCTTCACCAAAGGCGCAGAGGTAGACATCGACCTGACGGGAAATCTCTTCGGGAATCTGTTCCAGGGTTTCAAGCAGCAGCACCAGACGCTCGATGCCCATGGCGAAGCCAACGCCCGTGGTCGGCTTGCCGCCCATCTGCTCCACCAGACCGTCGTAACGACCACCGGCACATACGGTGCCCTGGGCGCCCAACTTGTCGGTGACCCATTCGAAAACGGTCTTGCTGTAGTAATCCAGCCCGCGAACCAGCTTCGGGTTGATCACATAAGGAATGCCGGCAGCGTCCAGACGAGCCTTGAGGCCCTCGAAGTGCACGCGGGATTCTTCGTCGAGGTAATCGGCCATTTTTGGCGCGTCGGCCAACGCCGCTTGAGTGTCAGGGTTCTTGGTATCCAGAACCCGCAGCGGGTTGGTCTTCAGACGGCGCTGGCTGTCTTCGTCCAGTTGATCCAGGCGAGCAGACAGGTATTCGACCAAGGCTTCACGATAACGACCACGGGACTCGCTGGTGCCCAGGCTATTGAGTTCGAGCTTGACCGCATCGCGGATACCCAGCTCGCCCCACAGGCGCCAGGTCAGCACGATCAGCTCGGCGTCGATGTCCGGACCGTCGAGATTGAAGACTTCGCAACCAATCTGGTGGAACTGGCGATAACGACCTTTCTGCGGACGCTCGTGACGGAACATCGGGCCGATGTACCAGAGTTTCTGCACCTGGCCGCCGCCGGTGATGCCGTGCTCGAGCACCGCACGCACGCAGGCCGCGGTGCCTTCAGGGCGCAGGGTCAGGGAATCGCCGTTGCGGTCCTCGAAGGTGTACATCTCTTTTTCGACGATGTCGGTCACTTCACCGATGGAGCGTTTGAACAGCTCGGTGAACTCGACGATCGGCATGCGAATCTGCTTGTAACCGTAGTTATCCAGCAAACGCGAAACAGTGCCCTCGAAATGACGCCACAGGGGAGTCTGTTCGGGCAGGATGTCGTTCATGCCACGAATGGCTTGCAGAGACTTGCTCACTATAAATCCTTAAATTCGTTCGGCTCTTCAGTCAGGCTCAGCCGCGAGCGATTACAGCCGCGTCGGCTTCGACCTTTTCGGCCGCTTTCTGGCGGATCAAGCGTTCAAGCTCATCCACCAGATTGTCATTAGTCAGTTTCTGCGACGGCTTGCCGTCGATGTAAATCAGGTTTGGCGTGCCGCCGGTCAAGCCGATATGGGCTTCCTTGGCTTCGCCCGGGCCGTTGACCACGCAACCGATGACCGCGACATCCAGCGGCACCAACAGGTCTTCGAGACGCCCTTCCAGCTCGTTCATGGTTTTGACCACATCGAAGTTCTGCCGCGAGCAGCTCGGGCAGGCGATGAAGTTGATGCCACGGGAACGCAGGTGCAGGGATTTGAGAATGTCGTAGCCGACTTTCACTTCCTCGACCGGGTCAGCCGCCAACGAGATGCGAATAGTATCGCCAATCCCTTCGGCGAGCAGCATACCGAGGCCCACGGCGGATTTCACCGTGCCTGAACGCAAACCACCGGCTTCGGTGATACCCAAGTGCAGCGGCTGGACGATTTCCTTGGCCAGCAAGCGGTAGGCGGCGACGGCCATGAACACGTCGGAGGCTTTCACGCTGACCTTGAAGTCTTGGAAATTCAGGCGCTCGAGGTGTTCAACGTGACGCAAGGCGGACTCGACCAGTGCAGCGGGAGTCGGCTCGCCATATTTCTTTTGCAGGTCTTTTTCCAGGGAACCGGCGTTGACGCCGATGCGGATCGGAATCCCGCGATCACGGGCAGCATCGACCACCGCACGCACGCGGTCTTCACGACCGATGTTGCCCGGGTTGATCCGCAGGCAATCGACGCCCAGTTCGGCGACGCGCAAAGCGATCTTGTAGTCGAAGTGGATGTCGGCCACCAACGGTACTTTGACCAGTTGCTTGATCTTGCCGAAGGCTTCGGCGGCGTCCATGTCCGGCACCGAAACCCGCACGATATCGACGCCGGCGGCTTCCAGACGATTGATCTGGGCCACGGTGGCGGCCACGTCATTGGTGTCGCTGTTGGTCATGCTCTGCACAGCGATAGGCGCATCGCCGCCCACGGGCACGTTACCGACCCAGATCTTGCGGGATTCGCGACGTTTGATTGGAGATTCGCCGTGCATGACTTATTGACCCAACTTCAGGCGAGCAGTCTCGCCACTGGTGAACGGAGCGACATCAACCACCTGCCCGTTGTAACTGACCTGTGCGCCACGGGCGAAGCCCAGACGCAGGGAAAAAGGCGGTTTGCCGCTGACAGTAACATTTTCGCCTTTACGCTTGAGACCACTCAACAGCACCTTACCCGTGCCATCGGTTACTTGCGTCCAGCAATCGGCGGTGAATTGCAGTTGAACCTGGCCTTGGCCGGCCACCGGAGCTGCTGGGGCTGGAGCCGGGGCGGTCGGAGCGATCGGAGCCGTGATAACCGGTGCAGGTACAGCGGGTACAGCCGGGGCTGGTGTTGCCGGTGTCGCAACAACCGGAGCAGTGCTGTGGGCCGCAGCCGCTGGCGTTACTGCTGGAGCCGCTGGCGCTGGAACCGGTGCGCTCGTTTCGGCACTGATTGGCTCCTCGGCCGAAGTCTCGGCCTGAGGCAGCGCAAGAGGCGTTTCACCTTCAACCTGACCTTGTGCAACGGCCTGATCTTCCGGCTCGTCCAATGGGTGAATCTGGGTGGTGCCGTCGGCGCCTTCGACTTCAACGTGTTCCGGCGCCAGGCTGATCAGGTCCTTGGTGCGCAATGAGGTTTGATCCTGCCACCAGATAAAACCACCGCCAATCACCGCGAGCAGCAACAGCAGGCTGACAATTCGCAAAATGGTGTGGGAAACCCGAACCGGCTCTTCGATACGCCCCAGGCTATGGACGTTGCTGCCTTGGGAGTCGGTACCGGTGGATTGGTCGAACTGCTGGACCAGAACGGTTTGGTCCATGCCGAGCAATTTGGCATACGCGCGAATATAGCCACGAGCAAAGGTGTGCCCAGGCAGCTTGTCGAAAGCGCCGGCTTCCAGATTACTCAGGGAATTGACGGTGAGGTTGAGCTTGAGGGCCACTTCGGCCAGCGACCAGCCATTGCTTTCGCGGGCCTGGCGCAAAGTCTCACCGGGGTTAACGCGATTCGCTGCTACAACTTCGGGATGCGCCGCTTTCATCATTGCTCCGACAGGTATTGCTGATATTCCGGCGTACCGGGATAGAGTCGTTTTAATTGCAGGCCAAAACTGGCGGCCTTGTCGCGATCTTCGAACACTTTTGCCAGCCGAACGCCGAGCAATAGACTACGTGCATTTTGCTCGGTGAGCAGGCTAAAACGGTCGTAATAGTCACGCGCGGGCACATAATGCCTGTCTTCGTAAGACAACTCAGCCATTTCCAGCAATGCACGTGGCTGTTGGCGATTCAAACGCAGTGCTTTTTGCAGTTGCTGGCGAGCCAGATCACGCTGACCAAGCTTTGAAGCGGTCATGCCCAGGTTTTCGAAAACCCGTGAACGCTCAGGATACAGGGTATCGGCGGCGGCCTGTTCGAAGCGCTCGTACGCCTCTTTGTAACGTTTCTCTTCGAAAAGAAAGCTGCCGTAGTTGTTCAGGATTCGCGCATCGGCGGGACGGGAAGACAGCGCCTTGCGAAAGTGCTGATCGGCCAGTTCCGGCTCCATCTCGGCGTGGAACACCAGCCCCAGTGCCGCGTTGGCGTCAGGATCCGAGCTGTCCAGGTCCAAAGCCTTCTTCAACGGGACTTTGGCACGTTCGTTCATGCCTTGCTGCAGATACCCCAGGCCCAGCTGCACGTAGGCGGCACGCGCTTCATCACGGCCCTTGCTGGTCTTCATCGGGTTGAAATCGCCCGACAGGACACAACCAGCACAAAGACTGGCCAACAGCACAAGCAGCGCGAAGCGCAGGGACATAGAGATCCTCTCTTAATTATTGTTCGCGGCGTTTGTTGCGATATCGTTTTCGGCGCTCAACTCGCGTACGGCGATATAACGTTCGCTGCGACGGGTGCGATCCAGCACCTGCCCTACCAATTGGCCACACGCGGCATCGATGTCTTCACCGCGGGTGGTGCGTACGGTGACATTGAAGCCTGCATGGTGAAGCTGATCCTGGAACCGGCGAATCGCGTTGTTGCTCGGGCGCTCGTAACCGGAATGCGGGAACGGATTGAATGGAATCAGGTTGATCTTGCACGGGATGTTCTTGAGCAATTCGATCATTTCAACGGCATGTTCAACCTTGTCGTTGATGTCCTTGAGCAAGGTGTACTCGATGGTCAGCACGCGTTTTTCGCCCAGGGACGACATGTAGCGCTGGCACGACTCGAGCAGCATCTTAAGCGGATATTTCTTGTTGATCGGCACCAATTGGTTACGCAATGCGTCGTTTGGTGCGTGCAGCGACAACGCGAGGGACACGTCGATGTGCTTGGACAGCTCATCGATCATCGGCACCACGCCCGAAGTAGACAGGGTTACGCGGCGCTTGGAGATCCCGTAGCCCAAGTCATCCATCATCAGATGCATGGCGGCCACGACGTTGTCGAAGTTTAGCAGCGGCTCGCCCATGCCCATCATCACCACGTTGGTGATGGCACGGTCGGCGGTCGCCGGGATGCTGCCGAATGATTTATTGGCAATCCACACCTGGCCGATGACTTCGGCGGCGGTGAGGTTGCTGTTGAAACCTTGCTTGCCGGTGGAGCAGAAACTGCAATCCAGGGCACAGCCTGCCTGGGACGAAACGCACAACGTGCCACGTTTGCCCTGGGGAATGTAGACGGTCTCGACGCAGCTGCCGGACGCCACGCGCACTACCCACTTACGGGTGCCGTCGGTGGAGATGTCCTCGCTGACCACTTCAGGACCACGAACTTCGGCAATAGCCTTGAGCTTGTCGCGCAAGGCCTTGCTGACGTTCGTCATGGCGTCGAAATCATCGACGCCAAGGTGGTGAATCCATTTCATTACCTGACCGGCACGGAAACGCTTCTCCCCGATCGAGTCGAAGAATTTTTCCATTTCCTGTTGAGTCAGACCCAGCAGGTTGGTTTTTACAGTCGATGTAGTCATGGATTCACCTTCACTCTTAAGCCAATGCTTAGCGAGTGGTTACTTCAGTAGCTGCGAAGAAGTACGAGATTTCGCGAGCAGCAGCGGCTTCGGAGTCCGAACCGTGTACGGCGTTGGCGTCGATGGAATCAGCGAAGTCAGCACGGATGGTGCCGGCAGCAGCTTCTTTAGGGTTGGTAGCGCCCATCAGCTCACGGTTCAGAGCGATAGCGTTTTCGCCTTCCAGAACCTGAACGACAACCGGACCGGAGATCATGAAAGCAACCAGGTCGTTGAAGAAACCACGAGCGCTGTGCTCAGCGTAGAAGCCTTCAGCTTCGGCTTTGGACAGTTGCTTCATTTTCGAAGCTACAACGCGCAGGCCAGCGTCTTCGAAACGGGAAACGATCTTGCCGATCACGTTTTTAGCAACGGCGTCAGGCTTGATGATGGAGAAAGTACGTTGAACAGCCATGGTGTAACTCCAGAAACGGTAATTTGCGAAAAATTAAACCCGCGAATTATACGCGGGTTCTTGGGTATTGCCTAACTGCGTACGGTGCAGACTCAGTCTGCTTCTTCGATCCAGGCGGCCTGAATGGCTTCAAGCACCTTCTCGCCACCGCGGGTCGGATCATCACTGAACTCCGGCAATGCCAGCACCCATTTGTGCAGATCGACGAAGTTCACGTAACGCGGGTCCACATCCGGCTTTGACTCAGCCAGCTGGATCGCGATTTCCAGCACATCAACCCATTTCAGACTCATGTCGGTTCCTTGAATCAGTGCGGCGCTTCGGCGGCATGGTTGAGCGAGTATTTCGGAATTTCGACGGTCAGGTCTTCAGTGCCGACTTTTGCCTGACAGGCCAGACGTGACTGGGCTTCCAGCCCCCAAGCCTTATCAAGATAGTCTTCCTCCAGCTCATCAGCCTCTTCCAGCGAGTCGAAACCCTCACGAATGATGCAGTGACAAGTGGTGCACGCGCAGACGCCGCCACAGGCGCTTTCCATCTCGATATGGTGTTCATGGGCCAGTTCGAGAATGGATATGCCAGGCTCAGCCTCTACAACCATGCCTTCCGGGCAGAACTTCTCGTGTGGCAGAAAAATGACCTGCGGCATCAATTATTCCTCGATTTCATTCAGATTGCGCCCCGCCAGAGCGGCTTTCACCGTCGAGTCCAGGCGGCGGGCAGCAAAGGCATCGGTCACTTGCGACAGACGCTTGGTCTGCTGCTCGATGGCGTAGCCATCGGTGCCTTTCATCAATTCGGTCAGCTCCTGCATCTGCAATTCGATGACCATGCGCTCTTCGGCGTCGAGCAGGCGTTCACCGTCGACATCCAGGGCGCCCTGCACCGCCTCAATCAGGCGTTGGGCATCGACCTGCTGCTCACGCAATACCCGGGCGACCTTGTCGTCGTTGGCGTGCTGGAACGAATCCTTGAGCATTTTGGCGATTTCGCCGTCGGTCAGGCCATAGGACGGCTTGACCTGGATGCTGGCTTCGACGCCCGAACCCAACTCGCGGGCCGAGACACTGAGCAGACCGTCGGCATCGACCTGGAAGGTCACGCGAATCTTCGCCGCACCGGCCACCATCGCCGGAATACCGCGCAATTCGAAGCGCGCCAGGGAGCGGCAGTCGCTGATCAGCTCGCGCTCACCCTGCAATACGTGGATCGCCATGGCCGACTGGCCATCTTTATACGTGGTGAAGTCCTGAGCCCGGGCGACGGGGATGGTGGTGTTGCGCGGAATCACCTTCTCCATCAGGCCGCCCATGGTTTCCAGCCCCAGGGACAGCGGAATCACGTCGAGCAACAGCAGTTCGCCGCCGTCACGCTTGTTGCCGGCCAGGGTATCGGCCTGGATCGCGGCACCGATGGCGACGACTTGATCCGGATCGATTTCGGTCAGTGGTTCGCGACCGAAGGCGTGCGCAACGGCTTCGCGGACGCGAGGCACGCGCGTCGAGCCGCCGACCATGACCACAGCGTGAACGTCTTCCAGCTCGATACCGGAATCACGCACCGCGCGGCGGCAGGCTTTCAGGCTGCGAGCAACCATCGGCTCGATCAGCGCATTGAAGGCTTCACGGGTCAACTCGGCCTTCCAGTTGCCATAAGCGACTTCGACGGACGAGCAATGGGTCAGGGCTTCTTTGGCTGCGCACGCGGTTTGCAGCAGATTACGTTGCGTACCCGGATCGAGGTCGGCGGACAGACCGGCGCCCTCGATAATCCAGCCCGCAATGGCGTGATCGAAGTCATCGCCACCCAGGGCACTGTCGCCGCCGGTAGCCAGCACTTCGAAGACACCGCCGGTCAGGCGCAGAATCGATATATCGAAAGTACCGCCGCCCAGGTCATAAATCGCGACCAGGCCTTCAGCGTGCTGATCCAGACCGTAAGCCACAGCGGCGGCGGTTGGCTCATTGAGCAAACGCAGCACGTTCAGACCGGCCAGTTTGGCCGCATCCTTGGTGGCTTGACGCTGAGCATCGTCGAAGTAGGCCGGAACGGTGATCACCGCCCCCACCAGCTCACCACCCAAGGTCTCTTCAGCGCGCTGACGCAGCACCTTGAGGATATCGGCGGAGACTTCGACCGGGCTTTTCGGGCCCTGAATCGTGTCGATGAACGGCATGTGCGACTCGCCGTCGACAAAACGGTACGGCAACTGATCGCCCAATTGCTTGACGTCGGACAAACCACGACCCATCAAGCGCTTGACCGACAGCACAGTGTTCAAAGGATCGGACGCGGCGGCCAGTTTGGCCGATTCGCCGACTTCGACGCGATCGGCGTGATAGCGCACGGCAGACGGCAGGATGACCTGCCCTTGCGCGTCGGCCAGAGGCTCGGAAAGACCACTGCGCAACGCAGCGACCAGCGAATTGGTAGTGCCCAAGTCGATCCCCACAGCCAGACGACGCTGGTGCGGTTGAGGACTTTGGCCGGGTTCGGCGATCTGCAGTAGGGCCATCGTTATCAGGACTTATCTGTATATCAGGCGTGCGACCGGAGCGGCACTGGGTTAATCGTCGAGGCGCTCTTCTAACTGGCGCACTTCGTAGGTGAGCTTGTCGAGGAACTGCATGCGCCGCATCAGGCGTTCGGCCTGTTCACGTTGCGCTGCATCATCCCAACAGGCTGCGAAGCTTTCGTTCAGTTCATCCTGCGCGGTCTTCAGGCGACGCTTGAACACTGCAACACCCGCCAGGTCGGCGCTGTCTTGCAGGTCTTCGAGTTCCTCACGCAACTCCATCTGCTGCAGAAGAAACTCCGGATCATGCACCGTGACCTCCAGCGGCAGCTCACGACCGCCCATGGCGAGCAAGTAGCGCGCGCGCTTGGGGGGACTTTTGAGCGTCTGGTAGGCCTCGTTGAGGCTCGCGGATTGCTCGAGCGCCAGCCGCTGCTCACGCTCGGAAGCGTCGGCAAAGCGGTCCGGATGAACACCGCGCGCCAACTCACGGTAGCGCGTGGCCAACTGATCGAGATCCAGACGGAAGCTCGGTTTCAGCTCAAATAAAGCGAAATGACAAGGAGTACCCACGCGCAGCCTCAGATGTTGAAGCTTTCGCCGCAGCCACATTCACCGCGTACGTTTGGGTTGTTGAACTTGAAGCCTTCGTTCAACCCTTCCTTGACGAAATCGAGTTCGGTGCCGTCCAGGTAGGCGAGGCTTTTCGGGTCGATGATCACTTTCTCGCCGTGACTTTCGAACACTTGATCCTCTGCCACCACCTCGTCGACAAACTCCAGCACGTAGGCAAGGCCGGAACAGCCTGTGGTGCGAACACCCAGACGAATCCCTTCACCTTTGCCGCGCCCGTTGAGGGAGCGTCGCACGTGTTGAGCAGCCGCTTCTGTCATGCTGATAGCCATCGGTGACTCCTTACTCGTCGCCAAATCTTGAAAGTCAGATCAAGCCTTTCTTCTGCTTGTAGTCGCGAACGGCCGCTTTGATAGCGTCTTCAGCAAGTACGGAGCAGTGAATTTTCACTGGCGGCAGGGCCAGTTCTTCGGCCAGTTGAGTGTTCTTGATGGTCTCTGCTTCATCCAGAGTCTTGCCTTTCATCCACTCGGTCGCCAGGGAGCTGGAGGCGATCGCCGAACCGCAACCGTAAGTCTTGAACTTGGCGTCTTCGATGATGCCTTGTTCGTTGACCTTGATCTGCAGACGCATCACGTCGCCGCACGCCGGAGCGCCGACCATGCCGGTGCCGACATCAGGATCTTCCGCGTCCATCTTGCCGACGTTGCGCGGGTTCTCGTAGTGGTCGATGACCTTTTCGCTGTAAGCCATGATTCTTAATCCTCACTCATCAGGAGTCGCTCTTGAACCCCTGCAAATCGTGGATTCGCAGGGCCCGGTTGCGGCGACTTGAATATCAGTGTGCCGCCCACTCGATTTTCGAAATGTCGACGCCATCTTTGTACATGTCCCACAGCGGCGACAAGGTGCGCAGCTTGGTAACGGCCTCGCAGACTTTCTGCGCGGCGTAGTCGATTTCTTCTTCGGTGGTGAAACGGCCGAAGGTGAAGCGAATCGAGCTGTGTGCCAGTTCGTCGTTGCGGCCCAGGGCGCGCAGCACGTACGAAGGTTCAAGCGATGCCGAGGTGCAGGCCGAACCCGACGAAACCGCCAGATCCTTGAGCGCCATGATCAGCGACTCGCCTTCAACGTAGTTGAAGCTCAGGTTCAGGTTGTGCGGTACGCGGGCGGTCATGCTGCCATTGACGTACAGCTCTTCCAGGCCTTCGACCTGCTTGAAGAAACGGTCGCTCAGGGCTTTGATGCGTGAATTCTCGGCAGCCATGTCTTCCTTGGCCACACGGAACGCTTCGCCCATGCCGACGATCTGGTGAGTCGCCAGGGTACCGGAACGCATGCCACGCTCGTGACCGCCACCGTGCATGGTCGCTTCGATGCGAACACGCGGCTTGCGGCTGACGTACAGTGCACCGATGCCTTTAGGACCGTAGGTTTTGTGGGCAGAGAACGACATCAGGTCGACTTTCAGCTTCGACAGGTCGATCTCGACCTTACCGGTGGACTGAGCGGCGTCGACGTGGAACAGGATCCCCTTGGAGCGGGTCAGTTCGCCGATGGCTGCGATGTCATTGATGGTGCCGATTTCGTTGTTCACGTGCATGATCGACACCAGGATGGTGTCGTCACGCAGGGCTGCCTCAACCATCTCTGGAGTTACCAGACCATCTTCGCGAGGATCGAGGTAAGTCACTTCGAAACCTTCACGCTCCAGTTGGCGCATGGTGTCGAGGACAGCCTTGTGCTCAATCTTGGTGGTGATCAGGTGTTTGCCTTTGGTGGAGTAGAAATGCGCCGCACCCTTGATTGCCAGGTTGTCGGACTCGGTGGCACCGGAGGTCCAGACGATTTCACGCGGGTCGGCGTTGACCAGGTCAGCCACCTGACGGCGAGCGTTCTCGACGGACTCTTCAGCTTTCCAGCCGAACACGTGGGAACGGGACGCCGGGTTACCGAAGTTTCCGTCGACCAGCAGGCATTCACTCATCTTTTGCGCGACACGTGGATCAACCGGGGTCGTCGCAGAGTAATCAAGGTAAATCGGCAATTTCATGGACTATCTCCTAAATCAGGCTGGCTGGCGTGCCGCTAGCTCTTTGGCTGTTATTCGACGGCGGACGCTTCAATCTTGTCCAGGCGTGGCGCCTTGCTGTTGCAACGACGCTGGTCCTGACGCTGGGCTACTTCTTGCACCTCACGGCGAGTTACAAGGTCAGCCAAGCTGATACCGCTCAGAAATTCGTGAATCTGCAGGCTCAGATCGCACCACAAGTGGTGGGTCAAGCAGGTGTCGCCTTGATGGCAATCACCTTGCCCCTGGCATTTGGTTGCATCGACCGATTCGTTAACCGCATCGATTACCTGGGCGACCTGGATGCCCTGCATGTCGCGGGACAATTGGTAGCCACCGCCCGGACCACGAACGCTGGAAACCAGATTGCTGCGGCGCAATTTGGCAAAAAGCTGCTCGAGGTAGGACAGGGAGATGCCTTGGCGCTCGGAGATATCGGCCAGGGACACCGGCCCGTGCTGCGCGTGCAACGCCAGGTCTAGCATGGCGGTCACGGCGTATCGGCCTTTTGTAGTCAGTCGCATGGACAATTACCACGGAGTTCGGAATGGGGCGAGTATGCAATTCCCGAGTATTTAAGTCAACTATAAGACCTAGTACTTTAGTCAGGTTTACCCGCAAAAGAGCGCGCGCATCATAGCAAAGGCTGGCGGCGCACAGCCAGCAATTGCGCGTTATCGTTCATCACGGGCAAGCCTCGCTCCTACAGGATTCGCGCAAGCCATGCAGGAGCGAGGCTTGCCCGCGAAGAAACTGACTCGGTTTAGCTGGCCTGGCTCTGATCCTTGTCCTTCACACAGGCAAAGTCTTCTTCGCGCAGTTCAGGCAGATCTTTCGCACAGTAATTGCTACCCAGGTCCTTCAGCGCCCCGCACATCCCTTCAAGTCGACCATCTACCGCCTGCAGATGATCGAGCAACTGGTTAATGGCTCGAGCCACCGGGTCCGGCATGTCTTCACCGACACCGTAGGCATCAAAACCAATCTTCTCGGCCATGGCCTTGCGCTTGGCGTCCTGCTCTTCATCGGACTTGACGATGATCCGCCCCGGAATCCCTACCACTGTCGCCCCAGGCGGAACCGCCTTGGTGACCACGGCATTGGAACCCACCTTGGCCCCGGCACCCACAGTAAACGGGCCGAGCACCTTGGCGCCCGCCCCGACCACTACGCCGTCTTCCAGCGTCGGGTGACGCTTACCCTTGTTCCAGCTGGTGCCGCCAAGGGTCACGCCTTGGTACAGGGTGACGTCGTTGCCGATCTCGGCGGTCTCACCGATAACGATGCCCATGCCATGGTCGATAAAGAAGCGACGACCAACCTTGGCGCCCGGATGAATCTCGATCCCGGTCAACCAGCGACCGAAATTCGACACCAGCCGCGCCAGCCATTTCCAGCCCATGCCCCACAACGCTGACGACAGGCGATGGATCCAGATGGCATGCATGCCCGGATAGCACGTCAGAACCTCAAAAGCATTACGCGCCGCCGGGTCACGATGGAAAACACTCTGGATATCTTCACGCAAACGCTCGAACATCATTAATCCTTCCGCTTTAGAAGCTCGCCACGGGCCGCTTTCTGGGTTTCCGTGAGGATGCCACGCAATATATTCATTTCCGCCCGGCTGACCGAGCTGCGTCCGTACAACCGGCGCAGACGCGCCATCAAGTGCCGTGGTTTTTCCGGGTCGAGGAATTCGATGGCCACCAGCGTTTGCTCCAGGTGCTCATAGAATCGCTCCAGCTCATCCATGGTCGCCAGCTCACCACTCTTGGTGGACGCCACTTCATCCTTCTCGACCTTGCTCGGCTGACCTGCGGCCGCCAACCAGGACATACGCACTTCATAGCTCAACACCTGCACCGCCGCCCCAAGGTTCAGCGAGCTGAACTCGGGGTCTGATGGGATGTGCACGTGATAATGACATCGCTGTAGCTCTTCATTGGTCAGGCCGGAATCTTCACGACCGAACACTAATGCAATCTCGGCCCCCTGCCCCGCTTCCTCAACCACCTTCACACCGCATTCGCGGGGATCGAGCAACGGCCAGGGAATACGACGATCGCGAGCACTGGTACCGAGCACCAGATTGCAGCCGACCAAGGCATCTTCCAGAGTGGCGACGACCTGAGCATTTTCAAGGATGTCACCGGCGCCGGACGCACGCGCATCAGCTTCGTGATGCGGGAACAACCGCGGTTCGACCAGCACCAGCCGCGACAGGCCCATGTTCTTCATGGCACGCGCAGCCCCGCCGATATTACCGGGGTGACTGGTATTGACCAGGACGACACGAATGTTTTGCAGCAAGGGAGGCGCTCTCGAACATAAAAGGGGAGCCGAATCTTACATCCCATCCTACCGTTAAGCCATGAAAGCGAACGCCGACCTTCACCTGTAGAAACTTTCTGATAGAATGCCCGGCTTTCTTTAACAACCTTAGGTGACACATCCATGCAGCCCATGCTGAATATCGCGCTGCGCGCCGCCCGCAGCGCCAGTGAATTGATTTTCCGCTCCATCGAGCGCCTGGATACCATCAAGGTCGACGAAAAAGACGCCAAGGATTACGTATCCGAGGTGGATCGCGCCGCCGAACAGAAAATCATCGACGCGCTGCGCAAGGCTTACCCTAATCACTCGATCATGGGTGAAGAAACCGGCATGCACGCCGGTAGCGGCATCGAAGGCGAAGAGTACCTGTGGATCATCGATCCACTGGACGGCACCACCAACTTCCTGCGCGGCATTCCTCACTTCGCTGTCAGCATTGCCTGCAAATACCGCGGTCGCCTGGAGCACGCTGTTGTTCTGGACCCGGTTCGCCAGGAAGAATTCACCGCCAGCCGTGGTCGCGGCGCCCAACTGAACGGTCGTCGCCTGCGCGTCAGCGGCCGCACCAGCCTGGACGGCGCCCTGCTGGGTACCGGCTTCCCGTTCCGCGACGACCAAATGGACAACCTCGACAACTACCTGGGCATGTTCCGCGCCCTGGTTGGCCAGACCGCCGGCATCCGCCGCGCTGGCGCAGCGAGTCTGGACCTGGCCTACGTGGCCGCCGGCCGTTTCGATGCGTTCTGGGAGTCAGGCCTGTCCGAGTGGGACATGGCTGCAGGCGCCCTGCTGATCCAGGAAGCTGGCGGCTTGGTGAGCGATTTCACCGGCGGTCATGACTTCCTTGAGAAAGGCCACATCGTTGCCGGCAACACCAAGTGCTTCAAGGCAGTATTGACGGCGATCCAGCCGCACCTGCCAGCTTCGCTGAAGCGCTAAACGCAAAAGCAACTCAAGAAAACGCCCCGACTTGTTCGGGGCGTTTTTTTTGCACAGAAAAAATCCCCCCCCCAACGTCGCAACCCCCTGTGGGAGCGGGCTTGCCCGCGAAGGCGGCGTACCAGACAACATCAATGCCGACTTCGAGGGCAAGCCCGCCTCCCCACAGGCTCCGCACCTTAACCTATATGCCATAACGAAAAATGCCCCGTATCTTTCGATACGAGGCATTTTCTTGAATCGCCAGCCTGAACAGGCTGGCGTTTCGGCATCGGAAGCTGGACTTAAGCCAGTTTTTCCTTGATGCGAGCTGCTTTACCGGACAGGTCACGCAGGTAGTACAGCTTGGCTTTACGTACGTCACCGCGACGCTTAACGGCCATGCTGTCGATTTGCGGGCTGTAGGTCTGGAAAGTACGCTCTACGCCAACACCGTTGGAGATTTTACGAACGGTGAAAGCACTGTTTACGCCGCGGTTACGCTTGGCGATAACGACGCCTTCGAACGCTTGCAGACGCGAACGATCACCTTCCTTCACTTTCACCTGAACGACAATGGTGTCGCCCGGGGCAAAGGTAGGGATCTCTTTGGTCATCTGCTCTGCTTCGAGTGCAAGGATGATTTTGTTAGTCATGCTGTGCTCCTAAGGTAAATCGTCGGATCTACCATCGATACGTTGTTAACTATCGTCCCGCTCGCGGATGTATTCCTCGAGCAGCTTCTTCTCTTCTCCAGAAAGCGAGCGGCTTTCCAGAAGATCGGCGCGTCGTTCAAAGGTCCTACCAAGGGACTGCTGTAAACGCCAACGCCGGATGTGCGCGTGATTGCCACTTAGCAATACGTCGGGAACACGCTGATCCGCATACACCTCCGGTCGGGTGTAGTGCGGGCAATCCAGCAAACCATCCGTAAAGGAATCTTCCTCGGCGGAGTCCGCATGCCCTAAAGCTCCAGGCAGCAGTCGTGTAACCGCATCGATCAGGACCATCGCCGGCAGCTCGCCGCCAGACAGTACATAGTCGCCAATCGACCACTCTTCATCGACATGAGCATCAATAAAACGCTCGTCAATGCCTTCATAGCGGCCGGCAATCAGGATCAATGCATCCAGATTCGCCAACTCGCGTACCGCCGACTGATTCAGTTGACGGCCTTGGGGGGACAGGTAAATTACCTTCGCCGCCTCCCCGGCTGCAGCCTTGGCCTGAACCAGAGCATCTTCCAGGGGCTTGATCTTCATCACCATGCCCGGACCACCGCCAAATGGGCGATCATCCACAGTGTGATGTCGATCCGTCGTGTAGTCTCGCGGATTCCAACAGGTGAGCTGCAACAGCCCCTGCTTCACCGCCCGACTGGTGATGCCGTACTCGCTGATGGCGGAGAACATCTCGGGAAACAAACTGATCACTTCTACGCGCAGGTTAGCCACGTTTAGAAGTCCGCATCCCATTCCACCTTCATCTCGCCTGCGGCAAGGTCGACAGCCAACACGCATTGCTCCGTATAGGGCAACAGGCGTTCGCGATCATCCAGGCTGCCAGCGCAAGGCTTGACCACCATTACATCATTGGCGCCGGTTTCCAGAAGATGATCGATTTTCCCGAGCAATTGCCCGAGTTGATCAATAACCTTCAGACCTTCCAGCTGGTACCAGTAGTACTCGCCGTCGGTCAATTCAGGGAACAGGTTGCGCGGCACACAGATCTCATAACCAGCCAGAAGACGCGCTTCTTCACGATCATCAAGACCCTTGAGCTTTGCGACCAGGAACTTGTCGCTCCCTCGTCCGCTGACCAGCTCGACCTGCTTCACATTGCCTTCGCGCTTGAGCGTCCAGGTTTTGTACTGCAACAGGTTTTCAGTCGGATCAGTAAAGGAATACACCTTCACTTCGCCGCGAACGCCATGAACAGAATAAATTTTGCCAATAACGATCAAATCATCGGCAACAGCTGGCGTCGCGCTCATATAGCTCAGGCCGCAGCCTTAGCAGATTCCTTCAACAACTGAGCAACGCGCTCAGAAGGTTGTGCACCAACGCTCAGCCAGTAGGCTACGCGCTCTTGGTTCACGGACAGACGAACTTCTTGACCACGAGCAACAGGGTTGAAGAAACCAACCTGTTCCTTGTGCGAACCGTCGCGCGGGTTGCGGCTGTCGGTTACGGTCAAGTGGTAAAACGGGCGCTTTTTGGAGCCGCCAAGGGCAAGACGGATTGTTAGCATGTGAACATCGTTCCTGTAGTCGGTGCTGCAAATCTAAAGGCACAGCGGGCATAGGTGCCCGAAAGGCCGCATATTCTAAGGAATATCCGGACTTTTGCAAATGTCTTTTTCCGGCGCTCTACCAGCCGCCATCCAGATTTGCTATAGAGCCGTCGTTGAAAACGGCCAGTCAGCTCCCGCCAAGTGCGGGTTTGCTGGAGATCCCACGTCCATGTGGGTAGCGCCGACATGACTGCCGGCGCGAATCTTTTACATTTTCGGCATGCCGCCGCCGGGCAACATACCGCCCATGCCGCGCATCATTTTGGCCATTCCGCCTTTCGCGGAGAACTTCTTCATCATCTTCTGCATCTGCTTGTGCTGCTTGATCAAGCGACCGATGTCCTGCACCTGAGTGCCGGAACCCATGGCAATCCGACGCTTGCGCGAACCGCTGATCAGCTCAGGGTCGCGGCGCTCGGCCGGGGTCATGGAGTTGATGATGGCTTCCATCTGCTTGAACTGTTTCTCTGCCGCGCCCTGGGCATTGCCCATTTGCGCCAGGTTCACACCACCCATGTTCGGCAGTTTGTCCATGAGGCCGCCGAGGCCGCCCATGTTTTTCATCTGTTGCAGCTGATCGCGGAAGTCTTCGAGGTCGAACCCCTTGCCCTTCTTCAGCTTCTTGGCCAGTTTGTCGGCCTTGTCTTTGTCGAGGGTCTGCTCGGCCTGCTCGATCAGGCTGAGCACGTCGCCCATGCCGAGGATGCGCGACGCAATACGCTCAGGATGGAACGGTTCGAGCGCTTCGCTCTTCTCGCCCATACCGATGAACTTGATCGGCTTGCCGGTGATGGCACGTACCGACAGCGCCGCACCGCCACGGGCATCGCCGTCGACCTTGGTCAGGATCACACCGGTCAGCGGTAGCGCATCGCCGAAGGCCTTGGCCGTGTTGGCGGCGTCCTGGCCGGTCATGGCATCGACCACGAACAGGGTTTCAACGGGGTTGATCGCGGCATGCAGCGCCTTGATCTCGCTCATCATCTCTTCGTCGATGTGCAGTCGACCGGCGGTATCGACGATGACCACATCAATAAACTTAAGCTTTGCTTCTTTTATAGCTGCTTGCGCGATGTCGACCGGCTTCTGGCTCAGGTCGGACGGGAAGAAGGTTACGCCAACTTCACCCGCAAGCATTTCAAGCTGCTTGATCGCCGCCGGACGGTAAACGTCCGCGGACACGACCATGACCGACTTCTTCTTGCGCTCTTTAAGGAAGCGCGCGAGTTTGCCGGCGGTGGTGGTTTTACCCGCGCCCTGCAAACCCGCCATCAACACGACGGCAGGAGGAACGGCGCTCAGGTTCAAGTCTTCGTTGGCCGCGCCCATCAGGCTTTCGAGTTCGGCCTGGACGATTTTCACGAAGGCCTGGCCCGGCGTCAGGCTGCGCGACACCTCGGTGCCAACAGCGCGCTCCTTGACCGAGTTGACGAAGTCTTTGACCACCGGCAAGGCGACGTCGGCTTCGAGCAACGCCATGCGCACTTCGCGCAGGGTGTCTTTGATGTTGTCTTCGGTCAGCTTGGCCTTGCCGGTGACATGGCGCAGCGTCTGTGAGAGACGGTCGGTTAAGTTTTCAAACATTGCGCGATCCTTTCAGGCCCTGTGTAGACCGGGATAATGGCGGCCCAGACCGGAATAAACATGTGCTCGGCGAGCCTGCGGCGTGGGCAGGTCGCGGATTATAGCGAAGACTGCGTCTGGCGGACACCTCGCCGTCAGGTTGCATGGTCTTTCGTGCCGTGGGGGTTCTATGCCAAACTCAGCGCCTTTCGGGCTTGCCTAACAGGATTTATGCTCCCCTTGTCACCCAGTTTGCTTACCACCCTCGCCGCCGCCTGCTTATATGCCGCTGCGACCCTCTATCAGGGCACTCGTCTGGCCACCGGCGCCAAGGCGAACAAGCGCCTGTTGGTCACGCTCGGAGTGCTGGCCGTGCTGGCTCACAGTGTCAGCCTGATCACCTATCTGCTGACACCGATCGGCCTGGCCCTGGACTTCTTCAGCGCCGCCAGCCTGATCGCCGCCGCGGTTATTGCCCTGACCCTGCTGGCCTGCTCGCGGATTCCGGTGGAAAACCTGCTGCTATTGCTGTTCCCGCTGGGCGCCGCCACCGTGCTGCTGGCACAGTTCGCCCCCGCCGGTACGGTGCAGATCATTGACGAAGAGCCAGGCATTCTCGCCCACATCCTCTTGTCGATCCTCGCTTACGGCATGTTCACCATCGCGGTGTTCCAGGCTTTGCTGCTGCTGGTTCAGGACCATCAGCTCAAACACAAGCATCCGTCCGGGCTGATCAAGAATTTCCCGCCGCTGCAAACCATGGAAAGCCTGCTGTTTGGTTTCCTCTGGGCCGGCTGGAGCCTGCTGTCGTTGTCGCTGATCTCCGGCTGGCTGTTCGTCGAGAACCTGTTCGCCCAGCACCTGGTGCATAAAACCCTGCTGGCGTGCCTGGCCTGGATCGTGTTCAGCGTGCTGCTATGGGGGCGCAACCGCCTCGGCTGGCGCGGACACAAAGCCATCCGCTGGACCCTTGCCGGTTTTTGCCTGCTGATGCTGGCGTATTTCGGCAGCAAGCTGGTCCGCGAATACATTCTGCATATCTGACGGGCGGCATTAATGGACGATTTGCCCATAGGGCCGATGCTCGCGGTACTGGCCCTGCTGATTTTATGGTCGGGGTTGTTTACCGCCATCGAAGCTGCACAACAGCAATTGCTGGCCCAACGCACGGCCTCGCGCTCCAGCGACAAACCCGTGGCGAAGCTGAGTTTTCCACTCAACAGTCTGATCCTGTGCAACACCCTGTGCCGCGCGCTGGTGGTGGTCATCAGCACCCTGCTGGCGATTTTCACCTGGGCGCAAAACGGCCCATGGATTGCTTGCCTCGGCGCCAGCGCGTTGCTGCTGGTGTTCGCCGATTACCTGCCGCGCTCCCTTGCCGTGCGCTATCCGGATGCCGTTCTGGCCCTGGGCAACACGCTGCTCGGGATACCCTTGAAAATCGTCTACCCGGCTGCCTGGCTACTCAATGGCATCAGCCAGCTGCTGACGCGGCCATTCGCTCGCAAAATCAACGTGGTGCAACAAAGCGAAGACGAAGCGCCAGCCGATCGGCATGACGATCACGAACACGCCGCCAGTCGCCCGCATCCGCTATCAGGTATCCACGCGCTGGATAACATCACGGTCAACGATATTCTTGTGCCGCGCAGTGACGTCGACGGAATCAATCTGGACGACCCCCTCGAAGAAATCATCGAGCAATTGCGCCACAACAGACGCACCCGCCTGCCGGTATTCCACAGCGACATCAACCAGGTCGAAGCGGTGCTCAACACCCGGCAGATCCGTCATCTGCTGCCGGATTCAAGCCTGACCATGGAAGCGCTGCTGGCAGCCAGTCACGAACCATACTTCGTACCGGAAAGCACCCCGCTGCAGCTGCAATTGCTGAACTTCCACAAGCAGCAGCGGCGTTTGGGCATGGTGGTCGACGAGTACGGCGAAGTGCTGGGCATCGTGACCCTGGAAGACATTCTCGAAGAAATCGTCGGTGAATTCGAAAGCCAGCACAGCCTGGATAACCCGCACATCCACCCCCAGACCGATGGGCGCCTGGTCATCGAAGGTGCGGCGTCGATTCGCGAACTGAACAAGAGCCTTGGCTGGCACTTGCCCAGCGATGGTCCGAAAACGCTCAATGGACTGGTGACCGAGGCGCTGGAAACGATTCCAGACAGTGCGGTTTGCCTGAAGATCGGGCGTTATCGGCTGGAGATTCTGGAAACGGAAGACAATCGCGTCACGCGCGTGTTGATCTGGCATACCAGCTCAGTGCCTGCCCTTTCCAAAATCTGACACCATCCCCTGTGGCGAGGGGGCTTGGCCTCTTGTTAGATCGTTAGCCGCCTTCCTATAATCGAGCCGCTTACCCAAGCCCCCGCCGAACCACGTGCTTACCCCGCACGCAGCAGGTTCCGGCCAGATCATCGACAATATCCGCATCACTGCGACGACTGTTCCTACCTTGAACAGCGACCGTATCTCAACCCATATCCCTGGGTATTCGACCATAATAATTCGCTCCACTGGGGCACATGACAGTCAGGGATTACCGCATGACGACCAGCACAACGTTCAACGACGCAGCGTCTGTCCAACCAACCAACTCCGCCACTCGAGTAGCCACTGCGAGTTTCATCGGCACGGCCATCGAGTTCTACGACTTTTACGTCTATGCCACCGCAGCAGCGCTGGTGATCGGGCCGGTGTTTTTTCCGCAGACCTCCGGCACCGCCCAGATGCTGTCGGCGTTCCTCACTTTCGGTATCGCCTTCCTTGCGCGGCCACTGGGTTCAGCGCTGTTCGGCCACTTCGGTGACCGCATCGGACGTAAATCGACACTGGTCGCCTCCCTACTGCTCATGGGCGTGTGTACCACGTTGATTGGCGTGCTACCGGGTTACGACAGCATTGGCGCCTGGGCGCCGATCCTGCTTTGTGTGCTGCGCTTCGGCCAGGGCCTGGGGCTGGGCGGTGAATGGGGCGGCGCCGCATTGCTGGCCACGGAGAACGCGCCCAAAGGCAAGCGCGCCTGGTACGGCATGTTCCCGCAACTCGGTCCATCGATCGGGTTTCTGGCGGCCAACGGCCTGTTCCTGACCCTGGCCATGAGCCTGAACGACGAGCAGTTCCGTTCGTGGGGCTGGCGGATTCCGTTCCTGCTCAGTGCCGCGCTGGTGATGGTCGGCCTGTATGTGCGCCTCAAGCTCCACGAAACCCCGGTGTTCGCCAATGCCATGGCTCGCCAGGAGCGGGTGAAGATCCCGCTGGTCGAGCTGTTCAGCCAATACTGGGCGCCGATGCTGCTGGGCGCCGGGTCGATGGTGGTGTGTTACGCGCTGTTCTACATCTCGACGGTGTTTTCGCTGAGCTATGGCGTGTCGACGCTCGGCTACACCCGCGAAACCTTCCTCGCCCTGCTGTGTTTCGCGGTGCTGTTCATGGCGGCCGCAACACCGCTGTCGGCTTGGGCAAGCGATCGTTACGGACGTAAACCGGTGCTGATCATCGGTGGCGTGCTGGCGATTCTGTCCGGATTCCTGATGGAACCGCTACTGACCCAAGGTTCGACCTGGGGCGTGGCGCTGTTCCTGTGCATCGAACTGTTTCTGATGGGCGTGACGTTTGCACCGATGGGCGCACTGCTGCCAGAGCTGTTTCCGACCCACGTGCGCTACACCGGCGCGTCGGCCGCCTACAACCTGGGCGGTATTGTCGGAGCCTCGGCGGCGCCGTTCTTTGCGCAAAAACTGGTGGCGATGGGCGGTTTGAGTTATGTCGGTGGGTATGTATCGGGGGCCGCGGTGTTGAGTTTGATTGCGGTGCTGTGCCTGAAAGAGACGCGGCATAACGATTTGAATCGGGTGGCCTGATAGACCGCCTTCGCGGGCAAGCCCGCTCCCACAGGATTTCAGGTGTACACAAAATTTGTGATCAACCGAAAACCCTGTGGGAGCGGGCTTGCCCGCGATAGCCGCGACTCGGTTACAGCTCTACCACAACAGCCTGGGAAGCACGGGTCGCTTTTGCCCGTGCGGCCTCGATCGATTCATCACGCGCCAACGCCACCCCCATCCGGCGCTGGCCATTGACTTCAGGCTTGCCGAACAGACGCAACGCCGTATCCGGCTCACTCAACGCAGCGCCCAAATTGGCGAATGCGGTCTGAGTCGACTGCCCTTCCACCAGAATCACCGCCGAAGCCGAAGGCCCGAACTGACGGATCAATGGAATCGGCAGGCCCAGGATCGCCCGTGCGTGCAGGGCGAACTGCGACAGGTCCTGGGAAATCAGGGTCACCAGACCGGTGTCATGCGGGCGCGGCGAGACTTCGCTGAACCAGACCTGATCACCCTTGATGAACAGCTCGACGCCAAACAGACCACGGCCACCCAAGGCTTCGGTCACTGCTTTGGCAACGCGCTCGGATTCTGCCAGAGCAACCGGGCTCATGGCTTGTGGCTGCCAGGATTCCTGATAGTCGCCCTTCTCCTGACGGTGACCCACTGGCGCACAGAATGTAGTGCCGCCAACGTGACGCACGGTCAGCAAGGTGATTTCGTAATCGAAGTCGATAAAGCCTTCGATAATCACGCGGCCTTTACCGGCGCGGCCACCTTCTTGAGCGTAATCCCAGGCCTTCTGTACGTCATCGACGCTGCGCAGCAGGCTCTGGCCTTTGCCCGAGGAACTCATGACCGGCTTGACCACGCATGGGAAACCCAAATCTTCGACAGCCTTGCTGTAGTCTTCGAAGGTGTCGGCGAAGTAGTACGGCGACGTCGGCAGGCCCAGCTCTTCGGCGGCCAGGCGACGGATACCTTCGCGGTTCATGGTCAACTGCGCGGCGCGAGCGGTCGGGATCACAGTGAAGCCTTCGGACTCCAGCTCCACCAGGGTCGCGGTGGCGATGGCTTCGATTTCCGGCACGATGAAATCCGGCTTCTCGGCTTCGATCACTGCACGCAGGGCGGCGCCGTCGAGCATGTTGATCACATGGCTGCGATGGGCGACTTGCATGGCAGGTGCATTGGCGTAGCGATCGACGGCAATCACCTCAACGCCCAAGCGTTGCAGCTCGATCACCACTTCCTTGCCCAACTCACCACAGCCACACAGCAATACGCGGGTCGCGGTTGGCGACAATGGAGTTCCGATACGGGTCATCTCAGGTCCTCAAGAAGCGGATCATCGAGGGATGCGGTGCCTGGCACGCTTCCCATGGGGAGAAAGCGCGGCATTTTACATGAACCTGAGGGTTTGGCTTCAGCTGACGACGGCCTGATTACGCAAGCGCCAGGCCATGATCAGCCATACAACCGTCACACCTGCGAACTTCGAGCCCATGGCGGTGAGGATCACGGCCGGAGTGAAGGCATCGATCATGCCGAAGAAGATGAAGGTGTCCAGCGGGATGCTCAGCGCCGAACTTATCCACAGGCGATCGTGCAATGGACGCTTGGTGGCGCTGAACACCAACCAGTCGATGCCCTCGGACACGGCGAATGCGATGGCGCTGGCCAGGGCAATGGACGGATCGGAAGTGACATAGGACAGCACCAGCGCCACCAGCATCGCCGCGATCGCGCCGTGACCGAAGCGGGTTTGCACCATGTCCCGCAGCACGAACACCAGCCCACCCCAGGCCGACCAGATGATGTCCAGGTGCGGGGCGCTGGAAAAGGCATAATTGATCAGCACGACGCTGCTGATGTAGGCAATCAGGAAGAACATGGGACGGGGAGATACCTGTCAATTTGGTGCACAGGGTACTTCAGTCACGCAGCGGCATAAATCAAAAGATCGCAGCTGCTACAGGTCGGGCGTTTTGCCCAACATCCAGATCAACCCGCTCGACTTCGCCCGCTCATGACACAACCCCAACACCTTGCGCCGCTCTGCGTTGTCCATCCGGCTCCAGCGGGTGATTTCTTCCACCGTGCGCTGACACCCAGTGCAAATGTCATCCTCATCCAGCGCACAAATGTTCACGCACGGCGATGGAACCGGTCGTTCAATGGTGCTCATTCTTCCTGCTCGATCAGATCGCGGGCATAACGCTGCGAGTTGTGCACATAGTGAGCCGCACTGGCTTCGAGCATCTTCTTTTGCGGCTCGGTCAATTCGCGTACGACCTTGCCCGGTGAGCCCATGACCAATGAGCCGTCCGGAATTTCCTTGCCCTCACCGATCAGAGAATTGGCCCCGATGATGCAGTTCTTGCCGATTTTCGCGCCATTGAGAATCACCGCATTAATACCGATCAGGCTGTAATCGCCCACCGTGCAGCCGTGGAGCATGGCGTTGTGGCCGATGGTCACGCCGGTGCCAATGGTCAGCGGGTAGCCCATGTCGGTGTGCATCACGGTGCCGTCCTGCACGTTGCTGTTCTTGCCGATCAGGATCAATTCGTTGTCGCCGCGCAACACGGCGTTGAACCAGACGTTGGCGCCCTCTTCCAGTTTGACCTTGCCCACCAGCACGGCATTGGGGGCGACCCAACTCTGCGGATGGGTGTCGACGCGGGCGTCGCCCAAGCGGTATTTCATCTTGTTTTCCTCAAGGCTCAGACTGCCGCGGGTTCACGGGTTCACGCCATACGCGCGATGGCTTCAGGTTTTGATAAAATTCTTGGGGGGTTGATGCAGGCTGATTTTCGCGTCATAGAGCAGGTTGATCAACTCAACAATCATGATCGCCGTCAGCCCCCAGATCTTGTACTCGCCATAACGGTAGCTTGGCACGTACCAACTGTGGCCCTGATAGTCGATGCGGTGAGTGTGCTCTCGCGGGTCCTTGCGGAAGAACTCCAGCGGCACGCTGAACACGGCAGCAATCTCGGCATCGTTGGCCAGGTATTCGACGAAATCCGGAATCACGCCGACATAGGGCGTGACCTTGATGCCGTGCAGAGAGATCAGTGGGCTCAGCGGGCCGATCACTTCGACCAGCCCCGGCGGCAGGCCGATTTCTTCTTCGGCTTCGCGCAGGGCGGTAAAAATCAGGTCAGGGTCTTCGGGGTCGCGTCGACCGCCGGGGAAGGCGACTTCGCCGCCATGGGTCGAGAGCCCGCTGGCGCGAAGGGTTAGCACCAATTCCGGTTCGTCACTGCGCGTGATAGGCACCAATACCGCGGCTTCGGGGAAACGCAGGTCGGTTTCCAGCGTACGCGGCGTGTGATTGCTTACCCGGTGCAGTAGCTCGTCCAGCATGAGTCTTCTCGATCTGTGCCTTACCCTGCATCATGCACCAATCGCACCGGCCGCCCAAGCCCCGAACAGCCTCATGTCGCGAAACGACAACTTGCCGACCGACACCGCTGCACGCCAAGATAGGCGCAGCATTCAGGAACCCAAGCATGAAATTTTGCAGCCAATGCGGCAACCCGGTAACCCAGCGCATTCCCGAAGGCGATTCGCGCCTGCGTTTTGTCTGCGACAGCTGTCATACCATCCATTACCAGAACCCCAATATCGTCGCCGGTTGCGTGCCGATCTGGGGTTCGAAGGTGTTGCTGTGCCGTCGCGCCATCGAGCCACGGCTCGGTTACTGGACCCTGCCCGCCGGCTTCATGGAAAACGGTGAGACCATCGAACAGGCCGCCATTCGCGAAACCGCCGAAGAAGCCTGTGCCCGGGTGCGCAACCTGAGTATCTATACGCTGATCGACGTGCCGCACATCAGCCAGGTGCATGTGTTCTTTCGCGCCGAGCTG
Source organism: Pseudomonas sp. JL3 (assembly GCF_031570575.1). Classification (NCBI taxonomy): domain Bacteria; kingdom Pseudomonadati; phylum Pseudomonadota; class Gammaproteobacteria; order Pseudomonadales; family Pseudomonadaceae; genus Pseudomonas; species Pseudomonas sp. JL3. The sequence continues at coordinate 108,877 of NZ_JAKWJK010000009.1, forward strand.
GTGGACCTGGATTTTTCCGCGGGTCCCGAGAGCCTGGAAGTGCAACTGTTCGAAGAAGCCGACATCCCTTGGGACGAACTGGCTTTCCGCACGGTGGGGCGTACCTTAGAATACTTCTTCGCTGACCGGCGGACCGAGGTCTACCCCGTGCGGTCCGAATCGATCCCCCCGCTGGTCCAGCCTGCCATCATTTAATGCGCCTACACGTAAAAGCATCTATAAAATAAATAATCGCGACACCTCTTAGGGATATCGTTTCAATGCGCTGGTTGCTTGCCGTTTTTTGCTTGTCGTTCGTCGCTGTCAGCCAGGCTTCCTCCACGGAAACGCTGGACGGCAAAGTCATCGAAAAAGTTCTGGTTCTCAAATCCGCCCATCAATTGCAATTAATCAATGACGGCAAGCCGATCAAGACCTATCGCATTTCCCTGGGCAAACGCCCAACGGGGCCAAAACTGATGGAGGGTGACAAACGCACCCCCGAAGGCTTTTATTGGGTGGACTGGCGCAAGATCAGCGACCGTTTCAACCTGTCGATGCACATCTCCTACCCCAACATCAGCGACGCCGCCCGTGCCCGGCGCGAAGGCGTCGAGCCTGGCGGCATGATCATGATCCACGGCACCCCGGACACCGAAGACAATCCGGAAGACCTGTTCCATACGCTGGACTGGACCGACGGCTGCATCGCCATGCGTAATATGGACATGCGTGAGGTTTGGGGCTTGGTGCCGGATGGAACGATGATTGAGATTCGTCCGTAACCTCCCCCCGTAATGATCGTTCCCACGCTCCGCGTGGGAATGCAGCCCGGGACGCTCCGCGCCCCCTCCAGAGCCGAACGCGGAGCGTCCGTAGAGGCATTCCCACGCAGAGCGTGGGAACGATCAAGTGACTACCTTCGGTCGGTATCGAAAAATAAATTCAAAAGATCGCAGCCTGCGGCAGCTCCTACAGGGTAGATACCATTGCCACCTGTAGGAGCTGCCGCAGACTGCGATCTTTGCTTTCAAATCCCCAACCTCTAATACCACTTAAAAACAAACCCTCTAAGCCCTATCAATCAGGGCAGGCTTTAACGCGCCCACAGCAAAGTACTGGCATTGACATGGTATTTAAGTGGTATTAGTTTCGCCGCATCACCGAGCGACAACAATCCTACATCCGCATCGGACCAAACCTACATGAATGACCTCCAGGCCCTACGTCCTGACGACACCCAGCCCACGCCGCTGTACTTGCAACTGGCGCGCAATCTGGAAGCGGCGATCCATGCCGGCCAGTGGAAAGCCGAACAGGCGATGCCGTCGGAGCGCAATCTCAGCGAACGGCTGGGCATCTCTCGCGTCACCGCGCGTAAAGCGCTGGAAGTGCTGTTCGAGCAAGGCCTGATCCGTCGAAATCAGGGCTCCGGCACATTCATCACGCCACGTCTGGAACAACCGCTGTCGCGCCTCTCGGGCTTCAGCGAAATGCTCCGGCTCAAGGGTTTCGTCCCCGGTTCGCAATGGCTGGAACGGGAAATCACCCCGCCGACCCACGAAGAATTGATCCGTCTCGGCCTGTCGCCCAACGACAAGGTCGCGCGACTCAAACGCTTGCGCAAAGCCGACGACACAGTGATGGCGATCGAGATGAGCACCCTGCCCGCCTCGATCATTCCCAAGCCGCAAGCGGTGGGCGACTCCCTCTACGAATACCTCGACGGCATCGGCAAACCGGTGGTCCGCGCCCTGCAACACATTCAGGCAATCAACGCCTCGGACGAATTCGCCGCGCTGGTGGGCATCGCCCCTGGCACCGCCATGCTGCTGATGACCCGGGTCGGCTACATGGAAGACAACACGCCGATCGAAGTCACCGACACCTATTGCCGCAACGACTACTACGACTTTGTCGCAGAGCTTCGCCGCTAAACCAGAGAACCGATCATGTCCGAAGACAACATCCTCACCGCTCACGGCTGGGTTCGCGGCCGGCTGATCCACGAACACGGCAAGGTCGTGTCCATCGAAGGCCAGCCGTGCGATCCGGCGGACAACGACTTGCCTTACCTGCTGCCGGGTTTCATCGACCTGCACGTTCACGGCGGCGGTGGCAAAGACATCATGGAAGGCGCGCCCGCCTTCGAAACCATCACTAAAACCCACGTGCGGTTTGGCACTACGTCGCTGCTGGCGACCACCATGACTGCACCGAACGAAGAAATCTCGCGAGTGCTCAAGGACCTCGGCGAGTTCTGCGAGCAGCGGCCCAAAGGCAGCGCCCGAGTCCTCGGCGTGCACCTCGAAGGCCCGTACATCAACCCCGGCAAACTCGGCGCTCAGCCGAATTTCGCCCACACCGCGTTGATGGTCGAAGTCGAAGAATACCTGGCGCTGGCGCCGATCCGGGTGATCACCATCGCCCCGGAAATCGCCGGTCACGACGGTTTGATCCGCGCCCTCAGCGCTCGCGGCGTGCGCATGCAAATCGGCCACACGCTGGGCAGCTACGAGGAAGGCGTCGCTGCGCTTGCGGCCGGTGCCAGCAGCTTCACCCACCTCTACAACGCCATGAGCCCGCTGCACCACCGCGAGCCGGGCATCGTCGGCGCGGCGCTGGCCCACGCCAAGTACGCCGAGCTGATTCCGGATCTGCTGCACGTGCATCCCGGCGCCATCCGCGTGGCCCTGCGCTCGATCCCGTGCCTGTATTGCGTCACCGATTCCACCGCCGCGGCCGGCATGCCGGACGGCGAATACAAGCTTGGCAGCCACACCGTGACCAAATGTCTGGGTGGCGTGCGCCTGCCTGACGGCACGCTGGCTGGCAGCACCCTGACCATGGATCAGGCGCTGCGCAACCTGGTGAAGATCGGTCTGCCGATCAGCGAAGCCTCGCAACGTCTTTCGCAATTCCCCGCCGACTACCTCGGCCTTCAAGAACGCGGGCGCCTGCAACCGGGCGCCTGGGCCGACTGCGTGCGGCTGGATCGCTCACTCACACTGACCGCCGTCATGGTCGAAGGAGAAGACATTGACTTCAAAAATGCTTGAAGAGGCGCTGTCCTCCTTCGAGGCCGTGCAAGCCCAATTGCAGCAACTCGACCCGCAGATGATCGAGATCGCCGGACGCCTGCGTCGTCAGCCGCCGCAAGTGGCGATGACTGTCGCTCGCGGCAGCTCCGACCATGCGGCGAGCTACTTTGCCTACCTGACCATGCAGCAACTGGGCATTCCGGTGGCATCGCTACCGATGTCGGTGGTGACCATGCAGCAAGCACCGTTGAAGGTCAGTGGCCAGGTCGCGTTCGCCTTCTCGCAGTCGGGGCAAAGCCCGGATCTGGTGAACAGCCTGCGTCTGTTGCGCAAGCGCGGTGCCCTGAGTATCTCCATGGTCAACGCTGAGAACTCGCCTTTGGAAGCAGCCTGCGAATTCAGCCTGCCGCTGTGCGCCGGCACCGAAAGCAGCGTCGCCGCGACCAAGAGTTTTATCGCCACCCTCACCGCCAGCGCCCGCCTGATCGCCCACTGGAAAGAAGACGTGGAATTGCTGGAAGCAGGCCTTGCCCTGCCGGAAGGTCTGCGCGAAGCGGCAAAACAGGACTGGAGCCTGGCCATCGATACGTTGCGCGATTGCCAACGCTTGATGGTAATCGGCCGTGGCGCCGGTTTCGCCATCGCCCAGGAAGCGGCCCTCAAATTCAAGGAAACCTCGGCGATCCAGGCCGAAGCCTTCAGCAGCGCCGAAGTCCGGCACGGCCCGATGGCGTTGATCGATGAGAACTATCCGCTGTTGATCTTCGCCCCGCGCGGCGCCGAGCAGGCCGGGTTACTGAGCCTGGCCGCTGACATGCGCCAGCGCGGCGCCCGCGTGCTACTGGCCGCGCCTGATGACGTCGCCGAACGCGACCTGACCCTGAGCCGCGCGGAACACCCGGCCCTGGACCCGATTCTGGCGATCCAGAGTTTCTACGTCATGGCTGCAGGCTTGGCCGTCGCCCGAGGCATGGACCCGGACCAGCCGCGTCATTTGAGCAAAGTGACGCGCACGCACTAGTCGAACGGCAAGCGAACAACCCTGAGTTGCTCCGAACCGTCGTTTTTTATAAATGAGACCGAGCCATGCACAACAACAATAAAGAGCTGACCCTCAGCGCCCCGCTCAGCGGCCCGGTGCTCACACTCGCCAAAGTCCCGGACCCGGTGTTCGCAAGCGGCGCCATGGGCGACGGGATCGCCATCGATCCGCTGAACGACACCTTGTACTCGCCCTGTGAAGCTGTGGTGACCCACGTCGCCCGCACTGGCCACGCCATCACCTTGCGCGCCGATAACGGTGCCGAGTTGCTGCTGCACCTGGGCCTCGATACGGTCGAGTTGCAGGGCGTCGGTTTCTCGATGCTGGTCAAGGAAGGGGCGCGCGTCAGTAACGGTCAACCGCTGCTGCGTTATGACCTTGACCAGGTCGCGCAGCAGTGCAAAAGCCTGGTCAGCCTGATGATCCTGACTAACAGCCAAGACTTTCAGGCGCGGCCGATTACGCTGAAATCGGTGAAGGTCGGCGATCCATTGCTGCACATCGTGCCGAAACTGGCTAACGGTGTGCAGATTGACATTGAGGTCGTTGGCATCGAGGTTCAGGGGCATATTCATGTCGCCCATCGCGGCGGCCTGCACGCCCGGCCTGCCGCGCTGATCCGCCAGACCGCTCAACAGTTCACGAGCAAATCCTGGCTGCACTTCGCTGGCAAATCGGCGGCCTGCGACAGTTTGATCGGCCTGATGGGACTGGCCGTCGGTGAGCAGGATGAAATCAGGGTCAGCTGCCAGGGACCGGACGCCGAGGCCGCGCTGCAAGCTCTGTTGGCGGCGTTATCCACAGCCCTGGCCGAAGACAACCACGCCGCTGTGCCAGCCCCGATCGTCCAACGCAATCGCCCTGCCGAAGCGGGCGTGTTGCATGGCGTGTGCGCCGCTTCCGGTTTGGTGGCTGGGCCGTTGTTTCGTTTGAACTCGATCAGTCTGCCGATGGATGTCGGCAATCATGAGCCGGTGCAACAACGGCATGCTCTCGACGCCGCGCGGACCCAGGTCCGGGGTGAAATCGACACCACGCTGGCCCAAGCGAAGAAGCACAAGAATACTGACGAAGAAGCCATCTTCGCCGCGCATCTGGCGCTGCTCGAAGACCCGGCGTTGCTCGATGCGGCTCATCAGTCCATCGACCAGGGCATCGCGGCGACTCACGCCTGGAGCCAATCCATCGACGTGCAATGCGAGGTGCTTCAGCAACTCGGCAGCCCGTTGCTGGCCGAACGCGCCAACGACCTGCGCGATCTCAAACAACGTGTGCTACGCGCTCTGCTCGGTGAAACCTGGCAGTACGACGTGCCGGCCGGCGCCATCGTCGCGGCCCATGAACTGACCCCGTCCGACCTGTTGCAACTGAGCCAGCAAAGTGTGGCCGGGTTGTGCATGGCCGAGGGCGGCGCGACTTCCCATGTGGCGATTCTCGCCCGCGGTAAAGGCTTGCCGTGCATGGTTGCGCTGGGTTCGACGCTGCTGGATCAGGAGCAAGGTCAAGCGGTAGTGCTGGATGCCGACGGCGGACGTCTCGAACTGACGCCCAACGCCGCGCGCCTGGCCGAAGTGCATCAGGCGCAACTCGATCATAAACAACGTCGCGCCCTGCAACAGGCTCAGGCTCACACCCCGGCACTGACACTTGATGGTTTGCACATCGAAGTCGCCGCCAATGTTGCTTCTAGCGCTGAAGCGGCCGATGCACTGGCCAATGGCGCCGATGGCGTCGGCCTGCTGCGCACCGAATTTCTGTTTGTGGACCGCAACACAGCGCCGGACGAACAGGAACAACGCATCGCCTATCAAGCCGTGCTCGATGCCATGGGCGACAAATCGGTGATCATCCGCACCATCGACGTCGGCGGCGACAAGCAACTCGACTATTTACCGCTTCCCGACGAAGCGAATCCGGTGCTCGGTTTGCGCGGTATTCGTTTGGCCCAGGTCCGCCCGGAACTGCTGGATCAGCAACTGCGCGCACTGCTGCAAGTCAGTCCGTTGTCGCGTTGTCGGATCCTGCTGCCGATGGTCACCGAAGTCGATGAACTGCTGCACATCCGCCAGCGTCTCGATGCGCTGTGCGGAGAACTCGGCCTGAGCCAACGCCCGGAGCTGGGCGTTATGATCGAAGTCCCGGCCGCCGCATTGCTGGCCGAGCAACTGGCCGAACACGCGGACTTCCTGTCGATCGGCACCAACGATTTGTCCCAATACACCCTGGCCATGGACCGCGACCACGCCGGCCTCGCCTCCCGCGTCGATGCGCTGCACCCGGCGCTGCTGCGGCTGATCGCCCAGACCTGCGCCGGTGCGGCGGTGCATAACCGTTGGGTCGGCGTCTGCGGCGCCCTCGCCTCCGATCCGTTGGCCACGCCGGTGTTGATCGGCCTGGGGGTCAGGGAGTTGTCGGTCAGCCCGGTGCAGATCGGTGAAATCAAGGACCGCGTCCGCCATCTCGACGCCGATGAATGCCGACGCATCAGCCAGGACTTGCTCAAGCTGAGCAGCGCCAGCGCGGTGCGTCACGCCTGTCACCAGCAATGGCCTCTGAGCTGAGCTCACAACAAAAAAAACAAGAACCCAGGGAGATCCGCCATGTACCAATACTTCATCGAAGGCCTGCAACGCCTCGGTCGCGCGCTGATGCTGCCGATCGCGATCCTGCCGATTGCAGGGTTACTGCTGCGCCTCGGCGACACCGACCTGCTGAACATTGCGATCATCCACGACGCCGGTCAGGTGATCTTCGCCAACCTGGCATTGATCTTCGCCATCGGCATCGCGGTCGGTTTTGCCAAAGACAACAACGGCACGGCTGGCCTGGCCGGGGTCATTGGCTATCTGGTGATGATCTCCACCCTCAAGGTGCTTGATGCGAGCATCAACATGGGCATGCTCGCCGGGATCGTCAGCGGCTTAATGGCGGGAGCACTGTACAACCGCTTCAAAGACATCAAGTTGCCGGAGTACCTGGCATTCTTTGGCGGACGGCGTTTTGTACCGATCGTCACCGGGTTCGCCGCCGTCGGCCTGGGCGTCGTGTTTGGATTCATCTGGCCGCCGATCCAGCACGGCATCAATGGCTTTGGCACGTTAATGATGGAGAGCGGCAGCTTCGGTGCTTTCGTTTTCGGCGTATTCAACCGCCTGCTGATCGTCACTGGCCTGCATCACATCCTCAACAACATGGCGTGGTTCGTGTTCGGCAACTTCACCGACCCGACCACCGGCGCCCTGGTGACAGGCGACTTGTCGCGCTACTTTGCCGGCGACCCGAAAGGTGGCCAGTTCATGACCGGCATGTTCCCGATGATGATCTTCGGCCTGCCCGCCGCCTGCCTGGCGATGTACCGCAACGCCCTGCCGGAACGGCGCAAAGTCATGGGCGGGATCTTCTTGTCCATGGCCCTGACCTCATTTTTGACCGGCGTGACCGAACCGATCGAATTCGCCTTCATGTTCCTCGCGCCGATGCTGTTTTTGCTTCACTCGCTGCTGACGGGGTTGTCAATGGCGGTCACCAATTTACTGAACATTCACCTGGGCTTTACCTTCTCAGGCGGCTTCATCGACATGGTTCTGGGCTGGGGGGAGTCCACCAATGGCTGGCGGGTGGTTCCGGTGGGGCTGGCGTATGCGCTGATCTACTACATTGTGTTTGATTTCTGTATTCGTCGATTCAATTTAAAGACGCCAGGGCGTGAAGATGTGCCGACCGGCGACAAGGTGGTGATCGCCGAGAATGAGCGCGCCGGGGCTTACATCAAGGCACTGGGTGGTGCGGATAATTTGATCACGGTGGGTGCGTGCACGACGCGGTTGCGGCTGGACATGGTTGATCGCAACAAGGCATCCGATGCGGACTTGAAAGCATTGGGGGCGATGGCTGTTGTTCGTCCGGGTAAAGGTGGAAGTTTGCAGGTGGTGGTCGGGCCGATGGCAGACAGCATTGCCGATGAAATCCGGTTGGCGATGCCGGCTTTGGGGCGCGCGGCTATCACCTCCCCCGCTGCCGTTATCGACGTACCTGAACCTGCCACTGTGACGAACACAGAAGCCCCACAATGGCTGAAGGCACTGGGCGGCGGCGACAATGTGCTGCAAATGGATTGCGTGGCCATGACCCGGATTCGGTTGCAACTGGCGGATGGCAAAGCGTTGTCGGAGGGTCAGTTGAAAGCGCTTGGTTGCCTGGGTGTCAGCCAATTGGACGGTGGCGTATGGCACCTGCTGATTGGCGACAAGGCGCCGAGTTTGAAGGGTGCGCTGGAGATGTTGATCAATCGCAGTGAGATGAGTGCCAGGGTTTAGATCATTGGCGGCTGCGATCAAAAGATCGCAGCCTGCGGCAGCACCTACAGGGGGAGTCAGTATCAATCCGCAGAGGTCCAAACTGACAGCGCCGTCAGCTACCAGTCACTCTCCTGACGGGCTAACAGGTTTATAAAGGAAGGTATAAACCTGACAAAACTCCGACCACTCTGCCTGGCGCCCCATTCGCATGCGAATTCAGAAAAAAACCGCCCTGCTCGCCGCCCTTCTGATCGTCCTGGCAGCGCTGGGCGTGTGGTACGCCGCCAAACCCGCCACGACCAAACTGGCCCCTTCCACCGCCATCCCCGTGCGAGTGGTCAGCGTCGCTGAAAAAGATGTGCCCCGCTACATCAGCGGCATCGGTTCGGTGCTGTCGTTGCACAGCGTGGTCGTGCGCCCGCAGATCGACGGCATCCTCACCAAGCTGCTGGTCAAGGAAGGCCAACGGGTGAACAAAGGTGATCTGCTGGCCACCATCGACGATCGCTCGATCCGCGCCAGCCTCGACCAGGCCCGGGCGCAACTGGGCGAAAGTCAGGCGCAACTGCAAGTGGCGCAGGTCAACCTCAAACGCTACAAACTGCTGAGCGTCGACGACGGCGTGTCCAAGCAGACCTACGACCAGCAACAAGCCTTGGTCAACCAACTCAAAGCCACCGCCCAAGGCAATCAGGCATCGATCGACGCCGCTCTGGTGCAGCTTTCTTACACACAAATTCGCTCCCCGGTCACCGGTCGCGTCGGTATTCGCACAGTGGATGAAGGCAACTTCCTGCGCATGACCGACACCCAGGGCTTGTTCACAGTGACCCAGATCGACCCGATCGCCGTGGAGTTTTCCCTGCCGCAACAAATGCTGCCAACCCTGCAGGGCCTGATCGACGATCCACAGCACACGCCAGTCAAGGCTTACATCGGCGCCGACACCGACGGCGAAACCGGCAACCTGCTAGGCGAAGGTCACCTGACCCTGATCGACAACCAGATCAACGCCAACACCGGGACCATCCGCGCCAAGGCCGAGTTCGCCAACCCCGCACAGAAACTCTGGCCGGGCCTGCTGGTAACGGTAAAGATTCAGACAGCGCTGGATAAAAATGCGCTGGTGGTGCCGCCCACCGTCGTACAACGTGGCCTCGATCAACATTTCGTCTACCGGGTCAACGGCGACAAGGTCGAAGCCGTTCAGGTGCAGGTGGTTTATCAAAGCAGCGGGCAGGACATCATCAAAGGCGTGAAACCGGGCGATGTGCTGGTCAGCGACGGCCAGTCGCGGCTCAAACCTGGCTCGACCGTGCAGGTAGTGGCCGACCCACCGCAAATGGTGCAATCGGAGCCAAAACCATGAAGGGCCACGGTTCGATTTCCGCGTGGTGCATCGATCATCCGGTGGCGACGATCCTGCTGACCTTTGCCCTGGTGCTGCTGGGGGTGATCGCCTTTCCGCGGCTGCCGATTGCACCACTGCCGGAAGCGGAATTCCCGACCATCCAGGTGGCCGCGCAACTGCCCGGCGCCAACCCCGAAACCATGGCCTCGTCGGTGGCCACGCCGCTTGAAGTGCAATTCAGCGCCATCCCCGGCGTGACCCAGATGACCTCGAGCAGCGCCCTGGGCTCGACCATTCTGACCCTGCAATTCACCCTCGACAAAAGCATCGACACCGCCGCGCAGGAAGTCCAGGCCGCGATCAACACCGCAGCCGGCAAGCTGCCCAAAGACATGCCGAACCTGCCGAACTGGAGGAAGGTCAACCCGGCCGACAGCCCGGTGCTGATCCTCAGCATCAACTCACCGCAAATGCCCGGCACCGAAGTCAGCGACTTGGTGGAAACCCTGCTCGCCCGTCAGATCAGCCAGATCGATGGCGTAGGCAATATCAACATCACCGGTCAGCAACGTCCGGCGATCCGCGTGCAGGCCTCGGCGGACAAACTCGCCGCCATTGGCCTGACCCTGGCGGACATTCGTCTCGCGATCCAGCAGACCAGCCTCAACCTGGCCAAGGGTGCGTTGTACGGCGAGTCGAGCATTTCGACCTTGTCCACCAACGACCAATTGTTCCACCCCGAGGAATACGGTCAGCTGATTGTTTCCTACAAGGACGGTGCACCGGTTCATCTCAAGGATGTAGCCAAAGTCGTCAACGGTTCGGAAGATGCCTACATCCAGGCTTGGGCTGACGGTCAGCCGGGGGTGAACCTGGTGATTTTCCGGCAACCGGGAGCCAACATCGTCGCGACCGTCGACCGTATTCAAGCGGCCCTGCCGACGCTGGAGGCCATGCTGCCTGCCACGGTACAGGTCAAAGTGTTGGTTGATCGCACCCAGACCATCCGCGCTTCGTTGCGTGAAGTGGAAGTCACCCTGCTGATCGCGATCCTGCTGGTGGTGGCGGTGATGGCGCTGTTCCTGCGGCAGTTGTCGGCGACCCTGATCGTGGCATCGGTGCTCGGTGTGTCGCTGATCGCCAGTTTTGCCCTGATGTACATCATGGGCTTCAGCCTGAATAACCTGACACTGGTGGCGATCGTGGTGTCCGTCGGGTTTGTGGTGGACGATGCGGTTGTGGTGGTGGAAAACATTCACCGCCATCTGGAGGCCGGCGACGGCATGCGTGAGGCGGCGATCAAGGGCGCCGGCGAGATCGGCTTTACCGTGGTTTCCATCAGTTTCTCGCTGGTGGCGGCGTTCATTCCGCTGCTGTTCATGGGCGGTGTGGTCGGGCGGCTATTCAAGGAATTCGCCCTGACCGCCACCTCGACCATCATGATTTCCGTGGTGGTGTCCCTGACGCTGGCGCCTACTTTGGCCGCGCTATTCATGCGCGCGCCGGTGCATCACGCCCACGACAAACCGGGTTTCGGCGAACGCTTGCTGGCGCTGTATGAGAAAGGCCTGCGCCGCGCCCTCGCTCATCAGAAATTGATGATCGGTGTGTTCGGCCTGTCCCTCGGCCTGGCGGTCGCCGGGTACATTTTCATTCCGAAGGGTTTTTTCCCGGTGCAGGACACCGGTTTCGTCCTCGGCACGACCGAAGCAGCGGCGGACATTTCCTACGGCGACATGGTGAAAAAACACCTGGCGATGGCCGAGATTGTCGCCGCCGATCCCGCCGTCGAGACGTTCTCCCATTCGGTTGGCGTTGCGGGCAGCAACCAGACCATCGCCAACGGACGGTTCTGGATTTCGCTGAAAAAACGCGGCGACCGCGATGTGTCCGCCAGCCAATTCATCGACCGTATTCGCCCACAGCTGATGAAAGTCCCGGGCATTGTGCTGTACCTGCGCGCCGGGCAAGACATCAACCTCAGCTCCGGCCCGAGCCGCGCGCAGTACCAATACGTACTCAAGAGCAACGACGGTGCCCTCCTGAGCACCTGGACCCAGCGCCTGACGGAAAAACTGCGCAGCAACCCGGCGTTCCGCGACATTTCCAACGACCTGCAACTGGGCGGCAGCATCACCCACATCAGCATCGACCGCAGCGCGGCGGCGCGTTTCGGCCTGACCGCCAGTGATGTCGACGAAGCGCTGTACGACGCCTTCGGCCAGCGGCAGATCAACGAATTCCAGACCCAGACCAACCAGTACAACGTGATTCTGGAGCTGGACACCAAACAGCGCGGCAAGGCCGAAAGCCTCAACTATTTTTACCTGCGCTCGCCGCTGAGCGGGGAAATGGTGCCGCTGTCGGCCCTGGCAAAATTCGATGCGCCAACCATCGGCCCGCTGTCCATCGCTCACGACGGGATGTTCCCGGCGGCCAACCTGTCGTTCAACCTGGCGCCCGGCGTCGCGTTGGGCGACGCAGTCATCATGCTCGATCAGGCCAAGACCGACATTGGCATGCCGGCGGCCATCAGCGGTAATTTCCAGGGCGCGGCCCAGGCGTTCCAGAGTTCGCTGGCCAGCCAGCCGTGGCTGATTCTGGGGGCGCTGGTGGCGGTGTACATCATTCTTGGCGTTCTGTACGAAAGCTTCGTGCACCCGCTGACGATCATCTCGACCCTGCCCTCGGCAGGGCTCGGGGCGGTGATCATGCTGTGGATCTGCGGCCAGGACTTTTCGATCATGGCGCTGATCGGGCTGGTGCTGCTGATCGGCATCGTCAAGAAGAACGGCATCCTGATGATCGACTTTGCGCTGGACGCCCAACGTAACCGTGGCTTGCCTCCCGAAGAGGCGATCTATGAAGCGTGTATGACGCGGTTCCGGCCGATCATCATGACTACCCTCGCCGCCCTGCTCGGCGCCCTGCCGCTGATGCTCGGCTACGGGACCGGTGCCGAATTGCGCCAGCCGCTGGGGATTGCGGTGGTCGGCGGCTTGCTGGTGAGCCAGGCGCTGACGCTCTTCACTACGCCGGTCATATACTTGTGGCTTGAGCGGCTATTCCATAGACCCACACCAGCCCAGCAGCCGGTGCTGGCGACCACAGACTGAGGCGGGTCATGCGCGTTCTGATTATCGAAGACGAAGAAAAAACCGCGGACTATCTGCACCGCGGTCTGACAGAACAGGGCTACACCGTGGACGTGGCCCGCGATGGCGTCGAAGGCCTGCACCTGGCGCTGACGATTACCTCGGCAAACCGTTTTCCTTCCTCGAACGGGTGGCGCGTTTACAAGCGCTGACCCGGCGCAGCGGCGGCCAAGAACCCGGTGCAGGTGAGCATTGCCGAGCTGTGGATAGATTTGATCAGCCGCAAGGCCACCCGTACCAGCACACGCCTGAACCTGACCGCCAAAGAGATCTCGCTGCTCGGCGTACTGGCTCGGCGGATGAACACCTTCGGAATTCATTTACCGATCTTTACCTTTCCCGGGTAATTGTCGACTACCCTCTGAATGTCTTCTAAGCTTCAATTAGCAAAAGGCCAGCATGTTTTGCTGGCGTTTTTTTTATCCGCCATTTATATAGGCGCTCTGGACGCGACCGGTTTCTGGGACTCTGCCCGACTCTTGTAAAAGAACTTTCATAACGCCTTATTTGCAGAAGTCAGAACCATGAGTGTGAGCAGTGCGAAATCCCGTGATCCGATCCGTTCGACACGGTCGGAGCGGCTTCTGGTTCTCAGTAGTGTGTTGTTGGTTATTGCGATACTGAGCATCGTCGCATTCCTGCTGATCCGTGAACGCGCCAATGCCGAATTGTCCGCCGCTCGTGCCGCCAACAATATCGTGCAATTGATCGACGCCGACGTGCTGCGCAATGTCGAACTTTATGATGTGTCCCTGCTGGGTTTGATCGCTGCCTCCCAGCGAGAAGACCTCAAGAGCGTTTCTCCAGCCATTCGCCATCTGGCCTATTTCGACCGCGCTACTGCCGCGCCGTACAAGGGCAACATTTTGTTGCTCGACAACAAGGGCGACGTGATTGCAGACTCGGCCTCGGTGGAGCCCAGGCAGGGCAACTTCGCCGATCGCGAATACTTCCAGTCCCACGTGAACAACCCGGACCCGGGCATGTTCATCAGTCCCCCCTTCAGAGCCAGGTCGCCCGAACAGGATTGGCGTATCAGTTTCAGCCGCCGGGTGAACGGCCCCCAGGGCGAGTTCCTCGGTGTTGCCGAAGCCGCCATGCGTTTGAGTTACTTCGATCAGTTGTTCAACAGTTTGAGCATCGGTCGCGACAGTACGGTCAATCTGATCAGCAAAGACGGGATTCTGCTAGCCCAGCAACCCCGCTTGGCCGAAGAGCTGATCGGCAAGGATTTCAGTAGCCGCCCCAATTTCCAACGCATCGTCAAGGAAGGCAACGGCAGCTTCACCGGCCTGTCCAGCCGCCACAAGGATAAGCGCCTGTACACGTTCTCCAAGGTCGGGAACTTGCCGTTGATCGTCATCGTTGCGCTGTCCAGTGATGAAGTCTTTGCGGCCTGGAAGCGCACCGCAGTGGTGGTCAGCTTTGCGACCATTGCCCTGTGCGTGAGCCTGCTGTGGCTGACCTGGTTGCTCTGCCGGGAATTGCGTCGGCGCCACGGTGCCGAGCAGGAATTGGCCCAACTGGCCGCTACCGACTCCTTGACCGGACTGGCCAACCGCCGAACCCTGGATCAGGCCCTGCGCCATGAATGGTTTCGTGCCCAACGTTCCGGCCTGCCATTGTCGGTACTGATGATCGATGTCGATCACTTCAAGGCGTTCAACGATCGCCATGGCCATCAGGGCGGCGACGATGCCTTGCGCTTGGTGGCTAAAGTGATCAGCAACCATGTTCGACGACCGGCGGATCTGGTCGCCCGTTATGGTGGCGAGGAGTTTTCGGTGATCCTGGCTGAAACCGACAGCGCCGGCGCGCAACAGATTGCCGACAACGTCCGCGCAGCGGTGGAACAGTTGCCGTTGGTGGGAGGTGATGATTCGCCGATTACTGTCAGTATTGGTATCAGCACCTGGACGACCGCAACCGACATCAGCCTGGAACAGTTGCTGTTTTTGGCGGACAAGGCGCTGTATCAGGCCAAGGAAAGTGGGCGGAATCGGGTGGTTGCTGCGTAGTTGATCGTTCCCACGCTCCGCGTGGGAACGATCAAAAAACACCGGGTACTTTCCCGCAGGAATAAAAAAAGGCCACCCGAAGGCAGCCTTTAAAAACTAGAGAGGTTTTTTGCTTACACGGCCGCAACAGGACGCATGTAAGAGATCGGTGCAGTGCTGGCGTCTTCGAAAGTCACGACTTCCCAAGCATCTGTCTGCTCAATCAACTTGCGCAGCAGCTGGTTGTTCAATGCATGTCCGGACTTGAAGCCCTTGAACTCACCAATCAGGCTATTGCCCAGCAGGTAGAGGTCACCAATTGCATCGAGGATCTTGTGCTTCACGAATTCGTCTTCATAGCGAAGGCCGTCTTCGTTCAGTACACCATCCGCGTCGACCACAATAGCGTTTTCAACGCTGCCGCCGAGTGCGAGGTTGTGCTTGCGCAGGTACTCGATATCACTCATGAAACCAAAGGTACGGGCGCGGCTGACTTCTTTTACGAACGAAGTGCTGGAAAAATCCACGCTTGCACTTTGTGTGCGGTCACGGAAAACCGGGTGATCGAAATCGATCTCGAAGCTCACTTTGAAACCTTCGAAAGGGACGAAAGTGGCGCGCTTGTCGCCGTCTTCCACTGTCACTTCCCGCAGGATCCGGATGAACTTCTTGGCGGCGTCCTGCTCTTCCAGGCCGGCCGATTGAATCAGGAATACGAAGGGTCCAGCGCTACCATCCATGATCGGGACTTCGGACGCGGAGAGCTCGACGTAGGCGTTATCGATGCCCAGGCCAGCCATGGCCGAGAGCAGGTGCTCCACCGTGTCCACTTTGACGTCACCGTTAACAAGCGTGGTCGACATAGTGGTTTCGCCAACGTTTTCCGCGCGGGCAGGAATCTGCACGACAGGGTCGAGGTCAGCACGACAAAACACAATGCCGGTGTCGACGGGCGCTGGCTTGAGGGTCAGATAGACCTTCTCCCCGGAGTGCAGGCCGACACCTGTGGCACGGATAATATTCTTCAGGGTGCGTTGTTTTATCATGGCATGGGCCGCTTCAGCGCAAATTGCGAACTGGTATCAACAAAGGCTGGCGATGATAGCAGACCAGACCTTTGCTGAACACCAATCACCCTAATACCCCTGATACATTTCATCAATCGGCCTGACGACGCAGGAAAGCCGGGATGTCCAGGTAGTCCAGGTCATCTTGCGGGTTCATCTTCGCGGCAGTCGCAGCACCGGCCTGAGCCTGGTTGCGCATGACAGTCGGACGGTCCAGGTCACGGTAGTTCACCGCAGGCTGTTCTTGACGAACAGGGGCTTGTTGTTGTGGCTGGGAAGCCATCGAGGTGTGGACGGTATTGTCGATGACCTTCACAGGCTTCTCGATTTTAGCGCCTAAACCAGTGGCAACAACAGTCACGTGCAGCTCGTCGCGCATGTCCGGATCGATAACGGTACCGACCTTGACCATCGCGTGCTCGGAAGCGAAGGCTTCGATGATGCTACCCACGTCGGAGTACTCACCCAGGGACAGGTCAGGACCGGCGGTGATGTTCACCAGGATGCCGCGTGCGCCTTGCAGGTTCACGTCTTCGAGCAACGGGTTGCGAATGGCCGCTTCGGTGGCCTCACGTGCACGGTTCGGACCGCTGGCGCAGCCAGTGCCCATCATCGCCATGCCCATTTCGCTCATCACAGTACGCACGTCGGCAAAGTCGACGTTGATCATGCCCGGACGCTTGATGATGTCGGAAATACCGCGAACGGCACCGGCCAGTACATCGTCGGCCTTGGCGAAAGCCGACAGCAGGCTTGCGTCTTTACCGAGGATGGTCAGCAGCTTCTCGTTGGGAATGGTGATCAACGAGTCGACGCTTTCAGACAGCAGACGAATACCTTCGTCGGCGATCTGCATACGCTTGCGACCTTCGAACGGGAACGGACGGGTCACCACCGCAACGGTGAGGATCCCCATTTCCTTGGCCACTTCAGCAATGATTGGCGCAGCACCGGTACCGGTACCACCGCCCATGCCGGTGGTGATGAACACCATATTGGTGCCCTGCAGGACTTCGGCAATGCGCTCACGGTCTTCGAGAGCGGCCTGACGACCTACTTCAGGGTTGGCACCAGCGCCCAGACCTTTGGTCACGCCGGTACCCAGTTGCAGGATGGTCCGCGCGCCGATGCTTTTCAGCGCTTGGGCATCAGTGTTGGCGCAGATGAATTCAACGCCTTCAATGTTGCTCTTGACCATGTGATTGACAGCGTTGCCGCCGCCACCGCCAACACCGATAACTTTAATTACCGGGCTTGCGGGGATGTTGTCTACGAGTTCGAACATTTTCCCTCTCCTTACATTCTCTAGTTTTTTCGCCTACTGCTGTTTGAAGCGGTGTTGCGGTAAAGCTTTAGAAATTGCCTTGTACCCAGCTCTTGAAGCGATCGAGCAGGGCGACTTTCGGTTCGTCATTGCTGTAGCTGTCGCGGCTGCCGATGCCCGAGAACGAAATTCCGTCGGACTGCTTCTGCAGGCCGTACATCAACAGGCCAACGCCGGTGGAATAAATCGGGTTGCGGACCACGTCGTCCAGGCCCTTGACGCCATGCGGCACGCCCAGGCGAACCGGCATGTGGAAGATCTCTTCGGCCAGTTCCACCGCGCCTTCCATCTTCGACGTACCGCCGGTCAGCACGATGCCGGCCGGAATCAGGTCTTCGTAGCCACTGCGACGCAGTTCGGCCTGGATCAGGGTGAACAGCTCGTCGTAACGCGGCTCGACCACTTCGGCCAGGGCCTGACGGGACAGCTCGCGCGGTGGACGATCGCCGACGCTCGGCACCTTGATGGTTTCACCGGCACCAGCCAGTTTGGCCAGGGCGCAGGCGTAGCGAATCTTGATTTCTTCGGCGTACTGGGTCGGGGTGCGTAGCGCCATGGCGATGTCGTTGGTCACCTGATCGCCCGCAATCGGGATCACCGCGGTGTGACGGATCGCGCCTTCGGTGAAGATCGCGATGTCGGTGGTGCCGCCGCCGATGTCCACCAGGCACACGCCCAGCTCTTTCTCGTCGTCGGTCAGGACCGAATACGCGGAAGCCAGTTGCTCGAGAATGATGTCGTCGATTTCCAGGCCGCAGCGGCGCACGCATTTTTCAATGTTCTGTGCGGCGTTGACGGCGCAGGTGACCACGTGAACCTTGGCTTCCAGACGCACGCCCGACATGCCCAAAGGCTCGCGAACGCCTTCCTGGTTATCGATCACGTAATCCTGCGGCAGGGTGTGCAGCACGCGCTGGTCAGCCGGGATCGCCACGGCCTGGGCTGCGTCGAGGACGCGCTCAAGGTCGGCGGAGCTGACTTCGCGATCACGAATCGCCACGATGCCGTGGGAGTTCAGGCTGCGGATGTGATTGCCGGCCACGCCGACAAACGCCGAGTGGATCCGGCAACCGGCCATCAGCTGCGCTTCTTCGATAGCGCGCTGGATCGACTGGACGGTGGACTCGATGTTCACCACTACGCCTTTTTTCAGGCCGCGGGACGGATGAGTACCGATCCCGACGATTTCGAGCGTGCCGTCGTCCGAGACCTCGCCGACCAGCGCCACCACCTTGGAGGTGCCGATATCGAGACCGACGATCATTTTGCCGCTTTGCACGTTTGCCATGGGTCCTGCCTCTTCTTAATTCTTCGCGACAGCGGGTTGGGCTGTCGTGGGCGCTACAGGTTCCCGCCAGCCAACAGCGAGGCCGTTGGCATAGCGCAGATCGATGCGCGCAATGTTCGTAATCTGCTCTTTGAGCGTCTTGTCATAGATGGCAATGAAGCGGCGCATCCTTTCCAACAGCTTGCCGCGTCCCAGCAGCAGTTCGATTCCCGGGCCCGCGCTGCCGGCGCCGGTGGTCAGGAACCAACTGCCTCGTTCACGCAACTCCAGGCGTGCAATCGAGAAACCCAATGGCCTGAGCATCTGGCTCAGCACCTGGTATTGCTGCATCACTTGCTGCTGGGCCCGCTGCGGGCCGAACAGCTGTGGCAAATGTTCGTAGTTCGCCAGCTCACGCGGGGTGAACGCCTGCCCCTGATTGTTCAACAGCGACTCATCGCCCCAACGGGCCACCGGCAGTTGTTCTTCCAGGCGAATCACTACTTGATCCGGCCATACCCTGCGCACTTCGGCGTGGGCAATCCATGGCATCTGTTCAAGCTCGGTGCGCATGCCCGCCAGGTCGATGGTGAAGAAGCTCGACGCCACGTAGGGGGCGATCCGCTGCTGCACCGCTTGCTGGCTGATGTAACTCAAGTCGCCCTGCACCGCGACCTTGGTGATCGGCCGGTCGGCGTACGGCAGCAAACGCTGTGCGCCTTCATAAGTGCCGAACCCCAGTGCAACCAACAGCACAGGCCAGAACAGGCTTTTCAGAAAACCAAAGTTGGCTTTCGGCTGGCGCGCGGACATCGGCTCTTTGGCCACCATTCGGCTGGCACCCCGCGGCACCGGCTTGCGGCCGGGTGCGGAGGGCTGATGTCTCAGCTGTGCGCCTTGCATGGTCTTAACCTCGCGGCTCTTTGTTGCTGGCAGCATTACCGGCAACGCTTGCGGCCAGAATCGCCAGAACCAGTTGCTGGAAATCCAGGCCAGCGGCACGGGCCGCCATCGGAACCAGACTGTGATCGGTCATGCCCGGTGCGGTGTTGACTTCCAGGAACCAGAACTGCCCGTCGGCGTCCTGCATCACGTCTGCCCTGCCCCAACCGGCGATACCCAGCGCCTCACAGGCTTTGGCCGTGAGGTCCATGAGTTCTTTTTCTTTGTTGCTGTCCAGGCCACACGGGATCCGGTACTGGGTATCGGAAGCCACGTACTTGGCGTCGTAGTCGTAGAAACTGTGGGTTGTGCCCAAGGCGATTGGAGGCAACACCTGGTCACGCAGGGTGGCGATGGTGAACTCCGGACCTTGAATCCATTGCTCGACCAACACTTGCGAATCGTAGGTACTGGCCGCTTTCCACGCGTCGATCAATTCAGACGCGCAAGTCACTTTGGCCATCCCGATACTGGAGCCTTCATGGGCCGGTTTGACGATCAAAGGGAAGCCCAGTTCCGTGGCCGCCGAAATACAATCGGCCTCAGAGCTCAGTACCGCATGGCGTGGCGTCGGAATACCGAGGCTATGCCAGACCTGCTTGGTACGCAGTTTGTCCATGGCCAGTGCCGAGGCCAGAATGCCGCTGCCGGTATACGGAATGCCCAGGCATTCGAGCAAGCCCTGCATGCTGCCGTCTTCACCGCCACGACCGTGGAGGATGATGAAGGCGCGATCGATTTTTTCGTTCAGCAGACGCTGCAGCAGGTCATCGCCCACATCAAGACCGAAAGCGTCCACACCGGCGCTTTGCAGTGCGTCGAGCACCGCGTTACCCGACTTCAGGGAGACCTCACGCTCAGCACTCTTGCCACCGAACAGCACGGCGACACGGCCGAAATCCTTCGGCGCGATAGTGGAGACGAGGTTGGCGTAAGCAGCAGTCATTTCAACTTCCCCACGCTTGGCGCGGCAACCGCGCCAGCGAACAACGGACTATTCAACAGTTTCGGTGCGAGACCGCCGATATCACCGGCGCCCTGGCACAGCAGAATGTCGCCGGCACGCAGCAGCGGCTTGACGATTGGCGCGAGGTCGATGCCGCGCTCGATGTAGATCGGGTCGAGCTGACCGCGCTGGCGAATGCTGTTGCACAGTTTGCGGCTATCAGCACCCGGAATCGGCTCTTCACCGGCCGGATAAACTTCCATCAACAGCAAGACGTTGGCGTCGGCCAGCACATTGACGAAATCGTCGTACAGGTCGCGGGTGCGGCTGTAACGGTGCGGTTGGTAAACCATCACCAGACGGCGCTCCGGCCAGCCACCGCGCACGGCTTTGATCACGGCTGCGACTTCGGTCGGGTGGTGACCGTAGTCGTCCACCAGCATCACGTTGCCGCCTTCAACCGGCAGTTCGCCGTACACCTGGAAGCGACGACCGACACCCTGGAACCCGGACAGGCCCTGGACGATGGCTTCATCGCTGACGCCTTCGTCGGTGGCGATGCAGATGGTCGCCAGCGCGTTCAGGACGTTATGGTTGCCCGGCATGTTCACCGACACATCCAGCGGCTCGCGATCAGGGCGCAGCACGGTAAAGAAAGTCTGCATGCCTTGTTGGCGCACATTGATCGCGCGCACGTCGGCATCGTCGCCAAAGCCATAAGTGACCGTCGGACGTTTCACCTGCGGGAGGATTTCACGCACCACCGGATCGTCCAGGCACACCACCGCCAGACCGTAGAACGGCAGGTTGTGCAGGAACTCGACGAAGGTTTTCTTCAGTTTGTTGAAGTCGCCGTCGTAGGTCGCCATGTGGTCGGCGTCGATGTTGGTGACCACGGCCACCAGCGGCTGCAAGTGCAGGAAGCTGGCATCGCTTTCGTCGGCTTCGGCGATCAGGTAACGGCTGGTACCGAGCTGGGCATTGGTGCCCGCAGCATTCAGACGACCACCGATAACGAATGTCGGGTCCAGGCCACCAGCGGCGAACACCGAAGCGATCAGGCTGGTGGTCGTAGTTTTGCCGTGGGTACCGGCGACGGCGATGCCGTGGCGGTAGCGCATCAGTTCGGCCAGCATCTCGGCACGCGGCACCACCGGAATCCGGCGTTCCAGAGCAGTGGCGACTTCCGGGTTGGAAGTGTTCACAGCGCTGGAGGTGACCAGCACATCGGCGTTCGCAGCGTTCTCGGCACGGTGGCCGATATAGATGTGGGCACCGAAGGATTCCAGGCGCTCGGTCACCGGCGAAGCTTTCAGGTCGGAACCGGACACTTCATAGCCCAGGTTCAGCAACACTTCGGCGATGCCGCACATGCCCACGCCGCCGATACCGACGAAGTGGATGCGACGGATGCGGCGCATTTCCGGGTGCGGCATGGCTTTCTTGTTCTCAACCATGGGCCACCTCCAGGCAGGTATCGACCACGTTACGAGTGGCATCGGGTTTGGCCAGGCGGCGTGCCGCGGTGGCCATGTCGTTGAGTCGTTGCGGTTGCATCAAGACCTCTGTCAGGCGAGCGGCAAGATCCGCTGCGCCAGTCGTTCTTTGCGGCATCAGGAAGGCAGCGCCTTCACGGGCCAAATAATCGGCGTTACGGGTCTGGTGATCGTCGATCGCGTGGGGCAAAGGCACCAGCATCGAGGGCAGACCGGCAGCCGCCAGTTCACTGATGGTCAACGCGCCTGCGCGGCACACCACCAGGTCGGCCCAGCCATAGGCTTGGGCCATGTCTTTGATGAAAGGCTGCACTTGCGCCTCGACGCCAGCCGCGCGATAGCGCTCTGCAGTCACTTCATCGTGGTTTTTGCCGGCCTGATGAAACACGTCCGGGCGCAGATCGGGGGCGACTTGCGACAGGGCTTCAGGCAGCAACTTGTTCAACGGCTCTGCGCCCAGGCTTCCGCCCAGGATCAGCAAACGCGCCTTGCGACCGGCCAGGGCAGGTCGTGGTGTTTCGAGGAACAGCTCAGTGCGCACCGGGTTACCGGTGGTACGACGGCTGTTCGACAGGGTAAAGGTGTCGGGGAACGCTTCACAGACTCGGGCGGCCAACGGCACCAGCAACCGATTGGCGGTACCGGCTACGGCGTTCTGCTCATGAACGATGACCGGTACTCCGGCCAGTCTGGCTGCAACGCCGCCGGGACCGGTCACAAAACCACCGAAGCCGACCACACACACCGGCCGCAGTTGACGAATGATCGCCCGCGCCTGCCAGATCGACTTGAGCAACATGAACGGCGCCTTGAGCAGGGACAATTTGCCCTTGCCGCGCAAACCGCTGACGTGGATCCGATGCAATTGAAGGCCGGCCGCTGGCACCAGATCGTTTTCGATCCCGCGCGGCGTGCCGAGCCAGTGCACGGTGTAACCGCGGGCCTGGAACTCGCGAGCGCAGGCCAATGCCGGGAACACGTGGCCCCCGGTGCCGCCAGCCATGATCAATACGTTAGCGCCCATGGGTCGGCTCCTCGGCGAAGTCGCTCTCATGGAACTCCATCTCTTCACTGCCCAAATGGGTTCGACTCTCCCACTCGATGCGCAACAACAAGCCAAGACAGGCACAGCAGATCACCAACGAACTGCCGCCATAACTGAGGAATGGCAGGGTCAGACCTTTGGTTGGCAGCAGGCCGACGTTCACCCCGATGTTGATCAGGAACTGACCAATCCACAGGAACGACAAGCCATACGCGATATAGGCAGCGAAGAATTGCTTGGCCTTCTCGGCCCAATAACCGATGTACATGCCACGAATACAGACAAAGACGAACAGCGCTACCGTGCACAAGGAACCCACGGCACCCAGTTCTTCGGCCAGGACCGAGAACACGAAGTCGGTGTGGGCTTCCGGCAGGTAGAACTGTTTTTGCACGCTGTTGCCCAGGCCAACGCCCAGCCATTCGCCGCGACCGAAAGCGATCAAGGCTTGAGACAACTGATAACCAGCACCGAACTGGTCAGCCCATGGGTCCGCGAAGTTGGTCAGGCGAGCCATTCGATACGGCTGCATTTGAATCAACAACACCACCGCACCGACAGCCAGGACAACCATCAAGGAAAAACGGAACAGCCCGACCCCGCCGAGGAACAGCATCGCCGCAGCAGCCCCCATCATCACGACGGTGGCACCGAAGTCCGGTTCCATCAGCAACAGACCCGCCATCGGCAGCAGAACGATGAACGGCTTGAAGAAGCCCATCCAGCTTTCACGCACTTCTTTCTGGCGACGCACCAGATAACCGGCGAGGTAGATCACCACGAATACCTTGGCGATCTCGGAAGGCTGGACGTTGAAGAAACTGAAGCCGATCCAGCGCATCGAACCGTTCACTTCACGGCCGATCCCGGGAATGATCACCATCACCAGCAAACCGAACGCACCAATCAGCATCAGCCAGCCCAGGCGTTGCCAGGTAGCGATCGGAATCATCATGGTGACGATACAGGCACCAAGGCCCAGCACCACGTAGATCAGGTGGCGAATCATGTAATACAGGGCACTGCCCGACTGCACCGCCGCCACTTCGGTCGATGCCGATGCAATCATGACCAGCCCCAGGCCCAGCAGCGCCAGGCAGCCGGCGAGCATCGGGAAATCGAGGTCGATGCCGCGCCCGGTGATGATCGGCGACGGGTACGGCTTGATGATATTCAGGAGGCTCATGCCAAGCCCTCCACGGCGCGGACAAACTGGTGACCGCGATCTTCGTAGTTCTTGAACATGTCGAAACTGGCGCAGGCCGGCGACAGCAGCACCGCGTCGCCCGGTTCGGCGATGGCGCGGCATTGCGCTACAGCTTCGTCCAGCGAATTGACGCGAATCAGCGGTACGCCATCGCCGATGGCCTGGGCGATCAGCTCGGAGTCCCGGCCCATCAGCACCACGGCACGGCAGTTGGCCGCGACCGGATCACGCAGATCCTTGAACTCGGCACCCTTGCCATCGCCACCGGCGATCAGCACGAGCTTGCCATCGATGTCCCCACCCAGGCCTTCGATGGCGGCCAGTGCGGCGCCGACGTTGGTGGCTTTGGAATCGTTGTAGTAGCTCACGCCATTGAGGTCGCGAACCCATTGGCAGCGATGCTCGAGACCGGCGAAGGTGCGCAGGCTCGAAAGCATGGCATCGAACGGCAGCCCCACGGCGTGGCCCAGCGCCAAGGCCGCCAGGGCGTTGGACTGGTTATGCGCGCCACGAATCTTCAGCTCGCGCACCGGCATCAGGTTCTGGAATTCGAAGGCCAGGTATTTCTCGCCATCCTCTTCCCGGATACCAAAGGACTTGAAATCGGGTTTGCTCAAACCGAAGGTCCAGCACGGCTGACCTTCCCCCATCAGCGGACGACTCAAGGCGTCCTGACGGTTGACCACAAACTGCCTGGCGCCACGGAAGATCCGGTGCTTGGCCAAGTGATAAGCCGGCAGACCGCTGTAGCGGTCCATGTGGTCTTCGCTGATGTTGAGCACAGTCGCCACTTCGGCGCCGAGGTGATCGGTGGTTTCGAGCTGGAAGCTCGACAGCTCCATCACGTACAACTCGATGTCGTCGCTGAGCAAATCCAGTGCTGGCGTGCCGAGGTTGCCGCCGACGGCAACACGCTTGCCGGCCGCAGCCGCCATCTCGCCGACCAGGGTAGTGACGGTGCTTTTTGCGTTGGAACCGCTGATGGCGACAATCGGCGCCTTCGCGTTACGCGCGAACAGCTCGATGTCGCCGGACAACTTCACGCCACGGGCGGCGGCAGCCTGCAGGGCCGGGGTCGCCAGCGCCAGGCCGGGGCTCACGTAGAGCTCGTCGGCACGGCACAGGAATTCGACGTCCAGCTCGCCACAACGCACTTCCACGTGCGGATAGTCACGCTTGAGCGTGGCCAGTTCCGGTGGATTTTCCCGCGTATCGGCGACAGCAAACGACACGCCCCGGTTCGCCAGGAAGCGAACCAGGGACATGCCGCTCTTGCCGAGGCCGACAACGATGCGGAAGTGGTCAGAAGCGATCAGAGACACTCGTTCTACCTCAGCTTCAGGGTGGCAAGGCCGACCAGTACCAGAATCACGGTGATGATCCAGAAACGGACGATCACACGTGGCTCGGGCCAGCCCTTGAGTTCAAAGTGGTGGTGTATCGGTGCCATGCGGAACACACGGCGACCGGTCAACTTGAAGGAGGCAACCTGAATGACGACCGACAGGGTCTCCATCACGAACACGCCGCCCATGATGAACAGGACGATTTCCTGACGGACGATCACCGCGATGGTGCCCAGGGCCGCGCCCAGTGCCAGTGCGCCGACGTCGCCCATGAACACTTGGGCCGGATAGGTGTTGAACCAGAGGAAACCCAGGCCCGCGCCGATCAGCGCGCCGCAGAATACGATCAACTCACCCGCGCCCGGTACGTAAGGAATCAGCAGGTATTCAGCGAATTTCACGTTACCCGACAGGTAGCAGAAGATCCCCAAGCCGCCGCCGACCATCACGGTAGGCATGATCGCCAGACCGTCGAGGCCGTCGGTCAGGTTGACCGCGTTGCTCGAGCCGACAATCACGAAATAGGTCAGGACGATGAAACCCGCGCCCAGCGGAATGCTGTAGTCCTTGAGCATCGGCAGGATCAGGGTGGTTTCTACCGGCGTCGCGGCAGTCATATAAAGGAAGATCGCCGCGCCCAGGCCGAACACCGACTGCCAGAAATACTTCCAGCGGCTCGGAAGGCCGCGGGAATTTTTCTCGATGACTTTGCGGTAATCGTCGACCCAACCGATGGCGCCGAACAGCAGGGTCACCAACAACACGACCCAAACGTAACGGTTGGTCAGGTCAGCCCAGAGCAAGGTGCTGACGCCGATGGACGAAAGAATCAGCGCGCCACCCATGGTCGGGGTGCCGGATTTGGACAGGTGCGATTGCGGGCCGTCGTTGCGAACGGATTGACCGATCTGACGGTTCTGCAAGGTGCGGATCATCCACGGGCCATAGCACAGCGACAAGACCAGCGCGGTCAGCACACCGAGGATCCCGCGCAGGGTCAGGTACTGAAAGACCGCGAAGCCTTTGTAGAACTGTTGCAGATACTCCGCTAGCAGCAGCAGCATTAATGTTTCTCCAGACGGGTCCCGCACAAAGCGGCGACGATGTTTTCCATCGCGGCGCTGCGCGAGCCCTTGATCAAAATGGTGGTGTTTGTGTCCTGCTCGGCTTCCAGGGCCTTGATCAGATCAGCCTGTGTGCTGAAGTGAAAAGCCTGCTCGCCGAAAGCATTCACGGCGTGGGTCATCATTGGCCCGACCGCGTACAGCGCGCAAACCTTGCCGCGGGCGTACTCGCCCACATCGCGGTGCCCCTGCTCCGCCCAATCGCCCAACTCGCCGATATCTCCGAGCACCAAAACGGTGCGACCGGAAAAGCCGGCGAGTATATCAACGGCGGCGCACATGGAGGTGGGGTTTGCGTTGTACGTGTCATCGATCACGCGCATGCCATTGCTGGCCAGTTGCGCCACGGTGCGTCCCTTGACCGGTTGCACGGCGCCGAGACCGGTGGCGATGCCGAACAGCGACACGCCCAAGGCATGCGCGGCAGCGGCGGCGGCCATGGCATTGGCGACGTTATGGGTGCCGAGCAGGTTCAGCTGAACCCGTTCCACACCTTCAGGGCTGTGCAGGTTGAACGCCGGGCAACCGCGGGCATCGCGGTCCAGATCGCTGGCGTAGAAGTCGGCGCTGATGTTGCTCAGGGCAAACGTCAGCACTTTGCGACCGGCGGCTCGGGTTTTCCAGATTTCAAACGCCTTGTCGTCGAGATTCAGCACCGCGACGCCATCGGCATCCAGCCCTTCGAGAATCTCGCCCTTGGCTTCAACGATTTTTTCCGGCCCGCCGAACTCGCCGACGTGGGCGGTCCCGGCGTTGTTGATGACAGCCACGTGGGGCTTGGTCATGCCGACGGTGTAGGCAATCTCGCCGAGCCGCGAAGCGCCGAGCTCGATCACGGCCGCGGTATGCTCCGGCGCCAGTTCGAGCAGGGTCAGTGGAGCGCCGAGGTCATTGTTCAGGTTGCCACGGGTCGCCAGCACCGGACCGCGCGTGCGCAGGATGCTTGCAAGCATTTCCTTGACCGTGGTCTTGCCGCTGGAGCCGGTGATGGCCACGACCGGCTGAGTGAACGCCGCACGGTTCATCGCGCCCAATTGGCCGAGGGCCTGGCGGGTGTCCTTGACCAGCAGTTGCGGCAGCGCGCTGTCGGCGACTTCACGCTCGACCAAGGCACCCACGGCGCCTTTGGCGGCGACGTCATTGAGGTAATCATGGCCATCGAAACGCGGGCCGGCCAGAGCAATAAACAGCTGGCCGGGCGTGATCGCGCGGCTGTCGATGCTGACGCCGTCAAAGCTGGCGTCGCTGGCAATCAGACGGCCATTCAATGCGCTGGTCAGTTCGCTCAGTTTCAAGGCTTTAAGCATGGGCCACCTCCCACGCGGTCAGGGCGTGATCGGCCTCGACCAGATCGGAGAAAGCGTGGCGCTCGCCGTTGATTTCCTGATAGTCCTCGTGACCTTTACCGGCCAGGACAATCACGTCATCCGCCGAAGCGCTGGCGATCAATTGGGCAATCGCCTGGCCACGGCCGGCGACGAAGGCAACTTTATCCACAGCGGTGAAACCGGCACGGATGTCGTCGAAAATCACGGTCGGGTCTTCGGTGCGCGGATTGTCATCGGTGACCAGTACGCCATCGGCCAGACGCTCGACCACTTCCGCCATCAGCGGACGCTTGCCGCGATCGCGATCACCGCCGCAACCGAACAGGCACAGCAACCGGCCTTTGGCGTGAGGACGCAGGGCCATCAAGACTTTTTCCAGCGCATCCGGTGTGTGGGCGTAATCGACCACCACCAACGGCTGAGTACCGCCGCCCAGGCGCTGCATGCGACCGGCCGGGCCTTCGAGTTTCGGCAGCACTTTGAGGATTTCGTCCAGCGCGTAGTCCAGCCCGAGCAAGGCGCCGATCGCGGCCAACACGTTGCTCAGGTTGAAACGACCGAGCAAGGTGCTGCGCAAATGGTGCTCGCCTTGCGGCGTGACCAGCGTGGCGCGCACGCCTTCGTCGTCGAACTGCGCTTCGCGGCAATACAGATAGGCACTGGAATCTTCCAGACTGTAAGTGATCAGTCGCGACTCGCCTTTATCAGCCGCCAGTTGCCGGCCGAAATCGTCGTCCAGGTTGACCACCCGGCACTTCAGATCATTCCAGGCAAACAACTTGGCCTTGGTTTCGCCATAGACCTGCATGGTGCCGTGGTAATCCAGATGATCGCGCGACAGGTTAGTCATCACCGCCACATCGAACGCCAACGCAGTCACGCGGCCCTGATCCAGGCCGTGGGAAGAGACTTCCATGGCCACGGCTTTAGCGCCGGCCTTTTTCAGGTCGGCGAGGGTCGCTTGCACCGCTATCGGGTTCGGCGTGGTGTGCAGACCGCTTTCCAGCGCGCCGTAGAAACCGGAGCCCAGGGTGCCGACAATGCCGCAGTGCTGACCGAGCAGGTCGAGCGCCTGGGCGATCAATTGGGTCACGCTGGTTTTACCGTTGGTGCCGGTCACGCCGATCAGGTTCAAATGACGGCTCGGGTCACCATAAAAACGTCCGGCGATGTCCGACAGCTGCGCCGCCAGGCCTTTGACCGGAATCAACGGCACATCGGTAATCGGCAGCACGGTCGCGCCTTCGACTTCATAAGCCACGGCAGCAGCGCCGCGTTGCAAGGCGTCGGCGATGTGCGCACGCCCGTCGAACTTGCCACCAGGAACCGCGAGAAACAGATCGCCTGCCCGTACGTTGCGGCTGTCCAGCGCCAATTCGCGGATCAACAGATCGCGGCCGGCGTGGGCGAAAATCTTGTTCAGGCTCAGCGACATCAGCCGCGCCCTCCATTAGCTTTCAGCGGAACGACCGGTGCGGCGTTCGCTTGTTGAGTGGCAGGCAGGTTGTCCGGGGTAATGTTCATCAGGCGCAAGGTCCCGGACATCACTCTGCTGAACACCGGCGCCGATACCAGACCACCGAAGTAACCGGCCTTGGTCGGTTCATCGATCACCACCACAATTGCGTAGCGCGGGTCGCTCATCGGGCCGAAGCCGGCAAACAGCGAGCGGTAGGAATTCTCGGCGTAGCCTTTGGTGCCGACCGACGTTTTACGCGCGGTACCCGACTTGCCGCCCACGTGATACGCCGGCACCTGCGCACGGAATACACCGCGCGGGGCTTCGATCACTTGTTGCAACATGGTTTGCATGGTTTTCGCGACGGCTTCCGGCAATACCTGTGTGGTTTGCGGTGCCTTGTCGGTTTTGATCAGGGTCAGCGGCGCGAGACGACCATTGTTGGCCAGGGCCGAGAAGGCGTGGACCA
The DNA here is from genome assembly GCF_031570575.1 of Pseudomonas sp. JL3. Classification (NCBI taxonomy): domain Bacteria; kingdom Pseudomonadati; phylum Pseudomonadota; class Gammaproteobacteria; order Pseudomonadales; family Pseudomonadaceae; genus Pseudomonas; species Pseudomonas sp. JL3. The sequence continues at coordinate 138,760 of NZ_JAKWJK010000009.1, forward strand.
ACTGGATCGCAGTCACGGAAATACCGTAGCCGTAGGACAGCGTGGCAGTTTCAGCCTTGCGCCATTCGCGGTAGTTCGGCAGGTTGCCAACGCGCTCGCCCGGGAAGCCGAGACCGGTGTCCTGGCCGAGGCCGACTTTCTGCGCCAGACGGAAAATCGTTTCGCCGCCGATATCGAACGCAACCTTGCTCATGCCGACGTTACTGGAATTGATCAGGATACCGGTCAGGTCGAGCACCGGGCCTTCACTCTTGGATACGTCCTTGATGGTGTACTTACCAATCTGCAAGGTGCCTGGATACACCTCGACGGTATCGGTCGGCTTCCAGCGCCCGGTTTCAATCGCGGCGCTCATGGAAATCGCTTTCATGGTGGAGCCCGGCTCGAACACGTCGATCATCGCGCGGTTGCGCATCATCGCCGGTTGCAGGTTGCGACGGTTGTTCGGGTTGTAGGTCGGCTGGTTGACCATGGCGAGGATCTCGCCGGTCTTCACGTCCATGATCACCAGGCTGCCGGCCTTGGCGCCATTCTCGATGATCGCGTTGCGCAGTTCACGGTTGGCCAGGTATTGCAGACGCAGGTCAATGGACAACGCCAAGGGCTTGCCGGCCTTGGCGTTTTTGGTGACCTGGACATCTTTGATCAGCCGGCCGCGCCGGTCCTTGATCACCTGTCGCTTGCCGGGGACGCCGGCCAGCCATTCGTCGTAGGCCAGCTCGACGCCTTCGCGCCCGTGATCATCGATGTCGGTAAAGCCGACCATATGGGCGGTGACTTCACCGGCCGGGTAGAAACGCCGGAACTCTTCGATGCCATAAACGCCCGGCACTTTCAGATCAAGCACAGCCTGGCCCTGCTCGGGGGTCAGCCCGCGCACCAGATAAATGAATTCTTTATTGGCCTGGGCTTCGAGACGTTCGGCCAGGGCTTTCGGGTCCTGCCCCAAGGCAGCCGCCAGTGCCGGCCACGTTTCTTTGGCCGTTTGCATTTCCTTGGCGTTGGCCCACAGGGTGGTGACCGGGGTACTCACGGCCAACGGCTCGCCGTTACGGTCGGTAATCAGACCACGGTGAGCCGGAATCGGAATATGACGAACACTGCGCGCATCGCCCTGACCTTTAAGGAAGGCACGGTCGACCACTTGCAAATCGATGATGCGCCAGACAATCGCGGCCACCATGATGCCGAGCAAACCCACCACCAGACGGAACCGCCATGGGAAGAGCGCGCCTTCGAGTTTCATCATGGCGCCACCATCTGCACTTCAGCGGCGCCTGGAATGCGCATCTTCAGCTGCTCGGTGGCCAGGACTTCGATACGGCTATGGGCGGTCCAGGTGCTCTGCTCGAGAATCAACCGCCCCCACTCCGCCTGCGCCTTGTCGCGCACGCTCAATTCGCCGTACAGAGAATTCAGCAACTGACGGTTCCAGTGTGCGCTATAGGACACGCCGATGGCCGACACAAGCACGCCGACAAACAGCAGCAGCATGAAAAAGCTTCCGCCGGGAAGTGGCTTGGCGAAAAGCTTGCTCACCGCAACTTCTCCGCGACACGCATGATGGCGCTACGGGAACGTGGGTTGGCTTTGAGTTCGGCCTCGGAGGCAGACTGCGCTTTGCCATGGATTTTGATTTTCGGTTCGAAAGCGACGTGACGGACCGGCAGGTTGCGCGGCAGGTTGTCGGCTTCGCCTTTCACCAGTTTGCGCATGAACAGTTTGACGATGCGGTCTTCCAGCGAGTGGAAGCTGATGACGACCAGACGGCCGCCTACTTCCAGGCATTCCAGCGCGGCTTCGAGGCCGGTTTCCAGATCGCCCAGTTCGTTGTTGACGTGAATACGCAGGCCCTGGAATGCACGGGTGGCCGGGTTCTTGCCCTTTTCCCATGCCGGGTTGGCGACTTTCAACACTTCAGCCAGATCGCCAGTGCGCTCGAACGGCTTGATGTCGCGACGCTCGGCCACTGCACGTGCCATGCGACCGGAGAAACGCTCTTCGCCGTATTGCTTGAACACCCGGGCGATTTCTTCCACCGGCGCGGTGTTGACGAACTCGGCGGCGCTGATCCCGCGGGACGGGTCCATGCGCATGTCCAACGGACCGTCGTTGAGGAAACTGAAACCGCGCTCCGGGTCGTCGAGCTGCGGCGAAGATACGCCGAGGTCGAGCAGAACACCGCTGACCTTGCCGGCCAGACCGCGCTCGGCGACTTCCGAACCGAGCTCGGCAAAACTGCGCTGCACAACGACAAAGCGGCCGTCTTCGGCCGCTAGCGTTTGCCCGGTGGCAATCGCTTGAGGATCTTTGTCGAATCCGAGCAACCGGCCATCAGGTCCGAGCTGGCTGAGGATCAACCGACTGTGCCCGCCACGTCCGAACGTACCGTCCAGATAGCAGCCATCAGGACGTACGGCGAGAGCCTCGACGGCTTCGTCAAGCAGTACGGTGATGTGGTTAAAGCCGCTATCAATAGTCACAGGATCAAATCACGCAGTTCATCAGGCATAGCGCCCGGTTGTTGAATAGCAGCCAGGTCAGCGGCAGAAACCGCATTCCAGGCATCCTCGTCCCACAATTGGAACTTGTTCAGTTGGCCTACCAACATTGCGCGCTTATCCAACTTGGCATATTCGCGAAGACGCGGCGGAACCAGAAAACGACCACTGCCATCGAGCTCGAGGTCGACGGCATTACCAATCAGTAAACGTTGCAGGCGGCGGTTTTCTTCGCGAAGCGAAGGCAGTGCGCGCAGTTTGGTTTCGATAATTTCCCACTCATCGAGGGGATAAACACACAAACACGGATCAACGGCATCGATGGTGACGATTAATTGACCGGAACTACGCGAAACCAGCTCGTCACGGTACCGGCTCGGCATAGCGAGACGGCCCTTTGCATCGAGACTGATAGCGTTAGCTCCGCGAAACACGTCAGCGTTTCTCCAAATATTAGCGTTTTACGCTCAAAAAACCCACTTCATGCCACTTTCCGCCACTTGCGCACACTATAGGAATGCCCCCACCACACCGTCAAGGCGCGGATTAAAGGAAAAGCCTTACAGAACGGAGATTTAGGAGCGTAAAAGGAGGGTTAACGAGAATCTGACGGATGAATTCGCTCAATAACTTGAATCAGCACAGAAGGCTGCGTTCAGAAGTTAAAGTAGTTTGTTAAGAGTAAGATTTTTTCGGTATTACAAAAGCGCTTCTGCTATTGATTCAGCAGGGAGGGAAATTGCCATTACGCACATCGCTGCCAATGATCCGGCAGAGAGGAAAAAAAGGTGGAGAGTCGATCTGTAAGCCGGGTTCTGTCTTGAACAGTCATTCGTCTACGATGGCCATCACTGGACATCTTTAGCAACCTACCCGGTCCCAGCGCGGGCCACGCCTTGGGACCCTATTTGGTCTTGCTCCAAGTGGGGTTTACCTAGCCACGAACTGTTGCCAGACGTGCGGTGCGCTCTTACCGCACCTTTTCACCCTTACCGGCGCCGAAGCGCTTAGGCGGTTATTTTCTGTGGCACTTTCCGTAGGCTCACGCCTCCCAGGCATTACCTGGCACTTCGCCCTATGGAGCCCGGACTTTCCTCCCCCCCCTAATTTTCATAGAGGGCAGCGACTGTCCGATCGACTCTCCGCCGCGAAGATTAACGGCAGAGCGGCCGAAGAACAAGCGCTAAAAGCCTCTGGCCGGCGCTGCACGTCGGTTTTACTCGCCCTTCTGTTTATCCAGCGCGACCTGGTAGAGCACATTCTTGCGTTCGCCGGTAATTTGCGCGGCCAATGCCGCCGCACGCTTGAGCGGCATCTCTTCGAGTAACAGGTCGAGAATGCGCATGGCCTCACTGCTGACAGCGTCTTCCGTCTCAGGGGCAGTCCAGCCCGCCACCAGCACCACACACTCGCCACGCTGTTGATTGCTGTCCAATTCGACGAACTCGCGCAACTCGGCCAACGGCAAGCCTTTAAGGGTTTCGAAAGTCTTGGTCAGTTCACGCGCCAGCAACGCCGGACGCTCGGCGCCGAATACCAGCTCCATGTCTTGCAGGCATTCGAGGATGCGGTGCGGTGCTTCGTAGAAAATCAGCGTGCGCGGTTCTTCTTTTACCAGTTCCAGACGAGCACGTCGGCCGACAGCCTTGGCCGGCAAAAACCCTTCGAAGATGAAACGGTCGGATGGCAGCCCCGCCGCTGACAACGCAGCAATCAATGCACATGCACCCGGAACCGGCACCACATTGATTCCGGCGGCACGAGCCTGACGCACCAAGTGATAACCCGGATCTGAAATCAGCGGCGTCCCGGCGTCGGAAATCAACGCCACATCGTCGCCCGCCAGCAGACGCGTGATAAAGCGGTTACCCTCCTCCCGCTCGTTGTGTTCATGGCAGGCCGCCAGCGGCGTAGGAATACCGAAATGCTGCATCAATCGCTGGGAATGGCGAGTATCTTCGGCCGCGATCAAGGCGACCTCGCGCAGGATCTTCAGCGCACGCGCACTGATATCGTCCAGGTTGCCGATGGGCGTCGCCACCACATAAAGCGAGCCAGCAGCGGAATTCAAAGCACCTGGAGCAGTCAAAGCGCACACCTCATGATCGGTAAAAGGCGACATTGTAGCGCGTAGCGGCGCTTGCGATACGCCTTGCCCTCCCCGGGTTTTCCAGCCTTTTGTGCAGTGCTGCAACATTTGCACGAGCTAAATTGATCGATTCACGCCAGTAACATCGCGCCCCGGCCAGTGCTTGGGTACAATTCCACGCTAATTTGATCGAGTATCAGGAACACTTACATGATCGCTTGCCTGCGGCTGCTCACTGCCCTCTGCCTCGCTGCCTTGCTGGCGGCTTGCGCCAGCTCGCCCTCCTCCAGCCTTGGCGAACTTCCACGGACCCCGGACGCCAGTATCGAGCAACTGCTCGAACAGGCCACTAAAAGCAAAGATCCGGAAAAAGCCGCCCTATTGCGCTTGAGCGCAGCAGACCTGGCTTATCGTCAGGGCAATGCCGGGCAGTCCGCGCAAATCCTGCAACAGGTCCCGGTGGAACAACTCAAGCCTGGCCAACAAGTCTTCGCCAGCACCCTGGCGGCTGAACTGGCCATGGCCCGCAATCAGCCCAAAGCGGCGCTGACTGCCCTGAGCCATCCGAGCCTGCAACGCCTGGGCGAACTGCCCGTCGAACAACAAGTTCGCACCGGCACCGTACATGCCCGCGCCCTTGAGGCCGACGGCCAGACCCTGGCCGCCGCACGGGAGCGCATCTTTATTGCGCCGATGCTTGAAGGTGAAGCTGCCAGCAAAAACCACGAAGCGATCTGGACCCTGATCGCTTCGCTGCCGACCGATCAATTGCAGCCGACTACCGACGACGACCTCGGCGGCTGGATACGTCTGGCGCAGGCAGTGAAAACAGCCGGCACCCTGGAACAGCAGCAAGCGGCGATCGACAACTGGCGCGAAAAGAATCCAAAGCACCCGGCTGCCATCCAGCTGCCGCTGCCACTGACCAAACTCAAGGAGCTGGCCAGCCAGCCCCTGAGCAAGATCGCCCTGCTACTGCCGCAAGACGGCCCACTGGGTTCGGTTGGCAGAGCACTACGCGAAGGCTTCATGGCCGCTCACTACCAGGCGCAACAAGCCGGGCAGAAGCCGCCAGCCATCGAGTTCTATGACAGCTCGCGCCTGACCTCCCTCGACGAGTTTTATCGCAAGGCCCAGGCCGATGGCGTGCAACTGGTGGTCGGCCCACTGGAGAAGCCCCTGGTCAAACAACTCAGCGCGCGCCCGCAACTGCCGATCACGACCCTTGCACTGAACTACAGCGAAGGCGAACAAGGTCCGGCCCAACTGTTCCAGTTCGGTCTTGCCGCTGAAGACGAAGCCCGCGAAGTGTCCCGTCGTGCGCGCGCCGATGGCCTGCACCGCGCCGCCATCATGGTGCCGAAAGGCGAATGGGGTGACCGCGTACTCAGGGCGTTCAGCCAGGATTGGCAAGCCAACGGGGGCAGCATCGTTGCTACCGAACGCGTCGACCAGCCGGTGCAACTGGCCCAGCAGATTGCCGACATGTTCCAGTTGCGCCAGAGCGAAGGCCGCGCCAAGAGCCTGCAAAGCACCGTTGGCTCGCAGGTTGCCGCACAACCTTCGCGTCGTCAGGACATCGAGTTCATCTTCCTGGCCGCAACGCCGCAACAAGCCCAACAGATCAAACCGACCCTGAACTTCCAGTACGCGGGTGACGTACCGGTTTACGCCACCTCCCACGTGTTCAGCGCCAGCGGCGACCAGAACCAGTACAACGACATGAACGGTATTCGCTTCTGCGAAACCCCTTGGCTGCTGGACGCCAACGACCCGCTGCGCAAACAGGTCACTGCACAATGGCCACAAGCCGGCGGCAGCCTGGGTCGCCTGTACGCGATGGGCGTTGACGCCTATCGCCTGGCACCGCGCCTGGGGCAACTCAAGGCCTTGCCGGACAGCCGCATCCAAGGCCAATCGGGCAGCCTGGGCATGACTCAGAATCAACGCGTCGAGCGTCAGTTGCCATGGGCAGAGTTCACCAACGGCCAGGTTCAACGCCTGCCGGATACCTCGCGCTGATGCCTGACAGGTCACGCCAGCAAAGCGGTAAAGATGCCGAGCGTCATGCGCTCGAGCATCTTCAGCAACAAGGTCTGCGCCTGCTGGCGCAGAACTGGTTGTGTAAACGCGGCGAGCTTGATCTGGTCATGCTTGATGGCGATACAGTAGTATTCGTCGAAGTCCGCTACAGAAAAAACACCCAATGGGGTGGCGCGCTCGATAGCATCGATGGCCGCAAACGGCAGAAACTGATTTTTGCCGCGCAGTATTTTCTTCAGCGCGAGTCGCGTTGGGCCAATTTCCCCTGCCGCTTCGACGTGGTTGCCATCGACAGCAACCTTGATCAGTTGAACTGGTTGCAGAATGCCTTCGACAGCTGATCGCTTGCGCCCCGAACCGGACACCTTCACCCAACACTTTTGCTCTTTGCTTTGCGGGCTGCACTTTCATGTGCCGAGTAGCCGCGCTAATTAAGGTCACACAGATGGACATGCAATCGCGAATTCGCCAGCTTTTTCAGGCCAGTATCGACACCAAGCAACAGGCGATGGACGTACTTGCACCGCACATCGAGCAAGCCAGTCAGGTCATGGTCAACGCCCTGCTCAACGAGGGCAAAATGCTGTCCTGCGGCAACGGCGGCTCCGCCGGTGACGCGCAGCACTTCTCGTCCGAACTGCTCAACCGTTTCGAGCGCGAGCGCCCGAGTCTGCCGGCCATCGCGCTGACCACCGACAGCTCGACAATCACCTCGATCGCCAACGATTACAGCTACAACGAAATCTTCTCCAAACAGATTCGCGCCCTGGGCCAGCCGGGTGATGTTTTGCTGGCGATTTCCACCAGCGGCAACTCGGCAAATATAATTCAAGCGATCCAGGCCGCACATGATCGCGAAATGATTGTCGTAGCATTGACCGGTCGTGATGGCGGCGGCATGGCGTCACTGCTATTGCCTGAGGACGTCGAGATTCGCGTACCGGCCAACGTCACCGCACGTATTCAGGAAGTCCACCTGCTGGCGATCCATTGCCTTTGCGATTTGATCGACAGCCAACTGTTCGGGAGTGAAGAATGACCCCTAATCGCCTAGGCCTTCTGGCCTTGACCCTGTGCCTTGGCATCAGCGGCTGCACCTCGGTGGTTACCGCCAGCCGTGAAGCGCCGATCGATGATGACCGTGGCACCCGCACCTTCGGCAGCAAGATCGACGACTCCCTGATCGAAACCAAGGCAGGTGTAAACATCGCCAAGGCCGATCCGGACCTGGACAACAACTCGCACATCGTCGTCACCAGCTTCAACGGCGTAGTGCTGCTGGCCGGGCAAACCCCGCGCGCCGACCTCAAGGCCAAGGCCGAACAGGTTGCCGCCTCCGTTCAGCGGGTAAAGAAGGTACACAACGAGCTGCAAGTGCTGCAGCCCTCCTCGCTGCTGGCGCGCCAGAACGACACGTGGCTGACCACCAAGATCAAGACCCAGATGCTTACCGATCCCTCCATCCCGGGGTCACGCATCAAGGTTGTGACTGAAAACGGCATCGTCTACTTGCTGGGTCTGCTGACCAAGCAGGAAGCGGCCCAGGCAACCAATCTGGTACAAGGCGTTTCCGGCGTGCAGAAGATCGTGAAGTTGTTTGAGTACATCGACTGATCGGCTTGTAGGCGTCTGCGCAAAACGGTGGAACTCTCACCCGATTGCGCACACGCCGGGCGCACAAAAAAAAACCCGCTGAAATCACTTCAGCGGGTTTTTCATTTCAGCGGCCAGGAAGATCAGAAATCCTCCAACCGCCATACCTCGTAAGCCGGCGTCTCATAGGGGTGACTCTCTTTCAGAGCCACCACCACCGCCCGAATCAACTCATCACTGACCACAAGCTCAACCTTCCATTCCTCAACCTGCTCGACCTGCCCCGCTTCGCCAATGAACGGCTGACTGCCATCCAGTGGACGAAACTGACCCAACCCGAACACCTGCCACGCGCAGCGATCATAAGCCCCGATCCGCCCGCCACCGGCAGCGAACACAGCACTCTTGACCACCTCGACATGGCTGGCCGGAACAAAAAAACAGAGCTTGTACACGGCGCTTAGTTAACCCAAACCCGAGCATTACGGAACATACGCATCCAAGGTGCGTCTTCGTTCCAGTCTTCCGAACGCCACGAGTTCTGCACGGCGCGGAATACACGCTCCGGGTGCGGCATCATGATGGTCACGCGACCGTCACGGCTGGTCAAACCGGTGATCCCGCGCGGCGAGCCGTTCGGGTTGGCCGGGTAGTTTTCGGTGACCTTGCCGTGGTTGTCGACGAAACGCATCGCCACGCAACCTGACAGATCGGCTTCCAGCAACGCTTCTTCGCTGGCGAATTCGGCATGGCCTTCGCCGTGCGCGATAGCGATCGGCATGCGTGAACCGGCCATGCCTTGCAGGAAGATCGAGTTCGACTCCTGGATCTGTACCATCGCCACGCGCGCTTCGAACTGCTCGGAACGGTTGCGCACGAAGTGCGGCCAGAACTCGCTGCCCGGGATCAACTCGTGCAGGTTGGACATCATCTGGCAACCGTTGCACACGCCGAGGGTGAAGCTGTCGTTACGTTCGAAGAAGCCCTGGAAGGCATCGCGAGCGCGGCTGTTGAACAGCGCGGACTTGGCCCAGCCTTCGCCGGCACCCAGGACGTCACCGTAGGAGAAACCGCCGCAAGCCACCAGACCTTTGAACTCGTTCAGGTCGACACGGCCGGCCAGAATGTCGCTCATGTGCACGTCGATCGCGTTGAAACCGGCGCGGTCGAACGCGGCCGCCATTTCCACCTGACCATTGACGCCCTGCTCACGCAGCACGGCAACCTGTGGGCGGATGCCTTTCTTGATGTAAGGCGCGGCGACGTCCTGGTTGACGTCGTAGCTGAGCTTGACGCTCAGGCCCGGGTTGTCTTCTTCCAACAATACGTCGAATTCTTGATCGGCGCAGTCAGCGTTGTCACGCAGACGCTGGATCTGATAGCTGGTTTCAGCCCACTGACGTTGCAGCAGACGACGCTGACCTTCGAACACGGTGTCACCGTTGAAAGTGATGCTGATTTCACCGTTGTTCATTGGCTGACCGATCACCGATACGCAATCACTCAGACCGGCAGCACTGAACTGCGCGAGGATGTCTGGAGTGGCGTCCTGGCGAACCTGGATCACGGCGCCCAGTTCTTCGTTGAACAGGATCGCGGCGATGTCGGCGGAGGTTTCGGCCAGACCGTCGAGGTTCAGGCTCAGGCCGCAGTGGCCGGCAAAGGCCATTTCCACCACGCTGGTCAGCAAACCACCGTCGGAACGGTCGTGGTAAGCCAGCAAGTGACCGTCGGCGTTGAGGCCCTGAATCACGGCAAAGAAGGCTTTCAGGTCTTCGGCGTCATCGACGTCCGGTGCCTGCTTGCCGAGTTTGCCGTGAACCTGAGCGAGGATCGAAGCGCCCATGCGGTTCTGACCGCGACCGAGGTCGATCAGGATCAGGTCGGTAGTGCCCTTATCCATGCGCAGTTGCGGGGTCATGGTCTGACGGATGTCAGCCACTGGGGCGAAACCGGTCACGATCAGCGACATCGGCGAAGTCACAGTCTTGTCGACGCCTTCGTCGCTCCAGCGGGTGGCCATGGACATCGAGTCCTTGCCCACCGGAATGGTGATGCCGAGATCCGGGCACAATTCCATGCCGACCGCTTTCACGGTGTCGTACAGACGCGCGTCTTCACCCGGGTGACCGGCAGCGGACATCCAGTTGGCCGACAGTTTGATGTCGGAGATTTTGGCGATGCGCGAAGCCGCGATGTTGGTCAGGGTTTCGCCGATGGCCATGCGGCCCGACGCCGGAGCGTCCAGCAGAGCCAGCGGAGTGCGCTCGCCCATGGCCATGGCTTCACCGGTGTAGACGTCAAAACTGGTGGCGGTAACAGCAACGTCGGCCACCGGAACCTGCCACGGGCCGACCATCTGATCACGGGCCACGAGGCCGGTGATGGTGCGGTCGCCGATGGTGATCAGGAAGCTTTTGCTGGCCACGGCCGGGTGATGCAGAACGCGCTCGACGCAGTCGGCGATCTCGAGGGTTGACGGATCGAAATCGTCGCCCAGCTCGTTTTCGCGAACGGCCGAACGGTGCATGCGCGGGGCTTTGCCCAGCAGCACTTCGAGCGGCATGTCCACCGGGCTGTTACCGAAGTGGCTGTCGGTCACGGTCAGTTGCGGTTCGGCAGTGGCTTCGCCGACCACGGCAAACGGGCAACGCTCACGTTCGCAGATCGCCTGGAAGCGTTCGAAGTCCGCCGGGCCGACTGCCAGAACGTAGCGTTCCTGGGATTCGTTACTCCAGATTTCGTGCGGGGCCATGCCCGGCTCGTCGTTTGGAATGTTGCGCAGTTCGAAGCGACCGCCACGGTTACCGTCGTTGACCAGTTCCGGGAAGGCGTTGGACAGACCGCCCGCACCCACGTCATGGATGAAGCTGATCGGGTTCTTGTCACCCAACTGCCAGCAACGGTCGATGACTTCCTGGCAGCGACGCTCCATTTCAGGGTTTTCGCGCTGTACGGATGCGAAATCCAGATCCGCCGAGCTGGTGCCGGTGGCCATGGAAGAGGCAGCGCCACCGCCCAGGCCGATGAGCATTGCCGGGCCGCCGAGCACGATCAGCTTGGAGCCGACGGTGATCTCGCCTTTCTGTACGTGTTCGGCACGGATGTTACCCATGCCGCCAGCCAGCATGATCGGCTTGTGGTAACCGCGAACTTCGTCGCCACGCGGGGTGGTGATCGATTGTTCGAAGGTACGGAAGTAGCCGGTCAGGGCCGGACGGCCGAATTCGTTGTTGAACGCGGCACCGCCTAACGGGCCTTCAATCATGATGTCCAGCGCGGTAACGATGCGCTCAGGTTTGCCGTACGGCACTTCCCACGGCTGTTCGAAACCCGGGATTTGCAGGTTGGACACGGTGAAACCGGTCAGGCCAGCCTTTGGCTTGGCGCCGCGACCGGTTGCACCTTCATCACGAATCTCACCGCCGCTACCGGTGGATGCGCCCGGGAACGGGGCAATCGCGGTCGGGTGGTTGTGAGTTTCGACTTTCATCAGGATGTGCACCGGTTCCTGCACCGCGCCGTACTGGCGGGTTTCAGGGTCCGGGAAGAAACGACCGGCAACGGAACCGACGATCACCGAGGCGTTGTCCTTATAAGCCGACAAAACACCTTCGCTGTGCATCTGATAGGTGTTCTTGATCATACCGAACAGGCTTTTTTCCTGGCTCTGACCATCGATGTCCCAACTGGCGTTGAAGATCTTGTGACGGCAGTGCTCGGAGTTCGCCTGGGCAAACATCATCAGTTCGATGTCGTGCGGGTTGCGCTTCAAGCCGACGAAGGCGTTGACCAGGTAGTCGATCTCGTCTTCGGCCAGGGCCAGGCCCAGCTCGGTGTTGGCTTTTTCCAGCGCGGCGCGGCCGCCACCCAACACGTCGATCGCGGTCAGGGGCTTGGGTTCGGCGTGGCTGAACAGGCCGGCGGCTTGTTCAAGGTTGTCCAATACGATCTGGGTCATGCGGTCATGCAAGGCGCCTGCGATCAGCTGCGCTTCGGCGTCGCTGAACTGGCCGGCGACGTAGAACGCGATACCGCGCTCCAGGCGCTGGATCTTGGTCAGGCCGCAGTTGCGAGCGATGTCGCTGGCTTTACTGGACCACGGCGAGATAGTGCCGAAACGTGGCAACACCAGAAACAGACGACCGGTTGGCTCTTGTACTGGAACGCTTGGGCCGTACTTCAGAAGGCGCGCGAGCACCTGCTGTTCGTCGCCGGTCAGGACGCCGGTAACTTCGGCGAAGTGAGCGAATTCAGCATACAAGCCGCTGACAGCCGGAACCTTCTGGCTCAGTTGCTCAAGGAGTTTGCTGTGGCGAAAGGCAGAAAGGGCAGGAGCGCCGCGCAGGATCAACATCTTCGGGACAGCCTCGGGAAGGGGTGTGCTTTGAGGCCGTGCATTCTAGCCTAAACCGCCCGCGACAGCACCCGAAACGGTACGCACGGCTGCACCCGAACGTCGGGCCGGGTATTCGGGCCTGAAACAGGTGCGCGCCGCAGGTTATTTTTTCTGTCACAAAATGCTGTTCGGGCCCATTCCTGCGGGCTCCAAACGGGTTTTAGACTCTCTAGCAGACAAGCCCTTCGCTGTCGAGATATGGCGCTCGTGGTCCTTTGCGTATACTGCGCAGATGTTTTCCCCAACGGCTTTGCGTCCGCGGTACGCCAAATGGCTGATCGCAACCGGACTCTTCCTGGTGCTCGGTGGCTGTGTTGATAAACCCAACACGCTGGAGCGCGTAAAGGAGGATGGCGTGCTGCGGGTGGTTACCCGTAACAGTCCCGCCACCTACTTTCAGGATCGCAACGGTGAAACCGGCTTCGAATACGAGCTGGTGAAGCGCTTCGCCGACGATCTGGGGGTTGAACTCAAGATCGAAACCGCCGACAACCTCGACGACCTGTTCAATCAGGTGGGCAAGCCCAATGGCCCGGTGCTGGCTGCTGCCGGCCTGGTCAGCAGCGAGCAACGAAAAAAGCAGGTGCGCTTTTCCCACTCTTACCTCGAAGTCACCCCACAGATCATCTACCGCAACGGCCAGTCGCGGCCGACCGATGCAGGCGATCTGGTCGGCAAGAAGATCATGGTGCTCAAGGGCAGCACCCACGCCGAGCAATTGGCAGAGCTGAAAAAGAAATATCCCGGCATTGAATACGAAGAGTCCGACGCGGTTGAAGTCGTCGACTTGCTGCGCATGGTCGATGAAGCCCAGATCGACCTGACACTGGTCGATTCCAACGAAGTCGCAATGAACCAGGTGTACTTCCCCAAAGTGCGGGTCGCCTTCGATCTCGGCGACGCCAGCAATCAGAGCTGGGCCGTGGCCGCCGGCGAAGACAACAGCCTGCTCAACGAGATCAATACCTATCTCGACAAAGTGAAGAAAAACGGCACCCTGCAACGCCTCAAGGATCGCTATTACGGGCACGTCGACGTGCTGGGTTACATGGGCGCCTACACCTTCGCCCAGCATCTGCAGCAGCGGTTGCCCAAGTACGAACAGCATTTCAAGACGTACGCCAAGAAAGAGAAAGTCGATTGGCGCTTGTTGGCCGCAGTCGGTTATCAGGAATCGCTGTGGCAAGCGGCGGTCACGTCCAAGACCGGCGTGCGCGGATTGATGATGCTGACCCAGAACACGGCGCAAGCCATGGGCGTGTCCAATCGCCTCGATCCCAAGCAGAGCATCATGGGCGGCGCGAAGTACCTGGCCTACATGAAGGAGCAACTGGATGAGTCGATCCAGGAGCCGGATCGTACGTGGTTCGCGCTCGCAGCCTACAACGTTGGTAGCGGTCATCTGGATGACGCGCGCAAACTGACAGCCAAGGCAGGGCTGAACCCGGACAAGTGGCTGGACGTGAAGAAAATCCTGCCGCGCCTGTCGCAGAAACAGTGGTACAGCAAGACTCGCTATGGCTATGCCCGGGGCGGCGAACCGGTGCATTTCGTGGCGAACATCCGTCGTTACTACGACATCCTGACGTGGGTCACGCAGCCACAGCTGGAAGGCAATCAGGTCGCCGAGGGCAACCTGCATGTACCTGGGGTCGACAAGACCAAGCCGAGCCAGGAAACCCCGCCGCTTTAAATCTTCGCTGCCTTCAAAGACGCCATCGCGGCCGATCTAACCTTTCAACGCAGCTGCCAGAATCAGCGCCTTCATCTCCGACACCGCCGACTTGAACCCGACGAACAACGCATGGGCCACCAGTGCATGGCCGATGTTCAGTTCGTTGATACCCTTGATCGCCGCAACAGCCTCGACGTTGTGATAGTGCAGGCCGTGACCGGCGTTGACGATCAGGCCCTGGCCCAGACCGAATGCCACGCCATCGGCCACGCGCTTGAGCTCTTCAGCGACTTCGGTTGGCGTCTCGGCGTCCGCATAACGCCCGGTGTGCAATTCAATGGCCGGCGCACCGACACGGCGGGATGCTTCAATCTGCCGCTCGTCTGCGTCGATGAACAGCGACACTTCACAGCCGATCTTCGCCAGGCGATCCACCGCGACCTTGATCCGCGCCTCCTGCCCTGCCACGTCCAGGCCGCCTTCGGTGGTCAGCTCCTGACGGGTTTCCGGAACCAGGCAGATGTGCGCCGGGCGGATGCGTTCGGCGAACGCCATCATTTCTTCGGTGACGCCCATTTCGAAGTTCATGCGGGTTTGCAGCACGTCCTTGAGCAGCAGCACGTCGCGCTCCTGAATGTGCCGGCGGTCTTCGCGCAAGTGCACGGTGATGCCGTCAGCGCCCGCCTCTTCCGCGTCCAGCGCTGCCTTGACCGGATCCGGGTAGCGAGTACCCCGGGCCTGACGCAGGGTGGCAACGTGGTCGATGTTCACGCCAAGAAGAATGCGATTGCTGGTGGTCACGGAAGCGCTCCTGAAATAAGGGAAAGTTCGGTGCACAGCATACACGGGGAGCCTGGGTCTGTTGACGCTAGCATCAACAGTTCCTATGGCTGCGAAACTATGGCTTGCGAAACAACTCGCGACTGACCAGGGGACGACCGCCCAGATGAACGGCCAGCGCCTGACGCATCAAGCGCTTGGCAGCGGACAGCGCACCGGGCGCGGACCAGTCGGCATCGGCCATGGCCTGCAGCTCAGTGCCATTGAACAGGCCCGGTTGCAGCAGATAGACCCGCTCCAGGCCTGCATCCACTTGCAAGCGATAGAGGCCGTCCGGCGCGATGGGGTCGCCGTGGATGTCGGTGTTCAATGCAAAGCCGTAACCGAGGTCGTCGAGCAAACGCCATTCGAAAGAGCGCAGCAACGGCTCCAGCGGACGGCCTTCAGCCAGGGCGAGCAAGGTCGCGGCGTAGTGATCGAAAACCGCGGGATGAGGGTCTTCGGCGGGCAGCAGACGAATCAGCAACTCGTTGAGGTACAGGCCGCTGAACAATGCTTCACCATTGAGCCAGGTCGAAACACCGGCGCTTTCCATGCGACCGACATTCTTCAGTTCTCCCCGCCCGCGAAACTCGACTTCGAGCGGCACGAACGGCCGCGCCAACGTCCCGGCCTTGCCCCGCGCGCTACGCAACACCGCCCGCAGCCGACCTTGCGGCGTAAGGAAATCCACCAGTGCACTGCTTTCGCGGTAGGCGCGGCTGTGGAGGACGTAGGCGGGTTGGCCGGTTGGCGCGGTGGTCGACATGGAAATCGCAGTTCTCAATGAAAGAGCGCAGTTTTACAAACAACCCAAAACCAATGTGGGAGCGGGCTTGCCCGCGATGGCGGACTTACATTCAACATCTGCGCTGAATGTTACATCCTCATCGCGGGCAAGCCCGCTCCCACAGGGTTCTACGGTGCAGCGCAGACCGGGTTTACAGGTCGCCGTAACCCAGCGAACGTAGCGCACGCTCGTCATCGGACCAGCCGCCCTTAACCTTGACCCACAAGTTAAGCATGATCTTGGAGTCGAACAGCAGCTCCATGTCCTTGCGCGCCTCGGTGCCGATGCGCTTGATGCGCTCGCCCTTGTCGCCAATGATGATTTTCTTCTGGCCGTCACGCTCGACGAGGATCAAGGCATGAATGTGCAGGGTTTTGCCCTGCTGCTTGAACTCTTCGATTTCCACGGTGATCTGGTATGGCAGCTCGGCGCCCAGCTGACGCATGATTTTTTCGCGTACCAGTTCGGCGGCGAGGAAGCGGCTGCTGCGGTCGGTGATCTGGTCTTCCGGGAAGAAGTGATCGTTTTCCGGCAGGTGCTCGGCGATCACTCGTTCCAGCGTGTCCAGGTTGTGCCCGTGCTGGGCCGAGATCGGCATGATCTGCGCGTTCGGCAGCTGTTCCTGCAACCAGGTCAGGTGCGGCATCAGCTCGGACTTGTCTTCGATACGGTCGGTCTTGTTCAGCGCCACGATCAGCGGGCCAGTCACGTACTGAACGCGTTCGAGGACCATCTGGTCTTCATCGGTCCACTTGGTGCGGTCAACCACGAAGATCACCACGTCGACGTCTTTCAACGCCGCCGAAGCGGTCTTGTTCATGTAGCGGTTCAGAGCCTTTTCGCCGCCCTTGTGCATGCCCGGGGTGTCGACGTAGATCGCCTGAACGGCGCCTTCGGTCTTGATGCCGAGCATGTTGTGACGGGTGGTCTGCGGCTTGCGCGAGGTGATCGCCAGCTTCTGACCCAGAATGTGGTTCAGCAGCGTGGACTTGCCCACGTTGGGACGGCCGACGATGGCAACATAGCCACAGCGAGTTGCGGTTGTATCAGTCATTGCCATTCTCCACACCCAGGGCAATCAGTGCTGCGGCGGCCGCTACCTGTTCGGCAATACGACGACTCACACCCTGACCTCGGCTTTTTTCATTCAGTAAGATGATTTCACATTCGACGAAGAACGTCCGGCAATGCGGCTCACCCTGGATATCCACCACTTCGTAACGCGGCAGCTCACAACCACGGGACTGCAGGAATTCCTGCAGGCGGGTTTTCGGATCTTTGTTGGTGTCGACCAGCGTCAGCCCTTCGAACTCTCCGGCCAGCCAGGCCAGCACGCGCTCGCGCGCCATGTCCATGCCGGCGTCCAGATAAATCGCACCAATCAGCGCTTCCAGGGCATCGGCCAGAATCGACTCGCGACGGAAACCGCCGCTTTTCAATTCGCCGGAGCCCAGGCGCAGGTATTCGCCCAGGTCGAAACCACGGGCCAGTACGGCCAGGGTCTCACCTTTCACCAAGCGGGCGCGCAAACGCGACAACTGGCCTTCGCGGGCCAGCGGGAAGCGATCGAACAGCGCCTCGCCAGCGACGAAGTTGAGGATGGCATCACCGAGGAACTCCAGGCGTTCGTTGTTGCGCCCGGCAAAGCTGCGGTGAGTCAGGGCCAGGACCATCAGCTCCTGGTCTTTGAAGGTGTAGCCGAGCTGACGCTCTAGACGGCTTAAGGAGACGCTCACGGTTTACCCACGCTGAGTTCGTGGCTGGATTCCACCGCCATCGCCGTGGTGCGGCGCAGGCTTGGGACAATTAACGCTGTGTTCAAAAATAACGTCCTGAATATCGTTGTTTTCATGCTTCTGTTGCCGATTATGCCGACTCCAGAAATGCATTCGGCGCTGTGTTCAACAGCGCCGCGTGTGATTACTTGATCAGGCCAACCCGCGAGAAATTCGGCAGGTGACTGAGTTTGGGTTCCGGCCAGCTCATCCAGACTGCGAAGGCCTTGCCGACGATATTCTTGTCGGGAACCATGCCCAGCAGATCCTTGGGAATACTCGGATCATCCCAGTAGCGACTGTCGTTCGAGTTGTCGCGGTTGTCGCCCATCATGAAGTAGTGCCCGGCAGGCACGGTCCACGAACGATCCGGCGCTGCGCGGTAGCGGCTCATTTCCTTGCGGATAAGGTGCTCGGCGATGCCGAGTTTTTCCTTGTAGAGCTCGGCACTGCCCAACGTGCCCGGCTCGGAGCCGACCAGTTGTTCGGCAATCGACTCACCGTTGACGAACAGACGCTTGTCGGCGGTGTAGCGAATCTGGTCACCCGGCAGGCCCACCACACGTTTGATGTAATTGACGTTCGGGTCGCTCGGGTAGCGGAACACCATCACATCGCCGCGCTGCGGATCACCGACTTCGATGACTTTCTTGTCGATCACCGGCAGGCGGATCCCGTAAGAAAATTTGTTCACCAGAATGAAGTCGCCGACGTCCAGGGTCGGTTTCATCGAGCCGGAAGGAATCTGGAACGGTTCCACCAGGAACGAACGCAGCACCAGCACGATGAACAGCACCGGGAAGAACGACTTGCCGTATTCGACCAGCAGCGGCTCTTTGTTCAGTTTCTCGACCACCACCATGTCAGCCTGGCTGACGCTACCCTGGTAAGAGTTAATGGCAGCCCGGCGCCGTGGCGCCAGGAACAGCAGATCGAGCAACGCCAACAGGCCGCAGACGAACACGGCGATGACCAGCAACAGCGGGAAATTTAGTGACATAGGACCTAACTATCCAACCTGAGCACTGCAAGGAAGGCTTCTTGTGGAATTTCCACGTTACCCACCTGCTTCATGCGTTTTTTACCGGCCTTTTGCTTTTCCAGCAGTTTTTTCTTACGGCTGACGTCACCGCCGTAGCATTTGGCCAATACGTTCTTTCTGAGTGCCTTGACGGTTGTACGCGCCACAATCTGACCACCAATGGCGGCCTGGATTGCCACGTCGAACATCTGCCGCGGAATCAGGTCTTTCATCTTCTCGGTCAACTGGCGACCTTTGTAGTGCGAGTTGTCACGGTGCACGATCAGCGCCAGCGCGTCGACCTTGTCGCCGTTGATCAGCACGTCCAGTTTCACCAGGCTGGCCGATTGGTAACGATCGAAATGGTAGTCCAGAGAAGCATAGCCGCGACTGGTGGACTTCAAACGATCAAAGAAGTCCAGCACCACTTCGTTCATCGGCAGGTCGTAGGTCACTTGTACCTGGGAGCCGAGGAACAGCATATCGACCTGTACACCACGTTTTTCGATACACAGGGTAATAACGTTACCCAAGTGCTCTTGCGGTACAAGAATATTGGCGCGCACGATTGGCTCGCGCATGTCTTCGATGGCAGACAAGTCCGGCAGCTTGGACGGGTTATCGACGTAAATCGTCTCGCCAGTCTTGAGCAGCAGCTCGAAGATTACCGTCGGCGCCGTGGTGATCAGGTCCAGGTTGTATTCGCGCTCCAGGCGCTCCTGGATGATTTCCATGTGCAGCATGCCGAGGAAGCCGCAACGGAAGCCGAAACCCAGTGCGTCTGAGCTTTCCGGTGTGTATTGCAGCGACGAATCGTTGAGCGTGAGCTTTTGCAGCGCCTCGCGGAAGTCCTCGAAGTCGTCGGAGCTGACCGGGAACAAGCCGGCGTACACCTGCGGCTGAATGCGTTTGAAGCCTGGCAGCACGTCAACGTCTGGCGTCGAACTCAAGGTCAGGGTATCGCCCACTGGCGCACCGTGAATGTCCTTGATGCTGGCGATGATGAAGCCCACTTCACCGGCCTTCAGGTCGGCGGTAGGGGTGTGTTTCGGGTTGAAGACACCGACGCTGTCCACCAGATGGATCTTGCCGGTGGACTTGACGAGGATCTTGTCGCCCTTCTTCACACGACCGTGGCGCACGCGAACCAGGGAAACAACGCCCAGGTAGTTGTCGAACCAGGAGTCGATGATCAACGCTTGCAGCGGATCTTCGTAGTTGCCGGTCGGCGCAGGAATGGTGTGAACCAGACGTTCGAGCACTTCGTCGACGCCCAGGCCGGTCTTGGCACTGCACTCGACCGCATCGGTGGCATCGATGCCGATGATTTTTTCGATTTCTTCTTTGACGCGGTCCGGATCGGCCTGAGGCAGGTCGATCTTGTTCAGGACTGGCATGACTTCCAGGCCCTGCTCGATTGCCGTGTAGCAGTTGGCAACCGACTGCGCTTCAACGCCCTGACCGGCATCGACCACCAGCAACGCACCTTCACAGGCCGCCAGCGAACGGCTGACTTCGTAGGTGAAGTCAACGTGGCCGGGGGTGTCAATGAAGTTCAGCTGGTACTTGATGCCATCGCGGGCGGTGTAATAAAGGGTGACGCTGTGGGCCTTGATGGTGATCCCGCGTTCACGTTCCAGGTCCATGGAGTCCAGCACCTGGGCTTCCATTTCGCGCTCGGCAAGGCCGCCGCACATCTGGATGAAGCGATCGGCCAGCGTCGACTTGCCATGGTCAATGTGGGCGATGATGGAGAAATTGCGGATATGACTCAAATCACTCACGGATCAACACTCAAAAAGGCTGCAGGCATAGCCCGCCGAAAAATAGCCGGGAATTGTACCTGATCCACGGCGCAAGCGTCACGTTCGCAGGTCAGACGGCGCTTACAAAAAACGCCCCGGTCTTGCGACAGGGGCGTTTTGAGTGACAAGCCATATCGGGAATAACCCGCGATCAACCGGCCCGGCGCAACAACCAGACCCCGGCCAGGGCGCAGACACCGGCCGGTACCAGCACCGCAAACAGCGGCGAGAAACCGAACACCAGGCTTGAAGGCCCGAGCAAATCCTGGACGATGCGGAAGGTGAAGCCCACCAGTACACCGGTAAAGACCCGCTGACCGAGGGTCACCGAACGCAGCGGGCCGAAGATGAAGGAAATCGCCATCAGCACCAATGCGGCGGTCACCAGCGGCTGCAACACCTTGACCCAAAATGCCAGCCAGTAACGACCGTTGCTCAGGCCCTGGTCAGCCAGGTAGTGGATGTAACTCCACAGACCGCTGATCGAGAGAGATTCAGGCGCCATCACCACAGTGCTCAGCAGTTGCGGGCTCAGGGCTACCTCCCAACGCTCCACGGGAGTCGTCACCACTTCGGTGTTCTTCTCATGGAACAACGTGGTCGTGACGTCGCTCAGTTGCCAGTGATCCGTGTCGAATTCCGCGCGCTTGGCGAAGCTCGAAGACAGTATGTGGCGTTGATCGTCGAAGCGATAACGGGTCACGCCGTACAGCAGACCATTGGGTTGCACAGAGTTGACGTGGATGAACTCGTCACCCTGCCGGTGCCACAGACCGTGCTTGGCGCTTTGCGCGTCGCCACTGCCCTGGGCCAGCGAACGATTGGCCTGAGCGGTAACTTCCGTGGCCGGCGCGACGTATTCACCGATCACCAAGCCCACCGCCATCAAAAGCAGCATCGGCTTCATGACCGCCCAGACGATTCGCCCGAGCGACACGCCCGCAGCGCGCATGATGGTCAGCTCACTATGACTGGCCAGACTGCCGAGGCCGATCAGGCAACCGATCAGCGCTGCCATCGGCAACATGTCATACAGACGGCGCGGCGCAGTCAGCAGCACATAGCTCAGGACATCCGCCAGCGTATAGGTATCGCTGACGTCGCCCATCTCATCGATGAAGGCAAACAGCGTTGCCAGACCCAGAATGATCCCCAGTACCGCCAGGATCGCCATGAACACGCTGCTACCAATGTAGCGATCGAGCTTATCCACGGGCCACCTCCAGCGCACTGCGGCGACTCGCCATCTTCAAGCGCAACGGCTCCCAGTACAGCAAGCCCAGACCGATGAACAGGAAGATCGCGTGCACCCACCACAAGCCCAATGCCGCCGGGATCTTGCCCTTTTCGAGGGCGCCGCGAGCGGCAATCAGGATGGTCAGGTAAGCCATATAAAGAAGAATCGCCGGCAGCAGCTTGAGGAAACGGCCCTGGCGCGGGTTGACCCGCGACAGCGGCACCGCCATCAGGGTCACGATAAAGACCAGCAACGGCAGAGACAGACGCCATTGCAGTTCGGTGCGCGAGCGGATGTCATCATTGCCCAGCAGGGAACTGGTGGTCATCGCATCGCGGTCGGTGACTTCGTCGCTGACGTCCGGTTTGGGCAGCAATACGCCGTACTCGTCGTATTTGATGGCGCGGTAGTCGGCCTGCCCCGGATTGCCGTCGTAGCGGTAGCCGTTGTCGAGGATCAGATAACGGTTGCCGTCGGGGCGAATTTCCTGGCGCCCCTTCTCGGCCACCAATACGGAAATCCCGCGATCCTTTTTGTCGGAATTTACATTTTTTTGCGAAATGAACACGCCGCCCAGATTGATGCGGTCATCCGACAATTGCTCGGTATAGGTCACCCGAGTACCGTCGCGCAGGGCCTGGAAGCGGCCGGGCTCAAGGGTATCGAATTCAGTCAGTGCGTCCTGTTTGTTCAGCAGCAGCTGGAACTGGTTGGCACCTTGTGGCGCCAGGCTCAGGCTCAGCCATGCCACCACCAGCGCAACCAGCGTGGCCGGAAACAAAGTGATGCGAAACAGCCGCTGCTGGCTCATGCCGGTGGCCGACAACACGGTCATTTCGCTGTCGAGGTACAGACGACCGTAGGCCAGCAAGATCCCGAGAAACAGCCCCAAAGGCAGGATCAACTGCAGGAAACCCGGCAGACGGAAGCCCATGATCAGGAACAGCGACCCCGGATCCAGGGCACCAGCGGCCGCCTGGGCGAGGTATTTGATGAAGCGCCCGCTCATGATGATGACCAGCAGCACGGCGCTGACGGCGCTCAAGGTCAACAGGACTTCGCGGGATAGATAACGGAAGACAATCAAACCAGACACTCCAGGGTTGTCAGGCTAAGCGGCCAAACAAACAAACGTATCGGTCGGCCCGCAGGGCAGAGCCGCCGAAAAAGATGGCGCATTATCCTGTGATTGGGTGCGCCTGTCACTGCGCATGCTCAAGCAGACACCGGAACCACCGAAGTTCGCACGACCGAGGGTTGTCAGGCGCCATTAGCGAGGTTCAAACTGCGGCCTTTGTCGCTGGCACTGCTCCGGCGCCTTCCTACTTATAAGCAAGCCTTTGCGCGTCGCGCACATTGACCATTAATTCAGGGACCCGGACATGGAACTGGTTGTAAAAAGCGTTAGCCCGGAAACGTTGAAGACCGCCACGCTGGTGGTCTCCGTCGGCGAAGGCCGCAAGCTCGGCGCCGTTGCCAGACAACTCGATGAGCTGAGCGGTGGCGCCATCAGCGCGGTACTCAAGCGCGGCGACCTGGCCGGCAAAGTCGGCCAGAGCCTGTTGCTGCACAGCCTGCCTAACCTCAAGGCCGAGCGCGTGCTGCTGGTGGGCGTGGGCAAGGATGAGGAGCTGGGCGATCGCCCGTTCCGCAAAATCATCGCCGGTGTACTCAATACCCTTAAAAGCCTGGGCGGCAGCGATGCAGTGCTGGCGCTGGATGAAGTCGTGGTCAAAGGCCGCGACAGCTATGGCAAGACCCGCCTGCTGGCCGAAACCCTGGTGGATGGCGAATATAGCTTCGACCAGTTCAAGAGCCAGAAAGCCGACCCGCTCTCCCTGAAGAAAGTCACCCTGGTGACCATCAAGGCAGCACAGGCTGAAGTCGAACGCGCCGTGGCCCACGCCACCGCCATCGCCAACGGCATGGCCTTCACTCGCAACCTGGGCAACCTGCCGCCAAACATCTGCCACCCGACGTTCCTGGGCGAGCAAGCCAAGAACCTGGGCAAAGAATTCAAGAGCCTGAAAGTCGAAGTCCTCGATGAGAAGAAGATCAAGGACCTGGGCATGGGTTCGTTCTACGCCGTCGGCCAGGGCAGCGCCCAGCCGCCGCGCCTGATCGTCATGCAATACAACGGCGGCAAGAAGTCCGAGAAGCCGTACGCACTGGTAGGTAAAGGCATCACCTTCGACACCGGCGGCATCAGCCTCAAGCCTGGCGCCGGCATGGATGAAATGAAGTACGACATGGGCGGCAGCGCCAGCGTGTTCGGCACCCTGCGTGCCGTGCTTGAGCTGAAACTGCCGATCAACCTGGTGTGCATCCTGGCCTGCGCCGAGAACATGCCGAGCGGCAACGCTGCACGTCCGGGTGACATCGTCACCACCATGAGCGGCCAGACCGTGGAAATCCTCAACACCGATGCCGAAGGCCGTCTGGTGCTGTGCGATGCCCTGACCTACTCCGAACGCTTCAAGCCGCAAGCGGTGATCGACATCGCTACCCTGACCGGCGCTTGTGTCGTCGCACTGGGTTCCCACACCTCGGGCTTGCTGGGCAACAACGACGAGCTGATCGGCCAACTGCTGAGCGCCGGCCAAGCCGCCGACGACCGCGCCTGGCAACTGCCGCTGTTCGATGAATATCAAGAGCAGCTGGACAGCCCGTTCGCCGACATCGCCAACATTGGCGGCCCGAAAGCCGGCGCCATCACCGCCGCCTGCTTCCTGTCGCGCTTCACCAAGAACCTGAACTGGGCGCATCTGGACATCGCCGGCACGGCCTGGACCAGCGGCGGCAAGGACAAGGGCGCCACTGGCCGTCCGGTTCCCCTGCTGACCCAATACCTGCTGGACCGCGCCAAAGCCTGACACCGATGACCCCGAGCGGTGCCACTTACTCGTGGCGCCGTTCAGGGCTCAGGAACCGCAATGACCAAAGTCGACTTCTATATCCTGCCCAGCGCCGATCCTTCGGCACGGCTGGATTTCGCCTGCAAGCTCACCGAAAAAGCCTGGCGCATGGGCCATCGCATTTACCTGCACTGCAGCGATGCCGCCCAGCGTGATGACCTCGATGCGCGTTTGTGGGCCTTCAAGGGCGAAAGCTTCGTGCCCCATGGTCCCGCCGAAAGCGAGCCAGACGGTTTGATTGTCCTGGGTCTTGGCGATGACTGCGGCCAGCATCAGGATCTGCTGGTCAATCTGGACCTGAAAGTGCCGGTATTTGCCAAACAGTTCGCCCGCGTGGCGGAAGTGGTGGTGGAAGATCCGACGATTCGTTCGGCTGCGCGGGAGAGTTTCCGTTTCTACCGCGAACAGGGCTATCCTCTGCAAGATCACCGTTTACAGCGACTCTGAGCATTCCGATGGACACTCCAAAACCGCAGCAAAATTCCGCGCATCTGCTGGATGACCTCGAGTCGATCCGCCAACTGCTCGGCGATGACAACCTGCAACCGCCCTTGCTGACCGACACGGTCATCGAAGGTGATCAGGAACAGATCCCCATGCTATTCGACACTGTCGGCAATGCGCCGCAACCGGTCGAAACGACACCGCCGCCTGCTCCGGCAGCGCAGCCGTCGCCTGCCACCAGCAAAGGCCCCGACGCCCTGCTGCACCTGGACAGCGAACTGCGCGCCGCCGCGCTATTGATCATGCAAGACGTAATCGACGACTTCGCCCCGCACATCGAAACCGAGATCAAACGCCGGCTGGATGCGCGAATGGAGCGGTTGCTCAGTCAGTACGAATAAACACCACCATTCCAGTGTAGGAGCTGCCGCAGGCTGCGATCTTTTGACTTTGATCTTCAGTGTTCTTGAAGACGCCAAAAGATCGCAGCCTGCGACAGCTCCTACAGGGTAAGACCCCTCTCCCTACACCCTACAAATTGCCTCCACATTTGATTCGCGCTGCTATTGATCTGCGCCCGGTCCGCACCCGCTCGCCCTACGCCCGATGCCCCGTTATACTTGCCGGCTTTCCTGAATAAATGCCAATAGGGTCCCGCCGCGCATGGATAAGACCTACCAGCCGCACGCCATTGAAACTTCCTGGTACAACACCTGGGAGTCTGAGAATTACTTCGCCCCGCAAGGCGCGGGCGAGTCCTACACCATCATGATCCCGCCGCCGAATGTCACCGGCAGCCTGCACATGGGTCACGGCTTCAACAACGCGATCATGGATGCCCTGATCCGTTTCCGCCGCATGCAGGGTCGCAACACCCTGTGGCAGCCGGGCACCGACCACGCCGGTATCGCCACGCAAATGCTGGTGGAGCGTCAACTCGAAGCTCAAGGCCAGAATCGCCATGATCTGGGCCGCGAAAAATTCCTCGAGAAAGTCTGGGAGTGGAAGGATCAGTCCGGCGGCAACATCAGCCGTCAGATCCGTCGCCTCGGCTCGTCCGTGGACTGGAGCCGTGAGCGCTTCACCATGGACGACGGCCTCTCGGAAGCGGTGAAAGAAGCGTTCGTGCGCCTTCACGAAGACGGCCTGATCTACCGCGGCAAGCGCCTGGTCAACTGGGATACCAAGCTGCACACGGCGATTTCCGACCTCGAAGTGGAAAACCACGACGAGAAAGGCTTCCTGTGGAACCTGAAATACCCGCTGGCCGACGGCGCCAAAACCGCTGAAGGCAAGGATTACCTGATCGTCGCGACCACGCGTCCGGAAACCATGCTCGGCGACGCCGCCGTGGCCGTTAACCCGAACGATGAACGCTACAAAGCCCTGATCGGCAAATTTGTCGAGCTGCCACTGGTCGGCCGCCGCATCCCGATCATCGCCGACGATTACTGCGACCCTGAATTCGGCACCGGCTGCGTGAAAATCACCCCGGCCCACGATTTCAACGACTACGAAGTCGGCAAGCGCCACAACCTGCCACTGCTGAACATCTTCGACAAGAATGCCCACGTGCTGCCGGCCTGTCAGGTGTTCAACCTCGACGGCACGCTTAACGAAAGCATCGACGGCAAGATCCCGGCCGAATACGCCGGCCTCGACCGCTTCGAAGCGCGCAAACAGATCGTGGCCGCGTTCGAAGCCGCCGGCCTGCTGGTCAGCGTCGACGATCACGCTCTGAAAGTGCCGAAAGGCGATCGCTCGGGCACCATCATCGAGCCATGGTTGACCGACCAGTGGTATGTATCGACCAAGCCATTGGCCGAGCCGGCCATCGCTGCGGTTGAAGACGGCCGCATTCAGTTCGTGCCCAAGCAATACGAAAACATGTACTTCTCGTGGATGCGCGACATCCAGGATTGGTGCATCAGCCGTCAGTTGTGGTGGGGCCACCGGATTCCGGCCTGGTACGACGAGTCGGGCAAGGTCTATGTCGGTCGCGACGAAGCCGAAGTGCGTGCCAAGAACAACCTCGGCCCGGACGTTGCGCTGCAACAGGACAACGACGTTCTGGATACCTGGTTCAGTTCGGGTCTGTGGACTTTCTCCACGCTCGGCTGGCCGGAGCAGACCGAATTCCTGAAGAAATTCCACTCCACCGATGTGCTGGTGACCGGTTTCGACATCATTTTCTTCTGGGTTGCCCGGATGATCATGCTCACCATGCACTTGGTGAAAAACGAAGACGGCACGCCGCAGGTTCCGTTCAAGACCGTTTACGTGCACGGTCTGGTACGTGATGGCCAGGGCCAGAAAATGTCCAAGTCCAAGGGCAACGTCCTGGACCCGCTGGACATCATCGACGGCATCGAACTGGAAGAGCTGGTGCAGAAACGCACCTCCGGCATGATGCAGCCAAAACTGGCGAAGAAGATCGAGAAGCAGACCCGCGACGAGTTCGCCGACGGCATCGCCAGCTACGGCACCGATGCCCTGCGCTTCACGTTCTGCTCGCTGGCATCGACCGGGCGTGACATCAAGTTCGACATGGGTCGCGTCGAAGGCTATCGCAACTTCTGCAACAAGATCTGGAACGCGGCGCGCTACGTGCTGGACAAGGGCGAAGACTGCGGTCAGAACGGCGAAGCTTACGAGCTGTCCCTGGCGGATCGCTGGATCATCTCGCAGCTGCAACGCACTGAAGCCGAAGTGACCCGCCAGCTCGATCAGTTCCGTTTCGACCTGGCCGCACAAGCCTTGTACGAGTTCATCTGGAACCAGTATTGCGACTGGTACCTGGAACTGTCCAAGCCTGTGCTGTGGGACGAAAACGCACCGGTCGAACGTCAGCGCGGCACCCGTCGCACGCTGGTTCGAGTGCTGGAAGTCGCGTTGCGCCTGGCCCACCCGTTCATGCCGTTCATCACCGAAGAAATCTGGCAGCGCGTCGCGCCGCTGGCCGGCATCGAAGGCAAGACGATCATGCTGCAACCTTGGCCAGTGGCCAACGAAGCACGCATCGACCAGGGCGCCGAAGACGACATCGAATGGCTCAAGGGCCTGATGCTCGGCACGCGGAACATCCGTGGCGAAATGAACATCGGCCCGGGCAAGCCGCTGAACCTGTTCCTGAAAAACGTCAGCGCCGAAGATCAGCGTCGTCTCACCGAGAACGAAGCGCTGCTGAAGAAGCTGGCGCGTCTGGAATCGATCACCGTTCTGAAGGCCGGCGAAGAAGCACCGCTGTCCGCCACCGCACTGGTTGGCGAGATGGAAGTGCTGGTGCCAATGGCTGGCCTGATCGACAAGGACGCCGAACTGGCTCGCCTGGACAAGGAAATCCTGCGTCTGCAGGGTGAAGTCCAGCGCGTCGGCGGCAAGCTGTCCAACGCCGGTTTCGTCGACAAGGCCCCGGCCGAAGTCATCGAGAAGGAACGCGCCAAACTGGCCGAAGCTGAACAGGCTTTGGGCAAGCTGGCCGAGCAGCATGCGCGGATTGCCAGCCTGTAACGGCAAGTCGCAACGAAACAGGGAGGCCAGATGGCCTCCCTTTTTTATGCCTGCCGCTTTCCTCCACACACCAAAAATCCCTGTGGGAGCGGCGAACTTTACAATTGGGTTCACAACGGCTGGATGTGGGACAATACCCGCCACTTTTAGCCATACCCGAATCGACAACGCCCATGAACGCCCCCCGCACACCAAGACCTGCGCGCAAGAAGCCTGACTCCGCCATCCCGGCCAAAGTCGTGGAGCCCCGCGAGAAGGCCAGCCTGCATCCGCGCAATCGCCATCAGGGTCGTTACGACTTCCCGGCGCTGATCAAAACCACGCCGGAACTGGCGAAGTTCGTGATCATCAACCCGTATGGCAAGGAAAGCATCGACTTCGCCAGCCCGGACGCGGTTCGGGTGTTCAACCGGGCGCTGCTCAAGTCGTTCTACGGCATCGCCCATTGGGACATCCCGGCCGATTACCTGTGCCCACCGGTTCCGGGTCGGGCTGACTACGTGCACTTTCTGGCCGACCTGCTGGCCAGCGTCAACGACGGCGAGATCCCTCGCGGCGCGCCGGTCAAGGTGCTCGATATCGGCATGGGCGCCAACTGCGTCTATCCGTTGATCGGCTACAGCGACTACCGCTGGCACTTCCTCGGTTCGGAAATCGACCCGACAGCCGTGGCTGCCGCCAAAGCCATCGTACAGTCCAACGGGCTGAACAAGGCCATCCAGCTGCGTCAGCAAAACAATCCCAAGCACATTCTGCTGGGCCTGCTCGAACCCGGCGAACGCTTTGACCTGACCATGTGCAACCCGCCGTTCCACGCCTCGATGGACGAGGCAACCAAGGGCAGCGAGCGTAAATGGCGCGCATTGGGCCGAGCCGACCCGAAACGCAAACTGCCGGTACTGAACTTTGGCGGTCAATCGGCCGAACTGTGGTGTGAAGGTGGCGAAGCACGGTTTGTGACGCAACTGATCGCCGAGAGCGCGCATTTCCAACACAAAGTGCTTTGGTTCAGCACCCTGGTCTCGAAAGCCTCAAACCTGCCTGCGATCCAGACGGCGCTGAAAAAGGCCGGCGTATTGGAAAGCCAGGTCGTGGAAATGTCTCAAGGGCAGAAACAAAGCCGCTTCGTCGCCTGGACGTTCCAGACTAAATCCGAACAGCAGGTCTGGCGCGAACGTTGGGCGCGTAAAAGCTGAGTAACTGACCGGCGCAGATCAACTGTGGGAGTGGGCTTGCTCGCACACATTGGTTCAGTGGTGTTGCAGGTCAATCGCTAAATCGCAGACACAAAAAAACCGTGCCCGGATTGCTCCGGAGCACGGTTTTTTTTAACAAGTCTTACTTGTTAACAGCGTCGGTCAGGCCTTTGGCCACAACCAGCTTGATAACTTTCTTGGCAGCGATTTCGATGGCAGCGCCAGTCGAAGGGTTGCGGCCGGTACGGGCAGGACGCTCAGTCACTTTCAGCTTGCCGATACCTGGCAGGGTGATTTCGCCGCCGTTTTCCAGCTGATCAGCAACGATTTGGCCCAGTTGGTCCAGAGCGTTACGCGCGGTGGTTTTTGGCGCGTCGATAGCTTCAGCGATGTCGGCGATCAGTTGGTCTTTAGTAAGAGCCATGTAATGTTCCTTCCCTATCAAATTCATATGGATTGCAGAGTGCAGTGTCAGCCATCGAGCCCGATCTTCTGGATCTGGCACCCTCGGCCATAACCACGACGAGTCGGGGTTATAGATACCGAAATCAGGGTTTGGTTCGACCTGACAAATGCTGAATGCACGCTTAACGCAGTGACTTCGCGTAAGACCGGGCAAAACTAGCACAGAGACGGGGAAATATCCGCCTCTAGCTACCCATTTGGTCAGCTTTATTGCTCTAAATCGGCAAAAAACTGCATAAGCGCCGGCGGACAGCTGCAAATTGCCCTTGGCACCACGCCAAAACCAGTGGTTGCGGTACACTGAGCGCTTTTTCGGGGGAGCACGCCCTCCTCTCTTCAATCAGCCGAGAAGCCCATGCCGATCCGTCATTGCATCGTCCACCTGATCGACAAAAAACCCGACGGCACACCCGCAGTTCTTCATGCCCGCGATTCCGAACTGGCCGAGTCCAGCGCCATCGAGAACATGCTTGCCGACCTCAACGAGAGCTACAACGCCAAACAAGGCAAGGCTTGGGGTTTGTTCCATGCCGAGTCCGGGGCGCATCCGTTCAGCGGCTGGCTGAAGGAATACCTCGATGGTGGTAAGGACTTCACAGCCTTCAGCCGGGTGGCGGTGGAACATCTGCAGAAGCTGATGGAAGAGTCGAACCTCTCTGTGGGCGGCCACGTGCTGTTCGCGCATTACCAGCAAGGCATGACCGATTACCTGGCCATCGCCCTGCTGCACCACAGCGAAGGTGTTGCAGTGACCGATCAGCTGGACGTGACTCCTTCGCGACATCTGGACCTTGGCCAGTTGCACCTGGCGGCGCGGA
Organism: Pseudomonas sp. JL3; assembly: GCF_031570575.1. NCBI lineage: Bacteria > Pseudomonadati > Pseudomonadota > Gammaproteobacteria > Pseudomonadales > Pseudomonadaceae > Pseudomonas > Pseudomonas sp. JL3. The sequence goes on from NZ_JAKWJK010000009.1 coordinate 169,855, forward strand.
TCAACATCTCCGAGTGGCAGAACAACAAGCAGTCCAAGCAGTACATTTCGTTCATCAAAGGCAAGAACGGCAAAAAGGTGTCGGAGTACTTCCGCGACTTCATCGGCTGCCAGGAAGGCGTCGACGGCCCCGGCGAAACCCGCACCCTGCTCAAAGCCTTCAGTGACTTCGTCGAAAGCGAAGACCTGCCGGAAGAGTCCGCGCGCGAAAAGACCAAGACCCTGGTGGATTACGCCAGCAGCCAGGCAAAAATGGGCGAGCCCATGGGCCTGGAAGAGTTGTCCGAGCTGATCGACGAAGAGCGCCCGAAAGCGTTCTACGATCACATCCGCAACAAGGACTACGGCCTGTCGCCCGAGATTCCCGCGGATAAGCGCACCCTGAACCAGTTCCGCCGCTTCACCGGCCGCGCCGAGGGTTTGTCCATCAGCTTCGAAGCGCACCTGCTGGGCTCGAAGATCGAATATGACGAAGAAGCTGGCACGCTGATCATCAAAGGTCTGCCAACCCAATTGACCGACCAGCTCAAGCGACGCAACTGATGCTCGGCGGCGTGTTGAAGAAATGCCTGCTGATCCTGCTGGTGGTCGTTGCTTACCAGAACTGGGGCAAGATCGAGCGGGTGTTTCACCCCTCGCAGGTGGTGTCCGAGCAGACCCAGACCAAGGCCAACGTCGTGCTCTACGCCACCGACTGGTGCGGCTACTGCAAGCTGACCCGGCGCTTTCTCGACCAGAAGGGTATTCCGTACAAGGAATTCGATATCGAGAAAGATGCCGGTGCACGCAAGGCTTATGAGGCGCTGGGCGGACGCGGGATTCCGCTGATCGATGTGAACGGGACCTTGATTCGCGGGTATGACCCGGACAAGGTTCTTGCGGCGCTGGAATAACCCACTGGCTCACACCATCCCTTGTGGCGAGAGGGCTTGCCGCCGTTCGGCTGCGCAGCAGTCGTAAACCCTATGCATGAGATTTACCGTTGAAATGCTGGGGCCGCTTCGCGGCCCCACGGGGGCAAGCCCCCTCGCCACAGGGTGTGCGTCAGCAAGCCTCTATGCGAAACCCGAACCGCGGAAAATGCACATGCACCACGCCAACCCGCTCGTCTTCGCGACGCAAAATCAACTCTTCGCTGCCCGCAAACAGCAACTCTCCCGCCACCGGATCAACGCCGTAATCGGTCGCGGCGACCACCACCTGCTGGCCAACCTCGAACCCGTTCGGCTCATCGAACTGCTCATCCGGCAATGCAGCCGGTGTGGCGTTGCGCGCGACTTCAAGCGCTTCCTCAGAAGTCATCTCGCTGAACGCGCCATGACCAAAGCCCATCACCCGGCCAAACCACGCCGACACGGCCGGATAAGCATCCACCAACGGTGACGTCACGTGCGTCGCTTTGAGGAACCACAGTGAATGGGCCAGGGCAAAGTCGGCAATCGACGGCTCGCCGAACAGGAAGTCACCCTGTTCGCGCTGAAGCTGTTGCTCCAGACGCGCCATGATCGTTGGCCACTGGTGCCGAGCCTGCTCGGCCGACAAGCGTGTGGCGCTGCCACCGCTGAACAAGCCGGCGCGATCGGCCAGGAACGCCTTGATCGCTTCCGGCGACAACTTGCCGAAGCGCACTGCCACTGACGCCGGCTGGAACACCAGGCTGACCGCATGCTGGAACACCACCGAATCGACCCACGCCGCGAAGGTTGCGGTGATCATTTCCTGGCCTTCCGGAAAGAACGCAGGCAAGGCTTTTTCCTGCTCCAGACGACGAGCCATCAGCGCGGTGTCGCAATAGATATCAGCACCAATCTGCAACACCGGCGTCTTGCGGTAGCCGCCGGTCAGCGCCGTCAGGTCGGGTTTTGGCATCACCGGCGAAATGTTCACCGAGCGCCAGGACAGCCCCTTGAAGCCCAGCAGCAAGCGGGCCTTTTCGGCGAAAGGGGACGTCGGGTAATGATGCAGAATCAACTCGGACATGCTCGGCTCCGCCGCTCGATAAGGAGCCAGCAGCTTAGCGCGCAATCCGCACGCGGCCTACCCATCGGCCTGATGGACGCTTATCAGTCAGATTGATAAGCCCGCAGCTGCGCTCGCCACCAGACATTCCTTGGCACTTTTCTTGAGTTTTTTGATCAGGCGTTCCTGGCGCAGTGCTTCGCTTTTGTCGCGGCAGACTTCGGTGTAGACCAGCGCCACGGCCGGGCTCGACAGGAAGAAGCGCGCGCCTTTGCCACTTTGGTGGGTGGCGAAACGGCGGACGGGATCGTCGCTGATCCCGCAGTAGAGCGAACCATTGGCCGCGCGAACGAGGTAGACGAACCAGGGTTTGCTGACGGGCAGCGTCGGTTCGGCGGCAATGACGGAAGATTCGCTCGAGGTGTTCACGTGACGATCAAGGCTTGTAGGAAACAAGCCGCGATCTTATCAGCGACTGGCCTGAAATGCCTTCAGCCCCTTCAACGCTTGAGCACGAACGGCGTTTTTCACCACCGGCGTCCAGCCCAACAGCAGCCCTTTGAAACCCAGCGCCTGACGCGACCAGCGCCACAGATCAAAACTGTCGTGATGCTCGCAGATCTTGCCGTCGCGAAACACGAAGCGCGCCTGGATGTCATTGACCACGGTATTGCCGGTCTGACTGAACAGGTAGGTCGCCACCCAATGGGCACCGCCCGTACGCTCATCACTGCGCACGTTATCGAAAGTCAGGGAGAAGTCCTTGGCCCGGGTGGTGAGCATGCGCCACATGTCGCCGGCATCGCGGCCACGCAGTTCGCCGAACGCCGGATCACTGAACACCACATCGTCGGTGTAGCAGGCGCTCATGGCCTCGGCATCCAACCGCTGGAAGGCTTGGTAGAACCGGGTGATCAAGGCGTTGTGGGCATCACTCATGGGCAAGCTCTCTGAATTGCAAAGTGGCGTCGAAAGATTGCCTGCACGATAGTCAACAATTGCGCAGAACACTATCGGCATTCGTGGCCCGAATACCGACAGTGCGCAGAACCTCAGACTCTCTCGCTTTGAACCTGAACATACAACGAACGCCCGGCACCGAGGCCGGCGATGATCGCGCCGAGGCCAATGACGCCGAAGATCCAGCCCAGGGCGCTCCAGCCGCCGGTCCAGTCATGCACCACGCCGACCGCGAACGGCCCCATGGAGGCCAGGGTGTAACCGAAGCCCTGGGCCATGCTCGACAGGTTGGCCGCGACATGAGCATCCCGCGAGCGCAGCACGATCAGGGTCAACGCCAGGCTAAACGTGGCGCCCTGCCCCAACCCCAGCAGGATCGCCCAGCCCCACAAGCCATCGATCGGTGCATAAAGGCAACCGAACAAACCACCGAGCGTCATTACCATGACGATCACGATCGCCAGCCGCTGATCCTTGCCGCGCGTTGCCAGCCAGGGTGCCGCCAGGGAGCTGATCAACTGGACAATCACCGAACCCGACAACACCAGACCGGCCTGGGTCGGCGTCAGACCGCGGCCGATCAGAATCGACGGTAGCCAGCCAAACACGATGTAGGCCAAAGACGATTGCAGGCCCATGTACAAGGTCACTTGCCAGGCCAGCGGATCACGCAGCAAGCCTCGGACCCGATAGGCAACATGATGCGCGCCGTGTTTCTGACCGACTTGCGGCAGCCAGAACATCGCCGCGACCAGTGCTGGAACTACCCAGAAACCGAGGCCCATGGCCCAGCTCTTGTCGAAATGTTCACTCAACGGCACGGTCGCCCCAGCCGCCATGGCCGCGCCCAGGCACAGGGCCATGGTGTAGACGCCGGTCATGGTGCCGGCCTGTTTCGGGAAGTCGCGTTTGACAATGCCGGGAAGCAGCACGCCGATCACCCCAATGCTGGCGCCGGCCAGCACGCTGCCAGCGAACAGGCCGACCTCACCGAATGAACTGCGCAAAATGATCCCGCCGGCCAGCATCAGAAGAATCCCCAACACCACCCGCTCGGCACCAAAACGTCGCGCCAGCACCGGCGCCAACGGTGCGAACAGACCGAGGCAGAGTACTGGCAAGGTCGTCAGCAAACCGGCCTGGGCAGCCGATAGCCCCAGCGTCTTCGAAATCTCGCTGAGCATCGGCGCCATGCTCGACAACGCCGGACGCAGGTTTAGCGCCACCAGAATCAGGCCGAGCAACAACAGCCACGGTCGCCGCAGGACCGGGTGAGTTTGCTGAACCTGTTCGTCATCGGCCTCGGCGTCGATCAACAGCTCTTCGAGCTCCGCCGTACGCTTGAGCTCAGTGATGCTGCTATTGCTGGCCGGCTGGCTGGACATGGGGTTCTCGGTTTCAAGGTTCATTGATCAACTGCCTCGACAAGGCTTTGGCCCGTTCCGGGTCGCGTTGCTCGACGGCCTCGAGCAGTTCGACATGAAGGTCGAACACCGCTTGGCGTCGGGGTGAGATGTTCAGGGTCTGGCGCAAGTGCGCGCCGACGATGCTGGAGAAGTAGCTATACAGCTCGCTGAGTGTCGGGTTGTGCGCCGCATCCACCAGACGGCGATGGAACACCAGATCGCAGGCGATGTAGGTGTCGAGATCGCCGTGGTAGTGGCTGCCGCTGACGTCTAGCGCCTGGCGCAATGCCGCCAGGTCTTCATCGGTGCGGCGCAATGCGGCCAAGCCAATGGCTTCGACTTCCAGAATGTGCCGGGTTTCCCGAGCCTGTTCCTGACTGCAACGGGACAGCGCCTTCATGGTGTCCAGTGGATCAACCACCGCCCGCAGATAGCTGCCGTCGCCCTGGCGAATCTCGATCAGCCCGGAAAACGCCAACACGCGCATGGCTTCGCGCACGGTATTGCGGCTGATGCCCAGCTCGGTCGCCAGTTCCGGCTCGGTGGGCAAGCGTTGGCCGACCGTCCAGACGCCTTGATTAATGCGCAGGCGTAACTGGTCCAGGGCCTGATCGACCAGGGATCGTTTAATTAATGGAGAAATGTCTGACATAGGATTCGCCCTTTCATCCAATCATAGGATGAATTTTCTGACATGTTAGTCAGCTTTGTCCGAGAGGACAACGGGCTAGGGTCAATAGGCAAGAAAAGGAGCGGGATTTTCATCTCAGAGTTGAAGTGATTTACATCAAAGTGACCTACTGCCCCGGCGGCGGTGCTCCGGTGGTCTCCTTCAAGGAGAAAAAATTCATGAAAGCACGGCAATGCATGAGCTGCGGCACTCAAAACGGAATGCAACATTTCGACGGACGCAGCCTCAGTGTGAACTACAAGCAACTGTCACGAATGGTGCACGCTCTCTCAGGATGGGAGTGCACGTTCTGTGGTGAAATCATTTTCGACGATGCCACCGATAGTGCAGAGCGATACGTCGATGCGGGCGATCAACTGCTTCAGGACTGCTTTGAAGTGATGGGGGCCGAGATAAAACGTATCCGCCGCAAATTACACCTCACGCAGAAAGACGCGGTGAAGTTACTGTCAGGCGGTGGGCACAACGCTTTCTCCCGTTACGAGCGCGGTGAACTCGCCCCGCCTCAGCCGCTGTTTACGCTGATGCGTTTGCTGGATCGTCACCCACATCTGATGGCCGAGGTGCACGCGCTCAGCGAGGGCGCCGATTTAAAGCAGCTGTTGGCGACACGTTATCCGGAACAAGAAACCGTCCAGACGCAATAACCCAGACAAAAATAAACCCGGAACATAGTCCGGGTTTATTTCACTGCCTGGCGTCGATCAATGCAGGATCTGGCTCAGGAACAACTTCGTACGCTCATTCTGTGGGTTATCGAAGAAGTCGTTCGGCGCAGCCTGTTCGACGATTTCACCCTTGTCCATGAAGATCACGCGGTTGGCCACGGTACGGGCGAAACCCATTTCGTGGGTCACGCAGAGCATGGTCATGCCGTCTTCGGCCAGGCCGATCATGGTGTCCAGAACCTCTTTCACCATCTCTGGGTCGAGTGCCGAAGTCGGTTCGTCGAACAGCATGATTTTCGGTTTCATACACAGGGCACGGGCAATCGCCACACGCTGTTGCTGACCGCCGGACAGTTGCCCCGGGTATTTATGCGCCTGCTCCGGAATGCGTACGCGCTCCAGGTAATGCATGGCGATTTCTTCAGCCTTGCGCTTGGGCATCTTGCGTACCCACATCGGCGCCAGGGTGCAGTTCTGCAGGATGGTCAGGTGCGGGAACAGGTTGAAGTGCTGGAACACCATGCCGACTTCACGGCGGATCGCTTCGATCTGCTTGAGGTCGTTGGTCAGTTCCACGCCATCGACCACGATGCGGCCCTGCTGGTGTTCTTCCAGACGATTGAGGCAACGGATGGTGGTGGATTTGCCGGAACCCGATGGGCCGCACAAAACGATACGCTCGCCTTGCTTGACGTTCAGGTTGATGTCTTTCAACACGTGGAACTGGCCGTACCACTTGTTTACGCCCTGCATCTGAATAATGCCTTCAGGGCTCACAGGCTGTTTGATCGCTTCACTCATAAACTACGCTCCTAACGCTTGTGGCCAGTGTCCAGCTTACGTTCCAAATGCATGGAGTAGCGGGACATACCAAAACAGAAAATCCAGAACACCAGGGCCGCGAACACATAGCCTTCAGTGGCCATGCCCAGCCATTTCGGGTCGGCGGCGGCTTGCTTGACGCTGTTGAGCAAGTCGAACAGGCCGATGATGATCACCAGGCTCGTGTCCTTGAACAGCGCAATGAAGGTGTTGACGATGCCAGGGATCACCAGCTTCAGGGCTTGCGGCAGAATCACCAGGCCCATGCTGCGCCAGTAACCGAGGCCCATCGCTGCAGCCGCTTCGTACTGACCTTTGGGGATCGCTTGCAGACCGCCACGCACCACTTCAGCGATGTAGGCCGACTGGAACAGGATCACGCCGATCAGCGCCCGCAGCAGCTTGTCGAAGTTCATGCCTTCGGGCAGGAACAACGGCAACATCACCGAAGACATGAACAGCACCGTGATCAACGGCACGCCGCGCCAGAATTCGATGAAGGTCACGCAGACCACACGAATCGCCGGCATGTTCGAACGCCGGCCCAGGGCCAGAACGATACCCAGCGGCAATGCGCCGACGATACCGACGGTAGCGATCACCAGGGTCAGCATCAGGCCGCCCCACTGGCTGGTCGGCACTTCGGTCAGACCAAACCAGCCACCGTGCAACAAGGTGTAGGAAATGATCGGATAAAGCACCAGAAAGCTCAGCCCGTAGACCGCCTTGCGCGGGAAGCGCGAGATGAACAACGGCGCCACACCAATCACCGCCAACCATACGGTCAGGTCCACGCGCCAGCGCAGGCCAGTCGGGTAGTAACCGTACATGAACTGGCCGAAGCGCTGCTGGATGAACACCCAGCAGGCGCCCTCCTTGGTGCAATCGGCGCGGGTGGTACCGACCCAGTTGGCATCGAGAATCGCCCAGCTCACGATAGGGGGGACTATCAGGTAAATCAGATAGAACGCGAACAGCGTCAGCAGGGTGTTGATCCAGCTGGAGAACATGTGCGCCCGCATCCACGCCACGATACCGATGCTACTGCTCGGTGGTGGCATGTCGGGTTTGAAAGTATGAGTCGTCATGCGCTTTTCCTTACCGCTCGATCAGCGCAATGCGCTTGTTGTACCAGTTCATCAGCAGGGAAATGCTGATACTGATCGCCAGGTACACGCTCATGGTGATGGCAATGACTTCGATCGCCTGCCCGGTCTGGTTCAGCACCGTACCGGCAAACAACGACACCATCTCCGGATAACCGATACCAGCCGCCAGCGAGGAGTTTTTCGCCAGGTTCAGGTATTGGCTGGTCAGCGGTGGAATGATCACGCGCAGGGCTTGCGGGATGATCACCTTGCGCAGGGTCGGACCGTTGCGCAACCCCAACGAGTGCGCCGCTTCGGTCTGGCCATGGCTGACCGACTTGATACCCGAACGCACGATTTCGGCGATGAATGCCGCGGTGTACACGGTCAGCGCCAGGGTCAACGCCAACAGTTCCGGGATCAATACCCAGCCACCGACGAAGTTGAAGCCTTGCAGCGTCGGCAATTCCCAGTGCAGCGGCGCGCCGAAGATCAAGGCGCACAGCGCAGGGATTACCAGGAACAGCGCCAGGCCGACCCAGAATTTGTGGAACGGTACGCCGGTCGCTTCGAAACGCTTGTTGGCCCAGCGGCACATCAGCACGATCGCAACGATGGCCACGACGATGCTCACCACAAACGGCCAGAAACCATCCGCCGCCAACGCTGCGGGCATGTTCAGGCCGCGGCTGCTGACGAAGAAGGTGTCGCCGAAGTTATGGCTGTTGCGCGGCCCTGGCATGGTCAGGAACACCGCGAAGTACCAGAACAGGATTTGCAGCAGCGGCGGAATGTTACGAAAGACTTCGACATAAACCGTTGCCAGCTTGGCAATGATCCAGTTCTTCGACAGCCGTGCCACACCAACGATGAAACCGAGGATCGTCGCCAGGATCACCCCGATAAAGGTGACCAGCAGGGTGTTGAGCAGGCCGATGACAAACACCCGGGCATAGCTGTCCGATTCGGTGTAGTCGATCAGGTGCTGAGCGATGCCGAAACCGGCACTGCGCTCAAGAAAGTCGAAACCCGAGGTGATGCCCCGGTGCTGGAGGTTGGTTTGCGTGTTGTCGAACAAAAACCAGCCCAGCGAGACCACCGCCACGATGGTGATGATCTGGAATACCCACGCACGCACTCGTGGATCGCTGAGGCTGAGCCTCTGCTTTGGTGCGCCGATTGAATTTTGCATGAAGTGCCCCGGAAATAATGGAACAGAACATCACCCGGCGGTTGGCCCGCCGGGTGATAGAACCATCAGCGCACTGGTGGTGCGTATTGAATGCCGCCAGCGTTCCACAGGGCGTTCAGCCCGCGGTCGATTTCCAGCGGAGTTTTCTTGCCGAGGTTCTTCTCGAACACTTCGCCGTAGTTACCGACTTGCTTGACGATCTGCACGACCCAGTCTTTCTTCACTTTCAGGTCTTTGCCGTACTCGCCGTCAGAGCCCAGCAGACGAGCGACGTCCGGGTTCTTGGTGGCTTTGGCTTCGGCTTCGACGTTCGCCGAAGTGATGCCTGCTTCTTCAGCGTTGAGCATGGCGTAACCAGTCCAGCGCACGATGGCCAGCCACTCGTCGTCGCCATTACGCACGACCGGGCCCAGCGGCTCTTTGGAGATGGTTTCTGGCAGAACCACGTAGTCCTTCGGCGAGGCCAGCTTGCTGCGCTGGGCGAACAACTGGGATTTGTCGGAGGTCAGCACGTCGCAACGACCGGATTCCAGCGACTTGGCGCTTTCATCGGAGGTGTCGAAAGTGATCGGGGTGTATTTCAGACCATTGCCGCGGAAGTAGTCGGAAACGTTCAGCTCGGTGGTGGTACCGGCCTGGATGCAGATGGTCGCGCCATCCAGCTCTTTGGCGCTCTTGACGCCCAGCTTGTTGTTTACCAGGAAGCCGATGCCGTCGTAGTAAGTAATGAAGCCAGGAAACTTCAGGCCCATGCCCGCGTCACGGGAACTGGTCATGGTGGTGTTACGCGACAAAATGTCGATTTCACCGGACTGCAGCGCGGTGAAGCGCTCCTTGGCGTTCAACTGGCTGAATTTGACCTTGGTCGCATCGCCGAAAACGGCAGCCGCCACAGCGCGGCAGAAGTCAGCGTCGATGCCGACGATCTTGCCGGTGGAGTCCGGAACCGAGAAGCCCGGCAGACCGTCACTCACGCCACACTGTACGAAACCTTTCTTCTGCACTGCATCCAGGGTTGCACCCGCCTGAGCGAACCCACTGACACCGAGCACTGCGGCTGCAGTCACGATGGCCAGGGTGGATTTCAATAACTTCATTCAAACCTCCAGTTTTGCTCTTGTTGTGTCGGAGCTTGAGCCCTGTCGCACCCTTATGAGGCGTTGTTGACCCGTGTTGGCTTTTTTTAGGGTCAACCGACGCAGGACCGTCGCTATGAGTCTAGTAGGAGAAAATCCACATCATGGATAACTCCCTTCTCACCAATCGGCCGAACGGGCGGTAGCCCTTTCACGTTCGCGAAGCCCGTAGCGGCCTTTGGCGAACATCCATCACCGGATTCTTTGCTATCCCATGACCAGCCATACACTGATAGTGTTACCGCCAGGCATGAGATTGGTTGCACAGGTTTCCCCATAGCAAAGCCCGTACCAGACCGCTCGCTAAAGCGATTCAGCGCAAGGTCAATAGCAAAACTTGCAACCGTGCGACATCTTCTTAACTGATCAACCCATCGCGCACTTCAACCTCGCACTTAATGAGCGCGCATGCACAACAATGGAGCAGACATGACCGAGCCCCTGATTCTTCAACCCGTCAAGCCCGCAGATGCCTGCGTAATCTGGCTGCATGGGCTGGGCGCCGACCGCTACGACTTTTTGCCGGTAGCCGAAGCGCTACAGGAAAATCTGCTCACCACCCGTTTCGTTTTGCCCCAGGCACCGACTCGCGCGGTCACCATTAACGGTGGCTACGAGATGCCAAGCTGGTACGACATATTGGCCATGAGCCCGGCGCGCGCGATCAGCCGCGAGCAGCTGGAAGCGTCCGCGCAACGGGTCTTTGATTTGATCGAAGAGCAGAAGGCCAGCGGAATAGACGCCTCGCGCATCTTTCTCGCCGGGTTTTCCCAAGGTGGCGCCGTGGTATTGCACACGGCCTTTCTGAAATGGCAGGGACCGCTGGGTGGCGTACTTGCGCTCTCGACTTATGCGCCTACCTTCAGCGATGAACTCGAGCTTTCCGCCAGCCAGCAGCGCATTCCGGTGCTTTCATTGCACGGCCAGTACGATGACGTTGTGCAAAACTCCATGGGCCGGACCGCCTACGAGTATTTAAAACTGCATGGTGTCACCGCGACATGGCAGGAATACCCAATGGGCCATGAAGTGTTACCTGAAGAAATTCGCGACATCGGCGTCTGGCTCGCCGAGCGTTTGCGCTAAAAGCTACCCATTGATCCATCCCACTACGCCGCGCCCGATTCTTGCATTACACTGGCCGGCGTATATTCCTTAACCAATTGATGAGATGACCGTGCTCAAAGCACTCAAGAAAATGTTCGGTAAAAGCGAGACTGAGCAGCTCGCGCCAGTCTCCAGCGCTCCTTCTCATACTCCCAGCCACCGCACCGACGGTAATCAGCCTGGCCGGACCGCAACCGTAGCGGCACCGAAACACGAGCCGGTGACCACACCGACCGCCCCCGCAGCCCCGGCCATCGCCTCTGAGCAGCCACGCAGCGAAGCCCCGAAACCGGCAAAACCGCGTCGCGAACCCAAGCCAAAAGCTCCGGTTATTCCCTGGAAACTCGAAGACTTCGTCGTCGAACCCCAGGAAGGCAAAACCCGCTTCCACGATTTCAAACTCGCCCCCGAACTGATGCACGCCATTCAGGACCTGGGCTTCCCGTATTGCACGCCGATCCAGGCGCAGGTGCTTGGCTTCACCCTCGCGGGTAAAGACGCCATCGGTCGCGCCCAGACCGGCACCGGCAAAACCGCCGCCTTCCTGATTTCGATCATCACTCAGCTGCTGCAAACCCCGCCGCCCAAAGAGCGCTACATGGGTGAACCGCGAGCACTGATCATCGCTCCGACCCGGGAACTGGTGGTGCAGATCGCCAAGGATGCAGCCGACCTGACCAAGTACACCGGCCTCAACGTCATGACATTTGTGGGCGGCATGGATTTCGACAAGCAACTCAAGCACCTCGAAGCCCGTCATTGCGACATCCTGGTGGCCACTCCAGGCCGCTTGCTCGACTTCAACCAGCGCGGCGATGTGCACCTGGACATGGTCGAAGTGATGGTGCTGGACGAAGCCGACCGGATGCTCGACATGGGTTTCATCCCGCAAGTGCGTCAGATCATTCGCCAGACTCCACCGAAGAACGAGCGTCAGACGCTGCTGTTCTCCGCAACCTTCACCGAAGACGTGATGAACCTCGCCAAGCAATGGACCACCGACCCGTCGATCGTCGAGATCGAGTCGCAGAACGTGGCCAGCGAAAACGTCGAGCAACACATCTACGCCGTCGCCGGTGCCGACAAATACAAACTGCTCTACAACCTGGTCAACGATAACGGCTGGGAACGGGTGATGGTCTTCGCCAACCGCAAGGACGAAGTGCGGCGCATCGAAGAACGCCTGGTGCGCGATGGCGTCAACGCCGCGCAACTGTCTGGCGATGTGCCGCAGCACAAGCGCATCAAGACCCTGGAAGGTTTCCGCGAAGGCAAGATCCGCGTGCTGGTGGCCACCGATGTTGCCGGTCGCGGCATTCACATCGATGGCATCAGCCACGTGATCAACTTCACCCTGCCGGAAGTCCCGGACGACTACGTACACCGCATCGGTCGTACCGGCCGTGCCGGCGCGGATGGCGTATCCATCAGTTTTGCCGGTGAAGACGACTCCTACCAGCTACCGTCCATCGAGGCGCTGCTGGGTCGCAAGATCAGTTGTGAAACGCCACCGACGCATCTGCTGCGAGCGGTTGAGCGCAAGCGCCCGTAACCCGGGCCTTTCAGAAAGAGGCGCAGCCGGAAACGGACTGCGCTTTTTTTTCGTCCGGCTTTTTTCAACAGGAGCTTGCTAGAGACAACTAAAAGTCCATAATGGACAAATTAGTTTACTTTCAGCGCCCGGAGCCGACCATGCCCAGCACGCCTTACGTGATCACCCAACCCCAGGCCCGCGAACTGTTGGCACAAATCGACGTACCGCAGATCCTGCGCAAGCTGTTCCGCGACCTGGCCGCCGGGCAAGCCGTACAGCCGGCACAACAGCTGGTGGAATTCCCGAAGGGTGCCGGGGACTTCATCAACTACCTGGGGGTGCTGGCCGAAGACGGGGTGTATGGCGTCAAGACGTCGCCTTACATCGTGCGCGAGCAAGGCCCGCTGGTAACCGCCTGGACGCTGCTGATGTCGATGCAGACCGGCCAGCCGCTGCTGCTCTGCGATGCTGGTGAATTGACCACGGCTCGCACCGCCGCGACGACGGCGGTGGCGGTCGACACCCTCGCGCCGTTGAAGGCCCAGCGCCTGGCGATCATCGGCAGCGGCAAGGTGGCCCAGGCGCACCTGCACTACGTCAAGGGCCTGCGAGACTGGCAAAGTGTCAGCCTCTATTCGCCGAGCCTGAATGGCAAGAATCCCGAAGCGTTGGCACAGCTCAAAAGCCTCGATCCACGACTGACCCTCGCCGACAGTTGCGAAGCTGCGATTCAAGACGCCGACGTGATCATGCTCTGCACTTCGTCCGCCGGTCCGGTGATCGACCCGTCGAACTTAAGCAAACCGGCGCTGATCACCTCCATCAGCACCAACGCCCCACGCGCTCATGAAGTGCCGCCGCAGAGCCTCAATGACATGCAGGTGTTCTGTGACTATCGTCAAACCACCCCGGGCTCGGCCGGTGAAATGCTGATCGCCAGTGAGCAGCATGGCTGGGACGAGCGTTCGATTGTCGGCGACCTGCCTGATCTGCTCAGCGAAAAAGTGCAGCGCCCCGACTACGACCGCTCAGTGTTCTTCCGCTCCATCGGCCTGGGCCTGGAAGACATCGCACTGGCCAATGCCCTTTACCAATTACAGCGCTAACACCACAACCCTGTGGGAGCGGGCTTGCCCGCGATGCAGGCGCCGCGCTCTGTCAGGCACACCGCGGTGATGCCATCGCGGGCAAGCCCGGCTCCCACAGGGTTTATCTATAACCATGACATTTGCGCCCCCACAGGAGACGTTCATGAGCCAGGCAGATTTCATCATCATCGGCGGCGGGATTGCCGGCGCTTCCACCGGTTTCTGGCTGTCGCAGCATGGGCGGGTGATTGTGCTCGAACGCGAATCCCATCCGGCCTATCACTCCACCGGACGCTCGGCGGCGCTGTTCACCGCCGCCTACGGTACGCCGCAGGTTCGGGCATTGACCCAGGCCAGTCGCGACTTCTTCGACGCACCGCCGCCCGGTTTCTGCGAACACCCGCTGCTGACCCCGCGCGGCGAGATGACCGTCGACTTCACCGGCGATCCGGCCGAGCTGAGCAATCAATACCTGAGCGCCAAAGCCACGGTGCCGCAAATGCAACGGCTCAGCGCCGACGAAGCCTGCGCACGCCTGCCGATCCTGCGCCGGGAAAAAGTCCATGGCGCGATCTACGACCCGACCGCTAGCGACATCGACACCGACGCTCTGCACCAGGGCTATCTGCGCGGTATCCGGCGCAATAAAGGTGAAGTTCATACCGACAGCGAAGTGCTGAGCCTGAGCCGTGATGCCGAAGGGCAGTGGCAAGTTCAAACCAACACTCAGACCTTCAGCGCTCCAATCATCATCAACGCCGCCGGCGCCTGGGCTGACAAGATTGGCGAATTGGCCGGCGCCAAGCCGCTGGGTTTGCAACCCAAGCGCCGGGCAGCCTTTATCTTTGCCGGCCCCGAGGGTCTGGATATCCATGACTGGCCAATGCTGGTCAGCCTCGACGAATCCTTTTATATGAAGCCCGACGCCGGCATGTTCCTTGGCTCACCGGCCAACGCCGACCCGGTAGAACCGCACGACGTGCAGCCCGAAGAACTGGACATCGCCATGGGAATTTACCAGATCGAAGAAGCCACCACTCTGACCATCCGCCGCCCGACCCGCACATGGGCCGGCCTGCGCAGTTTCGTGCGCGACGGGGATTTGCTGTCAGGCTTCGATCAGCAGGTGCCGGGGCTGTATTGGGTCGCGGCGCAAGGCGGCTACGGCATCCAGACGTCGCCGGCTATGGGCCAGGCCAGCGCTGCCCTGATACGCGGTGAAGCCTTGCCCGAGCAGCTCACCCGTTTCGGACTGGACGCCGGAATGCTCTCCCCCGCCCGCCTGGGCTGATCCTGATCCTGCCCCCTCAGGTGACGTGTCCACACGATTGCGGCAAACTTCCAGTGCCCCTTTTTTAACGGGGCGCTGACGCTGCCTGGAGTTCCACTGTATGAACGCACCTGAAAAAGACTCGGCCCTGGACGCTATGTCCATGGACAACTTCCGCGCGATTGCCGATGCGATCGCCACGTTGTTCTTCCCTCACGCCGAGGTGGTGCTGCATGACCTGCGCACGCAAAAGGTCGATTACATCGCCAACAACCTGTCCAAACGGGAAATCGGCGACGACTCATCGCTGGAAGACATGCTCAGTGAAGAGGTCAGTGAACGAAACATCGGGCCGTACGAAAAGCTCAACTGGGACGGCCAGAAAATTCGCAGCCTCAGCAGCGTACTGCGTGACAGCAAGGGTCGTCCGCTGGCGGTGCTGTGCATCAACCTGAATATCTCGCTGTTCGAGAACGCGAAAGCGGCGCTGGATTTGTTCCTGTCGCCGACCAAGCTGATCCCGCAACCGGACTCACTGTTTCGCGATGACTGGCAGGAACGGATCAACACCTTTCTGCACGCCTGGCTGCGCGAACGTCAGTTGAGCCTGAACGTGCTGACCCGCGACCACAAACGAGAACTGGTGCTGGCGCTGCACGCCGAAGGCGCCTTCAAAGGCAAAAGCGCCTCCAACTATGTGGCGAATGTGCTGAACATGGGGCGGGCGACGGTTTACAAGCATTTGAAGGAATTGAAGGGTTGAGCCCTGAGATCTTCATCGATTGAAAGGGCCCCTTCGCGGGCAAGCCTCGCTCCTACAGATTTCGCGTCGCTCACCCGTTTTGTGAACAACGCTGGACTGTAGGAGCGAGGCTTGCTCGCGAAAGCGATTAATCAGTCGCCGTAGATATCCGACTTGAAATACTTCTGCGAAATCTTCTGGTACTCGCCATTGGCGCGAATCTCATCGATCGCCTTGTTCAGATCCGCCACCAACTGCGTATTGCCCTTGCGCACGGCAATCCCGGCGCCCTCGCCCACGTATTTCGGATCCTTGAGTTCCGGCCCGACAAAAGCGTAACCGGCGCCACGCGGCATCGACAGGAAGTCACTCAACGGGATGGTGTCGGCAAAAATCGCATCGAGACGACCGGCCGCCAGATCCATGTAGATTTCTTCGTTGTTGCCGTAGCGCTTGACGTTGATGCCCTTGGGCTCGAAAACCTCGGTGGCGTAACGGTCGGTGGTGGTTGCGCGTTGCACGCCGACATTCTTGCCCTTGAGGCTGGCGTACTGGTCATCCACCACTGCGCCGTCCTTCATCACCAGACGCGATGAGGTGAAGTAATACTTGTGAGTGAAATCCACCGATTTCTTACGGTCTTCGTTGATGGTCATGGACGACAGCGCCATGTCAATTTTCTTCACTTTCAGGGAAGGAATCAGACCGTCGAACTCGCCTTCGACCCACTCACACTTGACCTTCATCTGCGCGCACAGGGCATTGCCGATGTCGTAGTCGAAACCGACTATCTTGCCTTCCTGGGTTTTGGACGCGAACGGCGGATAAGCCGCTTCGATGCCGATGCGCAGGTTTTTCTCGGCGGCGAACAAGCTACTGCACGCCAACAGGCTCACGGCCAGACCGGTGATGAGGGGGAATTTCTTCATATTCGTTCTCTCGCGGGTTGTTGTTGGTTTGGCAAGACAGAAGAAAAAAGCTGAAGCGGGGCAAACACCTTTTTTGTACTTAGAATTCCATACTGGACTTTTATGTATTTTCCGTCAATCAGGCAGGCAGCCTCATACCCGGCCTCTGGTCGGGTACTGGCCAAATGCAAAAAAAGGCCGGGTCGGTGCTTCGCGAACAAGCGAAACACCGACCCGGCCCTCAGAAACCGCCCGGGCAGTTATTCCAGCGCGGCAGCCGGCCCGAAGAATTCGTAACGGCTTTGCTTCTCCGGCACACCCAAAGCCTTGAGGTGACGCTTGATCGCCGCCATGAAGCCTTTAGGCCCCAGGAAGTACGCATCCACGTCACGCTGTTCCGGCATCCACTCGCCGAGTTGCTCCTGGCTCAACAGGCCAACCTTGTCCGCCGCCGGGCTGACGCCATCGTCTTCGGCATAGCAATAAAAACGCTTGAGCTGTGGATGACGCTCGGCAAGCCCATCAATCAAGTCACGGAAGGCATGCACACTACCGTTGCGCGCGCAGTGGATAAAGTGCACCGGCCGCTCGGTCGCCAGCGCCGCTTCGAGCATCGGCAGTGTCGGGGTGATACCCACACCGCCACTGATCAGCACCAGCGGTTTGTCGCTGGCGGTCAGGGTGAAATCGCCCGCTGGCGGGAACAGCAGGATGCTCGAGCCGACGTGCAGTTGATCGTGCAAATGGTTGGAAGCGCGGCCACCGGTTTCGCGCTTGACGCTGATACGGTACTGGCCCTTGTTGGCCAGCGCCGACAGCGAATAGTTACGCCGAATTTCTTCGCCATCGAGGATCAGTTTCATGCCGATGTACTGGCCAGGCTCTGCCGCGAGAATCGGGCCTTTGTCCGCCGGTTCGAAGTAAAACGAGGTGATTTCCGCGCTCTCCTCGACCTTGGCCGCCACGATGAATTCCCGCGCGCCACGCCAGCCGCCCGGCGCCTGTGCTTTCTGGTCGTAGATGCTGGCTTCGGCGCCGATCAGGATCTCGGCCAATTGACCGTAGGCCGCGCCCCAGGCCCTCATCACTTCGGGCGTGGCAATCTCTTCGCCCAGCACTTCGGAAATTGCTCGCAACAGGCAGCTACCCACGATCGGGTAATGTTCCGGGAGGATTTGCAGGGCCACGTGCTTGTTGATGATCTTGGCCACCAGGTCGCCCAACTGATCGAGCTGGTCGATGTGCCGCGCATACATCAACACACCGTTGGCCAGGGCGCGAGGCTGATCGCCGCTGGCCTGGTGGGCCTGGTTGAACAGCGGGCGGACTTCCGGGTACTCGGAGAGCATCATGCGATAGAAGTGAGTGATCAACGCTTCGCCGCCGCTTTCCAGCAACGGCACGGTGGATTTGATGATTGCACGGTCTTGAACGCTAAGCATAAAGGGCGACTCCTGAGCCTTATGTGAATACCCTTTACCTATCAGTTTCCATGCCAACAATTAAAACGTTATAAATCAATTAATTAATAACAAAGTAGTCATATAGACATACGAGGCTTTATAGTCACACCGACTACACGGAGTCATTATGACTGCAAAATTATTGCTCACGACCCTCCTACCCCTGGTCTCCGACCTGTCCCGCGAATTGCCCGAAGGCGAGCGCTACCGACGCCTGCTCGAAGCCATGCGCGCCCTGCTCCCTTGCGACGCCGCGGCCCTGCTGCGACTCGACGGTGAGTGGCTGGTGCCGCTGGCCGTGGATGGGTTGAGCACCGACACCCTCGGTCGACGTTTCAAGATCAGTGAACATCCGCGCTTCGAAGCGCTGCTCAGCAGTCCCGGCCCGACTCGCTTCGCCGCCGACAGCGAGTTGCCCGATCCTTATGATGGCCTGGTCGATGGTCTGCACGATCACCTGGAAGTCCACGACTGCATGGGCTGCCCGTTGTTTATCGACGAGCGCCCGTGGGGTTTGCTAACCCTCGATGCCCTCTCCCCGGAACGTTTCGAACCGATCGAACTGGACGCCCTGCAAGCCTTCGCCAGCCTCGCCGCCGCCACGGTCAACGCCGCCGAGCGCATCGAACGGCTGGCCAATCGCGCCGAAGACGAACATCAGCGCGCCGAGGTTTACCGTCAGGCCAGCGGCCAGCAGACCCGCGAAATGATCGGCCAGAGCAAGGCTTACAAACGCCTGGTGGAAGAAATCAACCTGGTGGGCGGCAGCGATCTGACGGTGCTGATCACCGGCGAAACCGGAGTCGGCAAAGAGCTGGTTGCCCAAGCCATCCACGCGGCATCCCCACGGGCCGATAAACCGATCATCAGCCTCAATTGCGCCGCCCTGCCGGACACCCTGGTAGAGAGCGAACTGTTCGGCCACGTGCGCGGAGCTTTCACCGGCGCGACGAATGATCGGCGCGGCAAGTTCGAACTGGCCAATGGCGGCACCTTGTTTCTCGATGAGGTCGGCGAACTGTCGCTAACGGTGCAGGCCAAATTATTGAGGGTGTTGCAGAGTGGGCAATTGCAGCGCCTGGGCTCAGACAAGGAACATCAGGTCGACGTGCGATTGATCGCGGCGACCAACCGCGACCTGGCTGAAGAAGTGCGCAGCGGTCGCTACCGTGCCGACTTCTATCATCGCCTGAGCGTTTACCCGCTACTGGTGCCCGCACTGCGGGATCGCGGTCGGGATGTGCTGCTGCTCAGCGGCTACTTCCTGGAGCAAAACCGCTCACGCATGGGCCTCAACAGCCTGCGCCTGACCAGCGATGCGCAAGCAGCATTATTGGCGTATGACTGGCCGGGGAACGTGCGGGAGTTGGAGCATTTGATTGGCCGTAGTGCGTTGAAGGCGTTGGGCAACTGCAAGCAACGGCCGAAGATTCTCAGTTTGAGTGCGGCAGATCTGGACTTGCCCAATGGCAGCGTTGAAACCGCACCAGAATCGGTGGTTGCTGCGCCAGCGGCTGCATTAATTGCAGGGGATTTGCGTGAGGCCACCGAGCATTATCAGCGCCAACTGATCAGCGCGTGCCTGGAACGGCACCAGAACAACTGGGCCAGCGCGGCGCGGGAGCTGGGGCTGGATCGGGCGAACCTGGGGCGGATGGCCAAGCGGTTGGGTATGAAATAGTCTCACTTGGATAATGTCGTACCGTTTGGCTGGCAATGGGCATTTCCCCTAAAGCCTGCCCCCGACAAGTCGATAACCCGGCATCGATAGCTGTTGGCGATCTTCAAAATCGCCCATCACCTTTTTCCACAGAAGGTTTTTATGTCTTCCAACAAAGCCCGCGCAGATTCACTTTCGCTTCTGCTGTTTACCTTGCGCAGCGGCAAGCTGATGGCGATCAACCTGCTGAAAGTCAGCGAAATCATCCCCTGCCCGCCGCTCACCAAGCTGCCGGAGTCGCACCCCCACGTCAAAGGCATCGCCACCCTGCGCGGCGCGTCGTTGTCGGTGATCGACCTGAGCCGCGCCATCGGCGAGCGACCGCTGGAAGACCCGAACGGTGGCTGCCTGATCGTCACCGACGTCAGCCGCTCCAAGCAGGGCCTGCACGTTCAGGCGGTGAGCAAAATCGTCCACTGCCTGACCACGGACATCAAACCGCCACCCTTCGGCTCCGGCGGCGTGCGTTCGTACATCACCGGCGTGACCTCGGTCGACGGCACGCTGGTGCAGGTGCTGGACATCGAAAAGGTCATCCACGGCATCGCTCCGGCGCAGATCGAAACGGCCCCGACCGAACTGAGCATGGAAGACGCCGAAGTACTGGGCAACGCGCGGATTCTGGTGGTTGATGACAGCCAGGTCGCCCTGCAACAATCGGTGCACACCCTGCGCAACCTCGGCCTGCAATGCCACACCGCTCGCAGCGCCAAGGAAGCCATCGACTGCCTGCTGGACCTGCAAGGCACCGCCCAGCAAATCAACCTGATCGTCTCCGATATCGAAATGTCGGAAATGGACGGCTATGCGCTCACCCGCACATTGCGCGAAACGCCAGACTTCTCGCACCTCTATGTGTTGCTGCATACCTCGCTGGACAGCGCGATGAACAGCGAGAAGGCTCGACTGGCGGGGGCGAACGCGGTGCTGACCAAATTTTCCTCGCCGGAACTGACCAAATGCCTGATCGCGGCGGCCAAGGCCGTCGCCGAACAAGGTCACTGAGTTTTGGCCGAGAACTTTTGTTTTCTGATGCGGCGCAACCTCGCTGAGGATGTGCCACCTTTCACTTGGCCAAATGGCATTGAGTTGACCCGGTACCGCCCTGAACTCGCCGAAGCCGTTCATCACCTGATGGAACTGGGCTATCGGGAAGGCAGCGGTCGCGTACCGGCGCTGGAGGTCTGGCAACAGCGTTTCGAAACCGATCCTGAATACGATCCGACCCTGTGCTTCATTGCCCTGGATGCCGAAGGTATCGTCGGTGTTGCCCAATGCTGGACCAGCGCTTACATCAAGAGCCTGGTGGTGCACCCGCGCGCTCAAGGCCTCGGACTTGGCCGTGCGCTGCTGTTGAATGCTTTCAACGTGTTTCAGCAACGTCGCGAAGGCTTTGTGGATCTGAAGGTGCTGGAAAACAACCTTCGAGCCCAGCGTTTGTATGAAAGTGCCGGGATGTATGTGGTCCGCCGGGAACCGGTTCCAACCTGACACACCGCCATCGCGAGCAGGCTCGCACACAGGATGTCACCGTCCATGTGGGAGCGAGCCTGCTCGCGAAGGGGCCGACGCATTCACCTCAAACCATCAGGCATACTCCGACCTCGGCCACTACACGCCAAGGATGCCCAAACCATGAAAGCCACAACCTTGACCTTCCTCTGCCTCACCACCCTCGCCACCCAAGCCCACGCCTCCAGCCCCGACGCCTGGGCTACCTACGACAAAGCCGTGCTCGCCAGTTGCACCAAAACCAGCGGTCTGAAGAATGTCAAACCCGTTGGCAACGCCGCGCAGTTCGATGACCGGGTCGGTTATACCGCGCTCCTGCTGCAAGGCCAGTACCCGCAAAAACACATGAAAGGCCAGCAAGGCACCGAGCTGTGCCTCTACAACAAGAAAAGCAAAACCGCCTACGTGACCGAGTGGGATTCCATCCGCCCAACAGCAACAGCGCAGTGAATGGCGCATAACTTGCTTCGGCACAGGCCTTTGCGGTGGCTTTTTGTCGCCATTTCATGCCCCCACAGGTGACTGGCCGTTCAATGAATACAACGTTTTCCTGCGTAGGTTGTGGCAAATGCTGCAACGACCATCATGTGCCCCTGACACTGGCCGAAGCCCGGATGTGGGCGGCCGATGGCGGTCAGGTGATCGTGCTGGTGGAAGCCTTCCTCACCAATGGCCTGGGCCTGCCCGCGCAGCAACGCGAACACGCCGAACGCCGTTCGGTGGTAGTTCGAAGCGGTGCCTGCGAGGCCCACGTGGCGATCACCTTCGCCGCCTATAACGTCGGTCGCTGCCGGAATCTTGACGAAGACAACCTCTGCCGCATCTACGAACGCCGACCGCTGGTGTGCCGCATCTACCCGATGGAAATCAATCCGCACATCCCGCTCAACCCGGCGATCAAAGAATGCCCGCCTGAGTCTTGGGAAACAGGGCCGGATTTGATCATCGGTGGTGAACTGGTGGATCAGGAGCTCATGGGATTGATCCAGCGCTCGCGTCAGGCGGATCGCGATGAGATTCAGATCAAGGATGCGATTTGCGCGTTATTGGGGATTCGGACGACAGCGCTGAAGGGCGATGGCTTTACCGCTTATCTGCCGGACATGACCGCGTTTGCCGTGGTCATTGATCAGGTGGAGCAACAGCCGTTGGCAGGGTCGAGCGGTGAATGGGTCTTTCATGTGTCAGGCGATGATATTGCCGGGCAAGTGTTGGCGGCCGGGGCGCAAGTGGCGACTGAAATGCCGCTGAACTATGCGTTTATTTCGTTGCGGGCGGCGTGAGCCAGAGGATGTGTTGTATGTAATGGCCTCATCGCGAGCAGGCTCGCTCCCACAATGGATTTCGTCGTACACAATATCTGTGTCCCATGAAGATCACATGTGGGCGAGCCTGCTCGCGATGACGATAGATCAGACACCGCAGAGGTAAAGACTCAGCGCTTACCCATCGAACGACGGGTGCCAGGAGGCGCTGCACCCGGAGTCTTGGTATGACCGTTCTTGGCGCCATTCTTGTACCAAGGCTGGCTGGCATTCTTCGCCGCAGCCAATTCACCTGGTTTGAACGGAAACTTGAACGCTGGAATCGCTGCTTTGGTTTCGCTGTCTGCGCTGGAGTCGACGCTGTCTGGCAGGTCTGCCTGGTCGTCGCTCAAGGCGTCGGCAACCGGCGGTTGTGTCGGGGAAGTCATGAAAGCTCCGGGTGATGCTCAAAGAGTCGGGCCCGGTAGGCGAGCCGCGAAAGGCGGCAGTATACCTGTCTCAGGGGCCGCAAGCTGCAGTTGGTCAGTGGGTTTTGTGCTGACTGACCTGCCACCTTCGCGGGCAAGCCTCGCGCTTACAGATGCTTTGTGTCGTGACTGGATCTGTGAGCGACGATAATCCCTGTGGAAGCGGGCTTGCCCGCGATTGCGGTGGGTCAGTCACAAGGATATTGGATGTGCCGCCCTCCAGTGCCACATAAAAAAGGCGATCCATCCGGATCGCCTTTTTCATTACTTCACCACCTTCAAACTCGGTCGACCGCTGGGACGCGGCGGCTCACTGTCGGGTGGCGGAACATCATCATCCGGTTCGATCTCTTCCTCGTCTTCCAGAGGCGATTCCATATCGAACACCATGCCCTGACCGTTCTCCCGGGCGTAAATGCCCAGGATCGATGCGATAGGCACGTACAGGGTGTGCGGCACGCCACCGAAGCGCCCCTCGAAACTGACTGCCTCGTTGTCCATGTGCAGATGACGCACGGCTGCCGGGGAAACGTTCAGGACAATCTGTCCGTCACTGGCAAAACCCTGAGGCACCTGCACCGATGGATACTCGGAATTAACCAGCATGTGCGGGGTGCAATCGTTGTCCACAATCCACTCGTAGAGCGCGCGGACCAGATAAGGTCGACTGGAGTTCATAGCGGCTCCTTAAGCCTTAGCGCATATCGCGTTCGACACCAGACAGACTCGCCTGGAAAGCCTCACGCGCAAACGAGCGCTCCATATAATCAAGCAGCGGCTTGGCAGGCCGCGGCAGTTCAATACCCAGAATCGGCAATCGCCAGAGTATTGGCAATAGGCAGCAATCCACCAGACTTTGTTCCTCACTGAGGAAAAACGGCTTGTCGGCAAACAACGGCGACACGCCTGTCAGGCTTTCGCGCAGCTCTTTACGAGCCACGACACGGGCTGCTTCCTTGGTCCGCGAATCCAGAATCAGATCCACCAGGCCACACCAGTCACGCTGAATGCGATGAATCAGCAGACGGCTATTGGCACGCGCCACAGGATAAACCGGCAGCAATGGCGGGTGCGGGTAACGCTCATCCAGATATTCCATCACCACGGTCGACTCCCACAACGCCAGGTCACGATCGACCAGGGTGGGCAGGCTTCCGTAAGGGTTCACCTCAATCAGTTTAGGCGGCTGGCGACCAGCTTCCACGTAAATGATCTCGGCGCTGACACCCTTCTCTGCAAGTACGATGCGCACTCGGTGGGAATAGTGGTCGGCGGGGTCGGAGTAACAGGCCAACCGATTGGTCACGCCCATGGCGGTCCTCCTCGCTTGTTGAAATTATCGGAAACGGAAAAACACGCGCGCCCAGAGGGCGCCTCCCGTAACGCCTGGATCACCAGACTCGTTACACCTTCAGAGACGCCCCTGGGCGCGCGCGATTAACAGCAATGGCTTACAGCTCTATCAATGGACGTCTTTCCAGTATTCACGCTTGAGCAAGTAAGCGAATACGAAGAAGAACGCCAGGTACAGCAACACATAGGTACCGATGCGCTGATGCTGCAGCTTCACCGGGTTGGCCGAGTAGGCCAGGAAGGTCACCAGATTCTTGACCTTCTCGTCGAACTGCTCTTCGTTCAGCGTGCCGGTTTTCGGCAATACAGTCAGTTGATCGCAGGCTTCATGGGTCAAAGCGGTGCCGGTCAGCGGATCGTATTGCTTCTTGCCGTCTTCGACGACTTGAACTTGTTTACAGCCTACCACCTGACGACCCTGCAGGCCGACCAGAACGTTAGGCATGCCGACGTTCGGGAACACCTTGTTGTTCACACCCCAAGGACGCGACGGGTCTTCATAGAACGAACGCAGGTAGCCGTAGAGCCAGTCTGTGCCACGAACACGAGCCACCAGTGTCAGGTCGGGCGGCGCCGCACCGAACCAGGTCTTGGCGTCAGCCGGCTGCATGCCGATGTTCATGTGGTCACCGATCTTGGCGCCGGTGAACACCAGCTTCTCAAGCATCAGCTCGTGAGGAATGCCCAGATCATCGGCAACACGCTCGTAGCGCTGGAACTTGGCGCTGTGGCAGCCCATGCAATAGTTGGCGAACGTACGTGCGCCGTCCTGCATGGCAGCCTTGTCAGAAACGTCGATATCGACCTTCTCCAGCTCCGGGCCACCCGATGTCGATGCGAAAGACAGTACGGGCATAGCCGCAAGAATCATTACAGCAAATAGCTTTTTCATCAGCCAGTCACCCTTTCCGGAACCGGTTTGGTCTTCTCGAGCCTGGTGTAGAACGGCATCAGAATGAAGTAGGCGAAGTACAGGAAGGTACATACCTGCGACAGCAACGTACGGCCTGGAGTTGGAGCCAGAACACCCAACACGCCCAGGATCACGAACGAGATGCAGAACACCCAGAGCCAGATCTTGCTCAGCCAGCCTTTGTAGCGCATCGACTTGACCGGGCTGCGATCCAGCCATGGCAGGACGAACAGCACAGCGATGGCCGCGCCCATGGCGATAACGCCCAGGAGCTTGTCTGGAACCGCCCGCAGAATCGCGTAGTACGGGGTGAAGTACCAGACCGGAGCGATATGCTCAGGGGTCTTGAACGGGTTGGCCTGCTCGAAGTTCGGCTTCTCGAGGAAGTAGCCGCCCATTTCAGGGAAGAAGAACACGATCGAACAGAAGATGAACAGGAACACCACCACGCCGACGATATCTTTCACGGTGTAGTACGGGTGGAAGGCAATGCCGTCCAGCGGTATACCGTTTTCGTCTTTGTGCTTCTTGATGTCGACGCCATCCGGATTGTTCGAACCGACTTCGTGCAGCGCCAGAATGTGCACCACCACCAGACCGAGGATCACGATCGGCAGGGCAACCACATGCAAAGCGAAGAAGCGGTTCAGGGTAATACCGGAAATCAGGTAGTCACCACGAATCCACTGGGTCAGGTCGTTCCCGATGACCGGGATCGCGCCGAACAGCGAGATGATCACCTGGGCACCCCAGTAGGACATCTGGCCCCACGGCAGCAGATAACCCATGAAGGCTTCAGCCATCAGCGCCAGGTAGATCAGCATGCCGAACACCCACACCAGCTCACGCGGCTTCTGGTACGAACCGTAGAGCAGGCCACGGAACATGTGCAGATAGACCACGATGAAGAACGCCGAAGCGCCAGTGGAGTGCAGCAGGCGCAGGATAGAGCCGTACTCGACGTCGCGCATGATGTATTCGACGGAAGCAAACGCTTCTTCCGCCGACGGGGTGTAGCTCATCGTCAGCCAGACACCGGTAACGATCTGGTTGACCAGAACGAGCAGTGCGAGGGAACCAAAGAAATAGAAGAAGTTGAAGTTCTTCGGGGCGTAGTACTTGCTGAGATGGTCTTCCCACATTTTGGTCGCGGGGAAGCGCGCATCAACCCAATCCATGAACTTGCTCATCACGCTTTCTCCGTATCGACGCCAATGACAATGATGTCATCGGTCTCATAGGAATGCGGGGGAACTGGCAGGTTCAAAGGCGCGGGTTGCGACTTGTAGACGCGGCCAGCCAAATCGTAGTGAGAACCGTGGCAAGGGCAGAAATAACCACCCACCCAATCCTTGCCCAGGTCTGCAGGTGCCACTTCTGGACGGAAAGTTGGTGAGCAACCCAGGTGTGTGCAGATACCGATCAGCAACAGAACTTCTGGCTTGATCGAACGCGTCTCCGGGTCGACATAGGTCGGTTGCGTCGAGTTCTTGGAGGTCGGGTCAGACAGCTGGCCCTCGATCTTTTTCAGATTCCCCAGGATTTCCTCGGTACGGCGGACAATGAACACCGGCTGGCCGCGCCACTCAGCAATCATCTGCTGACCTGGCTCGATTTTGCTGACATTCACTTTCACCGGTGCACCTGCAGCTTTCGCCTTGGCACTGGGAAACCATGACCCCACGAACGGGACCGCAGCCCCCACCGCTCCTGCAGCACCCACCACGGATGTGGCTGCTACCAAGAAGCGACGCCGGCCTGCATTCACGCCGTCATTGCTCATTCAGTCCTCTCCCATCAGCTTTGTGGCCTGTTAAATCAGGCGTCTACTAAGTAAAAATCTGAACTTATAAAAATTTTGCCGAATGGTAATGAAAAGCCCCAATTCTGACAAGGTAATTACCGAGGGGCTCCACTGCCAAGCCTTGCAGTATAGGGCTTCTGCGGATGTGGCAAGTTGTCACAGCGCAATTCATTGATAAATCGCGCCCATAAAAAAACGCCCAGCTTCGCGAGGAAACTGGGCGTTCTTTTTGAACGCGAAAGCGAATTAACGCTTCGAGTACTGCGGACGCTTACGCGCTTTACGCAGACCAACTTTCTTACGTTCAACTTCACGAGCATCGCGAGTAACGAAGCCAGCTTTGCGCAGAGCGCCACGCAGGGTTTCGTCGTACTGCATCAGTGCGCGAGTGATACCGTGGCGGATTGCGCCAGCTTGACCACTTACACCACCGCCGATCACGGTGACGTAGATGTCGAACTTCTCGACAGTCTCAGTCAATTCCAGCGGCTGACGAACTACCATGCGGGCAGTTTCACGGCCGAAGAAATTATCCAGCGAACGGTTGTTGATGGAGATGTTACCAGTACCCGGACGCAGGAAAACGCGTGCGGTTGCGGTCTTGCGACGGCCAGTGCCGTAATTTTGAGTCGCCGACATAATGAACTATTCCGTTAAAACTTCAGTTCTTGGGGCTGCTGAGCAGTATGAGGGTGTACAGCGCCCGCATAGACTTTCAGCTTACGATACATGTCGCGACCCAGCGGGTTCTTAGGCAGCATGCCTTTGACCGCGGTCTCGATCACGCGCTCAGGGGCTTTAGCGATCAGCTTTTCGAAGTTGATCGACTTGATGCCGCCCGGGAAACCGGAGTGGGAGTAGTAGATTTTGTCGGTGGTTTTAGCACCGGTTACACGAATCTGCTCGGCATTGATAACGACGATGTAATCGCCGGTGTCAACGTGAGGAGTGTACTCAGCTTTATGCTTGCCACGCAGACGGCTCGCGATTTCGGTGGCCAGACGACCCAGGGTCTGACCTGCAGCGTCGACGACAAACCAGTCGCGCTGTACTGTTTCCGGTTTAGCAGTAAAAGTTTTCATTCTTTATAGCCTCAGGGGCCGCCCTGTAAATTAGACGGCGGATCTTACTGAATAGTGCGTACTTTGACAAGTCAAAGGCAGCCGGATACAGACGCTTTCGGGGGCTCGGGTCGGCGCGTCCGTTCAACGGCAAGATTCTTCGGCGGCGGCGCATCACTTCCACTGCAGAAAGAGGTGCGCAATTATGCAGATTGCGAAAAATAATTCAACCTGCTTTTATGATTGTTTTGCCCAAGGAGCACCCGATGGACTATCGCCAGCTAGGCCGTACCGATCTGAACGTGAGTGCAATCTGCCTCGGCACCATGACCTGGGGCGAGCAAAACAGCGAGGCTGAAGCCTTCGCCCAGATCGAACGGGCCAAGAGCGCCGGGATCAATTTCATCGACACCGCCGAGATGTACCCGGTGCCGCCCAAGGCCGAAACCTACGCCACCACCGAGCGCTACATCGGCAATTACTTCAAAAGCCGCGGCGATCGCGCCGACTGGATCCTGGCGAGCAAGATCGCCGGCCCCGGCAACACCATCGATTACATCCGCGACAAAAACCTCAAGCACAACCGCGAGCACATCGTCCAGGCCGTGGATGCGAGCCTCAAGCGCTTGCAGACCGATTACATCGACCTCTATCAGTTGCACTGGCCGGAACGCAGCACCAATTTCTTCGGGCAACTGGGCTACAAGCACACGAGCGAAGTCAACCTCACGCCGCTGGAAGACACCCTCGAAGCACTGGACGAACAGGTCAAGGCCGGCAAGATCCGCCACATCGGCCTGTCCAACGAAACCCCATGGGGCACCATGCGTTTCCTCGCCCTCGCCGAAGCCCGTGGCTGGCCGCGCGCCGTATCGATCCAGAACCCCTACAACCTGCTCAATCGCAGCTTCGAAATCGGCCTGGCGGAAATCGCCATCCGCGAACAGTGCGGTCTGCTCGCCTACTCGCCGCTGGCGTTCGGCTTCCTGTCGGGCAAATACGAAGGTGGCGCACGTCCGCCCAAAGGTCGTCTGAGCCTCTACAGCCGCTTCAGCCGCTATTTCAATCCGCAATCGGAAGCGGCGTGCAGCCGTTATGTGGCACTGGCTCGTGAACACGGCCTGGATCCGGCGCAGATGGCACTGGCCTTCGTCACACAGCAACCGTTCGTCACCAGCAACATCATTGGCGCCACCACGCTTGAGCAACTGGACAGCAACATTGCCAGCTTCGAGCTGAAACTTTCCGACGAAGTGTTGGCGGGGATCGAGGCGATTCACCAGGATCAGCCGAATCCTGCTCCTTGATTGATCCATAGACCCAATCGCGGGCAAGCCACGCTCCCACAGGAAATCACAAACCTGTGGGAGCGTGGCTTGCCCGCGATGGCGTCCGCCCAGTCACTGCAAATTACAGCGACCGAGCAATAATCTCCTTCATGATTTCATTGGTCCCGGCATAAATCCGCTGCACCCGCGCATCCGCCCACGCCCGGGCGATCGGGTATTCCCACATGAAACCGTAACCGCCATGCAACTGCACACACTCGTCGAGCACCTTGCATTGCAGGTCGGTGCCCCAGTACTTGGCCATCGCCGCTGTCGGCACGTCGAGCTTGCCTTGCAGATGCAGTTCCAGGCAGCGATCGACGAAAACCCGGCCGATCTGGATTTCGGTCGCCATTTCAGCGAGTTTGAAGCGGGTGTTCTGGAAGTCGGCGATGGCCTTGCCGAAAGCCTTGCGCTCACGGGTGTAATCCAGCGTCCATTGCAACGCCGCTTCGGCTGACGCCAAGCCACCCACCGCGACCGTCAGACGCTCCTGCGGCAGTTCCTGCATCAGGTAAGCGAAGCCCATCCCGGCCTGACCCAGCAGGTTTTCCTTCGGCACCCGAACGTCCTGGAAGAATAGCTCCGAGGTGTCCTGAGCCTTCATGCCGACCTTTTCCAGACGCTTGCCCTTGGCGAAACCCGGCGTATTGGCCTCCACCAGAAACAGACTGGTGCCCTTCGCCCCCGCCTTCGGATCGGTCTTGGCCACGACGATCACCAAATCAGCCAGAAAGCCATTGGTGATGAAGGTCTTCGAACCGTTGATCACGTATTCGTCGCCATCCAGCACAGCGGTGGTTTTCACCCCTTGCAGGTCGGAACCGGCACCCGGCTCGGTCATGGCAATCGCGGTGACCATCTCGCCAGACACCAGTTTTGGCAGGTATTTGTGCTTCAGCGCCTCACTGCCGTAATGCAGGATGTAAGGCGCCACAATGTCCGAATGAAGAGAAAAGCCGATCCCGGTCAAACCGAGGCGGCCGACCTCTTCGATCACCACCGCGCTGTAGAGAAAGTCAGCCCCCAGCCCGCCGTATTCTTCCGGTAAATGCGAACAGAGCATCCCCGCCTCCCCTGCCTTGTTCCAGAGTTTACGGTCGATATAGCCTTGTTTTTCCCATTGCCCATGGAACGGCACGGCCTCTTTTTCTAGGAACGTTCGCACGCTGTCGCGAAAAAGTTCGTGCTCGGAGCTGAACAAGGTTCTGGGGATCATGCGGCACCTGTCGTTATTGTTAGCCGGAATTGACCTTTAGAGACTAAGCCTCGCTTCCGATACAGGACACTGGACACATCCGACAAAAAATAAGACGATCCAGCCGTCTGGTGACCACTTTCCCCTATAAGAATAAAGTTGAATTATGTCTAACCACGTCTCCACGCCCTTGCGGCGCGTCAGCATCCTGGCTATCGACCGGGTTTTCGCTTCCACCCTCATGCAAGCCAAGGATTTCTTCCATCTGGCCAGCCTGCGCTATGGCAAACAACTGGGCCACGGCCTGACACCGGCGTTTGAAACCCGGCTGGTCAGCCCCGACGGCAAACCGGTGAACAGCTTCAGCGATGTGATCATGCCGGTGGACGGCGGCCTGGAAAATGCCGACGTCATCATCCTTCCCGCCTTCTGGGACGATTTCGACACCCTCTGCAAACGTTATCCACAGGTCCTGCCGTGGCTGCGTCAGCAGCATGCACGCGGCGCCGTGTTGTGTGGCGAGGCCACCGGCGTGTTCTGGCTGGCCGAAGCCGGGTTGCTCGATGGCAAGGAAGCGACGACCTACTGGCGTTTCTTCAATGCGTTTGCCGAGCGCTTCCCGCAGATTCAGCTCAATCAGGACAAACACCTGACCGATGCCGACAATCTGTATTGCGCCGGCGGCACCACCTCGGCCTGCGATCTCTACATCTACCTGATCGAGCGCTTTTGCGGCGCCAACGTGGCCCAGGCCGTGGCCCGCGACATTCTTTACGAAGTACAGCGCAGCTATGCGCCGGGGCGGATCGGTTTCGGCGGGCAGAAACTGCACCAGGACGTGATCATCCTGCAGATCCAGCATTGGCTCGAAGAACACTTCGCCGACAAGTTCCGCTTCGAAGACGTGGCCCGCGAACACGGCATGAGCATCCGCAACTTCATGCGCCGCTTCCAGACCGCCACCGGCGACAAACCGCTGCATTACCTGCAGCGACTGCGCATCGAAACCGCCAAGGGCTTGCTGTCCGGCAGCCGCAAGAGCATCAAGACCATCAGCTATGAAGTCGGTTACGACGATGCGAGCTTCTTCGCCCGGCTGTTCCGCCAGCACACGGAGTTGTCGCCGAACCAGTATCGGCAGCAGTTTCAGCAAGCGGCATAATCCGCCTTTAATGATCGTTCCCACGCTCCGCGTGGGAATGCCGCCATGGACGCTCTGCGTCCGCTTCTGAATGTGACGCGGAGCGTCACGGGATGCATTCCCACGCGGAGCGTGGGAACGATCATTCGAAGCACAAAAAAGGGCCTGCATATGCAGGCCCTTTTTTATTTTCCGAAATGTCCTACGGCTTATGCGCCCGTGACAGANTCTGAATGTGACGCGGAGCGTCACGGGATGCATTCCCACGCGGTGCGTGGGAACGATCATTCGAAGCACAACCAAGGGCCTGCATATGCAGGCCCTTTTTTGTGCTTCGACTGATCGTTCCCACGCTCCGCGTGGGAATGCCGCCATGGACGCTCGGCGTCCGCTTCTGAATGTGACGCGGAGCGTCACGGGATGCATTCCCACGCGGAGCGTGGGAACGATCATTCGAAGCACAAAAAAGGGCCTGCATATGCAGGCCCTTTTTTATTTTCCGAAATGTCCTACGGCTTATGCGCCCGTGACAGAAATTCGTGCGACTGCATTTCCAGCAAACGGCTAAGCGTACGCTGGAACTCGAAGTTCAGGCGACCACCGGTGTAGAGGTCTTTGAGCTCGACTTCGGCAGAAATGATCAGCTTCACGTTACGGTCGTAAAACTCGTCGACCATGTTGATAAAACGTCGGGCGATGTCGTCGGTGGTGACGCTCATCTGCTCGACATTGCTGAGCAACACGGCATGGAAAATTTTACCCAGTTCGATGTAATCGTTCTGGCTGCGTGGGCCGTCGCAGAGTTCACGGAAGTCGAACCAGGCCACGTCATCACAGGTGCGCACAGCACGGATTTCACGATTCTCGATCACCAGAACGTCGTTCTCGATGGCTGCCGTGCATTCCGGCGTCAGGGCCCGGAAGCTCTTGCGCAAGCTTTCCTGGGCAGCGTCATCCAGCGGAAAGTGGAACAGCTCCGCTTGCTCGAGGTGGCGCAGACGGTAATCGACGCCGCTGTCGACGTTGACGATCTCGGTGTTCTGCTTGATCAGCGCAATGGCCGGCAGGAAACGCGCACGCTGCAGGCCGTCCTTGTACAGGCCGTCCGGCACGATGTTCGACGTCGCGACCAGGGTCACGCCGTTCTTGAACAACTCTTCCATCAACGTGCCAAGAATCATCGCGTCGGTAATGTCGGAAACGAAGAACTCATCGAAACAAATCACTCGCGACTCGTCGGAGAAACGCTTGGCGATGATGGTCAGCGGGTTTTTCTCCCCGCCTAGAGTCTTCATCTCTTCATGCACGCGCTT
The DNA here is from genome assembly GCF_031570575.1 of Pseudomonas sp. JL3. Taxonomy (NCBI): domain Bacteria; kingdom Pseudomonadati; phylum Pseudomonadota; class Gammaproteobacteria; order Pseudomonadales; family Pseudomonadaceae; genus Pseudomonas; species Pseudomonas sp. JL3. The sequence continues at coordinate 202,963 of NZ_JAKWJK010000009.1, forward strand.
CATGAAGCGGTGAAAGTGAGTGCGGGTCTTTTCCTTGAACGGCAGCGCTTCGAAGAAGGTGTCGACCAGGTAAGTCTTGCCGCGACCAACGCCGCCCCAGAAGTACAGGCCCTTGACCGGTGCCTGGTCTTTCTTGCCAAACAGTTTGCCGAGCAGGCCCGGTTTGTTTTGCGAGGCTGCGACCAGATCGTCGTACAGGCGCTGCAAATGGCGCACGGCAGTTTCCTGGGCGGCGTCATGGAAGAATTCCGGGCGTTTCAGATCAGCTTGATATCGTTCTAGGGGCGTCATAATTCGTTAGCAAGGCAACAAAAACGGGCCGTCACTGTAGCGACGGCCCGTGGGAATGGCAATCGGCCCTTGGTCGGACCGAGCCGTTGATTATTCCTGAACCGGTGTCAGGGCAACGCGCAAAGCACCGATGGCAGCATCGCGAGCAGTACTGTCGGCGAAGGCCGGGCTGTCGGCAACGCACTCGCCTTCCAGCCAGACGCTGAAGCTCAGGTCTTCGCTGCGCACGTCCAAGGCTTGACCGGATTGCAGTTGCTTGGTCACTTGCCCTGCGGTTTTACCGTCGGCGAAGTTGCGCGAGAGCAACAGTTGTTCGCCATCGGCCGCCAGCAGACGGAAGCGGAAACTGCCGTCGTCTTCACGGAAGCTGACGAAACGCGCGGCTTTCGCTGCTTTCTTCTTGGTGGTCGCTGCGACTTGGGTCTGAGCGACGAAAGAACGCAGGCCGACCGCTTCACGCAGTTCGTGGAGGAACGGCGTCGCCACAGCGCGAGCTTTCTTGGCGCCGAGTTGCAGAATGTCTTCCAGATCCGCCGGGCGTTCGATCAGCTGGTGATAACGCTCGCGGGATTCGCCCAATTCGCTGTCGAGCAGTTGGAACAGACGATTCTTCGCCTCGCCCCAACCCAGGCCCTGGAGCAATTCGCTGCGGAATTCGTCGGATTGTGCCGGCGTAGCGAAAGCCTGGAACAAGGTGAACAGGTGCGAGTTGTCCGGATCTTTGGCTTCGCCCGGGGCACGGGAGTCGGTAACGATCCGCGAAATCGCGTCTTTCATCTCTTTGGCGCTGCTGAACAACGGAATGGTGTTGTCGTAGCTCTTCGACATCTTGCGACCGTCGAGCCCTGGCAAGGTGGCGACGCTTTCCTCGATCAGTGCTTCGGGCATGGTGAAGAACTCTTTGCCCTGGCCGAACAAGTGGTTGAAGCGCTGCCCGATGTCACGGGCCATTTCCACGTGCTGGATCTGGTCACGACCGACCGGCACTTTGTGAGCGTTGAACATCAGGATGTCCGCCGCCATCAGCACCGGGTAGCTGTACAAGCCCATGGTGATACCGGCATCCGGGTCTTCGCCGGTCTCGACGTTTTTGTCCACCGAGGCCTTGTAGGCATGGGCGCGGTTGAGCAGGCCCTTGGCGGCCACGCAGGTCAGCAGCCAGGTCAGCTCCGGGATTTCCGGGATGTCGGACTGGCGATAGAACGTCACCCGGTCCACGTCCAGGCCACCGGCCAGCCAGGTTGCGGCGATTTCCAGACGCGAGCGCTGGATGCGCAGCGGGTCATCGCATTTGATCAGGGCGTGGTAGTCGGCCAGGAAGTAGAACGAATCGGCATTGTTGTCACGGCTGGCCAGGATCGCCGGGCGAATGGCGCCGGCGTAGTTGCCCAGGTGCGGCGTGCCGGTGGTGGTGATGCCGGTGAGGATACGGGTACGAGTCGTCATGGGTAATCGCTTGTCAGACTGCAATCAATTCGAAAGACGCGGCAGGATCAGATCCTTGAGATCGGTCAGCTTGCCATGAAAAAAGTGTCCGCATTCTGCCACTTTCAGCAGCTCATGGGGGCGATCGAGTGCGTCGGACCAATCGTAAACCAGCTGCGGATCGATCACTTCGTCGGTTTCCGGCTGGATCAGGGTCAATGTGCATTGTTGCGGCAGTTGATCCTGATCGCCCAGGCGCATGACGGCGGGCGCGACCATGAACAAATGCTTGAGTTGTTCGCCCTTGGCTTCCAGGCGCCCGCCGAGACTTGCTGCAACAAATCCGCCGAAGGAGAAACCGAACAGGGTCAGGGGCACATCAGGATGCTTGGCCCGCAACCACTCGGCCGCCGCCTGGGCATCGTCGACTTCGCCAGTACCCATGTCGTGCGTGCCTTCACTGGCGCCGACGCCACGGTAATTGAAACGCAGGGTAATCAAACCGGCATCGCGGGCAGTGCGCTGCAGGGTCGAGACCACTTTGTTGAGCATGGTGCCGCCCTGCACCGGGTTCGGATGGCAGATCAGCGCAATGCCGCGCGGCTGCTCATTATCCAGGTACAAACTTTCCAGTTGACCGACCGGGCCATCAATCACTACAGGGGTTTCGCGCATAAGCAAGGAAGGAACTCCGTGACCTCGAATCAGGTCGACTCGTCTAGCCAATTGTCTGTGCCAATCTATTGCGAGTGAATCGCGGTATACAGCGCAGGTTCGAGCCGTTAACGTAAAGCAAAGCCGTTTATAGAGGAAGGACTCGTGGAACACTCGCTCTTAGTTTGGTTGTTGCCGACTCTTGCCCTGGTTGTGGGTGTCGCCATTGGATTCCTGATCGCTCGCCTGGTGCCGAATGCCGCGCCTAACCGCACGCAACGTCAGCTGGATGATATTCAGGAACGTTTTGACAATTATCAGAACGAAGTGGTCACCCACTTCAACAGCACTGCAACACTGGTCAAGAAACTGACTCAGAGCTATCAGGAAGTGCAGGAGCATCTCGCCGAGGGCGCCAACCGTCTGGCCCTGGACGAGCAGACTCGCCAACGTTTGCTGGCTGCCCTGCACGCCGACGCGGCGCAGGCTCCACGGGAACGTCTGACGCCACCGCGCGATCAGGAACCGCCTCGCGACTACGCCCCCAAAGCCCCGAACGCGCCGGGCATGCTCGATGAGCATTACGGCCTGAAGAAGTAATCAGGTTTCGCGCGACATGAAAAAGCCCTCGGACGAGTGATTGTCCGGGGGCTTTTTCATTTCTGAAGTGTTTCATCGCCTGTTCAGACCTCTTCGCGGACAAGCCCGCTCCCACAATGGATCGGCGATGAGCGAAATGTTGTGACAGCCATGCTTGCCCGCGAAGAGGTCAGTACAGGCGGCACAAAAAATCTATGGTCACCCCCATTTTTGCAATACTGATTAT